>NC_008786.1:3522500-4203916 GCF_000015565.1 Verminephrobacter eiseniae EF01-2
GTGGCGCATCATGATGGTGTGATCGCGGTCCGGGCTGGTGGAGATCAGGTCGATCGGAACCCCTGTCACCTGCTCGATGCGCTCCAGATAGCGGCGTGCGTTCTGCGGCAATTTCGCATAGTCCGTCACGCCGACCGTGGACTCGCTCCAGCCCGGCAGCGTTTCGTAGATCGGCCGGCATCGGATGATGTCTTCGGCCCCCATGGGCGGCAAATCGATGCGCGCGCCATCGAGTTCGTAGCCGGTGCACAGCCGCAGTTCGGCCAGGCCATCGAGCACATCGAGCTTGGTGATGCAAAGACCGGACAGGCCGTTGACCTGTGCGCTGCGTTTGAGCAAGGCCGCATCGAACCAGCCACAGCGGCGGCTGCGGCCCGTGGTCACGCCTTTTTCGGCGCCGACCAGGCTCATGTGGTAGCCAGGCGTGCCTGGCACTTGCCAATCGAGTTCCGTCGGGAATGGTCCGCCACCCACTCTGGTGCAGTAGGCTTTGGTGATGCCCAGGATGTAGTGCAGCATGCCCGGCCCCACCCCCGATCCGGCTGCCGCGTTGCCGGCGACGCAGTTGCTCGAAGTGACATAGGGGTAGGTGCCGTGATCGACATCGAGCAAGGTGCCTTGCGCGCCTTCGAACAGCAGATTGATTCCGGCGCGGTGGGCTTCATTCAACTCCCGCGATACGTCGGCCATCATGGGTTTGAGCAGTTCTGCATGGCGCATGGCCTCGGCATGGACCACGTCGAACTGCACCTTGCCCGCTTCGATGTAGGGCTTGAGTGCAGCATCAAAAACGAAGGTCGCAGAACCCAGATAGGTGGTCAGCAGATGGTTGTGCAGGTCGAGCAGTTCACGCAATCGGGCGGCAAACCGCTCGGGGTGTTTCAAGTCCTGCACGCGCAGCGCACGCCGCGCGATCTTGTCTTCGTAGGCGGGGCCGATGCCACGCCCGGTGGTGCCGATTTTCTCGGCCCCGCCTTGTTCGCGGGCCGCTTCCCGCGCAATGTCGATGGCGGCATGGAAGGGCAGGATCAAGGGGCAGGCCTCGCTGATGCGCAGGCGCGAGCGCACCTCGACGCCGGCTTTTTCAAGGCCCTCGATTTCCTCGAACAGCTTGGCAGCGGACAGGACCACGCCGTTGCCGATGTAGCACTTGACCCCCGGGCGCATGATGCCGCTGGGAATCAGGTGCAGCGCCGTCTTGACCCCGTTGATCACCAAGGTGTGGCCGGCATTGTGCCCGCCTTGAAAACGGACCACGCCCTGCGCGCTCTGCGTCAGCCAATCGACCAGTTTGCCCTTGCCCTCGTCGCCCCACTGGGTACCGACCACCACCACGTTACGACCTTTGGTTGCTGTCATCCAGAGCCCCATTCAAATGACGATTACTCATTGCATTCCTAAAAATCATCCGTGCACTTCGTCGGCGTCGCTTGCCGTGCATTCGTACTGTCTGCGCCCCGCCTTCACTTTCACGAACGATTTGGAAATGGAATCAGACCGCTTGCACGACCCAGCGGCCCGAGACCTGCGCCAGTTCACGGTCACAGTGGAACTCATCGACTTCGCTCTCATGTCCTGGCAAGACGCAGACCACCGTTTCCCCTGCGGCACGCAGTTCGGCGATCGCAGCGTTCACATCGGCCGCTTCCCCCCAAGGGGCGCGAATGGCCGCTTTCAATGTCTGCGGTGGCACCACACCCACCACCTGCTTGATGTCCAGGCTCAGTCCGACCGCCGGGCGGTTGCGGCCAAACACCGCGCCCACTTCGTCATAGCGCCCACCGCGGACCAGTGCATCGCTGGCCCCACGGGCATAGATCGCAAAACGCGCACCGCTGTAGTAAGCGTAGCCGCGCAGATCCGCCAGGTCGAAGGTCACCTGGGCGCCTTCCAGGCGGGACGCCAACCATCTCAAATTGGCGAGCACTGGGGATATTCCATCGATCCGTTGGAGGGCTTTTTCGGCCTCGGCCAATACGGCCTCGTCGCCATAGAGCTGCAACAGGGCGAGCAGGGCGGCACGGGAATCGGCCGCAAAGCAGTGGGTCAGCGCGGCCAATTCCCCGGCATCCTTGGCCGCCAACGCGGCATGGATGCGGCTCAAGCGCTGCGGGCTGAGCGCGACACCGGCCAGCAGTTTGCGAACGATGCGCATATCCGCCAGATCGATCGTGGTGTCGCGCACACCGGCCACACGCAAACACTCCCTGGCCAATTGCAAGGCTTCGAGATCGGCCTCCAGCCCGGAATGCCCATAGATCTCGGCGCCGAACTGCAGCGGTTCACGGGTGGCATGGGGACGGTCAGGCCGGGTATGCAAAACAGGCCCGCAGTAGCACAGGCGCGTGACCCCTTTGCGATTGAGCAGATGGGCGTCGATGCGCGCGACTTGGGGCGTGGTATCGGCCCTGAGACCCAGCGAACGCCCGGAGAGTTGATCGACCAGTTTGAAGGTCTGCAGATCGAGCGCCTCGCCGGTGCCTGTCAGCAGCGACTCCAGGTGCTCCATCAAGGGTGGCATGACCAACTCATAGCCGTAACAACGGGCCGTATCGAGCAGCCCGCGACGCAATTCTTCGATGTGCCGGGCTTCGGACGGCAGGACATCGGCAATGTGATCCGGCAGGACCCAAGCAGACATGGACGGAACGGTGCGGCTGTTAAAACCCTGATTCTATCGGCACCATTGGGCGCTCCGATTCGGGGCGCGGCCCTGTGATGCCCCATCGAGGCCCATGCCCCAAGTCGCTCTTGGCCCAGGTGGGGCTGAAGGGCCCAAAGACGGCTGACATCGCGGTAGAAAACGGCGCCACCGCCCTGCGCAAGCCGGCGGCGACGGCGCGTTCGGGGGGCGGCTCAGGCAGCACAGGCGCTTGCGGAGCGGGGCGATCAGGCGCTGCTGATGGCGGTCATGGCGGTCGATGAGTTGCGCCTGGCAAAGGGGCCGGGCGTGCTGTCGGCCAAGATGCTGGCGGCCGTGTTGACGGCCTTGCAGGAGGTGTTGGGCGAGTGAGGCAACCGGTTTCACGCCGTGTTGACCGGGTACTTGCCAAACTGCGATTGCAGCGCCGGATAGAGCGCAACGAAGCGGGCGTAGCGTTCGGCCAGCAGTGCTTGTTGTGCGGCCTGCGGGACAAAGCTGGCGTCTGCGGGCAGGCTCTGGCACCACTGCGCTTCATCTCCTCCACAGGCCATCGCAGCCAGGCGGGCCGCGCCCAGGGCTGCCGCAGCGTGGGCGCCCTGCGGGCGTTGCAGGGCGCACCCCAGGCCACTGGCGAGCAACTGCGCCCAGGGGTTGCTGCGGGCTCCGCCGCCGACCAGGGCCAAGGCCATGGCCGGTGCAGCGCCGGCACGGCCTGCGTGCACGGCATTGCCGGCCTGCGCGGCATGGCCTGTGGCCGGTGCGCCGCCGGTATCGGTCAGGCGCATGGCGTTCAGGCCATCCATCAGCCCGAAGCACACGCCCTCCATCACCGCGTAGGCCAGGTCGGTGGCCTCATGTTCGGCCCGCAGGCCCATGAAGACGCCGCTGGCTGCCGCGTCGTTGTGGGGCGTGCGCTCGCCACTGAGATAGGGCAAAAACAGCGGGGCCTGCGCTTGCCGCGCCTGCGCCATTGCCGCTACGGCAGCGGACAATCGGGCCTCGTCGCGCTGCCCGGTCAGGCGCGTGACCCAGCCGAACGCGCTGGCGGCGCTGAGCATCACCGACATCTGGTGCCAGCGCTGCGGCAGGGCATGGGCAAACGCATGCACGGCGCGCCCGGTGGCCGGGGCGAAGGCGTCGGTGACGCGAAACACCACGCCCGAGGTGCCCAGCGACACCAGGCCCTGGCCGGCAATGCGCGCGCCCACCCCGACGGCGCTGGCGGCGTTGTCGCCGGCGCCGGCGGCCAGCACCACGCCTTTTTGCACGCCTGCCGGAACGCCTGTTGCCAGCCCCCAGCGGCGTGCGATGTCGGCGCGCAGCACGCCGGTGGGCGCACTGCCTTCGGCCAGCGCCGGCATATGCGACAGGTTCAGGCCACAGGCCTGCAGCATGGCCTGGCTCCATGCCCGCGCGCCCACATCCAGCCACAGCGTGCCCGAGGCATCGGACAGGTCGCTCACCGCATCGCCCGTGAGTTGCAGGCGCAGCCAGTCTTTGGGCAGCAGCACGCGGCGGATCTGTGCGAAGACCGCCGGTTCATGCGTGCGCAGCCACAGCAGCTTGGGGGCGGTGAAGCCCGGCATCGCCAGGTTGCCGGTGATCTGCCGCGCTGCGGGCTCGATTTGCTCCAGTGCAGCGCATTCGGCGCTGGCCCGGCCATCGTTCCACAGGATGGCCGGGCGCAGCACCTGGCCCTGCGCATCCAGCACCACGGCGCCGTGCATCTGGCCCGACAGGCCGATGCCCCGCAACTGGCGCCATGCGGCCGGGGCCTGGGCGCGTAGCTGCGCCACTGCGCTTTCGACGGCGGCCATCCAGTCGGCGGGGTGCTGTTCGCTCCAGGTGGGTTGCGGGCGGTGCTGCGGCACGGCGGCGTCGGCCGTGGCCAGCACTTGCTGCTGCTCGTCGAGTAGCAAGAGTTTGACACCGGAGGTGCCCAGATCGATTCCGAGGTACATGGTGCTTCCTGTCATCTGCCGTGGCGCGCGCAGCGGGTGTGCTCCCCCGGCCTGGGACGCTGCGCCGCCGGTGTGGGGTCTGGCCGCCGGCGCCCCCGGGCGGGGCGCCGTTTCATTTCATCCCGAAGCGGCCTGTGCCCTGCTTGCGGTATTCGCTGGGTGTCATGCCCTTGATGTTCAGGAAACGGCGATTGAAATTGGCCATGTTGTTGAACCCCACGTCGTAGGCGATGCGGGTGATGTAGTGGTCCGTCTCCATCAGCAGTTGGCAGGCACGGTTCACGCGCACCAGGTTCACGAAGTCGGTGAAGCGGTTGCCGGTGGCGCGGCGAAAAAAGCGCGAGAAGCGGCTCTCGGTCATGCCCAGTTCCTGCGCCAGGTCGGCCGCCGAGAACGGTTCGGCCAGGTGGTCGGTGATGCGGCTGACGATGGCGTTGATCTGGTCGAGCTCGGCGTCGTTGTCCTCGCTTTGCAGTTGCGTGCTCGATAGCAGGCGAAAGTCGGTGCTGTGGGCCAGTTCGCTCATGAGGCCGCAGAACGCGGCAAACCGGGCCAGCCCCTGGCGCGCCTTGATGCGCTGCCAGTGCTGCGCCGCCTGCGCCTGCAGGCCAAAGAATTCGACGCCGTGGCGCGCGCGCTCGAGCAGCGGCAGCAGTTCGCGCAGTTCGGGGATGGTTTCGCAACTGGCCGCTATCGGGGCGTGCTGGAACTGTATGACCAGGTCGCGCTCGGGTACGCCGCCTTCGGGCAGGTCCATGCTGATCCAGTTGTGCGGCAGGCGCGGCCCGGTCAGCACCAGATGGCCGGGCTGGAACTGCCCGATCCAGTCGCCCACGAAGACCTTGCCCGAAGTGGCCGTGATCAGGTGCAGTTCGTACTCGTCGTGGTAGTGCCAGCGCGCCAGCGGTGTCGGAAAGCCATGCGACAGGCATCGGATGAAGCCTGCCGCCTCGGGCGGCTCGTATCCCAGCTCCGTCGAGCGCGTGTAGTCGTGCTCCAGTTCGGGCCGGGTCTGGCGTGGCAGGGCGGGCATGGCCATCAGCGCTGCGGCTCAGGACATCACGTTGCCGCCATCGACGTTCAATGTCTGTGCGGTGACGTAGCGCGCCTCGTCGCTGGCCAGGAACACTGCTGCGCCGCAGATGTCGTCGGGCGCGCCCATGCGGCCCAGAGGCACGGCGGCGCCCACCTGGCGTTTCTTTGCGCCCGGGGGCAGGTTTTCGTATTTGGCAAACAATGCGTCGACCTGCTCCCACATCGGGGTGGCGATGACGCCGGGCGCGATGGCGTTGACGCGAATGCCGTGCGGCGCCATGGCCAGGGCCGCGCTTTGCGTGTAGCTGATGATGGCGGCCTTGGATGCGCAGTAATGCGCCACCAGCGCCTCGCCGCGCCGCCCGGCCTGCGAGGCCATGTTGATCACGGCCCCGCCCTGCACGCGGTGCTCCAGCATATGGGCCAGCAGCTTTTGCATCACGAAGAAGGCACCCTTGACGTTGACGGCAAAGAGCTTGTCGTACATGGCCTCGGTGCTTTCGAGCAGCGGCGCCATGTCGAAGATGGCGGCGTTGTTGAACAATGTGCTGACCGGGCCGAACCGCCTGGCGGCGGCGCTGATCAGGGCTTGCACCTGGTCTGTTTGCGTGATGTCGGTGCGCTGGTACTGCAGCGCGTCGGGGTGCTGCCCGAGCAAGGCCTGCAGTGGCGGCGCGGGGTGCTCGGCCAGGTCGGCCACGGTGCAGCGCGCGCCCTGCTGCAGGTAAGCCTGCGCCACGGCCAGGCCCATGCCGCCGGCAGCGCCGGTCAGCAAGGCATGCTTGCCCTGAAGGCGCTGCGGGTTCGTCGTTGTCATCGGGCTCATGCGGAGTGCTCCTGGGTAAAACGGTTCACGCGCTGCCGGGCGCCGTGCAGGGCCTGCGCCAGGCGCGGGTCGTCCGCCAGATCGCCCCACAGCACGCGGTTGGCGGCGAAGGCGGCCACCGGGTCGGCTGCCGCGCAGATGGCGTGGGCGGCGTCGCTGTCCATGGCCTGGTCTTGGTAGGGGTACGGAATCTGCCCCGTGTGCCAGCGCTGCAGATAGGCCAGGAACAGCGCCGGCAGCATGGCCACGCTGGCGATGCCTTGGCCGCGTGCCAGCCGCTCGCCGATGGTGGGCGCGATAAAGCCGGGGATTTTGCTGAAGCCGTCCATCGCCACGCGCTGGTTGGTGTCGGCGATGGCCGGGTTGGCAAAGCGCTCGAGCACCACGTCGCGGTAGGCGGCCAAATCCAGTGGGCTGGGGCTGAGCACCGGGATGGTGTCGTCGGTCACGTAGTCGAACATCATCTGGCGGATCGCGGGGTGCTGCGTGCCTTCATGGATGAAGCGATAGCCCAGCAGCGTGCCGGCCCAGGCAATGCCGCTGTGCGTGGCGTTGAGCAGGCGGATCTTGGCTTCTTCGTAGGGTGCCACCGATTCGACCAGTTCCACGCCCACGCGCTCCCATGCCGGGCGGCCATTGGCAAAACGGTCTTCGATGACCCATTGGATGAAACTCTCGCCCATCAGCGCCGCCGGGTCGTTGCGGCCCGTGGCCTGGCGCACGCGCTCTACCACCTCGGGGGTGGGCCGGGGGGTGATGCGGTCGACCATGGCGTTGGGGCTGCTGGTGTGGGCGGCGATCCATGCGGCCAGCGCGGTGTCACCCAGCGCGTTCACGAATTGCAGCAGGCCGCTGCGCGCGCGCTCGCCGTTGTGGCGCAGGTTGTCGCAGTTGAGCAGCGTCACGGCCCCTGCGCCAGCCTTGCTGCGCGCGCGCAGCAAGGTGGTGAGCGCGCCATAGATGGTGCTGCCGGCGCCACCGTGGCGCAGCGCCTGCAGGTCGTTGTGCAGGTCGGGGGCGCCGGCCCAGTTGAGTTGATGGCGGCTGTCCAGGTAGTAGCCGGCCTCGGTCACGGTGAACGAGATGATGCGCGTGCCCGGCTGTACTGCCAGGGCCACCAGTCCGGCCAGATCCGGGGTGTAGGGCAGCACCGTGCGGATGGATTCGACCCAGGTGTAGCTGCGCTCGCCCCGGGCACTGACCGTCTCCAGCGTGTAAGCGCCATGTTGGGCCTGCAGTGCGGCGATGCTGTCTTGCATGTCGGGGCGCAGGTTGCCGCCGGCCAGCACCCAGCGACGCTCGCCCAGCGCGTGCAGTCGGTGCAGATACAGCGCCTGGTGCGCGCGGTGAAAAGAGCCCAGCCCGAGGTGCAGGATGGTCAAGGGGTGAATGTCAGTGGTCATGGCAGTCCAGGCAAGGGTGGCAGGAAGGTCAATGCGCATGGCGCGCCGCTGGCACCACGCGCCCGGTGCTGTCAAACCAGTGGGCCTGCCCGATGGCGATGTCCAGCGCCACCGGGTGGCCCGGCTGCAGCGCCGTGCGCTCGCTCTGGCGTGCCACCACCTGGGCGCCCTGTGCGGTGCGCAGGTAGATCAGCGTCTCGGCGCCCAGCGCTTCTATCAGTTCCACCTGGCCGCCGAGCGCAGCAGCGCCCTGTCCGAAGGCGCCCCCCGGATGCCCGGCCGGATGCACCGCCAGGCATTCGGGCCGCAGCCCGACCGCGCCCCCCACGGCCGCCGCCGGGCATTGCTGCTGCATGACGGGGGGCAGTTGCTCGTAAGGCAGCATGTTCATCTGCGGCGTGCCGATGAACTGCGCGACGAACCGGTTGGCGGGCTGGTCGTACAGCGTCAGCGGCGTGCCGACCTGTTCGATCTGCCCGTCGCGCAGCACCACCACGCGGTCGGCCAGCGTCATGGCCTCGACCTGGTCGTGCGTGACGTAGATGGTGGTGGCGCCCAGGTCGCGGTGCAGCTTGGCGATCTCCACGCGGGTCTGGCCGCGCAGCGCTGCGTCGAGGTTGGACAGCGGCTCGTCGAACAGGAACACCTTGGGCGCACGCACGATGGCGCGGCCGATGGCCACCCGCTGGCGCTGCCCGCCCGAGAGTTCCCGGGGCCGGCGCTGCAGGTAGCTGCCCAGGTTCAGGATGGCGGCGGCGCGCTCGACCTTGGTGCGGATGATGGCCGGATCGGCTTTGGCCAGTTGCAGCGCAAAGCTCATGTTCTGGTACACGCTCATGTGCGGGTACAGCGCATAGCTCTGGAACACCATCGCCAGGTCGCGCCGGCTGGAGGGCCGGTCGGTGATGTCGCTGCCATCGAGCAGCAGCGTGCCGCCGTCGACGCGCTCGAGCCCGGCGATCAGGCGCAGCAAGGTGGATTTGCCGCAGCCCGAGGGGCCGACGAAGACGATGAATTCGCCTTGCGCGATGCTCAGATCGATGCCCTTGATGGCGTGATGCTCGCCGAAGAATTTTTCGATACCGCGCAATTGCAGATAGGCCATGGCGGGTGCTTCCTGGGTGGGTAACGACGGGGCAGGGGAGGGTGGTCGGCAACGGGCTGCTACTTGACGGCGCCAAAGGTCAGGCCCTGGACCAACTGCTTTTGGCTGAACCAGCCAAACACCACGATGGGCGCGATGGCCATCAGCGAGGCGGCAGACAGCTTGGCCCAGAACAGCCCCTCGGGGCTGGAGTACGAGGCGATCAGCGTGGCCAGCGTGCCGGCCTTGGCGGCGCTGAGGTTCAGGCTCCAGAAAGCCTCGTTCCAGGCCAGCACCAGGCACAACAGGCCCGTGGACGCCAGCCCGCCCATGCCCAGCGGCAGCAGCACCAGGCGCACTTCCTGCCACAGCGTGGCGCCGTCCATGCGGGCAGCCTCCAGAATCTCGTGCGGAATGTCCTTGAAGTGCGAATACAGCATCCAGACCATGATCGGCAGGTTGGACAGCGTAAACACGATGATCAGCGCCAGCCGGGTATCGAGCAACTGGCTCTTTTGGGCCAGCACATAGATCGGCACCAGAGCGCCCACGGCGGGCATCATCTTGGTCGAGAGCATCCACATCAGGATGTCCTTGGTGTAGCGGCCCTTGAAGAAAGCCATTGCGTAGGCCGCAGGGGCGGCCAGCAGCAGGCCCAGCAGCGTCGACAGCACGCTGGTGATGACCGAGTTGCCGGCGTACAGCAGGTAGTCGCTGCGCTCTTGCACTTCAAGGAAATTTTCCAGCGTCGGCGTGAACCACAGCAGCGGCGGCACCGAGATCGCCTGCAACTCGGTCTTGAAGGCCGTGAGCAGCAGCCAGCCCAGCGGGAAGAACAGCAGCAGCGCAGCCGCCCAGGCTGCTGCGGTGCGCAGGGCCAGCGGGCCCAGGGGAGGGGAGGAACGGCGTCGGGTGACAGTCATGGTGCAACTCATCGGTCGAGGTTTTTGCCCACCATGCGGATCAGGAACCAGGCAGCGACGTTGGCCAGCAGCACCGCGAACAGCGCGCCGGCCGAGGCCACGCCGGCATCGAAGTTGAGCAGGGCCTGCTTGAAGATCAAAAACGTCACGTTGGTGCTCGCATCGCCCGGGCCGCCGTTGGTGGTGGTGCTGATCTCGGCAAAGATGCCGAGCAGGAAAATCATCTCGATCATCACCACCACCGCCATCGAGCGCGCCAGATGCGGCATGTACAGGTAGCGCAGTTGCTGCAGGTAGTTGGCGCCATCCATGCGCGCGGCTTCGAGCTGCTCGTGGTTCATGCCCTGCAGCGCGGTCATGAAGATCAGCGTGGCAAACGGCAGCCATTGCCAGGCCACCATGATGATCACGGACAGCAGCGGGTAGTCGGTGAGCCAATCCACCGGCTGCGCGCCAAAGAACAGCCAGACCTGCGCCAGCACCCCGTAGATGGGGTTCATCATCATGTGCTTCCAGAGCAGGGCATTGACCGTGGGCATCACGAAAAAGGGCGCGATCAGCAGCAGCCGCACCAAAGACCGCCCCGGAAATGGCGCATCGGTCAACAGCGCCAGCGCCACGCCCAGCAGCACGGTGATGATGATCACGCTGCCGAGCAACAGCACCGTGTTCAGCACGGCCGCGCCGAACGATGGATCGGTCACGAAATACTCGAAGTTCTCCAACCCCACGAAGCCGGACTGCTCAGGCTGCAGCAGGTTGTAGCGGATGAACGAGAAGTAAATCGTCATCACCAGCGGCACGATCATCCACAGCAGCAGCGGGACCATCGCCGGTATCAGCAGCAAGCGGGCAAGCAAACGGTTCATGGCGAGGTATCTTTTCGGACAGGACGGCAATCAGGGGCCGGTGACTAGTGTCGCGTCACCGATCATCTGTCGGTCTGCGCTGGCCATCGAAGCGCATCGCGGCGTTGCATCGCTTGCCAATACGCTCGGTATTGGCTGCGCGATGCGCCTTGCGCTGCGTTCCGATGGCTGCGCGCAGCCTACGACATCTGATCGGTGACGCGACACTAGGCATCGGCACCGGTCACGGGTTCGTCGGATCACCGGTAGTAGCCCGCCTTCTTCATCTCACGCTCGGCCAGGGTCTGGCTGGCCTTCAGGGCCGCCTCGACCGTGCTCTTGCCAGCCAGCGCCGCGCTCATCTGCTGGCCCACAGCGATGCCGATGGCCTGGAATTCAGGAATGGCGGCAAACTGCACGCCGATATAGGGACTTTGGGGCAGCGTCGCGTCCGTGGGGTTGGCCGAATCGATGGCCATCTTTTCTGCGGCCGCAAAACGGGCCGCCTTCTGGAACTCGGCATTGGCATAGGTGCTCCGGCGCGTGCCGGTGGGCACATTGGCCCAGCCATTGGTTTTGGCCACCAGTTGCACATAGTCCTTGCTGGTCGACCAGGTGATGAACTTCTGCGCCGCGTCCACCTTCCGGGAACCTGCCGGAATCGCCAGATTCCACGACCACAGCCAGTTCGCGCCCTTGGGCGTGTGCATCGTCGGCGCCTGGGCAAAAGCCATTTGCCCGGCCACCTTCGACTGCCTGGCATCGCTGACGAACGAGGCGGCAATGGTGGCGTCGATCCAAATGCCGCATTTACCGGAATTGGTCAGCGCCAGGAGCTCGTTGAAACTGTTCGCCGACGAGCCGGGCGGGCCATGGTGCTTGAGCAGATCGACATAAAAGTGGATGGCCTCCTGCCAGGGCTTGGACTGAAGCTGCGGCTTCCACTGCATGTCGAACCATTGGCCGCCGAAGGTGTTCACCAGCGTGCTCAGAAAAGCCATGTTGTCGCCCCAGCCCGGCTTGCCGCGCAGGCAGATGCCGTACACGCCGTTTTTGGGGTCGTGGATCTTGGCCGCCAAATCCTTGATCTGCGGCCAGGTCGGACGCTCGGGCACCTGCACCCCCACCTTGTCGGCCAAGTCCTTGCGGTACATCAGCATCGAGCTTTCGCCGTAGAACGGGGCCGCGAACAGCTTGCCGTCGACCGACAGGCCCTGGCGTATCGCGGGCAACAGATCGTCGGCATCGTAGGCGGCGTCGGTCTTCAACGCCTGCAGCCAGCCCTTCTTGCCCCAGATCGGCGTCTCATACATGCCAATGGTCATCACATCGAACTGGCCGCCCTTGGTGGCGATATCGGTCGTCACGCGCTGGCGCAGCACACCCTCCTCCAGCGTGACCCACTTGAGCCGGATGTCAGGGTGGGCCTGCTCGAAGTGCTTGCCGAGCTTTTGCATCTCGATCATGTGGCCGTTGTTCACGGTGGCAATGACCAACTCGGTCTGCGCGCTGGCGCCAGCGCACAGCGACAAGCCCAGGGCGGTGACCCAAGCCCGTCGGCAAACTGCGACAGCACGGAAGGGATAGGGCATCGGAATGTCTCCTTGGGGGTATGGAATCTGCCGCTCGACGCCGGGCATCGATGGACTGCCCGAACGATACCGATGCTGACATGCCCGATTGGTACTCAAACAGCACCAATAGATACTTGTTTGCACCAGGTACCCGGGATTTATACCTAGACCGATCAATTGGATATCTGCATGGAAGCGCTCCGATGCAAGCCCATTGCATCCGGCGCAACGCCATCGGGTAGCCATCGATGAGCTATTGAAAACAGAGCGTAAAGCAAATGTGTTTCTTGCACCTGCGGCATATTTCATGCGCCATGCCCATCGAGCGCTGCCCCATGGCGCGGGCACGCACGGGATCGCGCGCGCATGCGCGGACAGCGCGCGCTCGCGCGCTCGCACGCTGTCCGCAGCGCGCACCGGGGCGCATAGAATCCGGCGATCGGCCTCGTGCCAATCCCCCTCCTTGCCCTGCGATCGGCCCTTTTGCTCCATGAACCAGTCCGCCCTTGCCCGCCCTGCGAGCACCCAGTGCGACAGCCCCGGGCGCGATCGGCCTGAGGCGCTCTTTCCCCCCACCCCGTACGAGGACTTGATGCGCCATGTATTCAGGCATGGCGTGCACAAGTCGGACCGCACCGGCACCGGCACCAAAAGCCTGTTCGGCCACCAGATGCGCTTTGATCTGCGCGGGGGCTTTCCGCTGGTCACCACGAAGAGAGTGCACCTCAAATCCATCATCGAAGAACTGCTGTGGTTCCTCGCCGGCTCGGGCAACAACCGCTGGCTGCAGCAGCGCGGTGTCAGCATTTGGGACGAATGGGCGCGCGCAGACGGCGATCTGGGCCCGGTGTACGGCGTGCAATGGCGCAGTTGGCCCCGACCCGATGGCGGGCATATCGACCAGATCGGTTCGGTCATCGCCACGCTCAAGACCAACCCCGACTCGCGCCGCATCATCGTCAGCGCCTGGAACGTGGCCGAACTCGACAAAATGGCCTTGCAGCCCTGCCACATACTCTTTCAGTTCTACGTGGCCCCGGCGCAGACGCCGGGCGGGCGCGGCACGCTCAGTTGCCAGCTCTACCAGCGCAGCGCCGACATCTTCCTGGGCCTGCCCTTCAACATCGCCAGCTACGCGCTGCTGACCCATATGGTGGCCCAGCAATGCGAGTTGGACGTGGGTGAGTTCATCTGGACCGGTGGCGACTGCCATATCTACGACAACCACCACGCTCAGGTGCAGACCCAACTGGCGCGCAGCCCCTACCCCTACCCGCAGTTGCGCATCAGGCGCCGGCCCGACAGCATCTTCGACTACCGCTACGAAGATTTCGAGGTGCTGGACTACCGATGCCACCCCGCGATCAAGGCGCCCGTGGCGGTCTGACCGGGTCATGCCGCTGCACCTGATCTACGCCCGCGCGGCCAACGGCGTCATCGGCAAGGACGGCCGCCTGCCCTGGCATCTGCCGCAGGACATGGCGCATTTCAGGCAACTCACCCAGGGTTGCAGCGTGATCATGGGCCGCAAGACCTGGGACTCGCTGCCCGCGCGCTTTCGCCCGCTGCCGGGCCGCAGCAACATCGTGGTGACGCGCCAAAGCGACTGGCATGCCGACGGCGCCCGGCGCGCAGCCAGCCTGGAGCAAGCCCTGGCGCTCTGCGATGCCCGCCAGACCGCCTGGGTGATCGGCGGCGCGCAACTGTATGCCCAAGCCCTGCCTCTGGCCGACTGCGTCGAGGTGACCGAGATCAACCAAGACTTCGACGGCGATGCCCACGCGCCCACACTGGGTGCCGAGTGGGTCGAGATCCGGCGCAGCCGCCAGCCCGATCAGCACGGGCTGGCTTTCAGTTTTGTGCGCTATGCGCGCGCGGGCTGACCACCTCCTGCCAGCACAGGGCCCCTGTGGCCACCGTGGCGAGGGCACTGGACATGGGCGCGATGCTCTGCCCGAACGCACCACCCCCTTCAATCATCTGAGAGATTCAGCCGATGGGGCAGGTGTGCCCAAGCGGCCCAAGCGGCCCAATAACGGCCGTGGCCTGCATTGAAATGCCGCCGCGCGGCAGCGGCCCGAACTCAATCGCAGTTGCGCCATGTCTTGCCCGCCAGCGCGCTGCGCAAGGCGGCAAGCTGTGGGCGCAGCGCGTCGGTCACGGCGGGCAGGCGCAATGTGTAGCCAATGGATTCGGGGCGCTCCCGGATGACGCGGGCGGAGCGCACGCCCTTGCTGGACAGGTTTTGCAGTTCGCGCCGGGCCGCCTCTTCCGATGAGAAGCGGCCCAGTGACAGGCCCGGTTCCCATGGGCCGCCGGCGCGGTCGAAGTCGACCTTGCGCGCGCGCAGTTCGGTGCGTTTCTTGTCCAGTGCGTCTTGGTCGTCGAAGCGCCCCATGTAGACCATCCAGCGGCCGGGCATGAGGGAAGGCTCCAGCGTCCAACTGCCCGAGGGCAGGCCGGCGGCGGCGGTGCGCAGGGCGTCGGCCTGTTGCTCGTCGAATACGCCGGCGCGCAGGCATTCGGCGCTGGCGTCGGGGGTCTGGCCCGAGGCGGTGCTGGCGGCCACCGGCTGCGCGGTGGGGGTCGGGGCGGTCGTGCCAGGGCCGGGTGGCAGGATTTGCAGCGTCTCGGGGCGGATCTGCTGGTGCATGCGCTGGGGCTCGGTCTGCGCTTCGGGGGCCAGACCCCAGGGGCGCAGCAGGCCCTGCGACCAGGCCCGGTAGCCGGCGTTGGCCAGCAGCAGCAAGATCACGGCAAGACGCAGCATGGTGTTGGGCCCTGGGGTCGGCGATTCACTCGCACACCAGCCGCACGCTGATGTCGGCGCTGGTGATGGCCTGCATGCCGCTGGCCGTTTGTACCAGCAGCGCGCCGTCTTCCGCCACGCCATATGCGGTGCCGCTGCGGCCGTCGCTCAGTGTGACGGCGCGGCCTTGCAGCAGGTCGCGGGCTGCGTAGCGCGCCTGCATGGGCGCAAAGCCGTAGCCCTCGAACGATTGCAGCATGGTCACCAGTGGCGGCACGATGCGCAGCAATGCGGCGGGGGCTTGCAATCCGGGTTCCAACTCTTGCAGGCTGCCGGGCGGCATGCTCAGTCCTGCGGCGCGGCGCGGCAGCAGGTTGATGCCGATGCCGATCACCACATAGCGGGCAGTGCCGGCGGCGCCGGGCGAGGCGGTGCGCGATGGCCCCCGGGGCGCGACGAAGCTGGCGGTCTCTACCAGGATGCCGCCGAGCTTGCGCTCGCCGGCTGCGTCGTCGAGCCACAGGTCGTTGGGCCATTTGAGCCGCAGGCGGGCGGTCTGGCCCCCGGAGGGCAGCATGGGTTGCAGGCTTTCGGCCACGCTCACGCCAACGGCCAGTGACAGGCCCGACCAGTCCTTGGGCGCCAGCGGCAGCCCCAGGGACAGCATCAAGGAGTCGATGGCGCTGGCGTTTGCCGCTTTGCCCGTCACCGCCGCGCCTGCCGTGCTGTCCGGGCCGCTGTGCCATGTGCGTCCCATGCGCCCGCGCCCGGCGGTTTGCTGCTCGGTCACCAGCAGCGTGGGGGCGCATGGGCCGGCGCGCGCGCGGCGCATGAGTTCGCTGTTGGTCGAGTCGATGCTGGGCAGCACTTGGACGGTAAAGCCTGGTAATAGTGGTGACAGCGCTTCCCGCAGCGCTTCGGTGGGCCAGCCTTGGCTGTCATGTGCGGGGGCGGTCACCGGTTGCGGCCTCGTTGGGGTGGCTCGGCAGGGCCCGGGGCCGTGGCGGCGGGCGGCGGCAGTGGTGGCGCCCAGCCGCGCTTGGGGGCCAGCAGGGTGCCACGGCAGTTCGGGCTGCCGCACCAGCAGGGGTACTCGGCCTTGAGCCGGGGGGTGTAGCGCTCCTCGACGGTCAGGCCGTAGTCGTAACTGAGTTCTTCGCCGGCCTTGATATTGCGCAGCGCCGTGATGAAAATGCGGCCCTCGCGCTCGTCGGCATAGCAGTTCGGATGGCAACTGTGGTTGATCCAGCGCGAGGAGTTGCCGCCGAACTTGGCGTCGATCACATGCTCGTCATCGACGTGAAAATAAAAGGTGTGCCGGGGTTGCATGGGGTCATGCGGGTGGCGCTGCTGCGCCTGCTGCCAATCGATGACCTGGCCGGTGTACTCCAGCAGCACGTGGCCTGCGGCGATGTCTTGCACGGCAAAAACGCCCTTGCCATGCACGCCCGAGCGCCGGGTCTGGATGCGGCGGCCGGTGCTGGTGCTGGGGGCTATGGCGGCAGGGGCGCTGGGCGGAACATGGCGGGGCATGGCAAAAACTCTGTTAACTTGGGGATGCACGCATGCGCGCGCGTATGCGCGAGGATCCGAATTGTAAAAGCGCCCGGGCCGTGCCCGGACGCACAGTACGACTGGCGAGAGAACCACCCACATGACCAAGACCCTGGTAATTGCAGAAAAGCCTTCGGTGGCGCAGGACATCGTGCGCGCACTGACCCCCGTGGCGGGCAAGTTCGACAAGCATGAGGACCACTTCGAGAACGAGCGCTATGTCGTCACCAGCGCTGTCGGCCACCTGGTGGAAATTCAGGCGCCCGAGCAGTTTGAGGTCAAGCGCGGCAAGTGGAGTTTTGCGCACCTGCCGGTGATTCCGCCGTACTTTGACCTCAAGCCCGTGGACAAGACCAAGGGCCGCCTCAATGCAGTGGTCAAGCAGGCCAGGCGCCGGGACGTGGGCGCGCTGATCAACGCCTGCGACGCGGGCCGCGAGGGGGAGTTGATTTTTCGCCTGATCGAGCAGTACGCCGGCGGCGACAAGCCCCTGGGCAAGCCGGTCGAGCGCCTGTGGCTGCAGTCGATGACGCCGCAGGCGATTCGCGACGGCTTTGCCGCGTTGCGCCCCGAGCAGCAGATGCAGGGCCTGGCCAGCGCGGCGCGCAGCCGCTCCGAGGCCGACTGGCTGGTGGGCATCAACGGCACCCGCGCGATGACGGCGTTCAACTCGCGCGATGGCGGTTTCTTCTTGACCACCGTGGGCCGGGTGCAAACGCCCACGCTGTCGCTGGTGGTCGAGCGCGAGGAAAAAATCCGCCAATTCGTCAGCCGCGACTACTGGGAAGTGCACGCCCTGTTTGGCGCCGCAGCCGGCCCATACCCCGGCAAATGGTTCAACCCCCAATGGAAGAAAAGCGATGATGCCGAGGCCCGGGCCGAGCGCCTGTGGTCTGTCGCCGAGGCCCAGGCGATTGCCCAGGCCGTGCGCGACCAGCCGGCCAGCGTCAGCGAAGAGAGCAAGCCGAGCACGCAGGCCGCGCCGCCGCTGTTTGACCTGACCAGTTTGCAGCGCGAGGCCAACGGCAAGTTCGGCTTCTCGGCCAAGACCACCTTGGCGCTGGCGCAAAGCCTGTACGAGCGCCACAAGGCCCTGACCTATCCGCGCACCGATTCGCGCGCGCTGCCCGAAGACTATCTGCCGGTGGCGCGCCAGACTTTCGAGATGCTCGCCGGCAGCGCCATGCGCCACCTGGCGCCGCACGCGCTCACGGCGCTGAACAACGGCTATGTGCGCATGTCCAGGCGCATTTTCGACAGCAGCAAGGTCAGCGATCACTTTGCCATCATCCCCACGCTGCAAGCGCCCGGCGGCCTCAACGACGCCGAGCAAAGGCTGTACGACCTGGTGGTGCGCCGCTTCATCGCGGTTTTCTTCCCGAACGCGGAATACACCGTGACCACGCGCATCAGCACGGTGAGCGTGGCGCCGAACGGGGGGGCCGCAGCCGTGCACCGCTTCAAGACCGAAGGCAAGGTGCTGGTCAAGACCGGCTGGCTGGCCGTCTACGGCAAGGAAGCGGCCGACGAGGTGGAGGGCGGCAAGGAGGGCGACAAGGGCCAAAACCTGGTGCCGGTGCAGCCCGGCGAACGGGTGCTCACCTTGCAGGCCGACCCCCGGGGCTTCAAGACCAAGCCGCCCGCCCGCTACTCCGAAGCCACGCTGCTGGGCGCGATGGAGAGCGCCGGCAAGCAGCTCGACGACGACGAATTGCGCGAGGCCATGCAGGCAAAGGGCCTGGGCACGCCCGCCACGCGCGCGGCCATCATCGAAGGACTGCTGACGGAAAAGTACATGCTGCGCGAAGGCCGCGAGATCATCCCCACGGCCAAAGCCTTTCAACTCATGCTGCTGCTGCGCGGGCTGCAGGTCGAGGAACTGTGCCGCGCCGACCTGACTGGCGAGTGGGAGTTCAAGCTCGCGCAAATGGAAAAGGGCCAGCTCAGCCGCGCGGCCTTCATGGCCGACATCGCGGCGATGACCGAGCGCATGGTGACAAAAGCCCGGGAATACGACCGCGACACCATCCCCGGCGACTACGCCACGCTGCAAGCGCCTTGCCCGAACTGCGCCGGCGTGGTCAAGGAAAACTACCGCCGCTATGCCTGCGCCGGCAAGGACGGCGCATCGCCTTGCGGCTTCAGCTTTGGCAAGTCGCCCGCCGGCCGCACCTTTGAAACTGCCGAGGCCGAGACCCTGCTGCGCGAGCGCAAGATCGGCCCGCTGGAGGGCTTTCGCTCCAAGGCCGGCTGGCCCTTCAGTTCCGAGATCGTCATCCGCTACGACGAGCAGACGCACAACTACAAGCTCGAATTCGACTTTGGCGATGACAGGAAGAACGCCGAGGAATCGGGCGCACTGGTGGAGTTCAAGGACGCCGCGCTAGGCCCTTGCCCGCTGTGCGGCGCCGGGGTGCACGAGCATGGCAACAACTACCTGTGCAGCAAGTCCGTGCCCACGGCCGCGCAGCCCGCGCCCAGTTGCAGCTTCAAGAGCGGCAGGGTCATCCTGCAACAACCGGTGGAGCGCGAGCAGATGCAAAAGCTGCTGGCCACCGGCAAGACCGACCTGCTCGACAAGTTCGTCAGCATGCGCACGCGCCGCGCGTTCAAGGCCCATCTGGTCTGGGACCCGGCCGCAGGCAAGGTCAACTTTGAATTTGCGCCGAGCAAGTTCCCGCCACGCCAGCCCGTCGCCGCTGCGGCGAAAACGTCCGCTCATGTGGGTCATGCCGGTCATGCGGGCAGGGCCGGCAGTGCGCTCAAGGCAGACAGGGCCGTGGCCGCCAAAAAAGCCCCTGTCAAGCGCGTTGCGGCCAAAGTCAAGGCCGCCGCCGCAAAGCCCCCGCGCAAGGCCGCGTAGACCGGGCCGGGGATTCAGGCCGGACTTCAGGTCGGATAAGTGCCCGGCAGCAGGATGGATGCGTCCACCCGGTTGATGTCGGTGAGGCCGCAAAACGCCATCGTGATATCCAGTTCCTTGTGGATGATCTCCAGCGCGCGGGTCACGCCGGCCTGGCCGAAGGCGCCCAGGCCGTAGAGAAAACTGCGCCCGATCAGCGTGCCCTGCGCGCCCAGGGCGCGGGCCTTGAGCACGTCCTGCCCGCTGCGGATGCCGCCGTCCATCCAGACCTCGATGGCCTTGCCTGCGGCAGCGGCAATGCCGGGCAGGGCGGCGATCGACGAGGGTGCGCCGTCGAGTTGGCGGCCGCCGTGGTTGCTGACGATCAGCGCGTCGGCGCCGCTGTTCACCGCCAGGCGCGCGTCTTCGGCGTCCATGATGCCCTTGAGGATCAGCTTGCCACCCCAGCGCTTTTTGATCCACTCGACATCGCCCCAGTGCAGCCGGGGGTCGAACTGCTCGGCCGTCCACGCGGACAGCGAGGACAGATCGCCCACATCCTTGGCATGGCCCACGATGTTGCCGAAGCTGCGGCGCGGCGTGCCCAGCATGCCCCAGCACCAGCGCGGCTTGGTGGCCAGGTCGATCAGGTTGGCCAGGCTGGGCCGTGGCGGCGCCGACAGGCCGTTTTTGATGTCCTTGTGGCGCTGGCCGAGGATTTGCAAGTCGAGCGTGAGTTGCAACGCCGAGCAGTTGGCCGCCTTGGCGCGGTCGATCAGGCGCTCGATGAAATCGCGGTCGCGCATCACATACACCTGAAACCAGAACGGGTGGCGCCCCGTGTGCTCGGCAATGTCTTCGATGGAGCAGATGCTCATCGTGGACAGCGTAAAGGGGATGCCAAAAGCCTTGGCCGCCTTGGCGCCCAGAATCTCGCCGTCGGCATGCTGCATGCCGGTCAGCCCGGTGGGCGCAATCGCCACCGGCATGGCCACATCCTGCCCCACCATGGTCGTGCGGGTGCTGCGGCCCTCCATGTTCACGGCCACGCGCTGGCGTAGCTTGATGGCCTGAAAGTCGGCCTCGTTGGCACGGTAAGTGCCCTCGGTGTACGAGCCCGAGTCGGCATAGTCATAAAACATGCGCGGCACGCGGCGCGCGGCCACCAGGCGCAGGTCTTCGATGCAGGTGATTTTCGACAGTGGGGGCACGCTGGCTCTCCGGGGATGGGGAAGATGCCCAATGGTAGACCCTGGCGCGTGGGCGGGGGGCGGGTGGCGGGTGATGGGCATCGGTTTTGCCGTCCGCCTTCGATCCCTGGCCTGGCCAATGCGACGAATACGGCGAATGCGGCGAATGCGGCGAATGCGATGAATACGGCGAGCACCGCAACGCGGGGCCTGGGCTGCATCGGCGAGCGCCTGTTTTACGCCGCCGGCCCTGTGTCTTGCTGCTTGCCGGCCCGCTCGGCGGCAAATGCCTGGTACCAGGCCAGGCAACCGGGGTTGGCCATCGCGTCCCGGTTGAGCACCTTCTCCAGGGGCTGGCCGAGCAGCAGTTTCTTGATGGGCAGTTCCTGCTTTTTGCCGCTCAGCGTGCGCGGCACCTCGGCCACGGCAAAGATGTCGTCGGGCACGAAACGCGGGCTGAGCGCCGTGCGCACCGCGCCGTTGATGCGCGCGCGCAGTGCCGCGTCGAGCGCCACGCCGGGGCGCAGCACCACGAACAGCGGCAGGTAGCTTTCGCGGCCCAGGTATTCCAGGTCCACCACCAGGCTGTCGAGCACCTCCGGCAGGGCCTCCACGGCGCTGTAGATCTCGCTCGTGCCCATGCGCAGGCCATGGCGGTTGATGGTGGCGTCCGAGCGGCCGTAGATGATGCAGCCCCCGTCGGCGCCGATCTTGAGCCAGTCGCCATGGCGCCAGACGGCGCCCATCGCGGCATCTGCGTTGCCGCCGCCGGGTTGGCGGCCATGCCCGGGCGGGTACATGTCGAAGTAGCTCGACCGGTAGCGCGCTCCGTCCTGGTCGCCCCACAGGTACAGCGGCATCGACGGGATCGGCTGCGCGCACACCAACTCGCCCACCTCGTCCACCACGGACTGCCCCTGGGCGTTCCATGCCTGCACGGCCGCGCCCAACATGCGGCATTGCATCTGTCCCGGCACCTGGCGCATTTCGCGGTGGCCGCCGATGAACGAGCCGCAAAAGTCGGTGCCGCCCGAGATGTTGTTCCACCAGATGTCCGGCCTGCCCAGCGCCCGGAACTGCGCCGTGCCCCATTCCTGCACCTCGGGCGGCAGCGGCGAGCCGGTGCTGCCCAGCGCGCGGATGCGGCGCAGATCGCCGCAGTCTTTCAGTTGCAGCCCGGCCTTCATGCAGTTGCCAAAGAAGGCCGCTCCGGCGCCAAAGAAGGTCACGCCCAGGTCGGCCGCAAAGCGCCAGAGCAGGCCCCAGTCGGGGCGCTCCTTGCTGCCGCCGGGGTTGCCGTCGTAGATCACGCAACTGGTGCCCGAGAGCAGCCCGCTGAGTTGCGCATTCCACATCACCCAGCCGGTGGAGCTGTACCAGTGGTAGCGCTCGCCCCAACTGTTGGGCTCGTAGCTGGAGCCGATGTCGTTGTGCAGCACCTTGAGCGATAGCGCCACCAGCAACATGCCGCCATGGCCGTGCACGATGGGCTTGGGCAGGCCCGTGGTGCCGCTGGAGTAGACGATCCACAGCGGGTGGTCGAACGGCAGCCACAGTGGCTCGAAACCGGCGGTTTGCGCATCGTCGCGGGCGCAGGCGCGGCGCCAATCGGCCCATCCTGTCAGCGCAGCACGGGTGTCCAGGTCGTTCAGCAGCAGCGCATGCTGCACGCTCGGCAGGGCTGCGCGCAGTTCGGTCAGCACGCTGCGGCGGTCGTGGTCGCGGCCGCCGTAGGTCACGCCATCGACGCCGATCAGCACCTTGGGGCGGATCTGACGGAAACGGTCGAGCACCGCATGGGTGCCCATGTCGGGCGCGCAGATGCTCCACACGCCGCCGATGCTGGCGGTGGCCAGACAGGCGATCATGGCCTCGGGCACATTCGGCAGGTAGGCGGCCACGCGGTCGCCCGGCTGCACGCCCTGGGCTTGCAGGTGCAGGGCCAGCGCGGCCACCTGGCGCTGCAGTTCGGGCCAGGACAGTTCCCGGTGCCGGCCTTTTTCATTGCGGCTGATGATGGCCGGCTGGCCGCTGGCATGCGCCGCAGCCACATGCCGCAGCGCCTGGCGCGCGTAGTTGACCTGCGCACCGGGAAACCATTGCGCGCCCGGCATGCGGTTGCTGGCCAGCACGGCGCTATGGGGCGTGGGCGACTGCAAATCGAAGTAATCCCATATGCTTTGCCAGAACGCATCAAGCTCGGTGGTCGACCAGCGCCACAGCGCGTCGTAGCTGTCAAAGCGCAGGCCGCGCCGGTCGCGCAACCAGTCCTGGTACAGGCGGATCTGGGGGATGAAGGCGGGGGTGTCCGGGGTTGTCTCCATGGTGCCGCGAGCGTACCAGCATGCGCGTGCCGGCCATACCGGGTCGTTTCCGAATTGACATGCGCGCGCCAGGCCCTGGCTGCGCGCCGCCCGCTGCGCGCAGCCCGCCAGTGCCCAAAGTGCCCAAATCAGCCCAACACCCCGGCCACCAACTGCGCCACCCGATCACAGCGCGCCGCCAGCGCCGGGTCATGCGTGACCAGCACGAACGCCGTGCCCTGTTCGCGCGCCAGTTGCAGCATCAGATCGAACACGCCATCGGCCGTGCTGCGGTCCAGATTGCCGGTGGGTTCATCGGCCAGCACACAGGCCGGCTGCGTCACCAATGCGCGCGCGATCGCCACGCGCTGGCGCTCGCCGCCCGACAGTTCGGCCGGGCGATGCTGCAAGCGCCCGAGCAAACCGACGGCCGCGAGCACGCGCTGCGCCTGGGCATGGCAGTGCGCCAGCGGCAGGCGGCGAATGCGCAGCGGCATGGCCACGTTGTCCAGCGCGCTGAACTCGGGCAGCAGGTGGTGGAACTGGTAGATGAAGCCCAGGTGCTGGTTGCGCAGCCGGCCCTGGCGCTCGGCCGACAGCGCCGACAAGACCTCGCCCTGAAGGCGCACCATGCCCGAGGTCGGCGCATCCAGCCCGCCCAGCAGGTGCAGCAAGGTGCTCTTGCCCGAGCCGGACGCGCCGACGATGGCCAGCGTCTGGCCCGCATGGACTTGCAGATCGACGCCTTGCAAAACGCGCACATCGAGGCGCCCTTCGGTGAAGCGCTTGGTCAGGCCCCGGGCTTGCAGAACCGCCCCCTGGGCGCCAGCGCCGGCTGCGGGTGTTTCATTCATGGCGCAGCGCCTCGGCCGGGTTCACCCGGCTGGCACGCCAACTGGGGTAGAGCGTGGCCACGAAGGACAGCGCCAGCGCGATCATGGCAATCGGCACGATGTCGCCGCTTTGCGGCTCGCTGGGCATTTTGCTGATCAGGTAGATGTCCTGGGGCAAAAAGCGCGCGTTCAGCGCCTGCTCGATGGCCGGCACGATCACGTCGATGTGCAGCGCAATCCCCAGGCCCAGCGCCAGGCCGAGCAGCGTGCCGATCACGCCGACCAGCGCGCCTTGCACCACAAAAATGCCCATGATGCTTTTCGGGCTGGCGCCCAGCGTGCGCAAGATGGCGATGTCGGCGCGCTTGTCGGTCACGGTCATCACCAGCGTGCTGACCAGGTTGAACGCGGCCACGGCCACGATCAGCGTGAGGATGATGAACATCATGCGTTTTTCCAACTGCACGGCGGCAAACCAGGTGCGGTTTTGCTGCGTCCAGTCGCGGATCAGCAATGCCCCGCTCAGGGTTTGCGCCAGTTCGCCCGCCACCGCGTGCGCCCGGTGCAGGTCGCGCAACTTCAGGCGCACGCCGGTCGGGCCTTCCAGGCGCAAAATGCGCTGGGCGTCCTGATGGTGCAGCAGCACCAGGGCCGAGTCGTATTCGTAATGGCCCGAGTCGAACATGCCCGCCACCGTCATTTGCTTGAGGCGCGGCACCACGCCGGCCGGGGTGAGTTGGCCGGCCGGGGCGATCAGCGTCACCGCATCGCCCACGCCCACGCCCAGGTCACGGGCCAGCACGCTGCCCAACACCACGCGAAATTGGCCGGGCACCAGCCGCCCGAGCAGCCGTGCGTTGCTGGCGGCCAGATCGGTCACCGCGCCTTCCAGCGCCGGGTCTATGCCCCGCACCAGCGCGCCCTTCATGTCCTCGCCGCGCGCCAGCAGGGCCTGGGCCGAGACAAAGGGGGCCGCGCCGATCACGTTGACGTTCTGCCGGGCCTGCGCCAGCGTCAGCGCCGGGTCGGCCAGCGCCGCCCCCCGGGGCGCGAAGATCTCGATGTGCGAGACCACGCTGAGCATGCGGTCGCGCACATCCTTTTGAAACCCGTTCATCACCGACAGCACAATGATCAGCGCCGCCACCCCGAGCGCAATGCCGAGCATCGACACGCCCGAGATGAACGAAATGAAGCCGTTGCGCCGCGTGGCCCGACCGGCCCGGGTATAGCGCCAGCCCAGGGCCAGTTCATAAGGAATGGAGGGGATTTGCATGGTGGAAAAAACAGGGCCTGCGCGTTGCAGGCCGGGGCCGATTGTGGCATCCCGCAAAATACCCCGATGCCGGACCGCCCCCATGTGCTCATCCCCTACGCCACGAGCGCCAGCGAAGGCTGCCGGCACAGTTTGCAAAACCTGGCCCTGCCCCATCTGGAGCGGCTGCTGGCCCGGCTCAGCCCGCAGCCAGACCGGGCCATATCGGGCCGGGAAACCAGCCTCTCGCCCCCGCACGAGCGCGCGCTGGCCCGGGCGCTGGGCCTGCCCGATGAAGACGGGCGCATCCCCTGGGCCGCCTGGCACCGGCAGCAACAGGGCCAGGCCACGCAGGGACTGGCCTGGGCATTCATCACCCCCTGCCAATGGCAGGTCGGCACCGACCATGTCATGCTGCGCGACCCGCAGGGCCTGGACGAAGCAGCATCGCGCGCACTGCTGGCCAGCATGTCGCCCTGGTTTGCCCAGGACGGCATCACCCTGCATTACGACCAACCCACGCGCTGGCTCGCCAGCGGCGCACTGTTCGCCACGCTGGCCAGCGCATCGCTGGAGCGCGTGCTGCTGCGCGACCTGCGCAGTTGGCTGCCACGCGACCTCGACCTGCATCGCGGGCCCACCGATGCGCACGCGGCCCGCCGCCTGCAGCGCCTGCACAGCGAGATGCAGATGCTGCTCTACACCCACCCCCTGAACGACGCGCGCGCAGAACGCGGCCTGCCACCGATCAACGCCTTCTGGGTGCACGGCACAGGCACCCTGCCCACCGCGCTGCCCGCAACCAGCACGCCGCCCACGGTGCTCGACACATTGCGCGACCCCGCCTTGCACGAGGACTGGAGCGCCTGGGCTGCGGCCTGGAGCGCGCTCGACGCCGGCCCCGTGGCCGGGCTGCTGCGCCAGACCGACAGCGGCCAGAGCGTGCTTTTGACACTCTGCGGCGAGCGCAATGCCATCCGCTGGCACAGCGCCCGGCGCGGATGGCTGCGGCGGATGCAAAGCCTTTTCCAGCCCCCGCGCATGATCGACATACACCACATGCTATGAAAATAGTAGCCAGAGAGATCCCCCCCCGTGCCGTCTGGACGCTCGAGCAGGCCGGGGTACACCCCCTGCTGGCCCGCCTGTACGCCGCGCGCGGCGTGCGCGCCAAAGACGAACTCGACGACGACCTGGCCCGTCTGCTGCCACCGCAGGGCCTGAAAGGCATCGCCGCCGCGGCCCGACTGCTGGCCGATGCCGTGGCGCGCGACCAGCGCCTGCTGATCGTTGCCGACTACGACTGCGATGGCGCCACCGCCTGCGCCGTCGGCGTGCGCGGCCTGCGCCTGCTGGGCGCCAGGCATGTCGACTACCTGGTGCCCGACCGCATGACCGACGGCTACGGCCTGACCCCGCCCATCGCCCGCCGTGTGAAAGAACGCGGCGCCGATCTGCTGATCACCGTGGACAACGGCATCGCCAGCGTCGCCGGCGTGGCCGAAGCCAAGGCGCTGGGCCTGTCGGTGCTCGTCACCGACCACCACCTGCCCGGCCCCGAACTGCCGGCAGCCGACGCCATCGTCAACCCCAACCAGCCCGGCTGCGGGTTCGAAAGCAAAGCGCTGGCCGGCGTCGGCGTGATGTTCTACGTGCTGCTGGCGCTGCGCTCGGAACTGCGCGCGCGCGCGCTGCTGAACGCCGACACCCAACCCCGGCTCGACCCGCTGCTGGCACTGGTAGCCCTGGGCACCGTGGCCGATGTGGTCAAGCTCGACGCGAACAACCGGCGCCTGGTGGCGCAGGGCCTCAGACGCATCCGCACCGGCACCCTGCCTGCCGGCGTGGCCGCGCTGTTCACCGCCGCCGGGCGCAAAGCCCAGGCCGCCACCACCTTCGACTTCGGCTTTGCGCTGGGCCCGCGCATCAATGCCGCAGGGCGCCTGGCCGACATGACGCTGGGCATCGAATGCCTGCTGACCGACGACAGCGGCCGCGCCGCCGAACTGGCCGGCACGCTCGACCGCATCAACCGCGAGCGCCGCACCATCGAGGACGGCATGCGCGGGCAGGCCATGCTGCTGGCCGAAAACCTGTGCGCCGGCGGCGCAGCGCCGCCACCGGCCATCAGCGTGTTCGACCCCGACTTTCACGAAGGCGTGGCAGGCATCGTGGCCTCGCGCATCAAGGACAAACTGCACCGCCCCGCCTTCGTGTTCGCCGTCAGCCGCGCGCCGGGCAAGGAGCATGAGCTCAAAGGCTCGGGCCGATCGATTGCCGGGTTTCACCTGCGCGACGCGCTCGACCTGGTGGCCAAGCGCCACCCGGGCGTATTGCTGAAATTCGGCGGCCATGCAATGGCCGCAGGCTGCACGCTGGCCGCGCAGACCTTCGCGGTGTTCGAGCAGGCCCTGGCCCAGGTCGCGCAAGAATGGCTGGACGCTGCCACCCTGACGCGGCGCATCGAAACCGACGGCCCGCTGGCGCGTGAATACTGCCGCGCCGAAATGGTCGACACATTGCACCGCGAAGTCTGGGGCCAAGGCTTTGCGCCACCGACCTTCAGCGAAGAAGTCGAAGTGCTGAGCCAGCGGCTGGTGGGCGACAAACACCCGGCGCTCAAACTCAAGCTCAGGCACCAGGGCCACCCGGTGGACGGCATCTGGTTCGGCCACACCGAACCCCTGCCAGCGCGCGTACTGCTGGCCTTTCGCCTCGATGTGAACGAGTACCAAGGCGAGCGCAAGGTGCAGTTTCTGATCGAGGGCGCGCAACTGTCGCAGAGCCCGGGATGAAAACCCGGCCTGCTATACTCCCCCGCGCTGCGCCAGCCATCACATCAGCACATCGCATGTGACGGATCCCTGACGCAACGCCGATGTAGCTCAGTTGGTAGAGCAACGCACTCGTAACGCGTAGGTCACCAGTTCGAATCCGGTCATCGGCACCAATCGAAGTGTTTTGGTTCGTGCGTTCCTCGCACGAACCAGGGCCGCGCCACCCGCCTCCGACCGCGCCCCCGCCCACGATGCCAGGGTGGGGCGCGGCGTGTGCGCGCCGGAGCGTGCGTCGATGGCCTCCAACCGGTAGTACGGCAGGTGGTCCACGAAGTGCGCCACCAGGGTCTGTGCAACCAGGCCCGCCCTTGTCGATGATCTGCGGCTCCACAGGTTCCTGGGCCAGGCGCTGGCAGCACTTGCACACCCACTTGCCACGGATGTGGCGGTGCACGAAGAACTCGGCGGGCACCACGTCCAGCCGTTCGCTCACATCCTCGCCGATGCGCACCATCGGCTCGACATGCCCGGCTGCATGCACGAGGCCACTGCGTTGGCCTTCAAATCGTCGCTGTGGGTACACTGGGTTCCGAGCAGATGCTGCAGGGTGCCGCTGCCGTTCGAACCAAAGGCCAACCGGTCTTTGGCGGCCCTCGCTGCTGCGATCAATCCTTGCACATCCACAACGGGTGATTTGGCATTGATCACCAGCACATTGGGAACCAGAGCGACCGTAGTGATGGGCGTAAAACTCTTTTCGAAATCGTAGGAAAGATTTTTGTAAACGCTCGTGGCGATGGCGTGGTGCACTGCGCCCATCAGGAGCGTGTAGCCATCCGGCTTGGCCGTGGCGACATAGGCCGCGCCCAGCGTGGCACCGGCGCCAGGGCGATTGTCAACGATGACGGGTTGACCGAGACGCAACGATAGTTTCTCGGCAAGAGCCCGTGCCAGGATGTCGGAACTCCCGCCGGGCGGGAATGGAACGATCAGGGTCATGGGCTTGGTCGGGAAACCTTGGGCGCTGGTGATCACGGCGGCCAAGCCGAGTGCAATGGCGGTCACGATGGCGCGCAGGCGAAATCGTTGGATTTTCATGGCTTGTCTCCTTATATCTTTCAGATCATTCAAACTTCAGTGGTCAAGGCGTGGTTGCCAGCCTTGATTGCTGAACTGGTTGACTCACCACCGTGCAGCCTGTGTCTCCTGCGAGCCCGAGCTCGAATTTCAGCCCAGGGCGCACGGTGGTGGTCTGTTTGTTCTGCCGCATCCCGAATGGTTGACCGAACACATTTCGTATTCATAAGGCTGGGAGCCACAGGACTTGTATGAGTGAACCCGTTTATGTAGGTATCGACGTGGCCAAGCGCACCTTCGAGGTGGCCACCACTGGTCAAGCACAGACCTTCAGTCTTGGCAACGATGAGGCCGGGCATGCCCAGTTGTGCCAACTGCTGGCGCCGCTGTCGCCGCGCCTGGTGCTGCTGGAGGCCACTGGCGGCTACGAGCAGGACCTGGCGCTTGCCTTGTCCGCGGCAGGCTTGCGTGTGTCGGTGATCAATCCGCGCCAAGCACGCGACTTTGCCCGCTGCATGGGCAAACTGGCCAAGACCGATCGCATCGATGCGCAGGCGCTGCGCGGCTTTGCAGCCTTGCTGGACGCCCAGGGTCACGAGCCGCGCATGCTGGCCGACGAGCAGCAGCGCGAGTTGACCGCCCTGGTGGTGCGCCGCCGCCAACTCGTGGCCATGCTGGTGGCCGAACGCCAGCGACTGGCCCTGGCACATCCCAAGGCCAAGCCCAGCATCCTGCGGATCATGGCTACCATTGCCGAGCAACTCAACGACCTGGACGGGCAGCTCAAGGAGCATGTCCTGGCACACCACGCCGATCTGGCGGCCTTGCTGACCTCGGTCAAGGGCGTGGGTCCCACCACGGCCAGCACGCTGCTGGCGCAACTGCCCGAGTTGGGCCAGCTCAATCGCAAGCAGATCACCTCGCTGGTGGGCTTGGCCCCCATCAATCGGGACTCGGGCACGCTGCGTGGGCAGCGCCACATCTTCGGTGGTCGCGCCGACGTGCGCCGCGTGCTGTTCGTGGCCGCCTTGGTAGGCACGCGCTTCAATCCCGTGCTCAAAGCCTTCTATGCAAGGCTGCTGGCCGCCGGCAAGCCCAAAAAGGTCGCTCTGGTCGCCTGCATGCACAAGTTGTTGGTCATCTTGAACGCCATCGCTCGCACCAAGTCGCCTTGGCGCAACGAGCTTGCTGAAGCGGTTTGACTTTGTCATTCAAGATGGTTGCTGATTTTTCAAGTTACCAAAGTTGCGATACGTTCACCGCTGGTGTGCCGTCCCGTAAATGGCGGGACAAAATGAAAGTAATGCGTTTCGTGCCAGGGCAGGGTGCCATTTGATTTCATCTGCAGTCATTTGCGGGACGGCACACCAGGTGTTGACACACAGCATTCGTGACCTGTGCGGTAGTGGCCTTGCCGCCCAAATCACGGGTGTGCAGCGCCGGGTTGGCCGTGACACTTTCGATGGCGCGCATGACCTTTGCAGCAGCTTCGTTTTCGCCCAGATGTTCGAGCAGCATCACTACCGACCAGAACGTGCCCACCGGATTGGCCAGGCCCTTGCCCATGATGTCGAAGGCCGAGCCGTGGATGGGCTCGAACATCGACGGGTAACGCTGTTCCGGGTCGATGTTGCCGGTCGGGGCAATGCCCAGGCTGCCGGCCAGGGCCGCAGCCAGATCGCTCAGGATGTCGGCATGCAGATTGGTGGCGACGATGGTGTCCAGCGTGGCCGGGCGGTTGACCATGCGTGCGGTGGCTGCGTCGACCAGTTCCTTGTCCCATTGGACGTCCGGATATTCTTTCGAGATCTGCACCGCGATCTCGTCCCACATCACCATCGCGTGGCGTTGGGCGTTGCTCTTGGTGATGACGGTCAGTAGTTTGCGGGGCCGCGATTGGGCCAGCCTGAAGGCGAAACGCATGATGCGTTCGACGCCGGCACGGGTCATTATCGATATGTCGGTGGCGGCTTCGATTGGATGGCCTTGGTGCACACGACCGCCGACGCCGGCGTATTCACCTTCGGAGTTTTCACGCACGATGACCCAGTTCAGGTCATTCGGGCCGCAGCGCCTGAGCGGGCTGTCGATACCGGGCAGGATGCGCGTCGGGCGCACATTGGCGTACTGGTCGAAGCCCTGGCAGATCTTCAGGCGCAGGCCCCACAGCGTGATGTGGTCAGGAATGTGCGGATCGCCGGCCGAGCCGAACAAAATTGCGTCCTTGCCGCGCAATGCGTCCAGGCCGTTGTCCGGCATCATCATGCCGTGCTCGCGGAACCAGTCACTGCCCCAGACGAAGTTCTCGAATTCAAACCTGAAACTGCTGCCGGAACTGGCCAGCGTTTCGAGGACGCGTTGGCCGGCGGGCACGACTTCTTTGCCAATGCCGTCGCCAGGGATCGTTGCGATGCGGTATGTCTTCATGAATTGTCTCTGTACGGATCGTTGATAGCGGCACTGTAAGAACTGGACGCCCCGATGCAACGTCGTTAAAGTCAATCCATTGTTTACTTGAAATCAACGACAAGACATCATGAGTGGCAGCGGCATCCAGCCAGCCGATTTTGGCTTTTTCTCCACACTTGCAACCGCTGGCAGCCTGAGCGCTGCTGCTCGTGAATTGGGCATTACGACGCCTGCGGTCAGCAAGCATCTGGCATCGATGGAGTCGCGCATGGGCGTGACTTTGGTAAACCGCACGACGCGCCGCATGAGTCTCACCCCGGAGGGAGAGGTGTATTTGGAGCATGCACGCCGAATCCTCAGCGACATCGACGGCTTGGAGCAATTGATCCATGGCGCAACAACCTCCGCCAGGGGGCTGTTGAGAGTGAATGCGACACCCGGTTTCGGCCGCAGTCATATCGCGCCCCTCGTTTCAAAGTTCATCTTCGGGCATCCCGGCGTCGAAGTGCAGCTTCAACTGTCGGTCAATCCACCGCCGTTGACCGAGGACTCGTTCGATGTCTGCATTCGTTTTGGTTCACCCCCTGATGCCCGGGTCATCGCCAGGCACATCGCCCCCAATCGCCGTCTTCTGTGCGCGTCTCCGGTGTATATCGCCAAGCATGGTTTGCCCGAAGTTCCGCGCGACCTGACACGGCATAACTGCATCGGTATTCGCCAGGGGGATGAAGCCTATGGGGTGTGGCGATTGACAAGTGGCTGCGGTCGATTCAGTACCACCGAGGTCGTCAAAACCAGAGGCAACCTGACGACCAACGACGGCGAAATAGCGGTGAATTGGGCACTGGACGGTCACGGCATTCTGATGCGCGCCGAGTGGGACATCGAGAGGTATTTGAAGAGCGGACGGCTTGTACAAGTCCTGCCGCAGTGCCACACGCCCGATGCGAACATCCATGCCGTTTATCCCAAGCGGCATCAAAATGCCGGGAGGGTACGGGCGTTCGTGGAGTTCATCACCCGCTCCCTGACGCCGAACCTTGCCCCTTGATCCGACAACAAACCCGGCATCCATGCGGGTTTCGCCCTTTTGGGCACCAGGACACGACCCCCTCTGCACCGAGGTGGTTGATAAACTGCTTGGGCACGATGCGATCATGGCGCCAGAAAGCACCATTGCAACAGACCCTCCGTCGCTGACAGACCCCATGCACCTGCCTTCCATTACCGCGTTAAGGGCGTTGGATGCCATCGCCAGGCATGGCACCGTGTCGCGCGCAGCCAGCGAACTTTTTCTGACACGCAGCGCAATCAGTCACCAAATCAACGTGCTGGAACAAACCCTTGGCTTTGCAGTAACGCAAAGAGCAGGGCGCGGTATCACGCTGACCTATCGGGGTCAGCGCTATCTGCACGAGGCCCGGCGTGTGCTTTCCATCCTGGAAGAGGCGGTGCGGCGTAGCGCCGGTGGCGAAGTGGCCGGACATTTGCGTGTGAGCTGCACGCCTGGTTTTGCGGTCTACTGGCTCTGTCACCATCTCGGTGCGTTTCAGGGCGCGTACCCGCATGTGGAGCTGAGCATCACAGCGCCGCGTGCGTCGGACGAAGTGAACCCGCGCGACGCCGACCTGTTTATCGTCTATGGCAGTGGCAACTGGCCTGACTTTTCTGTTGAACCCATCACCTCGCTGAGTTACTTTCCCGTCTGCAGTCCGATGCTGATCAATGCACGCGGCCGTCCGCTGGCGCTGGATGATCTCGCCGATGTACTGCTGTTGCACATGGGCAATCATGCGGACTGGGCGCAGTGGCTCGGGGCTGCGGGTGCGCACCACATCGACGGCCGGCGTGGCATCGTGTTTTCGGAAGCTCCGTTCGCGCAGGAAGCAGCGATCTCGGGGCAGGGCGTGACGATCGGCGATACCTTCCTGAGCGGTGATGCGATCGCTCGCGGGCTACTCGTGCGCCCGTTCGATGTGACGGTTGAATCGCCGCACGGCTACTACCTGGTGGCGCGTCCGGAGCCGTCGCAACGTCCGGAAGTTCGCGCCTTCAGTGAATGGTTGCTCGATGAGTTGCGCGTGTCGATACGCGCATGGAGCGATCACTCGCGTTACGCATGAAGTGAAAAGCGGCGCTGCCTGATGGCGTGCCAAGGCGCGCCCACGGCATGTTTTTGGCAGTTCGTTGGCTCGCTCCATCCGGAAAACCACCGCCGACCTGCTGTGGCGTGGCGCGCGCGCACTGTTTCAGGCATGTTGGCGCCCGGGATGGGTGAATAATTTTGACACTTTGCGGCTATTTTCTTCGATTGTTGTGCAGTTTTTCGTCATGTACATTCGATTCACATTGACGCCGGGTGCCGGCGTACGGACGAATCAACTTATAGCGACAGGCTGTGGGCACGCTCATCAAAAACCAGTTGTGCGCCGAGGGCATTGCCAAGCGTTATGGCTCATTTGTCGCGCTCGACGATGTATCGATCAGCGTGCGCGCGGGCGAATTTCTGACGCTGCTCGGTCCGTCCGGTTCGGGCAAGACGACGCTGCTGATGATTCTCGCCGGCTTCGTCGATCCAAGCGCCGGCCGGTTGTTGGAAGATGGCGTCGACATCACTCGCCGGCCGCCGGAAAAACGCAACTTCGGCATGGTGTTTCAGGGCTATGCGCTGTTTCCGCATATGTCGGTGTTCGACAACGTGGCATTTGCATTGCGGGTTCGCAAGGTCGATGCCTCTGCTCGCCGCGAGCGCGTGACACGCATCCTCGATGTCGTCGGCCTCGGTGCGCATTCGCATAAGCGTCCGCACCAGCTATCCGGTGGACAGCAGCAGCGCGTGGCGATTGCCCGCGCATTGGTATTCGAACCGGAACTTTTGCTGCTCGACGAACCGCTGTCTGCGCTGGACAAGAATATGCGCGAGCAGTTGCAGGTCGAGTTGCGGCGGATTCATCGGCAGGTGGGGACGACTTTCATGTTTGTCACGCACGACCAAGAAGAGGCGTTGGCACTTTCGACCCGAATCGCGATTTTCGACAAAGGGGAACTGGTGCAAATCGACACGCCGGAGCAGATTTATGCATGTCCGGTCAACCGTTTCGTCGGCGAATTCCTCGGCAAGATGAACGTTTTCGCGCTCGATTCACAGCGTGAAGATGGCGAAATCACGCTTGGCAACTGTGGCGCTGCCGTGTTGCGTGCGAAATCGTGCGGTGGTTGCGGCCCGAAGGTGCTGGCGGTGCGGCCGGAACATATGAAACTGCATGTCCGGCCGCCGATACCGTCGACCGACAACGTGGTCATGGGGACGATAGTCGAACGCATGTTCCACGGTTCACGCACCACATTTTCCATACGCACCAGCGTCGGCAACTCGACCGGTTGCAATGTGCTGATCGACGCCCCGCCGGACCATCCGGCCCGCACGCTCGGTAGCACCGCACCCGTGTGGCTGAGTTGGTGCCCGTCGAACAGCATTCTGCTCGCCGCTTGAGAGGACTGGCCACGAGTCCCGATGAACGCAACACAGCCATTTTCACAACGGAGCACCCAATGGATAAGCACCACCCAAGTGACTGCATCGAGATTCTCATGGATCGTGCACGCGAGGGCAAAATCAGCCGCCGCCGTTTCGTCAAGGCAATGGGCATGCTGGCGGTGCTGCCGGCCGCGATGCGGGCGGGAGTCGGCTTTGCGCAGGGCAAGCAGCTTGTCGTGGTGAACTGGGGCGGCGATGCGATCGATGCGTACCGCAAATCCTGGGCGGATGAGTTCAGCCGCAGCAGTGGTATTCCGGTGAAGATAGATGGCAGCGGTCCGACCGACGGCGCGATCCGGGCCCAGGCCGCAAGCGGCCGCCCGAGTTGGGACGTGGTTGATGCCGAACCATATACCGCGCTGTCGCTCGGGCGAGCCGGCATCTGCCAGCCGCTCGACTACACGGTCATCGAGCGCAACAAGGTGGCACCCGGTTTCGCCCACGACTATGGCATTGCGAGCTATCTCTTCAGCTATGTGATGGCATGGGACAGCAGGAAATACGGTGCCAAGGGACCGCGCACATGGGCCGATTTCTGGAACGTCCAGGCTTTTCCGGGCAAGCGCACATTGTTCAAATGGATGAACGGGATGCTGGAGGCGGCATTGCTCGCGGATGGCATCGCTCCATCGGCGCTGTATCCGCTGGACGTGCCGCGCGCGCTGCGCAAGCTCGATGAATTAAAGCCGCACATTCTCGCGTACTGGGGCTCGGGGGCAGAAAGCCAGCAGTTGATGGTAAATGGCGATGTGTCGGTTGGTGCGATCTGGAATACGCGCGCGGGGCTGCTGGAGCAGGACTCCGATGGCCGCATCCAATGGGGCTACGACAATGCGTTCGTCACGCCGAGCTACTGGGCCGTACTGAAAAACAATCCGGCGGGTGCGCAGCCGGCCATGCGGTTCATCGCATATGCACAGGATCCGAAAACGCAAGTCGAACTGTTCAAACTGACCGGCAACAGTCCGGCCAATCCGGCGGCGCGGGCGCTGATTCCCGCCGATCTGCGTGCGCGCGATTGCGGCTCGCCCGAGAACCTTGCCAAGCAGATTCGTCTGAACGGTGATTGGTATGCGGACCACTATGCCGCCGCGCTCGAACAATATCTGAGACGGTTGGCCAAGTAGATGGGTGATGAATGCCGTGAACTCCACCGCCTTCAAACGCGCATTGCTGATCGCACCGCTGCCGCTATTGCTGGCGCTGCTCTATGGTTTGCCGCTGGCCGGTGTGATCGGCTGGAGCGTCACTTTGCCGACGCCTGGCCTGGAGCAGTATCGGCAGGTGGTGACCGATCCATCGATTCGGGACATGCTGCTGCGCACGTTGCGGCTGTGCCTGTCCAGCACCGTTCTTGCGGTTGCGATTGGCTATCTGCTGTCGTATTGCTGGGTGTTCGCGTCGCGTCCATGGCAGCGTGTGGTGGAAATCGCGGTGTTCGTACCGATGTGGATTTCGGTCCTGGTGCGTGCATTCGGCTGGCTGATTGCGCTTGGCAACGAGGGCATTCTCAACACCTTGCTGATGAGCGTTGGCTTGATTCACGGGCCTGTGCAAATGACGCGCAATGAGTTTGCCGTGGTCGTTGGCATGGTGCATTTCATGGTGCCATATGCGGTCTTTCCGCTGTCTTCGAGCATGCGCCAAATCGACCGGCGCACGCTGCTTGCAGCACGCGGTTTGGGCGCCGGCGGCCTGCGCACCTTCTGGGCCGTGCTGGTGCCGCAGACGCTGCCCGGACTGCTTGGTGCCTTTCTGATCGTGTTCGTGTTCTGCCTTGGCTTTTTCATCACACCGGCCATTCTTGGCGGCGGACAGACCACCATGATCGCCGAATATGTTTATCTGCAGATGTTCCAGACCAACAACTGGGGTCTCGGTGCAGCGTTGAGCGTCGTGCTGCTGGCGTTCATAGGGCTGATGGCCGCGCTCCTGATGTGGGCGAGCCGCGTCAACAAACTGGTCCGTTGAAATGGATGCCAAAAATGGATGCCAAACATACCGGTCATATGAGCCGCTCCATGGCCGTCTTCGCCATCGGCTTTTTGTTGTTCCCGTTGCTCGCGGTGGTGCCCGTGTCGTTCACGTCAAAGCGCTACCTGTCGATGCCTGAGGGCCACTGGTCGCTGCGCCACTATGCCGCGTTGTTCAGCAGCAGCGACTGGATGTCCAGCATAGTCCAGAGCGTGCTGGTGGCGGCGTGCGCGAGCGTGATCGCGACGGTGCTCGCGGTGACATTCAGCGTGGGTGTCTGGTATGTGCGCTCACGCATCGCCAAGGCGATGGTGGCGCTCGTGCTGGTGCCGATGGTGATTCCGCCGGTGATTTCCGCGATGGTGCTGTATTTCATGGAGACGAAGCTGGGTTCGTGGATGCCGTCGGCCGGTTATGACACGCTGCCCGGCGTCGTGATCGCGCACATCGTGGTGATTACGCCGTACTGCGTGGTGACGATGCTCGTCGCGTTGTCCCCACTCGACCGGCGCATCGAGCTTGCCGCGCGCAATCTTGGGGCGGGGCTGGCGCAAACCACGTTCATGGTGGTGTTGCCGAACCTCAAATTGGCCATTGCGTCGACGTTTTTCCTCGGGCTTGCGCTGTCCTGGGAAGAAATTTCGGTGACGCTGTTCGTGACCAGCGTCAACGTCAATACCGTGCCGCGACATATCTGGACGGATCTGCGGGACAACATCAGTCCTGGCGTCGCGGCGATTTCCGTGCTGCTGCTTGCGCTCACGACGGCCGTGCTGCTCGGGCGCATGGCGGTGCAGCATCTGGCAGCACGCAGGCAAACCACGCACTGAGGAACTCCGTCATGGCAAGTGCGAACGGGGCGGAGATGCGCAGATCGGTGCGCTACCACGCTGTGGTGGGGATCTCTTTCGCCACGGGTGCGAGTTTGCGGACCTCAGTGCGCGCGTCGACCAGATCGGCAATCCGTTTGCGCGCCGGCCGGGCACCGGCGGCAGGTTGCTGCCAGTGCTGGCCGGCCCGTGCCTGGTCTGGATTTGCCGCCCAGCGGAGACCAGTTCGACGGTGTGCGCGAGGTTCCCGAAGTGGCGCAGATGCTCGTTGCAGATGAAGTGCAAACACGGCACGCACTTGGACACTTGGAGCGTGTTCGTTGGAACGGGTCAAAGCACTCCAAACCACTTTGGGCCCTGGCCTGAAGCTGAATGCGAAATATGTTCAACCCATCCGTGAGGAATATCACACATGACGTTCAATCTCAGAAATCGGCGTGAGGATGGCAGCACGCCGGTGCTCGATACATGGGGTGCCAATAGCGACTATGGATTGCTGCGCGACGTGCTGCTTGGCCCGGCCGAAAATTACCAGTGGCTCGAGACGAGCTCGCTGTCGAAGAAGAGTCTGCGCACTGGCCTGCGTTTCGATGCAGACGTAGCGTGCCGACAACATGCGGAGATGGTCGACGCCTATCGTTCGGCGGGCGTGACGGTGCATTTCCATGCGGCGGATCCCGAACTGCCTTATCAGATTTTTGCCCGGGATTCGTCCGTCATGACGCCCTACGGTGCGGTGATCACCAATATGGCTCAGTGGTGGAGACGCGGGGAGAACTTCCGCGCGATCGAGACATATCAGCGGCTCGGTATCCCGATCTACGACTACGTCACCGCCGGCACGTTCGAAGGCGGCGACTTCGACATCATCGAACCGGACTGCGTGCTGATCGGCTGGGAGGGCGTCGAGGGCCGCTCGCAGGAGCAAGGCGCGCTGCAACTCAAAAGATGGTTCGAGAAGGAGGGCTGGGAAGTGCGCTTGTGCGGCATCGACCCGTATTACGTTCACATCGATCTGATGGTCGTGATGCTGGCGCCCAAACTCGCTGCGGTATGTCTCGAAACGATCGATCCAGGCGTCGTCGACTGGTTGCAGGGCAAGGGCATCGAGATCGTCGCCGTGCCGTTCAAGGACACGATGATGCTCGGCTGCAATGTCGTCGCGCTTGGCAGCGACCGTGTGCTGTTGCCCAACAGCAGTCACTTTCTGAAGGAGCGTTTGAAAGCCCTTGGCTTGCAGGTCTACGACCCTGAGATCGACATGATCGCGAATGGCGGTGGCGGCGTGCACTGCATGTGCCAGCCTTTGCGGCGTGATCCTGTTTGACGGCAAGCGGTAGCACGCATCCTCATCGACGGAGGGCGGTCTCGATTGCTGGCGCGCAGGCGCCCGCGCACCTGCCCGAAGGCCGGTCTGCCGGGGCGCTGCCGGGTCCAGGCCAGGCTCTGTCAGAATCCGGCATCGATCACGGGACTTGGGACGTGAAATCATTCGGGCCAGGCCCCGTGCGGTACATCGACCCGGGAATCATCTATGACAGCCAGTCTCGTCGTGGGGGCGATCAGCCTCGAAGCAACCCGGTTGGCTGCGAACCGGCTTGGAGTGCTGCTGCGCGGCAGCCGGTGCGGGGAGATCGTGCGCGAGCTTGCCAGCGCCCGCACGATCCGCAGTGCCGAGACCCTGATCCCGTCCGCGCGACGCACCGCCTCGCTGCTGCACTTTACGAGCCTGCTCGAAATCGCGGCCAAGGAAAGCGGGCGCATTCACCTGGGCCTGGACATGGCCGGGGCCGATCCGCCGCACGAGGTTGGCATCGTGAGCGGCCTGTTCCTCTACGCATCGACCGTGGGCCAGGCGCTGGAAGATTTGGTGCGGTTCTTTCCCATCATCCAGACCGGCACGACAGTCCGGCTCGCCTGCGAACAGGGCATCGCGCGTTTCATCTACAGCATCCAGGACCCGAGCATCAGCGACCGGTTGCAAGACGCGGCCTACACGCTCGGCAAGATCTGCCGGTCGCTGCGCCGGGCCACGGGCGATGCGTGGTCGCTCGAGCAGGTGACGATGGCGATGCCTGCCCCGGCCTCGTTGCAGGCCTACACCCGCTTCTTCCGTGCCCCGGTGGTTTTCAACGCACAAGCCACCGCGCTGTGCTTTCCCGCAGCGTTTCTTGCGCTGCCCATTCGCACCGCCAACGCCGAGCGCTACGGCAACTTCTGCGCAGGCATGGCCAAAGCCTTGCCGGCAAACGAAGACCCCGGCCTGCTGGAAGATGCGCTTCGGGCCTGGATGAAGCAGGTGCTGCGCGAGTCGGGCGCCACGCTCGAACACGCGGCGGCCGACTTCGGCATCACGCCACGCACGCTGCAGCGGCGCTTGCGCGGCCTGGGCATCGGCTTTGTCGATCTGCGCGCGCAGGTGCGCATGGAGACCGCGCGCCGCATGCTCGTCGACAGCCACCTGTCGGTGACGTGCATCGCCGAGCAGCTCGGCTTCAGCGAACCCAGCGCCTTCACGCGCGCTTTCCGCCGGCACACGCGCCAGAGCCCACGCGCGTTCCGCCAGGCCGCAGCGTGCCTTCCCGGAGGTGCCGCGCGCGACATGCGCGGCGATTGTCGCGTCCAGTCAAGTTTTCTCCGGATGCCCGGGCTAAGCTGACCCTAGTGTCGCGTTACCGATCATCTGTCGGTCTGCGCTGGCCATCGAAGCGCATCGCGGCGTTGCATCGCTTGCCAATACGCTCGGTATGGGCGGCGCGATGCGCCTTGCGCTGCGCTCCGATGGCTGCGCGCAGCCTACGACATCTGATCGGTGACGCGACACTAGGCATTGAGGAGGCGCTGTGATGTGCGCGTTTTCACCGTTGCGCCAGTTGCACGCACCCGATGAAATCATCGGGCACGGCACCGTGCCCGGCGCTCTCGCGGCACCGGCATGCGCCCGGGTCCCGCTCGCGCAGGGCCATGAGCGGCAGACCCCTGGCAGCGGGCAGGATGCGGAGTCTGGCCGTGCACGACGCGGCTTGTCCCGGCTTGCCGGGAGTCGCACCCCGTCGACCAGCGCGGCGGGAACCACGATGCCTGCGTCTGCGGATGCATGCATGCATGCGCGCACGCAACGCACCCGCTGGCCGTCATTGCGCTTCGTGGATGCGCGCTGCGCGTCCTTGTTTTTTCTTTTTTCTTCGAGGAACCCCATGACCAAGACCGAGAGCACCGCCTGGCACCAGGACATCGCCCATGTGGTGCATCCCTATTCGAACCTCGATGCGCACAGCACGCTCGGCCCCACGGTCATCGCGCGCGGTGACGGCTGCTACGTCTACGACGAGCACGGCAAGCGCTACATCGAGGGCATGTCGGGCCTGTGGTGCGCATCGCTCGGCTTTTCCGAGAAGCGCCTGGTCGATGCGGCGACCAGGCAACTCAACACATTGCCCTACTACCACCTGTTCAGCCACCGTTCGCACCCGCCCGGCATCGCGCTGGCCCAAGCGCTCACGGCCGTCGCGCCCGAAGGTTTGAACCATGTGCTGTTCTCCAGCTCGGGTTCGGAGGCCAACGATGCCGCCGTCAAACTCATCTGGTACTACAACAACCTGCTGGGCCGTCCGCAGAAGAAGAAGATCATCTCGCGCCTGCACGGCTACCACGGTGTGACGGTGGCCTCGGGCAGCCTCACGGGTCTGGCGCATGTGCACCGCGATTTCGACCTGCCGCTGCCCCGCGTGCTGCACACCGACTGCCCGAGTCACTATCACTTCGGCCTGCCGGGCGAATCCGAGCCAGCGTTCACGCAGCGCATCACCGACAACCTGGAGCAACTGATCCTCGAGGAAGGCCCCGAAACCGTGGCCGCCTTCATTGCGGAGCCGGTGAGCGGCGCGGGCGGCGTGATCGTGCCACCGGCCGGTTACTTCGAGCGCGTGCAGGCGATTCTGAAGAAATACGACATTCTTTTCATCGTCGACGAAGTCATCACCGGTTTCGGCCGCACCGGACGGATGTTCGGCTGCGAAACCTACGGCCTCCAACCCGACATGATGACCGTGGCCAAGGGTCTGTCGGGGGCCTACCAGCCGATCTCGGGCCTGCTGCTGACGGACGCCATCCACGACACGCTGCGGGCCGGCAGCCGCAAGCACGGCGCCTTTGCCCACGGCCTGACCTATGCGGCGCACCCGGTGGCGGCTGCGGTGGCGCTCGAGACGCTGCACATTTACCGCGATCGCGACATCGTCGGCCATGTGCGCGAGGTGGCGCCGTACTTCCTGGAAAAGCTCGATGCATTGGCCGAGCATCCGCTGGTCGGACAGGTGCGCGGCGTCGGTCTGATCGCGGCCGTGGAGATCACGGCCGACAAGGCCGCCCGCAAGCCCTTCGAGCCGACGGCCGGCATGGGCGCATGGATCCAGAACCGGACCATGGAATACGGCGTGATCGTGCGCACCATCGCCCATTGCGTGGCGCTGTGCCCGCCGTTGATTTCCGAGCGCCAGCATATCGACGAACTGTTCGGCGGGCTCTCGCGTGCGCTCGACGATGCGCTGGTGCATGTGCGCGCGAACAAGTAAATCCGGGTCCCCCGGCGGAGACATTCATGTACGAAACGCTTTCCCTTTACATCGACGGCGAGTTTCTCCAGGGCGACGGCCGCGTCGAGCAGGACGTGTTCGACCCGGCCACGGGTGAGCGGCTCGGCCGCCTGCCGCACGCCAGCCGCGCCGACCTCGACCGCGCACTTGCCGCCGCGCAGCGCGCCTTCGAGAGCTGGCGCACCGTGTCGCCGATGGAGCGCAGCGCCATCTTGCGCAAGGTTGCTGAACTCAGTCGTGCCCGCGCCCAGGAGATCGGCCGCAACATCACGCTCGACCAAGGCAAACCGTTGGCCGAGGCCGTGGGCGAGGTGGTGCGCTGCGCCGACCACTGCGACTGGCATGCGGAGGAGGGGCGCCGCATTTACGGCCGCGTCATTGCGCCGCGCCTGCCCAGCGTGCGGCAGTTGGTGCTGCGCGAGCCGATTGGCGTGTGCGCCGCATTCACGCCCTGGAACTTCCCGTACAACCAGGCCATCCGCAAGATCGCGGCCGCCGTTGCCGCAGGCTGCACGATCATCATCAAAGGGCCGGAGGATTCGCCCAGCGCGGTGGTGACCATCGCGCGCCTGTTCCACGAAGCCGGCCTGCCGCCGGGCGTGCTCAATGTGGTGTGGGGTGTGCCGAGCGAGGTGTCCGAATACCTCATTGCCTCGCCCATCGTGCGCAAGGTCTCGTTCACCGGCTCGGTGCCGGTGGGCAAGCAGATCGCAGCGCTGGCCGGCAGTCACATGAAGCGCATCACGATGGAACTGGGCGGGCACTCGCCGGTGATCGTCTGCGACGACGCCGACGTCGAGCGCGCCGCCGCCATGCTGGCCACCTTGAAGTTCACGAACGCAGGGCAGGTCTGTGTCTCGCCGACGCGCTTTTACATCCAGGAAAAGGTGTGGGACCGCTTCATGGCGCGCTTTACCGAGGCGAGCCGTGGCGTCAAGGTCGGCGCCGGCATCGCGCCGGGCACCACCATGGGCCCGCTGGTGCATGCGCGCCGCGTGAGCGCGATGGCGGACTTCGTGCAGGACGCCAGGGAGCGTGGCGCGCGCATCGAGGTCGGCGGCGAGCGCATCGGCGACATCGGCCACTTCTTCGCGCCGACGGTGATCGTCGCGCCGCCCGACGACGCGCGGATCATGCAGTCCGAGCCGTTCGGCCCGGTGGCGGCCTGCGTGCCGTTCAAGGCGCTCGATGAGGCCATCCGGCGCGCCAACAGCCTGCCCTACGGGCTTGCGTCATATGCATTCACCGCGTCGAGCAAGAGCGCGCTGCGCATCCAGAACGGCATCGAAGCCGGCATGGTGAACATCAACCACTTTGGCCATGGCCTGCCGGAACTGCCCTTCGGCGGCATCAAGGACAGCGGCATAGGCAGCGAAGGCGGCACCGAGACCTTCGACGGCTATCTGCTCACCAAGCTCGTGACGCAGATGGACTGAAGGCTGAAGGCGCCCCAGCGCGCCGCGTCCGACACCCGTTGCTTCCTCTGCGTTCCAAAGGAAATCCGATGAGACATGCCCTGAAAGCCGTGGCCGTCTCGGCCATGATGTCGGCCATGATGTCGGCCATGGTATCGGCCATGGTATCGGCCATGGTATCGGCCATGATGTCGCCGGGCGGCGCGCACGCCGCCACGCCGGCGGACACGCTCGTGATCGCGCGCGACATCAGCGCTTTCCTCTCGCTCGATCCGCAAGAGGCGTTCGAGATTGCCTCCGGCGACACGCTGAACAACCTCTATCTGCGGCTGGTGCAGCACGACCCGCGCGATTTCCGGAAGATCATCCCGGGTGCCGCCGAGCGTTGGGAGGCTTCGGCCGACGGCCGGCAGGTGGTGTTCAAGATCCGGTCCGGGCTGAAGTTCCAGTCCGGCAATCCGCTCACGGCCGAGGACGCAGCGTTCTCGCTGCGCCGTGGGGTGCTACTGGGCAAGCCGCCGTCGATCATCCTGCGCCAGTTCGGCTGGTCCAAAGACAACGTCGGGCAGAAGGTGCGCGCCGAAGGCGACAGGCTGATCGTCTCGTTCGACCGGCCCTATGCGCTCGATCTCGTGCTCAGCGCGTTCAGCGCCGCCATCGCCTCGGTGGTCGATAGCAAACTGGTCATGGCCAACGCGCGCAATGGCGACCTCGGCAACGCCTGGCTGCGCACCCGCTCGGCGGGCGCCGGCGCCTACAGGCTGCTCGAATGGAAGGCCAAGGATGCCGTGGTGATCGAAGCCTTCCCCGGCTACGCGGGCGGCGCCGCGCCGCGCATCAGGCGTGTGATCGTGCGGCATGTGGCGGAGGCGGCGGCGCAACGGCTGCTGCTGGACAAGGGCGATGTCGATGTCGCCGCCGACCTCAACCCCGACCAGGTGCGGGCCATCGCCTCGAACCCGGATCTGAAGGTGGTGCAGGTGCCGCGCGACACGGTGTTCTACCTGGCGCTGAACCAGGCCAACCCGACCCTCGCCAAGCCCGAGGTCTGGCAGGCCGCGCGCTGGCTGGTCGACTATGACGGCATCGCCAACCAGCTCTTTCGCGGCCAGTACAAGGTCAACCAAGCGCCGGTGGCGCAGGGCATGGCCGGCGCCCTGCCGGAGCGGCCGTACAAGCTCGATGTCGCCAAGGCCAAGGCGCTGCTCGCCAAGGCGGGGCTGGGCGGCGGCTTTACGGTGTCGGTCGACGCGATGGCGGCCACCCCCTACCGCGAGATCGCGCAGTCGCTGCAATCGACCTTCGGCCAGGCCGGCATCGTGCTCGACCTGCGCGTGGCCGAGCCCTCGCAGGTGCTGACCCGCTACCGCGAGCGCCGCCACGACATGATCGTGTTCGTCTGGTCGCCGGACTATTCGGACCCGAGCTCGACCATCGAGTTCTTCGCGCGCAACACCGACAACGGCGCAGGCGTTGCCAACAAGAACGCCGCCTGGCGCAACCACTGGCTGATTCCGCAACTGACCGTCGAGACCGAGCAGGCTTCGCGCGAGATCGATCCGCCGGCGCGCGTGCAGCGCTACGGCCACTTGCAGCGCGTGCTGCGCGACGATTCGCCGTTCGTCTTCATGATGCAAAAGGACGATCCGGTTGCGATGCGCAAGAACGTGCAGAACTACGGCGGCGGCGTGACCTTCGACTCGACGCACTACCACATCATCGAGAAGAAATGAGCGTGGGCGAGGTGGCGATGCAACCGCAAGCCGCTGACCCCTGCGAACGGCTGCCTGCGATCGCAGCGCCGCCCGCGCACAGCGCGTGGCGCCGCCGGGTGCGCTGGCTGGCCGGGACGCTGTCCACGGTGCTGATCACGCTGGCCGGGCTGCTGCTGGTCACATTTTTGCTCGGTCGCGTGCTGCCCGCCGACCCGGTGCTGCGCGTCGTCGGCGACCGCGCGCCACAGGATCTGTACGACCGCGTGTACCGGGAGATGGGCCTTCATCGCCCGTTGGCGCAGCAGTTCGCGCTGTTCATTGGCGACATGGTGCGCGGCAACTTCGGCAAATCGTCGGTGACGGGCAACCCGATCGGCGAGGACATCCTGCGCTACTTTCCGGCGACCGTCGAACTCGCAACGCTGGCCATCGTGCTCGGCGTGCTCGGCGCCATCCCGCTGGGCGTGCTGTGCGCCCGGTATGCCGGGCGGTGGCCCGACCATCTGGTGCGGGTCGCGTCGCTCGTCGGCCACTCGGTGCCGATTTTCTGGCTCGGCATCGTCGGCCTGCTGGTGTTCTATGCCCGCCTGGGCTGGGTGGCGGGGCCTGGCCGGCTCGACGTGGCCTACCGCTACGCAGTGCCCGAGGTGACGCGGCTGATGCTGGTGGACAGCCTGCTTGCCGGCGAGTGGGAGGTCTTTGGCAACGCGCTGTCGCACATCGTGCTGCCGGCCGCGCTGCTGGGCCTGGTGGCGCTGGGCTATGTGGCGCGCATGACGCGCAGCTTTCTGCTGTGGCAACTGCGCCAGGACTACACCACGGTGCTGCGCCTGAAGGGACTGAGCGAATCGGCCATCTTGTGGCGGCATGCGCTGCGCAACGCAGCCGGGCCGATTCTCGCGGTGATCGCGCTGACCTACGCCTACCTGCTGGAGGGCGCCGTGCTGACCGAGACCGTTTTCGCCTGGCCGGGGCTGGGCATGTACATCACCGATTCGCTGTTCGCCGCCGACATCCCGGCGGTGCTGACGGCGACCTTGCTGGTCGGTCTGATCTTCATGCTGATCAACATCGCCAGCGAGCTGATCCAGTCGGCGCTCGACCCGAGGACCCGCCGGCCATGAACCGCCTGACTGACGGCCTGCGCTGGCTCGCCTCGGACATGCCCGCCACGCGCGCGCAGGCGCGTCTGGGCGCGGCCTATCGGCTCCTGCGGCGGCTGCCGGGCCAGCCGATCGGCGTTGCCGGCTTGGGGCTCGTGGGCCTCATCACCGCGCTTGCGCTGGGCGCGCCGCTGCTGCCGCTGGCCGACCCGGCGGCCCAGTCGCTCGGCGACCGGCTGTTGCCGCCTTCGGCAGCGCACTGGCTGGGCACCGACACGCTGGGGCGCGACATGCTGTCGCGGCTGGTCTTTGGCGCCCGGCCCACGTTGGCCATCGTGGCACTCGTGCTGCTGGCGAGCGTGCCGGCCGGGGTGCTGATCGGCGCGGCGGCTGGCCTCTGGGGCGGCTGGGTCGAGACGGTGCTGATGCGGCTGGCCGACCTGTTCATGGCCTTCCCGCGACTGATCCTCGCGATCGCCGTGGCGGCCACGCTCGGCATCGGCCTGTGGAGCGCCGTCATCTCCATCGCGCTGACGGGCTGGCCGCCCTATGCGCGCGTGGCGCGGGCCGAGGTGGCGATGGTGCGCCAAGCCGAGTTCATCCAGGCGGCACGCGCGCTGGGCGTCTCGCACCTGCGCCTGTGGCTGCGCCACGCATTGCCGCTGTGCCTGCCCTCGGCCGTGGTGCGCGCGGCGCTCGACGCGCCGGGCATCGTGCTGATCACTTCGGGCCTTGGCTTTCTCGGCCTGGGCCTGCCGCCGCCTGCGCCCGAATGGGGCGCCATGGTGGCCGAAGGACGCGCCATCGTTTTTGAAGCCTGGTGGGTGTCCAGCCTGCCGGGTCTGCTGATTCTGGCGCTGGGCCTGGGCTTGAATTTCCTCGGCGACGCGCTGCGCGATGCCGTCGATCCCGGCGTCAAGTGAGCGCCGCATGGCATGAACACCGCAACCACGGCCACGGCAAGCCAGGCGGGCGAATCACCGCTGCTGGAGATCGACAACCTGCGCATCGCGTTCGCCACGCCGCAGGGCCGGACGCAGGCAGTGCGCGGCGTGCGCCTGCGAATGGGACGGGAACGCCTGGCGGTGGTCGGAGAATCCGGCTCGGGCAAGTCCATCACCTTCCTGGCGCTGCTCGGCCTGCTGCCGGACAGCGCAACCGTCAGCGCCGACCGCATGCGGTTCGACGGGCAGGATCTGCTGGGCCTGGGCGCGCACGCCCAGCGCGCGTTGCGCGGACGCCGCATCGGCATCGTGGTGCAAGACCCGCGCCAGGGCTTCGACCCGCAGATGAGCATCGGTCAGCAACTCGCCGAGATGCTGCGGCTGCACGGCAAGGCGCCGCGCCAGGGCGTGCATCGGCGGGTGCGCGAACTGCTGGCCGACATGCATATCCGCGAGCCGGGCCGGGTCGCCGACCTCTACCCGCACCAAGTCTCCGGCGGCATGGCCCAGCGCGCGATGCTGGCGATGATGCTGTCGGCCGAGCCCGACCTGCTGATCGCCGACGAGGCCACCTCGGCGCTCGACGCCGTGGCGCGCCATCACATGCTCGCGCTGATCGACGAACAGGTGCGCCTGCGCGGCATGGGCCTGATCCTCATCAGCCACGACCTCGACCTGGTCGCCGGCCATGCCGACCGCGTGATCGTGATGTACGCAGGCCGCGTGCTGGAAGAACTCCCGGCCGCCGGCATGGCGCTGGCCGCCACGCACCCGTACACGCGCGGCCTCATGGCCTGCCGGCCTGCGCTGCAGCGCCTCGGCGCAGCACTCCCCGTGCTCGACAGGGACCCTGCATGGCTGCATTGAATCCGCTGGCGCTGAGCGTGTCCGACCTCGTCGTGCGTCGCGGCAACGCGGTCGTGGTCGCCGGCGTGTCCTTCGGCGTTGCCCATGGCGGCAGCCTGGGCATCGTGGGCGAATCGGGCTGCGGCAAGAGCACCATCTTGCGCGCCATCGCCGGCATCGACACCGGCTGGCAAGGCCGCATCGCGGCCCTGGGGCAGCCCATCGGCCACCGGCGCAGCCTGGCCGACCGCCGCGCCATGCAGATGGTTTTCCAGGACCCGCTGGCCGCGCTCAACCCGGCGCACACCGTCGACGAGGCCCTGCGCGAGCCGTTGCTGGTGCATCGCATGGACGACCACGAGCGGCGTGTCGCCGAAGCCTTGCGCACGGTGGCGCTGCCGCCGGCGGTGCGCTTTCGTTTTCCCGGCCAACTCTCCGGCGGCCAGCGCCAGCGGGTGTGCATTGCGCGCGCGCTGCTGGTCCAGCCGAAGGTGCTGCTGCTCGACGAGCCGACCTCGGCGCTCGATGTGTCGGTGCAGGCCGAAGTGCTGAACCTGCTCTCGCGCCTGCGCCGCGAGCATCGGCAGGCATTCGTGCTGGTGAGCCACGACCTGGGCGTGGTGGCGCACATGTGCGATCACATCGCCTTCATGGCCGGCGGGCGCTTCGTCGAGATGCTGACGCGCGCGGAGCTTGTCGCGCGCCAGGTGCGCTCCGACGCGGCGCGCCAACTGCTGGCCGCGTCCGGCGCGTAGGAGGAGGAGAAAGGAGAAAGGAGGAAGGAGAACAAGAGTTTGGTCGCCAACGTGATGTCTTCGGGAACGCCTGCCTTCTTGCTGCCTTCTTTCTGCCAAATGGGGTCTTCGGCCCAGGCGCGGGGCAAATCGAGCGCCTCGTGGAAGCGGATGGTGATGGTGGTTTCTTCGCCGGCGCTCAGGTTCCAATGCGGCGCTGCGCGCCTGATGCAGCAGGCGTGGCAGTGGCGCCCGGTGGGGCCGGATCACGATGACCGCGTTGCCCCCTTGCCACCCTCAGAACCAGAAGGAGCCCGACTCGACCTGGGGCGGCGCCTGCCCGACGATGGACAGCGGCATCTTCGCTGCGGCGCCAAGGGCGGTGATGTGGCCGTCGGCCAGCCCGTCGGCATCGTACTGGCCGCCGTCCTGGATCTGAAAGTCCAGCCGCGTGCGCCCGCCTTCGCTGGTCACTTTGCCGCCGTAGGGTTCGCTGGCCAGGTTCACCCAGGTGCCGGTGCTGTCCTTGACCCAGTAGCCGTTGACGCCGAGCGCCGGGTCTACATACAGGCTGAAGCTCTCGGTGTAGCGGCCTTCGGACAGGCCGACCCTGAATTGCGTCAGACCGAGTGGCATTTCCATGCCCTTGGGCAGGCTGGCGGGGGCATCGTTGCGCACCAGTTCGGTGATGCGCGCATTGCTGCCGGGGATCAGTTTGCCGTCCTGGCTGCCGGCCACCAGGGTCAGGTCGCGGGTCGAGCCGACGGCGACCTGCTGGCTATCCTGGATACCGTCGCCGTTGCCGTCGCCATCCGGGCCGGCCGAGCCATCGGGGCGCAGCAGGCCGGGGGCCTGGTCCTCCTGGGCGTTGGGCACACTGTCGTGGTCGGAGTCCAGCGTATCCGTCGCATCGTCGTCAAAGTACTTGGGTGATTTACGACGGTCGGCGTCCGTTCTATTCGTACCTGTACCTGTACCTGTGCCCGTCCCGGTTTCCGTGCCAGTGCCAGTGCCAGTGCCAGTGCCAGTGCCAGTGCCAGTGCCAGTGCCAGTGCCAGTGCCAGTGCCAGTGCCAGTGCCAGTGCCAGTGCCAGTTCCAGTTCCAGTTCCAGTTCCAGTTCCCGTACCCGTACCCGTACCCGTACCCGTACCCGTACCCGTCGTATCCGGGCTGAGGTTGGTCACCGACCTGGCCGCAAAACTGGCCGCGTCGTGGCCGCTGGCGGTACCGGTGCCGGCTTCCTGCACCGCTTGCAGGTCGTTGCCGGTGCTGGGGTCGTTGTAGGCGACGGTCACCTGCTGGCCCTTGCTTACCGCGCGCTCCAGTGTCAGCGTGACGGTCTTGGCCGCTGCATCCACGGCCACGCCGGTGACGCTGTTGCGCACGCCACCGACCAGCACCACAAAGGCATCGTTGGGCGCGGTATGTGCCTGCTCCGGGTCCAGCGCGGTTTCATCGCTGTAGCGCAAGACCAATTGCCTGCCGTTCACCGTGGCGTCGTTGACGACAAAGACTTTGGTGTCGATGACGATGGAGTTGTTGAATGACACGGCACCCGTGCTGATGTTGCCGACGCGATCTCCGATGCCGTCCAGATTTATTCTGATCGAGCTGCTGGTGCGCGACAGGTTGGCCGTGGGGGTGAAGGTGGCTGTCCAGATGCGGCTGTTGGAGCCGGCAACCGGCGTCGGGTCGCTCACAGAACCGTTGAGGATTTGAAAGGCCTCTTTGGTGACGTTACTGACGCTCTCGTTGAAGGTGAGGGTGACGGTGGCGGTTTCGCCAGCGGTGAGGCGCTGTTTGTCAAACATGGCGCTGGTGAGATAGGCCTCCTGGGTGTCGATAGTGAAGTTGCCGCTGGTGCCGGTGCCCACCCCGGCGTTGCCCAGCGCGTCCCGGACGCCGGCGAGGCGCACGCTGATGGCGTTGTCGGCGCTCTCGATGTTGGGCCGGGGCGTGTAGCTGGCGATCCAGACCCTGCCGTCGGTGCCGACCGGCGTCAGAGCGCCCAGCGTGCCTTTGCTGGTGTCGTACTGAACGTCGTTGAGATCGAAGCCGGTGACGCGCTCGCTGAAGGTGAAGGTGACGGTGGCGCTTTCGCCAGCGGTCAGGCGGTTGTCGCTGATCGTCACCGTGACCTCGGGCGGCTTGGTGTCGATGCTGAAGTTGCCGCTGCTGCTGGTGCCCACGCCGGCGTTGTCCGTTGCGTCCCGGACGCCGGCGAGGTTCACGCTGATGGTGTTTTCGGTGCTCTCGATGTTGGGCCGGGGCGTGTAGGTGGCGGTCCAGACCCTGCCGTCGGTGCCGACCGCCGTCAGAGCGCTCAGCGTGCCTTTGCTGGTGTCGTACTGAACGTCGTCGAGATCGAAGCCGGTGACGCGCTCGCTGAAGGTGAAGGTGACGGTAAAGGAATCGCCGCCCTTGACGGTGGTGGCAGGCTGCCCGGTGATGGCGACCGTGGGCAGCACACCATTGTCGATGTTGTAGCTGACAGCCGGGAGGTTCACCCAAGAGTTGCCCGTCCCGTTCCGTTGACTGTCCCAGACTGAGTTGCCTGCTTCATCGGTGATGCCGGCGAGGTTTATCCGTATCTGATTGCCATCGAGGCCCGACGCGGGCCGGGTAGTAGGGGCCTGCAGGTCAACCTGCCAATAGCCCTGCTCAGCGCCGTAGTAGACGATGCGCAGGTTGCTCAAAGTGCCCTTGCCGGCGTCCACCTGCAGGTCTTCGAGTGTGAAGTTGTAAATGGCCAGCGATTCGCTAAAGGTGATGTTGATGGTGGTTGTTTCCCCGAGGCGCAGATCGCTTTTGGCGATCGAGGCATTGACAACGGTGGGCCGCACGGTGTCAACGGAGAAGATGTCGCTGATTGCGTAATCGGCGTCGTCGGCAACATTGCAGGCGATGCTGTAGAGGGAACGTTGCACGTTCGCGGTAGGCGTGAATGTGGCGGTATAGACACGCTGACCATTGATGACTCCACGATTGACGAGGCTGTGTACGGTGCCGCCCGCGATGGTTTCGTTGATCGCGAACGCCTCGGTCCGGACGGTCAGGCTTTCGAGGGAGAGGGAGTAATTGGGATTGGTGAAAGTAAACTTGAGCTCGGCGGTCTCACCGATTTTGATGAATTTCTTGTCGATGGTGATGGTGGCGGCCATGGCGCTTTCCTTTCGATGCGACAAGGATTACGCTGATGCGCTGATGCGCTGATGCGCTGATGCGCTGATGCGCTGATGCGCTGATGCGCTGATGCGCTGATGCGCTGATGCGCTGATGCGCTGATGCGCTGATGCGCTGATGCGCTGATGCGCTGATGCGCTGATGCGCTGATGCGCTGATGCGCTGATGCGCTGATGCGCTGATGCGCTGATGCGCTGATGCGCTGATGGATGCAGGGGGAGGGCGACGATCACGGGGCTTTCCTTTTGACGAATGGGCGGTGGATGCAAGAGCCTGTCGGGGTTCGTTCGCCCCTCGTGGCCAGGGCCACGGCGGACGGGGGTGTCAGCGATGCCCGTCGTCCGTCCGGTGGGCGGCGCAACGGCTTGCATTGGTGACAATGGTGAAACAAATTTCGCTGAGAGAAATATAGCCCGGCGGCAATCCGTCACCCCAGCCCCTGCTGCCTGGTGGTTTTGTCATGGGTCAAGGTTCGCGCAAAAGTCCTGTCTGCGCTTCGCGTTCGATTTGCCAGAGCCTAGAACCAAAACCCATGCGACTCGACCTGGGGCGGCGCCTGCCCGACGATGGACAGCGGCATCTTCGCTGCGGCGCCAAGGGCGGTGATGTGGCCATCGGCCAGTCCGTCGGCGTCGTACTGGCCGCCGTCCTGGATCTGGAAGTCCAGCCGCGTGCGCCCGCCTTCGCTGGTCACCTTGCCGCCGTAGGGTTCGCTGGCCAGGTTCACCCAGGTGCCGGTGCTGTCCTTGACCCAGTAGCCGTTGACGCCGAGCGCCGGGTCCACATACAGGCTGAAGCTCTCGGTGTAGCGGCCTTCGGACAGGCCGACCCTGAATTGCGTCAGACCGAGCGGCATTTCCATGCCCTTGGGCAGGCTGGCGGGGGCATCGCTGCGCACCAGTTCGGTGATGCGCGCATTGCTGCCGGGGATCAGTTTGCCGTCTTGGCTGCCGGCCACCAGGGTCAGGTCGCGGGTCGAGCCGACGGCGACCTGCTGGCTGTCCTGGATACCGTCGCCGTTGCCGTCGCCATCCGTGCCGGCCGAGCCATCGGGGCGCAGCAGGCCGGGGGCCTGGTCCTCCTGGGCGTTGGGCACACTGTCGTAGTCGGAGTCCAGCGCCCCAGACCCTCCAGACCCTCCAGACCCTCCAGACGCCCCAGACGCCCCAGACGCCTCCGGTGTGGCGGGTGCGACCGGGGACGGGGTGAGGTTGGTCACCGGCTTGGCCGCGAAGCTGGCCGCGTCGTCGCCGTCGTTGACCTCCTGTAGCGCTTTGCCGTCGCTGGTGTCGGTGTCCTGGTAGGCGATGCTCACCTGCTGGCCGGCAGCCACGGCGCGGGCCAGGGTCAGCGTGACCGTCCGGGCCGCTGCATCCACCGTCACCCGGCTGACGTCGATGCGCGTGCCATCGACCAGCACGGTAAAGGACTCGTTGGTCGGGGCGCGGTCCGCGTTCCCGTCGAGATCCGTTTCGGTGCCGTAGCCCAGCACCAACTGGTCGCGGTTCACCGTGGCGCTGCTGAGCGCAAAGACCATGGTGTCTACGGTGTACCGGAGCGAGTAGGTGTTGTTGGCGACGGTGTTGCCTGCGGCATCCCTGACATTGGCCAGGTTCAGGGTGAGCTGGCTGTTGGTGGAGGGGTAGGGGCGCTCCAGCCTGGCCGTGGGGGTGAAGGTGGCGGTCCAGGTTTTTCCGTCGGTGCCGACCGGCGTCAGGTCGCCGAGCGTGCCGTTGGCCCGGGACAGGCCGATGTTCTCTTTCGTGAAGCCGGTGACGCGCTCGCTGAAGGTGATGGTGATGGTGGCGGTTTCGCCAGCGGTGAGGCGCTCGTCGCTGATCGTCACGTTGACCGTGGGGCGCACGGTGTCGATGCTGAAGTTGCCGCTGGTGGCGGTGCCCACGCCGGCGTTGTCCTGCGCGTCCCGGACGCCGCTGAGGTTCACGCGGATGGTGTTGTTGGCGCTCTCGGTGCCGGGCTGGGGCGTGTAGGTGGCAGTCCAGACCTTGCCGTCGGTGCCGACCGCCGTCAGAGCGCCCAGCGTGCCTTTGCTGGTGTCGTACTGGATGTCCTCGGTACCAAAGCCGGTGACCTTCTCGCTGAAGGTGAAGGTGACGCTCATCGTCTCGCCGGCCCGCAGGATGGTCGCTGCCGGCGCGATGGTGACCGTGGGCGGCAGACCGTCGTCGATGTTGTAGCGGGCCGGGAGGCTCACCCCCCGGCCCGAGCCTGCGTTGCCCGCGACATCGGTGATGCCGTCGAGGTTGATCCGTATCTGGTTGCCATCGAGGCCCGTCGCGGGCCGGGTGGCCGGGGCCTCCAGGTCGACCAGCCAGGTGGTGGCGGCAGTGGTGGTGGCCGTGGTGTCGGAGGGGGCGACGCGCAGGTTGCTCAAAGTGCCCTTGCCGGCGTCCACCTGCAGGTCTTCGATGGTGAAGCTGCTGCGGGTCACCAACTCGCTGAAGGTGATGGTGATGGTGGTTTTTTCCCCGAGGCGCAGGTCGCTTTTGGCGATCGAGGCACTGGCAACGGTGGGTTTCAGAGAGTCCACTGTCATGGATTTAACGTAGTACTGGGCGCTGTCGTCGCTGCCGGCGTTGCCTGCCAGGTCCTTGAAAGTAGAGAGATACATGCCTATGTAATTAGTGCCATTGGCAGCCTTGGGCCAGTATTGGTAGATCCATGTGCGACCACCGTTGTCGGGGGTACCTCTGCTATAGCCACCTTCGGCGGAGGAAAAGATGGTGGCGCCGGCGGTGTCGTCGGAGACAGGCTCGCTGAAGGTGACATAGATGGTTGTTCTAGCTCCACTGCCCGGGATGACGGAGGGCATATCGAAATTGACGATGTAGGGCCGCACGTTGTCAACGGTGAAGGCAGCGCTCTGTGCGAGCACCCCCCCGGCATCGTTGTTCACGGTGATCGTGCAGTCGGCGCGCTGTGTGGCTGCTGTGGTGGGTGTGAATGTGGCTTGCCAAACGCGGGACTGTCCGGGGGGGAAGGCGACGGGGGTGGACAGCGTGCCGCCAGTGACGGTGATCTTCTCTGGCAAAAGGGCATAGTCGGCATCGAAGGTGAAGGTGACGGTGGCCGTCTCTTTGGCGTTGAGAACGTTGTCGCTGAGTGTGATGCTGGCCATGGTGGATATCTGGAATGGGAAGTGGGTTGTGGTTGATCGGGCCTTGAGTCATCCATCGTGGCCGGGGCCATGGCGAGGCCCCTCGTTCGCCCGGGGGCAAGAAACATATGGATGCTTGTGACGCTGTTGACATGCCATGATAATACATTTTGGTATCTTTGATTCAGGATACATTTGATCCAAATCACAGTAAATTGGACTATCTGACACAGGCAAATGGCATTGCCTTGTACCCCATCTTTGGCTGCGTATTCCCACTGCTCGATGCCAGTCCCAGTCGGTTCGAGCGCATGCTTCATGCGTGGTGGATGGGCCGCCTGTGTCCCTGGCTGGAGGGGGCAACATGCGGCCATCGATGGCAAGTGCTTGCGCGGCCCGCATGACGGCGCGCACAGCCCGATCCACTTGGGTTGTCGGCGTGCAGCGGCACGGCCGGCCTGACGCCGGGCCAGGTGCGCATGGCTGATGCACGGCGACAAAAGCCGCGAGATCACCGCCATTCCGGAACTGCTGCAAGCCCTGGACATTCAAGGCGCGCGATCGCCCCTTTTTGCCGGCGGCGCGGCGCGTTGGCGCTACGATGGCGCCATGCCCGCCAACCCTTGCGCTTGCGCAGACCATCCTTTTGCCGATGTGCAGGTGCTGGCCTTCGATGTCTTTGGCACCGTGGTCGATTGGCATGGCAGCATCGTGCGCGAGATGCAGGCGCTCTACCCGGCGGTAGATGCGAACGCCTTTGCGCTGGCCTGGCGCGCGCGCTACCAGCCGGCGCTGGCGCGGGTCAGGGCTGGCGCGCAGGGCTGGGCCGTGCTCGACGAGTTGCACCGCGCGATGCTCGAAGAGATCTTGCCGCGCTTTGGCCTGGCGCATCTGTCCGAGGCCGAGCGCCGGCAGCTCAGCCGCGTCTGGCAGCGGCTCGACGCCTGGCCCGACAGCGTGGCAGGGCTGGCGCGGCTCAAGACGCGGTTCATCATCACCACGCTGTCCAACGGCAACATCGCGCTGCTCACCCGCATGGCCAAGCGCGCGGGTCTGCCATGGGATTGTGTGCTCAGCGCCGAGTCGTTCCAGGCCTACAAGCCCAGCCCGGCTGTGTATCGCGGGCTGGCGCGGGTCTTTGACCTGCCGGCGCAGCAGTTGGCATTGGTCGCGGCGCACCATGAGGATCTGGCCGCTGCGCGCGACTGCGGCCTACGCACGGCCTATGTGGAGCGGCCGCTGGAGTTTGGCGCCAGCCAGGTCAAGGATGTCGCGCCGCAGCCGGGCAATGGGCTGCACGCCAGTTGCCTGCTGGATTTGGCGCGGCAGTTGGGCTGCTGATCATTCCATGGCTGAATCATCCGTGCGCTTTGCCGGCGCCGCTTGCCGTGCATCGGGCCTGCCGTGCATCGGTACTGTCTGCGCTGCGCCTTGGCGTTCGCGAACGATTTGGAAATGGCATCAGATCGCCACCAACTGGCGGATGCCCCGGGCCTGCATCTGGCTGCCCGGGCCGCGCGCGATCACTGCGCCGCGCTCCATCACCAGGTACTCGTCGGCCAGTTCCTGCGCGAAGTCGTAGAACTGCTCGCACAGCAGGATGGCCATCCCGCCCTGGTCGGCGAGCTTGCGGATGACGCGGCCTATGTCCTTGATGATGCTCGGCTGTATGCCTTCGGTCGGCTCGTCCAGGATCAGCAGGCGCGGTCCGGGGGCCAGCGCGCGGGCGATGGCCAGTTGCTGTTGCTGCCCGCCCGACAGATCACCGCCACGGCGCCGGAGCATCTGCCCGAGCACGGGGAACAGTTCGTACAGATGCGCCGGCACCGGGGTGGCGCCGCTTTTGTACGCCAGGCCCATGCGCAGGTTTTCTTCCACCGTGAGCCGGCCGAAGATTTCGCGGCCCTGCGGGACATAGCCTATGCCGGCGCGGGCGCGCTGGTACGGTGTGGCCTGGTCGATGGCCTGGCCGTCCAGGTGGATGCTGCCGCTGCGGATCGGCACCAGGCCCATCAGGCTTTTGAGCAGCGTGGTTTTGCCCACGCCGTTGCGCCCGAGCAGCACCGTGACCTTGCCCGGCGCAGCGCTCAGGCTCACGTTGCGCAGGATATGGGAGCCGCCGTAGAACTGGTTGATGTCCTGGACCGTGAGCATGGTGGTGGTTCATGGTGGTGGTTGTATGGTCTTTGCGCGCCGCTGCTGGCGCATGGTGCGGATGCGCTGCTAGTGTCGCGTCACCGATCATCTGTCGGTCTGCGCTGGCCATCGAAGCGCATCGCGGCGTTGCATCGCTTGCCAATACGCTCGGTATGGGCTGCGCGATGCGCCTTGCGCTGCGCTCCGATGGCTGCGCGCAGCCTACGACATCTGATCCGTGACGCGACACTAGCCATGCGTGCATGTGCCGGATCGCGCATCATCGCCCCAGATAGACTTCGATCACCCGCTCATCGGCCTGCACCTGATCGAGCCGGCCCTGCGCCAGCACCGCGCCATCGCACAGCACGGTGACGATTTCCGCGATGCTGCGGATGAAGCCCATGTCGTGCTCGACCACCATCAGCGAGTGCCGGCCGCGCAGGCTCAGGAACAGCTCGGCGGTGCGCGCCGTTTCTTCATCGGTCATCCCTGCCACCGGCTCGTCGAGCAGCAGCAGTCGGGGGTCTTGCATCAGCAGCATGCCGATCTCCAGCCATTGCTTTTGGCCGTGGCTGAGCTTGCCGGCCTGGCGCGTCACGCTGTCGGCCAGGTGGATGGTGTGCAGTATTTCTGCGAGCCGGTCCGATTGCCCCGAATCGAGCCGAAAGAACAGGCTTGCCTTGACGCCCTTGTGGGTCTTCAGGGCCAGTTTCAGGTTCTCGAACACCGACAACTGCTCGAACACCGTGGGTTTCTGGAATTTGCGCCCTATGCCCAGGCTGGCGATCTCGGGCTCGCTGTGGCGCAGCAGGTCGATGGTCGAGCCGAAGTACACCGTTCCGCTGTCGGGCCGGGTCTTGCCGGTGATGATGTCCATCAGCGTCGTCTTGCCGGCACCGTTGGGGCCGATGATGCAGCGCAACTCGCCCGGCGCGATGTCCAGGCTCAGGTGGTCGATGGCCTTGAAGCCGTCGAAGCTCACGCTCACGTCTTCCAGGTACAGGATGCGGCCATGGCTCAGATCGACCTGGCCGGGTCGGGCAATGTGCGCAAAGCCTGCGCCACGGCCGCCCGATGCGGTCTGCCCCGGCGCTGCCCGGGCCTGCCGGGCGGCCATGCGCCGCGCGCCCTCGGCCATCAACTCGGGCGTCATGGCCAGGCTCCGAGCCGGTTTTTGCATTGCCGGACCAGGCCCATGACCCCGCCGGGCAAGAACAGCGTCACGGCAATGAACAGCGCGCCCAGAAAGTACAGCCAGAACTCCGGCGCCGCCACCGTGAGCCAGCTCTTGGCGCCGTTGACGATGAAGGCGCCGATGATCGGCCCGATCAGCGTGGCGCGCCCGCCGACGGCGGCCCAGATGGCGATCTCGATGGAGTTGGCCGGGCTCATCTCGCCGGGGTTGATGATGCCCACCTGCGGCACATACAGCGCCCCGGCCACTGCGCACATCATTGCGCTGATGGTCCAGATGGTGAGCTTGTACGGCAGCGGCGCATAGCCCGAGAACATCACGCGGCTTTCGGCGTCGCGCACGGCCTGCAGCACCAGGCCGAACTTGCTGCGCACCAGGGCGCGCGCCAGCACGAAAAAGCCCAGCAGCGTCAGGCCGGTGAGCACGAACAGCAGCATGCGCATGTTCTGCGTGGCGATCGGCTGGCCCAGGATGCGCTTGAAGTCGGTAAAGCCGTTGTTGCCGCCAAAGCCGGTCTCGTTGCGAAAGAACAGCAGCATGGCCGCATAGGTCATGGCCTGGGTGATGATGGAAAAGTACACGCCCTTGATGCGCGAGCGAAATGCAAAGTAGCCGAACACCCAGGCCACCAGTCCCGGCACGGCGACGATCAGCACGAGCGTGGCGGCAAAGCTGTCCGACAGCGCCCAATGCCAGGGCAGCGCCTTCCAGTCCAGGAACACCATGAAGTCGGGCAGCGCGCTTTGGTAGTTGCCGTCGCGCCCGATCTGGCGCATCAGGTACATGCCCATCACATAGCCGCCCAATGCGAAAAACAGGCCATGGCCCAGGCTCAAAATGCCGGTGTAGCCCCAGATCAGGTCCATCGCCAGCGCGCAGATGGCATAGCACATGATCTTGCCCAGCAGCGCCACGGTGTAGTCGGACAGGTGCAGCAGGCTGCCCGCAGGCAGCCACAGGTTGAGCACGGGGGCCAGCGCGCAGACCGCGAGCAGTGCCACGGCGCAGGCCGACCAGCCGGCGCGGGTGAACAGCGGCGCTGGTGCCGGCAGTTGCAGGGGGGAGGTGATCATGTCAGTGCTCCATGACCGATGCAGCGGGCACGGCCCGCGCCAGGGACGGCGCTTTCATCCTGCGCGAGGGCAGGGGCCGCGGGTGTCGTCGGCGTCGCCCGAGCCGCCCGTGCGCGAGGGTGGGAACCGTGGCCATCATTCAAAGCTGCGCCCTTTGGCGGCAAAAATGCCCTGCGGCCGCTTCTGGATGAAGATGATGATGAACACCAGCACGGCAATCTTGGCCAGCACGGCGCCCGCCCAGCCTTCCAGGAACTTGCCCAGCACCCCCAGGCCCAGGGCCGCATACACGGTGCCGGCCAACTGGCCCACGCCGCCGAGCACCACCACCATGAAGGCGTCGACGATGTAGTTCTGGCCCAGATCCGGCCCGACATTGCCGACTTGGCTGAGCGCGCAGCCGGCCAGGCCGGCGATGCCCGAGCCCAGCGCAAAGGCCAGGGTGTCGATGCGCGCGGTGTTCACGCCCATGCAGGCCGCGATCGGGCGGTTTTGCGTGACGCCGCGCACCCACAGACCCAGGCGCGTGCGCGCGATGATCCAGCCCATGCCCAGCAGCACGGCCAGCGCGAAGCCGATGATCACCAGGCGGTTGTAGGGCAGCGTCAGGTTGGGCAGCAGTTGCACCCCGCCACTCATCCACGCCGGGTTTTCCACGCCCACGTTCTGCGCACCGAAGAGCGTGCGCACCAGTTGCATCAGCACCAGGCTGATGCCCCAGGTGGCCAGCAGGGTTTCCAGCGGGCGGCCGTAGAGAAAGCGCAGCACGCCGCGTTCGAGCACCGCGCCCACCAGCGCCGAGGCGGCAAACGCCAGCGGCAGCGCTGCCACCAGGTACCAGTCGAACGCGGCCGGCAGGTATTGCCGGAAAACGCCTTGCACGGCGAAGGTGGCATAGGCGCCGATCATCATCAGCTCGCCATGGGCCATGTTGATCACGCCCATCAGGCCGTAGGTGATGGCCAGGCCCAGCGCCACCAGCAGCAAGATCGAGCCCAGGCTGATGCCCGAGAACAGCGCGCCCAGACGCTCGCCCCAGGCCAGCCGGCCATCGATGGCCCGTAGCGCGGCCTGTAGCGCGGCCTGGACCTGCGCGTCGTCCTCCAGCGCGGCGCGTTCATTGAGCAGCCGGCGGGTGTCGGGCGTGGCGCTGGCCGACAGGGTCTGCGCGGCGGCGCGGCGCAGGCTGGCGTCTGCGCTGCCGAGCATGGCGGCGGCGCGGGCCAGTTCCAACCGGGCACGGATGGGGGCGTGCGTCTCCTGCGCCAGCGCCTTGTCGAGCAGCGCCAGCCGGCCCGCATCGGGCGCGCGCATCAGGGCCTGGGCAGCGGCCAGGCGCCGGGCCGGGTCTTGGCCCAACAATGCCAGGCCGGCCAGCGCGGTGTCGATCTCGCCGCGCATGCGGTTGTTGTTGATGATCTCTTCGGCGTCCTCGGGCAGCGGCGCTTCGGCGCCCGTGACCGGGTCTTGCCCCTGGTCGCCGCGCACGATCAGCGCCTTGCCGGCGGCCAGTTGGACCGCATCGTCGGCCAATGCCTGCAAGAAGGCCGCCGTGCGCTCATCGGCATCGAGCACGGCCTGCTGCACGGCGGCCACGCGCTCATCGGTGCTGCCTGCGGCCATGGCCAGGGCCTGCCCGGCGGTCAATGCCCGGGCCGGGCCGGCGGTCGCGGCCCACAGGGCCAGGCTGGCCCACAGGAGCGGAAAGCGGCGCGGCATGAAACGGCGGGAAGGTGTGTCAGGGCTTGGGGGCTTATTTCTTTTCCGGCTCATCGGGCTTTTTGTCATTGCCTTCGATGTACGGGCTCCAGGGCTTGGCCTTGACCGGGCCGGGGGTCTTCCACACCACGTTGAACTGGCCGTCGGCCTTGATCTCGCCGATGAACACGCTCTTGTGCAGGTGGTGGTTCTTCTCGTCCATCATCGAGGTGATGCCCGACGGCGCCTTGAAGGTCTGGCCGGCCATCGCGGCGATCACCTTGTCGACATCGGTGCTCTTGGCCTTTTCCACCGCCTGCTTCCACATGTGGATGCCGATGTAGCTGGCCTCCATCGGGTCGTTGGTCAGCGGCCGGTCCTTGTGGCCGGCAATGCCCTTGGCCCGGGCGTAGCCGCTCCACTTCTTGATGAACTCGGTGTTGGCCGGGCTTTTGATCGACTGAAAGTAGTTCCAGGCCGCCAGATGGCCCACCAGCGGCTTGGTGTCTACGCCGCGCAATTCTTCCTCGCCCACCGAGAAGGCCACCACCGGCACATCCTTGGCCTTCAGGCCGGCGTTGCCCAGTTCCTTGTAGAACGGCACGTTGGAGTCGCCGTTGATGGTGGACACCACGGCGGTTTTGCCCCCCTGGCTGAATTTCTGGATGTCGGCCACGATGGTCTGGTAGTCCGAATGGCCGAACGGGGTGTATTTTTCGGCGATGTCGCTGTCTTTGACGCCCTTGGCGCGCAGGTAGGCACGCAGGATCTTGTTGGTGGTGCGCGGGTAAACATAGTCGGTGCCCAGCAGCACCCAGCGCTTGGCGCTGCCGCCGTCCTTGCTCATCAGGTAGTCCACGGCCGGGATGGCCTGCTGGTTGGGCGCGGCGCCGGTGTAGAACACATTCTTGGACAGCTCCTCGCCCTCGTACTGCACGGGGTAGAACAACAGGCCGTTCATTTCCTCGACCACCGGCAGCACCGACTTGCGGCTCACCGAGGTCCAGCAGCCGAAGATCACCGCGACCTTGTCCTGCCCGAGCAGTTGCCGGGCCTTCTCGGCAAACAGGGGCCAGTTCGAGGCCGGATCGACCACCACGGGTTCGAGCTTCTTGCCCAGCACACCGCCGCTGGCGTTGATCTCGTCGATCGCCATCAGCACGGTGTCCTTGAGCACGGTTTCCGAAATCGCCATGGTGCCCGAGAGGCTGTGCAGGATGCCGACCTTGATACTGTCCTGCGCATGGGCCGGCAGCGCGGACAGCCCCGCGAGCGCAGCGGCGGCCGCGAGGGTCTTGAGGGAATGACGACGTTGCATGAAGGATTCTCCGGTGGATGGATTCGAGCCAGTGCGCCCGGCCGGCGCCACGACCGGAGCCGGCCTGTCGGGAGCGGGCGCTGGCATGGATTCTGGCCAGCGCTGCCGGCAACGGAAATACGCCGGTTGGCGTATATGGCGCGGGCAAGCCGTCCGAACCAACCCGTGCCATGGCGTCACGCGGGGCTGGCCGCCGGGAGCAGTGCCGTCGATCGGGCACCGGCCGCGTTCATCCGGATCGACCCTGGCCGGCGCCGTGTTCGCGGCATGACGGCGGCCATCGATGCTCCCGGCGCGACGGCTGCGGCCCCGGTAGCGCCGGTGGTGCGCGCCAGCACCACCGGTTCCCGGCATCGAGGCGGCGATTGGCGCCGTGAGAAAATGGCGCTATGGTTGCGCTACCAAGCTGCGCCAGTCAAAAAGGTTCCCCCCATTTCCCCCAATACCAGCCACAAAGCCGATGGATATGCGGCAATCGGACGCCGGCTCGGAGCACCACTACGATTCAATCATGCCAAGTTACAACGCTCCCCTTGAAATCCATGTCCACGGACAGGTTCCGTTGCGTGCCGATGCGAGCTTCGAGCAGCTCCAGGAAGCACTCAAACCGCTGTGGAAGTATGTCGGGGCCCGCTCGCTGACCGATGGCGCCTCCAGCGTCTACGAGGAAGAGCCGGGCATTCAGTTCGATGCGCAGGAGCATCTGCTGCAGATCTGCTGGACGGTGCACGGCGACGAGGATTTTCGCCAGTCGCTCGACGAGATGTGCATGAGCCTGAACGAGCTGGCCGAGCAGGGCGCCGCGATCGAAGTCACGTTCTACGACGCCGGTTTCGATGAAGACGACGAGGAGGGGGAGTCCGAGGCCGATGCGCGCGACGAATTCATCTTGCTGTTCGTCGGCCCCACGCCGGCGGCCATCATGCAGGTGCAGCGCGATCTGCTGGTGCAAGACGTGGTGGACATGATGGAGCGCCACTTCGACGGCGCCGAACTCGGCGGCGTGGTCGCCGAGATCGACAAGCTGTTCAGCCAGCGTTTCGACGCGCTGGTGAACTCGCTGGAGATCGGCAAACCGCCCCGTGGCTCCGGCGGCTCCGGCAGCGGCCATGGCGGTGGCCGCCGTCCGCGCCATTTGCACTAGTGTCGCGTCACCGATCATCTGTCGGTCTGCGCTGGCCATCGAAGCGCATCGCGGCGTTGCATCGCTTGCCAATACGCTCGGTATTGGCTGCGCGATGCGCCTTGCGCTGCGCTCCGATGGCTGCGCGCAGCCTACGACATCTGATCGGTGACACGACACTAGGCACACCAAGCGCGCCCAGGCCCCGGGCAAGCCCGGCGGTCCCGACGACCCGCTGGTGCCATACGGTGCCATCGGGTGCCCACTTGGCGCCCACCTGGCGTCATCTGTCCGATGGCTGCTGCATCAGGGCAGGCAGATGCCGGTGCAGCAATCGGCCGGCAGGCCCAGCCAGCGCTGCGCCGCCGCTTGCAGCATGGCCGCCGGGCCGGTGGTCAGCAGGCGGGTGCCTGCCGTTTCTGCGGCGGCCTGTGGTTCGCGCAACCCATTGCGCAGCAAGCCTGCGGTTTCCAGCAGGCGCCGGGTCTGGCGTGCCACGGGCGCGCCGGTCTCGACGAACTGCACCCCAGGCCCGAGCAGCGCCCGCAGTTCGTCGGTCACGAACAGGTAATGGGTGCAGCCGAGCACCAGCGTGTCGATCTGCCCGGGGGCTTTGCCGAAGGTTCCCATCGCGTGGAGGTAGCGCTGGCACAGGGCGCCGGTCTCGGTGCTGCCGGAGACGGGGGCCGTGGACAGCACGCTGCGCTCGATGGCGTGGGCCAGGCCGTCGCAGGGCTGGAGCACGAAATGGGCCCGATCGGCCAGCGAGGCCAGCAGCTTGCCGAACTTGGCGCTGCCAAGCGTGCCGCGCGTGCCGATCACGCCCACATGGCCCGTCTGCGTGAGCGCGAGGGCGGGTTTGAGCGCCGGCTCCAGGCCGACCAGCGGCAGGCCGGGATGGCGCTGGCGCAGTTCATCGATGGCTGCCGCCGTGGCGGTGTTGCAGGCCACCACCAGCGCCTTGATCCGGTGCTGCGCGCGCAGGTACCCGGTGATGGCCAAGGTGCGCGCGCTCACCTGGGCCGCAGCGCGCTCGCCGTAGGGCGCGTTGGCGCTGTCGGCCAGGTACACGAAGCGTTCCCGGGGCAATGCGGCCCGCAGCGCGTGCAGCACGCTCAGGCCGCCCACGCCGCTGTCGAACACTCCAATGGGCTGCTGCGGCGGCGCGGCGCTGGCGCTGCGACTGTGGCCGTGCTCAGGAGGCTGTGACACCGATGCCCTTGAATTCACCGGTGGCGATGCGCTTTTGCCATTCGGCGGGGCCGGTGATGTGGACGCTGCTGCCGCCGGAGTCCACGGCGACGGTCACCGGCATGTCGACCACGTCGAATTCGTAGATCGCTTCCATGCCCAGGTCGGCAAAGCCCACCACTTTGGCGCTCTTGATGGCCTTGCTCACCAGGTAGGCGGCGCCGCCCACGGCCATCAGGTAGGCGCTTTGGTGCTTTTTGATGGCCCCGATGGCGACCGGGCCGCGCTCGGCCTTGCCGATCATCGCGATCAGGCCGGTCCGGGCCAGCATCATGTCGGTGAACTTGTCCATCCGGGTGGCGGTGGTGGGGCCTGCGGGGCCTACGGCTTCGCCCTCGATCGGGTCCACCGGGCCGACGTAGTAGATGACCCGGTTGTTGAAGTCCACGGGCAGCTTTTCGCCGTTGGCCAGCAGGTTTTGTATGCGCTGGTGCGCGGCATCGCGGCCGGTCAGCATCTTGCCGTTGAGCAGCAGGCGGTCGCCGGGCTTCCATCTGGCGACCTCCTGCCGGGTCAGTTGGTCGAGAAAGACCCTGCGGCTGTGCTGGTAGTCGGGCGCCCAGTCCATGTCGGGCCACAGGTCCAGGCTGGGGGGCGTCAGGTAGGCCGGGCCTGATCCGTCGAGCACGAGGTGCGCGTGGCGCGTGGCCGCGCAGTTGGGGATCATCGCGATCGGCTTGCTGGCCGCGTGCGTGGGGTACATCCTGATCTTCACGTCCAGCACCGTGCTCAGGCCGCCCAGGCCCTGCGCGCCTATGCCCAGCGCATTGACCTTGGCAAACAGTTCCAGGCGCAGTTCCTCGATCTTGTCGAGCCTGGCGCCGCTGGCGGCCTTGGCCTGCAACTCATGCATGTCGAGGTGCTCCATCAGGCTTTGCTTGGCCATCAGCACGGCTTTTTCCGCCGTGCCGCCGATGCCTATGCCCAACATGCCGGGAGGGCACCAGCCGGCGCCCATCGCGGGCACGGTCTTGAGCACCCAGTCGACCACGCTGTCGCTGGGGTTGAGCATGTACATGCTGGACTTGTTCTCCGAGCCTCCGCCCTTGGCCGCCACGATGATGTCCACGGTGTTGCCGGGAACGATCTCGGTCAGAACCACGGCCGGGGTGTTGTCCCGGGTGTTCTTGCGCTCGAACTGGGGGTCGGCCACCACGCTGGCGCGCAAACTGTTGCCGGGGTGGTTGTAGCCGCGGCGCACGCCTTCGTCGATGGCCGCGTCCAGGCCGCCGCTGAAGCCTTGCCAGCGCACGTCCATGCCGACCTTGAGGAAGACGTTGACGATGCCGGTGTCCTGGCAGATCGGGCGCTGGCCGATGGCGCTCATCTTGCTGTTGGTCAGGATCTGGGCCATCGCGTCCTTGGCCGCCGGGCTTTGCTCGCGCTCGTAGGCGCGGGCCAGGTGGGCGATGTAGTCGCCGGGGTGGTAGTAGCTGATGTACTGCAATGCGCCGGCAATGGATTCGATCAGGTCTTCTTGGCAAATGGTGGTCATGGCGGGTGGCTCGGGTGCGGATGATCGTGCTCCCCGGATTATCCGTTGCGCTGCGCCGGCCGCATGGCGCCGCCGGACATGCCGGGCGGCATGGGGCCTGCCTGGCACGACCCGGGTATGCTGCACGCTGGTGTTCCCATTCTTTTCTGGCGACCAGGCGTGACCGTGATGACATCCCCAGCCGATACGAGCGCATACCGCAGCGAAAAAGACAGCTTCGGACCTATCGATGTGCCCGCCGGGCGCCTGTGGGGGGCGCAGACGCAGCGCTCGCTACAGCATTTTGCGATCTCGGTGGAGCGCATGGCGCCCGAGCTGATCCGGGCGCTGGCCCGGGTCAAGCGCGCCAGCGCCTGTGTCAACCATGCGCTGGGCCTGCTGGATGCGGCCAAGACCCGGGCCATCGTCGCTGCGGCGGACGAGGTGATCGCCGGCGGCCATTGGCAGGAGTTCCCGCTCGTGGTCTGGCAGACCGGCTCGGGCACGCAGACCAACATGAACATGAACGAGGTGCTGGCCAACCGCGCCAGCGAGTTGCTCGGCGGCCCGCGCGGCCAGGCGCGGCTGGTGCACCCGAACGACGAGGTGAACCTGAGCCAGTCGAGCAATGATGTCTTTCCCACGGCCATGCACCTGGCCGCCGCAGACGCGCTGACGCAGCGCCTGCTCCCGGCGCTGCAGGGCCTGCGCAGCAGCTTGGCGGCCAAGGCGCAGGCGTTCTCGGGCATCGTGAAGATCGGCCGCACCCATCTGCAGGACGCGACCCCGCTCACGCTGGGGCAGGAGATATCGGGCTGGGTGGCGCAGTTGCAGCATGGCGATCAGCATCTGCGGGCCGCGCTGCCACACCTGTGTGAACTGGCCCTGGGCGGCACTGCCGTGGGCACCGGGCTGAACGCGCCGGCGGGCTACGCGCAGGCGGTGGCCAAGGAACTGGCCGGCCTGACCGGCCTGCCGCTGGTCACCGCCCCGAACAAGTTCGAGGCCCTGGCCGCTTGTGATGCGCTGGTCCATGCCCATGGCGCACTCAAGACGCTGGCCGCCAGCCTGATGAAGATCGCCAACGATGTGCGCTGGCTGGCCAGCGGGCCGCGCAGCGGCTTGGGCGAGATCACGATTCCCGAGAACGAGCCGGGCTCGTCGATCATGCCCGGCAAGGTCAACCCCACGCAGTGCGAGGCGCTGACCATGCTGTGCGCGCAGGTGCTGGGCAATGACGTGGCCATCAACATCGGCGGCGCCTCGGGCAATTTCGAGCTGAATGTGTTCCGCCCCCTGATCATCCACAACTTTTTGCAGAGCCTGCGGCTGCTGGCCGATGGCATGGCCAGTTTCGACGCGCACTGCGCCGTCGGCATAGCGCCCGCCCAGGCCCGCATCGACGAGTTGCTGGAGCGCTCGCTGATGCTGGTGACGGCCCTGAACCCCCATATCGGCTACGACAAGGCCGCGCAGATCGCCAAAAAAGCCCATGCCGAGGGCAGCAGCCTGCGTGCGGTGGCCCTGGCCTTGGGCCATGTCACGGGCGAGCAGTTCGACCAATGGGTCGTGCCGGCGCAGATGGTGGGGCAGTAAGGCAAAACCCGCGCGCGCCCTGGATGGGGCCGCGACGCCGTCGGCGCGGCACAGACGGGCGCCACGGCATCCCCGGCCTGGGGTGCGCGCCCGCATGTTTCATGCGCCGAAAGCGCTGCGCCCAAGGGATCCAGCAGCAAGGCTGCCTGGGGGTCGCTGTGCGCAGGGATGGACGAACGGGCGCTTCAGTGCCTGTCCGCCGGGTGCGCCATCAGCCGGTCGGTCAATGCAATCGCCAGCGCGCTGAGCAGGAACACCGCATGGATGATGGTCTGCCACATCAGCACCTTGAGGTCATAGTTGGCTGCGTTGATGAAGGTCTTGAGCAGGTGGATCGAACTGATGCCGATGATGGCGGTGGCCAGTTTGACCTTGAGCACCGAGGCGTTGACATGGCTGAGCCACTCGGGCTGGTCGGGGTGGTCTTCCAGGTGCAGGCGTGAGACAAAGGTCTCATACCCGCCGACGATCACCATGATCAGCAGGTTGGAGATCATCACTACATCGATCAGCGCCAGCACCACCAGCATGATGATGGTTTCGTTCAGCGATCGGACCTCGAAATCACTCTTGTAGCCAATGCTCGATACCAGTTGCTGCAGCGCTGCCGTGTTGCCGAAAGCGGCCTCTATCAGGTGCACCAGTTCGACCCAGAAATGGAACACGTACACTGCCTGCGCCAGGATCAGGCCCAGGTACAGCGGCAGTTGCAGCCATCGGCTGGCAAAGATCATCGATGGCAGGGGGCGCAGTGGCGTGACGGGGATGGATTTGGGCAGGGACATGGCACACACAAAAGGGGTTTTCGGGGGTAGGCGCGATTCTAGTGTCGCGTCACCGATCAGATGTCGTAGGCTGCGCGCAGCCATCGGAGCGCAGCGCAAGGCGCATCGCGCAGCCCATACCGAGCTGTATTGGCAAGCGATGCAACGCCGCGATGCGCTTCGATGGCCAGCGCAGACCGACAGATGATCGATGACGCGACACTAGTGTCGCGTCATCGGTCAGAGGTCGCAGGCTGCGCGCATGATCCGATTGCGGCAGCCTCGTTCCAGCGTCCCGGCATTGTCTGTAAGCTGCGTCAGTGGCCTGTAAGTACCGGGTCCGACAGTACCGGCCAATTTTTCTTTGGACCCAGGAGACCATCACCATGAGCGCGCCCACATCTGCCATCGAGTCCGTGCTGATCGAAAACCGCGTATTCCCACCGTCGGACGCCATCGTCAACGCGGCCCGCGTGTCCGGCATGTCCGGCTATGAGGCGCTGTGCGCCGAGGCCGACCAGGATATCGAGGGCTTCTGGGCGCGCCAGGCGCGCAGCCACCTGCAGTGGAGCCGGCCCTTCACCCGCACGCTCGACGCATCGAATGCGCCGTTTTTCCAGTGGTTTGCCGACGGCCAGCTCAATGCCTCGGCCAATTGCCTGGACCGCCATATCGGCACGCCGACCGAGCACAAATGCGCCATCATCTTCGAGGCCGACGATGGCACGGTCACCCGCATCAGCTACCGCGAGCTGCTCGCGCGCGTGGGCCAGTTTGCCAATGCGCTCAAAGCCCATGGCGTGGCCAAGGGCGACCGGGTCCTGATCTACATGCCGATGACCATCGAGGGCGTGATCGCGATGCAGGCTTGCGCCCGCATTGGCGCCACGCACAGCGTGGTGTTTGGCGGCTTCAGCGCCAAGGCCGTGCACGAGCGCATCATCGACGCCGGCGCCGTGGCCGTGATCACTGCCAACTACCAGATGCGTGGCGGCAAGGAACTGCCCCTGAAAGCCATCATCGACCAGGCCCTGGCCCTGGGTGGCTGCGACAGCGTTGGCACCGTCTTCGTCCATCAACGCACTGCCAGCGCCTGCCCGATGCTGGCCGGGCGCGACAAGACCTTTGCCCAGGCGCTCGCGGGCCAGAGCAGCGACTGCGCCGCGCTCGCGCTGGAGGCCGAGCATCCGCTGTTCATCCTGTACACCAGCGGCTCCACCGGCAAGCCCAAGGGCGTGCAGCACAGCACCGGCGGCTATCTGCTGTGGGCCAAGATGACTATGGACTGGACCTTCGACCTGCGCCCGGACGACATCTTCTGGTGCACGGCCGATATCGGCTGGATCACCGGCCACACCTACGTGGCCTATGGCCCGCTGGCCGCAGGCGCGACGCAGATCATCTTCGAGGGCATTCCCACCTTTCCCGACGCGGGGCGCTTTTGGCAGATGATCGAGCGGCACAGGTGCACGATCTTCTACACCGCCCCCACGGCCATCCGCTCGCTGATCAAGGCCGCCGAGGCCGACGCTGCGGTGCACCCGGCGCGCTCGGATCTGAGCAGCCTGCGCATCCTGGGCAGCGTCGGCGAGCCGATCAACCCCGAAGCCTGGATGTGGTACCACAAGAACGTGGGCGGCGAGCGCTGCCCCATCGTCGACACCTTCTGGCAGACCGAAACCGGCGGCCATGTGATCGCGCCGCTGCCCGGCGCCACCCCGCTGGTGCCCGGTAGCTGCACGCTGGCGCTGCCCGGCATCGCGGCCGCCGTGGTCGATGAAACGGGCCACGACATGCCCCACGGCGCGGGCGGCATTCTGGTCATCAAGCGTCCCTGGCCCAGCATGATCCGCACCATCTGGAACGACCCCGAGCGCTTCAAAAAGAGCTACTTCCCGCAGGAGCTCAAAGGCTACTACCTGGCCGGCGACGGCGCCGTGCGCAGCACCGACCGTGGCTACTTTCGCATCACCGGCCGCATCGATGACGTGCTCAACGTCTCAGGCCACCGCATGGGCACGATGGAGATCGAATCGGCCCTGGTGGCCAAGACCGACCTGGTGGCCGAGGCCGCCGTGGTCGGCCGCCCCGACGAGGTGACGGGCGAGGCCATCTGCGCCTTCGTGGTGCTCAAGCGCCTGCGCCCGACCGGCGAAGAGGCCCGGCAAATCGCCAACGAGCTGCGCAACTGGGTGGCCAAGGAAATCGGCCCGATCGCCAAGCCCCGGGACATCCGCTTTGGCGACAACCTGCCCAAGACCCGCAGCGGCAAGATCATGCGCCGCCTGCTGCGCAGCATTGCCAAGGGCGAAGCCATCACGCAAGACACCAGCACGCTGGAGAATCCGGCCATCCTCGATCAATTGGCCCAAATCAACTGAAGGAGACTCTCATGCATTTGCGTTCCATCGTTTTGCTCGTGACCGTGCTGGCCATCGCCGCACTGGCGGCCCTGAACTGGCCCGCGCTGGCCGCTCCCGCCCCGGTATCGCTGGGGCTGATGACGGTGCAAGCCCCGCTGGGGCTGCTGATGCTGGGGCTGACGGTGCTGCTGGGCATCTTCTTTGTCGCCTATGTGCTGACGCTGCAAGGCTCGGTCCTGCTGGAAACCCGCCGCCACACCAAGGAGATGCAGGCCCAGCGCGAGTTGGCCGACAAGGCCGAGGCCTCGCGTTTCACCGAACTGCGCAGCTTTCTGGAGGCACAGCATCAGCAAAGCCACGCGGCATTGCTGGCGCGCATGGACAGCCTGGAGGAGCGCCTGACGGCGCGGGTCCAGGCGTCTGACAACACCACGGCCGCCTATGTGGGCCAGTTGGAGCAGCAACTGCGCGGCCGTTGACGCCGGCGGCACCGGACCGCATCCCGGCGCAAGTGTCGTATCAGTTCTGTTACACTGCCGGCGCGCAGTCCGGCACAGAACACCCGTGGCAGATCACTTTTGCATCAAAACCCAGGCGGCCAGTTTTTTGGCTTCGGCCTCGCTGACCTTTGCGTTGGCCGGCATCGGAACCGGCCCCCAGACGCCGGAACTGCCCTGGGTGATCTTGATGGCCAGTTTGTCCACGGCATCTTTTTGGCCGGCATATTTGGCGGCGACATCCTTGTATGCCGGGCCGACCAGTTTCTTGTCCACGGTGTGGCAGGCCACGCATTGCTTGGCGGTCGCCAGGGCCAGGTCAGCCATTGCGGCGGGCGCGACCGACAGCGCCATGGCAAAAGTGATCAGGATGCGCTTCATCGGTAATTCCTCTGCTTGGTTTGACGGTAGTTACAACTTGCGAAATACACGCCGGCATTGTAGTGACCCGGGCTGACATGCAAGCTTGTCCCAAGTCAATCGATCCAAGCAATCCAATCAATCGTTCATAGCGCTTCCTGGAGATGATGATGTATCTGCTGGCTGTTTCCCTGGTTTTACTGGCACTGAAGTATTTCGAGGTCGCTCCGTTCGCTGCAATGTCCTGGTGGTGGATGCTGGTGCCGTTTGCGCTCACCGCATCGTGGTGGTTCTGGTCTGATTCCTCCGGCTACACGAAACGCAAGGCCCAAGAGAAGATGGACCAGCGCAGGCAGGAGCGCCTCGACAAGCACAAGCGGGCCCTGGGCACCGAGCGCCGCAAGCCGCGCTGAGGCGCCGCCGGTGGCCGCTGCCGGGGGTTGGCGTAGCCGGCTTGCGTGCCGTCTTTGCGCAATGAAAAACGCCCGCAGCGACGAAGTGGCTGCGGGCGTTTTCGCCATGACCGTGAGCGCCTGATCAGTATGCGTCGAGCACCGCGCCTTGGCTGGCGCTCGATGCGTTGAAGGCGAACTTGGCCTGCACGCCGCGTGTGTAGCGCGCAGCGGGGGCCGTCCACCGGGCACGGCGCCGGGCGATTTCTGCCTCAGCCACATTCAATTGCAGCAGCAGTTGGCGGGCGTCGATGGTGATGCTGTCGCCTTCATGCACGAAAGCGATGGTGCCGCCTGCGGCGGCCTCGGGCGCCACATGGCCGACGACCATGCCCCAGGTGCCGCCGGAAAAGCGCCCGTCGGTGATCAGGCCCACGCTTTCTCCCAGGCCGGCGCCGATCAGCGCGCCGGTGGGGGCCAGCATTTCAGGCATGCCGGGGCCGCCCTTGGGCCCCAGGTAGCGCAGCACCATCACGTCGCCGGCCTGGATCTTGCCGTCCAGTATCGCCTGCAGCGCAGATTGCTCGTCGTCGAACACGCGCGCCGGGCCGGTGATGACCGGGTTCTTCAGGCCGGTGATCTTGGCCACGGCCCCTTCGGGGCTGAGGTTGCCCTTGAGGATGGCCAGGTGGCCCTGCGCGTACAGGGGCTGGTCGATGGGGCGGATCACGTTCTGGTCTGCGCGCGGCCGATCGGGCACATCCTTGAGCACTTGGGCCATCGTCTTGCCCTCGATGGTGATGCAGTCGCCATGCAGCAGGCCGGCGTTGAGCAGCAGCTTCATCACCTGCGGGATGCCGCCCGCGCGGTGCAGGTCCACGGCCAGGTATTTGCCGCTGGGCTTGAGGTCGCACAGCACGGGGGTCTTCTGGCGCACGCGCTCGAAGTCGTCGATGCTCCACGGCACGCCTGCCGCATGGGCGATCGCCAGGAAATGCAGCACGGCGTTGGTCGAGCCGCCGGTGGCCATGATCACGGCCACTGCATTCTCGATGGCCTTCCTGGTCACGATGTCGCGCGGCTTGAGGTCGTTGCGGATGGCCTCGATCAGCACCTTGGCCGATGCCTTGGCCGAGTTCGTCTTCTCGTCATGCGGGTTGGCCATGGTCGACGAGTAGGGCAGGCTGATGCCCAGGGCCTCGAACGCGCTGGACATGGTGTTGGCGGTATACATGCCGCCGCAGGAGCCGGTGCCGGGGATGGCGCGCTTTTCGATCTCCCTGAGGTCGTGGTCGCTCAGCTTGCCGGCGGCGTTTTCGCCCACCGCCTCGAACACGCTGACGATATTCAGTTCCCGCCCCTGGTAGTGGCCGGGCAGGATGGTGCCGCCGTACACATAGATTGCGGGCACGTTGGCGCGCAACATGCCCATCAGGCCGCCGGGCATGTTTTTGTCGCAGCCGCCGACCACCAGCACGCCGTCCAGCCACTGGCCGCTGACGCAGGTTTCTATGCAGTCGCTGATGACTTCACGGCTGACCAGGCTGTACTTCATGCCTTCGGTGCCCATGGCCATGCCGTCCGAGATGGTCGGCGTGCCGAACACCTGGGCATTGCCGCCGGCCTCCTCGATGCCCTCGATGGCGGCATCGGTCAGTTTTTGCAGCCCGCTGTTGCAAGGCGTGATGGTGCTGTGGCCATTGGCCACGCCGACCATCGGCTTGACGAAGTCGCCCTCCACGTAGCCCATGGCGTAGTACATGGAGCGGTTGGGTGCGCGCGACTTGCCCTGTGTGATGTTCGCGCTGCGGCGGTTGATAGGCTCGATCGTGGTCGTCTTGTTGTCTGCCATGGTGGTTGCTGGGCGCCTTGCGTTTGCCGGAGTCGATCGGCAATGTGCCGACGAACAGGGCCTGGGCGGCGCCTGTCGTGCCAGCACACTTTCGATGAAAGCTGCGCATGCGGTGGGCGTTCCAATCCTTTCTGTGCGTTGAAAACGTTGAAGTGCCCCCGATTTTCGTGGCGGCTGTTGGTTGGTTGGGGTCAGGCCGGGATGGGCCTGGTTGGCGCGTTGCCTGGTGTCGCGTCATCGGTCATCTGTCGGTCTGCGCTGCGCTGCGATGGCCAGCGCAGCCTACGATATTTGACCGATGACGCGACACTGGCGTAGTTTGCCTGAACCGGCGCCATGCCACGCCTACCATGTCGCTCGCTGGCGCCGCCATTGCGTTCGGAGACATCCGCACTGAAATGCAGGCCCGGGTCATCCGAGCGCCGTTGTCATGATGGGCGCCCCACTTCAAGCCGTGCAGTATGTCGAGCCGTATGAGCGGATACCTGCGCTCTTTTCCGTCACTGTCCTGGGCGAGCGGCCGCACGGCAAGCGCATCGCGAGCGTGCTGCTGGCCACTGTCGGCGTGGTGGCCGTTGCCTGGACCGGCGCCGGCCCGGCGGCCCGTCGAACCCCCGGGGCTTGCCGGGCACAATACCGGCCACCATGCTGATTTACCCCCCCATCGATCCCGTCGCGCTGCAGATCGGCCCGTTGGCCATTCACTGGTATGGCCTGAGCTATCTCGCGGCCTTTGGCCTGTTCATGCTGCTGGGCTGCCGGCGTTTGCGGCACCCGCCTTTTGCCGGCCGCACTGGCCCGGGCGCGTGGTCGCGCAAGGATGTGGAAGACATCCTGTTCCTCGGGGTGGCAGGCGTCGTGCTGGGCGGGCGCCTGGGGTACTGCCTGTTCTACAAGCCGGACTACTACCTCGGTCACCCGCTGGAGGTCTTTGCGCTATGGCAGGGCGGCATGGCCTTTCATGGTGGCCTGCTGGGCGTGATCGTGGCCATGCTGTGGTTTGCCCATTCGCGCCAGCGGCCCTTGCTGCAGGTGGCCGATTTCGTCGCGCCTTGCGTTCCCACCGGGCTGGCAGCCGGGCGCGTGGGCAACTTCATCAACGGCGAGCTCTGGGGACGTTTTGCCAGCCCTGACCTGCCCTGGGGCATGGTGTTTGCGCACAGTGGTTCGATGCAGCCGCGCCATCCGTCACAGGTGTACCAGTTTCTGCTCGAAGGGCTGCTGCTGTTCGTGCTGCTGTGGCTGTATGCGCGCCGTGAGCGCCGCCAGGGCCAGGTGGCGGCGGCCTTTCTGGTCGGCTATGGCGTCTTGCGTTTCATTGCCGAGCAGTTCCGCGAGCCTGATGCGTTCCTGGGCATTTTGGCGCTGGGCATGAGCATGGGCCAGTGGCTGTGCCTGCCGATGATCGCCGGCGGTGTGCTGCTGTGGTGCCGGGCCGCCCGGCGCCGGCCGGCAGTGGCGCGGGGTTCCCGCGCTTGATCAGGCCGGCCAGTGCCAGGCCCGGGCTGATCGCCGCGTGCCCGTCGAGCATGCGCCTGGGCGCCAGGGTGCGAGGTCGCGGCACCTCCAGGCGTTCGGCAACCTGCTTTACCGACAAGCCCGGCGGGGCCGGCACATCCTTGCAGAGCCGCTCTCCGCTCTCCGGGGTGCGGCGGGCCGGGCGCGCTGGTGCGGTGCCGCTGGGAACGCGCAGCACAGGCGCTCAACACTCGGCAATGTTCACGGCCAAGCCGCCGCGTGCGGTTTCCTTGTATTTGGTCAGCATGTCGGCGCCGGTTTCGCGCATGGTCTTGATGACCTTGTCCAGGCTCACATGGTGTGTGCCGTCGCCATGCAGGGCCATGCGGGCGGCGTTGATGGCCTTGACCGAGGCGATGGCGTTGCGTTCGATGCAGGGTATTTGCACCAGGCCGCCGACCGGGTCGCAGGTCAGGCCCAGGTGGTGCTCCATGCCGATCTCGGCGGCGTTTTCCACCTGTTCCGGCCGCCCGCCCATGACCGCGCACAGGGCTGCAGCGGCCATCGAGCAGGCCACCCCGACCTCGCCCTGGCAGCCGACTTCGGCGCCGGACAGGGAGGCGTTTTCCTTGTACAACATGCCGATTGCGGCGGCGGTCAGCAGGAAGTCGATGACACCGGCGCTGCTGGCGCTGGCGACAAACCACCGGGTGTAGTAGTGCAGCACGGCCGGTACGATGCCCGCAGCACCGTTGGTGGGCGCGGTGACGACCCGGCCGCCGGCGGCGTTTTCTTCGTTCACCGCCAGCGCGTAGAGGTTCACCCAGTCGAGCACCTGCAGCGGATCGCCGGCGCCGCCAATGCCGCCAATGCCGCTTGCCCCAGGCCCCGAGGCCGCGTGGGCACAGAGTTTGTCGTGCAGGTCGGCGGCACGCCGTTTGACCTTGAAGCCGCCCGGCAATATGCCTTGGGTGCGGCAGCCGCGAGCCACGCAGTCCTGCATCACGGCCCAGATGCGCAGCAGGCCGGCGTCGATCTCGGCGTCGCTGCGCCAGTGGCGTTCGTTCGCGCGCATCAGGCCGGCAATCGACAGGCCGCTGGCCTGGCAGCGCCGCAGCAGTTCGTCGCCGCTGTGAAAGGGGTGGGGCAAAACGCTGGTGTCGGGAACCAGCAGTTTGTGCTTCTGGCCGTCGGCTGCCGCTTCGTCGCTGACCACGAAGCCGCCGCCCACCGAGTAGTAGCAGCGGTTGAGCAGTTCGCTGCCCGCTGCGTCGTAGGCCAGGCAGCGCATGCCGTTCGGGTGGAAGGCCAGGGTCTCGCGGCGGTAGAAGGCCAGGTGGGCTTTTTCATTGAACGCCATCGGCTGCAAACCCGCCAGGCGCAGTTGGCCGGTGCTGCGGATGCGTTCGAGCAGCGCGCCGATGGCCTCCACGTCGATGCTTTCAGGGTCGTGGCCTTCGAGGCCGAGCAGCACGGCCTTGTCGCTGCCATGGCCTTTGCCGGTCGAGCCCAGGGAGCCATACAGCTTGACCTCGACGCGGGCGCAGGAGGCCAGCAGCCCTTGGTGCCGCAGGCGCTCGGCGAACAGGCGCGCGGCGCGCATCGGCCCCACGGTGTGGGAACTGCTCGGCCCGATGCCGATCTTGAAGATGTCGAATACGCTGACGGCCATGGGCTATGGGTGCCGGATTCAGCGCTGCACGCTCTTGTATTGGGGATGCACGAAGTAGGGCATGTCGGAGCGGGGCAGGGGCGTTTTGCCGCAGATGGTGTCGGCCAGTTTTTCGGCCAGCATGATGGTCGGCGCGTTCAGGTTGCCGCTGACCACATCGGGCATGATCGATGCGTCGACCACGCGCAGTCCGGCCACGCCGTGCACGCGCGCGCTGCCATCGGTGACGGCCCACTCGTCGCTGCCCATGCGGCAGCTGCATGAAGGGTGCAGGGCGCTTTCGCCATGGGCGCGGATATGGGCGTCGATCTCGGCGTCGGTTTGCACGGCGTCGGTCGGGCAGACTGCCCGGCCCCGGAACCGGTCAAAGGCCGGCTGCGCAAAAATCTCGCGCGTCAGGCGGATGCCGGCGCGCATTTCCTTGCGGTCCTGCTCGGTCGCCATGTAGTTGAACAGGATCTGCGGCGGCTCTTTGGGGTCGGCGCTGCGCAGCCGGACATGGCCCCGGCTGGTCGGCCGCATCGGCCCCACATGGGCCTGGAAACCGTGGAAGCTGGCCGGCGCGCTGCCGTCGTAGCTGATCGCCATCGGCAGGAAGTGGTATTGCAAGTCGGGGTGCCGAACCCCGGCTGCGCTACGGATGAAGCCGCCCGATTCGAAGTGGTTCGTCGCCCCCAGCCCGGTGCCCTGGAGCAGCCACTGTGCGCCGATCCTGAGCTTGGCGCGCCAATTCATGGCGCCGTACAGCGTAATCGGTTCCTTGCAGGCGTACTGCACATAGGTTTCCAGGTGATCTTGCAGGTTGGCCCCGACGCCGCGCAGCGGTGCCAGCACTGCAATGCCCAGGTGGCGCAGCGCATCGGGGTCGCCGATGCCCGACAGTTGCAGCAGTTGTGGCGAGTTGATCGCGCCGCCGCACAGTATCACTTCGCGGCTGGCGCGCAGCAGGTCGATGCGCTGGCCGTTGACGACTTGCACACCGATGGCGCGCGGCGGGCTGCTGCCAGGCTCGAACGCCACGCGGGCCACCAGCGCGCGGGTGCGCACCTGCAGATTGGGGCGCTTCATCGCCGGTCGCAGGTAGGCCACGGCAGCGCTGCAGCGCCGGCCCTTGTGGACCGTCATGTCCATCGGCCCCAGGCCCTCCTGGCGATAGCCGTTCATGTCGTCGGTGTAGGCGTAGCCGGCCTGTTGCCCGGCTTCGATGAAGGCGCTGTACAGCGGGTTGCGGCAGGCGCCGGTGGACACCTTCAGCGGGCCGCTGTCGCCCCGGTAAGCATCGCCACCCCGGGCCCGGTGTTCGGCCTTGCGAAAGTATGGCAGGCAATCGGCATAGGACCAGTTGGCCAGCCCCGGGCGACTGGCCCAGCCCTCGTAGTCCAGCGCGTGGCCACGGATGTAGACCATGCCGTTGATCGACGAGGAGCCGCCCAGCACCCGCCCCCTTGGGCAATACATGGAGCGCTGGTCCATGAAAGGCTCGGGATCGGTGTGGTAGTACCAGTTGTACCGGTCATTGGCCAGCGGGTAGGCGAATGCCGAAGGCATATGGATGAACAGGCTGTGGTCGGCAGGGCCGGCTTCCAGCACCAAGACCCGCAACTGCGGGTCTTCGGTCAGGCGGTTGGCCAGCACGCACCCTGCGGAGCCGGCACCTACGATGATGTAGTCGAAAAAATCGGTGGTCATGGCCTTGCATCGGTCGCCGCAAGGCCGACCTGGCCTCTTGGGTCATTGCCGTCTGGCTGTCTGGCTGATGGGGGTCGGGTGCTGCGCCGAGGGCCGGCGCAGCACGCTGGCGCGGTTCAATGCTTGATCAGCACGCCATGCGGGTCGATGACGAATTTCTTCGGCGCTCCCGCGTCGAACTCGGCGTAGCCCATCGGCGCCTGATCCAGCGTGATCACTTGCACGCCCACCACATCGGCGATCTGTATGCGATCCCAGAGGATGGCCTGCATCAGCGCGCGGTTGTATTTCATCACCGGTGTCTGGCCGGTAAAAAAGCTGTGCGACTTGGCCCAACCCAGCCCCAGGCGGATGCTGAGCGCGCCATGCTGCGCGGCCTTGTCGACAGCGCCCGGGTCTTCGGTGACGTACAGGCCGGGGATGCCGATCTTGCCGGCCGCGCGCGTGACTTCCATCAATGAATTGAGGACCGTGGCCGGGGCCTCGGCTTGCGAGCCCGCGTGGCCATGGCCGCGCGCCTCGAAACCCACCGCGTCGACGGCGCAGTCGACTTCCGGTGTGCCCAGGATCTGCGCGATTTGTTCGGCCAGCGTGGCGTCCCTGGACAGGTCGACGGTCTGAAAGCCCACTTTGCGCGCATGTTCCAGGCGTGCCGGATTGACATCGCCGACGATGACCACCGCCGCACCCAGCAGCCGGGCCGATGCGGCGGCGGCCAGGCCGACAGGCCCGGCCCCGGCCACGTACACCGTGCTGCCCGGGCCTACCCCGGCCGTCACCACGCCGTGGTAGCCGGTGGGCAGAATGTCGGACAGGCAGGTCAGGTCGCGGATTTTCTCGATCGCCTGTGCGCGGTCGGGGAACTTGAGCAAGTTGAAGTCGGCGTAAGGCACCATCACATATTCGGCCTGCCCGCCGATCCAGCCGCCCATGTCGACATAGCCATAGGCGCCGCCGGCCCGCGACGGGTTGACGCTCAGGCACACGCCGGTGTGTTGCTCCTTGCAACTGCGGCAGCGCCCGCAGGCGACGTTGAACGGCACCGACACGATGTCGCCCGGCGTCAGCATCTGCACATCGCGGCCCACTTCGAGCACCTCGCCGGTGATCTCATGGCCCAGCACCAGCCCGGCCGGCGCGGTGGTGCGCCCGCGCACCATATGCTGGTCCGATCCGCAAATGTTGGTGCTCAGCACCTTCAGGATCACGCCATGCTCGGCGCGGCGACCCGCAGGGTCGATCAGTTCGGGAAAGGCGATCGACTGCACCTCGACCTGGCCCTGGCGCAAATAAACGACACCGCGATTCGTTGGCATTTCATGTCCCCTTTTGGTTGGTTGGTTGGTGTGAAAAGAATCAGTTTTTCAGCGCCGCCGTGACGGCGGGCAGACCTTCCTGGCCGGAGAAGGTCTTGACGCCATCGAGCCATTCGCCCAGCGGGGCGGGGTTTTTCTTCAGATAGGCCCGGGCGGCATCACTGGGCTTGACCTTTTCGAGGATGTCCAGCATCACCGCATTTTCGATGTCGGTGGTAAAGCGCAGATTCTTCAGCAAGCGCGCGACATTCGGGCAGCGTGCCTCGTAGTCGGGCGGCAGCGCCGTGAAGACCTTGGCCTCGCCCAGGTTGGGGCCAAACACGGCATCGCCGCCTTGCAGGTATTTCATCTTCATCTGCACATTCATCGGATGCGGCTCCCAGCCCAGAAAGACGATGGCCTTGCCGCTGCGCGCTGCGCGCTGGACTTCGGCCAGCATGCCGGCTTCGCTGGACTCCACCAGTTTGAAGCCCTTCAGGCCATATTCGTTTTTGTCGATCATGCCCTGCATCAGCGCGTTGCCGTCGTTGCCAGGCTCGATGCCGTAGAGCTTGCCGTCCAACTCTTTGTGGAACTTGGCGATGTCGGTGAAGGTCTTGAGCCCCTTGTCGTACAGATAGGCCGGAACCGCCAGTGTGTACTTGGCGCCGACCAGGTTGGGCCGGTCGAGCACCTTGATCTGCCCGGCCTTGACGAAAGGCTCGATGATGGGCGTCATGCTGGGAAACCAGTAGCCCAGGAAGGCGTCGATCTGCTTGGACTTGATGCCGGTGAACGCGATCGGCAACGAGGCGATCGTCACGCTCGGCTGGTAGCCCAGCCCTTCGAGCACCACCGAGGCCAGCCCGGTCGTGGCCGCGATATCGCTCCAGCCCACATCGGCAAAACGCACGGTCTTGCAACTGGCGGGCTCCGCTGCAGCCGCTTGCGCCAGCGGCGCGCACAGCATGACCAAGCCGAGGAAACCGGAAAGGGCAAAGCGCTTTGTCATGGGGCGGTCTTCGTAAAAGTCAGTGCTCGCAGGCGACGGCAGGTGCGCTCCGCACTGTCACAGGTTGGCGCGACAAAGATTGACCGGAGGCGACATGAATTTGTCCGTGGCCGGCAATGTCGACGCTATCGGTTGCCAGCGGGCCATCAGCGCCATCCTCGACCACGACGCCAGCGCGGCGAACACCCCGGGCGCGCTGATTCTTGCGCCCGCCACCGGCCGGTGAACGACGGCGAACCGGCCCCTGGAATCGGCGCTGCGATTTCTCTGCGCTGCCTGTGATTACTGTGGGGATTTGTTTCCCGGCGATGTTTTGACAATTCTTGGTTGTATGCTGGCAGTCCGGCCTGGACCACCGGCCTGCCCCGTCCGAATCAGAGGTTTCAGAGCGCTGCGATGACAACCGAACTGTCGACCGACCCTCTTTCCCCTGCCGGAGAGGGGGCCATGGATTCCATTGCGCAAGCGCGTCTGCAAGCCCTGGTGGATGCGGTGCCGGTGGCCTTGATGGAGTTTCGCTTGCAGGGCGAGCGGCTGCGCTTGCGCGGGGCCAATGCCGCAGCCCGCCGCATGCCCGGCCTGGGCGCAGTGCGCAGCCCGGGCGCGGATGCCAGCGAGGTGTTCGACCAGTTGGCAGACACCCCCTTGATGGACCAGTTGTATGGCGTGGTGCGCGTGGGCGCATTGCTCGAATGCCGCCAGGTGGTGCGCGAGCCTGGCCGGCTGCTGCTGGCCTGGGACCTGACGGCCCGCCGCGTCGCCCGTGACGGCATCATGGTCACGGTGCGCGATGCCTCCGAAGCCGAAACCCTGCGCACCGCGCTGGCGGCGTCCGAGCGCTCGCTGGAGGAGGTGCGGCGCGATCTGCGGGAGCAGACCGAGGTCTTCGACACCATGGAAAGCCTGGCGCGCGCAGGCCACTGGCGCCGCATCGAAGACCCGGGCGAGACCGTGCTGCTGTGGTCCCCCGGTTTGTGCGCGATCGCCGGGTTCGAGCAGCAGGAATGGGTCGACCCCGAGCGTGCCGTCAGCGGCATCCTGCCCGAAGACCGCCATGTGTTTCGCCAACTGCGCGAGCGCGATGGACGCGGCGAACGCGGCCTGGACGCGGAATACCGCTGGCGCCGCCCCGACGGCCAAGTGCGCTGGATGCGCACGCGTTTGCAGCGCACGCTGCCGCGCGACGGGGTGCGGGTGGTGATGGGCGTGGTGCAGGACGTGACCGACGAGCACCGGGCCGCAGAGCAGTTGCGCGAGCAACTGCTGTTCATCCAGCGCATTGCCAGCCGCATACCCGGTTTCATCTACGAGTTTCGGCTGCATTCCGACGGCGCGACCAGCGTGCAGTACATCAGCGATGCGGTGCGCGAATTCATGGGGGTCGAACCCCGGGAGGTCACGGCCGACCACGGCGTGCTGATGCTGCGCGTGCTGGCCCAAGACCGGCCGCAGGTGCGGCGCTCGGCGATCACCTCGGTGCGCAAGCTGGTTCCCTGGCAATGCGAGTACCGCGTGTGCATGTCCGACGGCAGTGTGCGCTGGCACATGACCAATGCCATCCCGCACCGCGAGCCTGACGGCTCGGTGGTCTCGCATGGCTTCACGATGGACATCACCGACCGCAAACTGGCCGAGCAGGAGATCGAGCGCCTGGCGTTCTACGACGCGCTGACCGGCCTGCCCAACCGGCGCCTGCTGCTCGACCGGCTGCAACGCAGCATCGCCACCTGCCAGCGCACGCACAAACTGGGCGCGCTGCTGTTCATCGACCTGGACAACTTCAAAGACCTCAACGACACCCTGGGCCACGACATGGGCGACCAACTGCTGGCGCAGGTCGCCACCCGCCTGGTGGCCAGCGTGCGCGCCGCCGACACCGTGGCCCGCTTCGGCGGCGACGAATTCGTCGTCATGCTCGAAGCCCTGGCACCCGACCTGCGCAGCGCCACCGCGCAGGCCGAAATGGTGGCCGACAAACTGCTGGCCAGCCTGAACCAGCCCTTCGCGCTCGACGGCGGCCAGCACTACAGCACGCTGAGCATCGGCGTGACGCTGTTTGGCGAGCAGCGCCTGTCGGTCGACGAACTGCTCAAGCGCGCCGACCTGGCGCTGTACCAGGCCAAGGCCGCAGGCCGCAACACCCAGCGCTTCTTCGACCCGGACATGCAGGCCGCCGTCAACGCCCGCTCCAACCTGGAGGCCGACCTGCGCCAGGGCCTGGCGCGCGCCGAACTGCTGGTGTACTACCAGCCGGTGGTCGACCACCAGGCGCGCCTGATGGGCGCCGAAGCCCTGGTGCGCTGGCGCCACCCGCAGCGCGGCATGATCGGCCCGGCAGACTTCATCCCGCTGGCCGAGCAGACCGGGCTGATCCTGCCGCTGGGCCAGTATGTGCTGCAAACCGCCTGCGCGCAGTTGCAGCGCTGGAGCCGGCACCCGGACACCGCCGGGCTGTCGATCTCGGTGAACGTCAGCGCCCGGCAATTTCGGCAACCGGGCTTTGTCGCGCAGGTGCTGCACCAGCTCAAAAGCCACGGCGCCGACCCGCGCAGACTCAAGCTGGAGCTGACCGAAAGCCTGCTGCTGGGCGACATCGAAGACACCATCGCCCGCATGGCGCAGCTCAAGAGCGAAGGCGTGGGCTTTGCGCTGGACGACTTCGGCACCGGCTACTCCAGCCTGAGTTACCTCAAGCGCCTGCCGCTGGACCAGATCAAGATCGACCAGAGCTTCGTGCGCGAGGTGCTGGCCGACCCGAACGACGCGGCCATCGTGCGCACCATCCTGGCGCTGGCCAAGAGCCTGGACCTGCAAGTGGTGGCCGAAGGGGTCGAGACCACCGGACAGTTGTCGTTCCTGCAACTGCATGGCTGCGAAGGGTTTCAGGGCTATCTGTTCGGCCGGCCCGGGCCGGTGGCGGATATCGATGCCTTCCTGCACCCTGCCGGCTGATCCTGGTGTCGCGTCATCGGTCCACTGTCGGTCGGCGCTGGCCATCGGAGCGCAGCGCAGCGTTGCATCGCTTGCCAATACGCTCGGTATGGGCTGCGCGCTGCGCTCCGATGGCTGCGCGCAGCCTGCGGCATCTGACCGATGACGCGACACTGGCACGCCGTCAGGGTATTCCTTTGCCGTCGTGGCGGCGCACAATCCCTAGAATATATTGCACTGCAATATATGGGCTTCGGCCCGAGGAGTTCGTTGTGTCCGGACAAAAAAGCGCCGAAACCAAGTCGGCCCCGCGCGTGATCAAGAAATACCCCAACCGCCGTTTGTACGACACGGATACCTCCAGCTACATCACCTTGGCCGAAGTGCGCCAACTCGTCATGGCCCACCAGAAACTGGTGGTGCGCGACGCCAAGACGGGCGAAGACCTGACGCGCAGCATCCTGCTGCAAATCATCCTGGAAGAGGAGGCCGGCGGCGTGCCCATGTTCACCGAGGCGGTGCTGGCCAACATCATCCGTTTCTACGGCCATGCGATGCAGGGCTTCATGGGCGCTTATCTGGAAAAGAACGTGCAAGCCTTTACCGACATACAGGTCAAGCTGGCCGAGCAGTCGCAAAGCGTGACGCCCGAGATGTGGACCCGGTTCATGAGCCTGCAGTCGCCGATGCTCAAGGGCATGATGGGCAACTATGTGGAGCAGTCGCAGTCGATGCTCGCGCAAATGCAAGAGCAGATGCACAAGCAGACCGAGCAGATGCTGGGAGCGTTTGGCCTCAAGCGCTGAAACGGGCGCCCGGCGCAAGCAGCCATGCGCCGCGCGCTGGGCCATATACGAGACCTGAGATTGACATCCCCATGACCACAATGACCGCAGAGCGCGCCCCGCGCATAGGCATGGTGTCGCTCGGCTGCCCCAAGGCCCTGACCGACTCCGAACTCATCCTGACGCAGTTGAGCGCCGAGGGCTACGAGACCTCCAAGACCTTTCAGGGCGCGGATTTGGTCATCGTCAACACCTGCGGCTTCATCGACGATGCGGTCAAGGAAAGCCTGGACACCATTGGCGAGGCGCTGGCCGAGAACGGCAAGGTCATCGTCACCGGCTGCCTGGGCGCGCGCACCGGCGCCGACGGCGGCAACATGGTGCGCCAGTTGCACCCCAGCGTACTGGCCGTGACCGGGCCCCAGGCCACGCAGCAGGTGCTGGACGCAGTCCACCGGAACCTGCCCAAGCCGCACGACCCCTTCATCGATCTGGTGCCCGGGGGCATGGGCATTGCGGGCCTGAAGCTCACGCCCAGGCATTACGCCTACCTGAAGATCAGCGAGGGCTGCAACCACCGCTGCACGTTCTGCATCATCCCGACCCTGCGCGGCGCGCTGGTCTCGCGCCCGATTGGCGCTGTGCTGAACGAGGCCAGGGCCTTGTTTGCCGGCGGCGTGAAAGAACTGCTGGTGATCAGCCAGGACAGCTCGGCCTATGGCGTGGACATGCAGTACCGCACCGGTTTCTGGGACGGCCAACCGCTCAAGACCCGCCTGCTGGAACTGGTGCAGGCGCTGGGCGCGCTCGCCGAGCCCTACGGCGCCTGGGTGCGGCTGCACTATGTGTACCCCTACCCGAGCGTCGATGCGCTCATCCCGCTGATGGCCCAGGGCCGGGTGCTGCCCTATCTGGATGTGCCCTTGCAGCACAGCCACCCCGAGGTGCTGCGGCGCATGAAGCGCCCCGCCAGCGGCGAGCGCAACCTGGAGCGCATACAGCGCTGGCGCGAAGTCTGCCCCGAGATCGTGATCCGCAGCAGCTTCATCGTCGGCTTTCCCGGCGAGACGCAGGCCGAGTTCGAGCATCTACTGGACTTCCTGCGCGCAGCCCGAATCGACCGCGTCGGCTGCTTTGCCTACAGCGACGTGAGCGGCGCCGTGGCCAACGATCTGCCCGGCATGTTGCCGATGCCACTGCGGCAAGAGCGCCGCGCCCGTTTCATGGCCGTGGCCGAAGCGCTGTCGAGCGCCAAACTGCAACGCCGCGTGGGCGCCACGATGCAGGTGCTGATCGACGCTGCCCCGGGCCTGGGCCGCAAGGGCGGCGTAGGCCGCAGCTATGCCGACGCGCCGGAGATCGACGGCGCAGTGCACCTGCTGCCGCCCGAAAAGATCAGCAAGACCCTGAAGGTGGGCGAGTTCACCCAGGCCCGCATCGTCGGCGTGCGCGGGCATGACCTGCTGGCGCAGCCGATTTGATCATCACACGCGCCTGCGGTATTCGCCGGTGCGGGTGTCGATTTCTATCCTGTCGCCTTGCGCCACGAACAGCGGCACCGGCACCTCGAAGCCGGTGGCGATCTTGGCCGGCTTCATCACCTTGCCGGAGGTGTCGCCCTTGACGGCCGGTTCGGTCCAGGTGATCTCGCGTTCCACGCTGGTGGGCAGTTCGACCGAGATCGCCTTGCCGTCGTAGAACACCACTTCGAGGGCCATGCCGTCTTCCAGGTAGTTCAGTGCGTCGCCCATGTTCCCGGCTTCGACTTCGTACTGGTTGTATTCGGCGTCCATGCAGACATACATCGGGTCGGCAAAGTAGGAATAGGTGCATTCCTTCTTGTCCAGGATCACGTTGTCGATCTTGTCGTCGGCCCGGAGCACGATTTCGGTGCCAAAGTTGGCGATCAGGCTCTTGAGCTTCATGCGCACGGTGGCAGCGCCGCGGCCGCCACGGGCGTATTCGGTCTTCAGGACGACCATCGGATCCTTGCCGTGCATGATGACGTTGCCGGCGCGGATTTCTTGAGCGATTTTCATAGCAAGTTGCTTGGGTTGTGGCCGCCCGATGCGCCGGCCGGCGGCCCCCAGGCTGGAAGGCGTGCCGTGCCCATGCATGTTCTGCGGCGGGGCTGCGCGGCTCATGTCGGCGACACCAGTGACGCCAGGACATCAGGGCACGGGCAGGACATCGACCTGCCGCGCCCGTTGTGCGCAAAGCCGCAGATTGTATCGGGGTTGCGCGACGAAGCGGAAAAAAGGAGGCAAGGAGCAGCCATTTGCTACTGCCACCGCACGGCGCAGCTTGCACGGGGGCGGTATCGAAGTGGGGACTCTGGAGCGCTGGTTCGAGCATGCGCAGCCCCAATCTGCCACGCAGGCATGGACTGCCGCCCCCCGGTTTCATGCCCGTGATCACCACGGCGCTGTCCGCACGAGCCCAAGCGTTTTGCCTGGCTTGGCCGTCGTGCATCCGTCACTCGGGTTGGATGCCTGCGGCGCGGATCACCTGCCCCCATTTGCGCGACTCGGCCGCCTGGAACGCCGCCAGCCCTTCGGGCGTGCTGGTGACCACCTCGCCGCTGGTGCTCGCCCGATAGGCCACGAAGGTGGGTGCCGACGCTGCGTCGATCACCATTTCATTGAGCTTGCCGGTAATCGCGGCCGGCGCGCCGGGCGGCAGGTAGACGGCCGTCCAGTACGACATGTCGTAGCCCTTGACGCCGGCTTCCTCCACCGTGGGCAATGCCGGCACTGCGGCCAGCCGTTGGTTGCCGCTCACGGCGAGCGCGCGCAGCTTGCCGCTCTTGACCTGCGGCAGCGCAGTCGGTGTATCGGCGAACATGAAGTCGACCTGGCCGCCCAGCAGATCGGTGATGGCCATGGGGTTGCTCTTGTAGGGCACGTTCACCACGTCGATGCCGGCCATCTGCTTGAGCGATTCGCTGGCCACGCGGCTGGACGAACTGCCGCTGCCGAAGTTGAGTTTGCCGGGCGACTTCTTCGCGGCGGCGATCAGGTCGGCCACCGACTTGATCGCTGAATCCGCATTCACCAGCAGCAGCATATGTCCCTTGGACAACAGCGCCACCGGGGTGAAGTCTTTCACCGGGTCGTAGGGCAGTTTCTTGAACAGATGCTCGTTGGCCGCATGCGTGGTGTTGGTCGTCATCAGCACCGTGTAGCCGTCGGGCACGGCCTTGGCCACGTACTGCGCGGCGAGGAAGCCGCTGGCACCGGCCCGGTTGTCGACGATGACCGGCACCTTGTACTGCGCACCCAGCGCCTGCGCCAGGCTGCGCGCCAACTGGTCCGTGCCGCTGCCGGCAGCGAAAGGCACGACGATGGTCATCGGCCTGGTGGGGTACGGCTGGGCCTGCGCGGCAGCGGCCGTGGCGAGCATGGCCGCTGCCCATGCCGACGACATGCGCAGCCGAATGAAAGGAGTCGGCACGGTGGTGTTCTTTCGTGAAAATTTCTTTGCAGTCAGTGCCGCAAGCGCTCCAGCGTGCCGGCGCGCATGAGCTTTCCCGGCAAGGGATGGCCGACGATCTGTTCGGCCAGCCGCGCGCATTCGATCAGCGCCTCCAGATCGACGCCGGTGTCGATGCCCATTTCCTCACACATGAACGCGAGGTCTTCGGTGCAGATATTGCCGGCCGCGCCGGTGTGCCCGGCGAACGGGCAACCACCGAGTCCGGCGCATGCGCTGTCGAAGGTGTCGATGCCCATCTGCAAGCCCATCAGCGCATTGGCCATGGCCGTGCCGCGCGTGTCGTGCAGGTGCAGGCCGAGGCGCAGCGCCGGCCAGCGTTCGCGCACGGCGCCGATCGCCGAGGCTATCGCATTCGGCTGGGCCCAGCCCACGGTATCGGCCAGCCGCAGGATCGGCAACGGCAGGCCGAATTCGTCCATCAGGCCGAGCAGTTGCGATACACGTTCGACCACGGTGGCGGCGCAGATCGCGCCTTCGAGGTTGCAACCGAAGGCCGTGGTGACGCTGGCTCTGGTTACGGCAATCGCATGTTCGACGCAAAACGCCAGCGTCGTCCGCTGCGCATCGAGCAAAGCGGCCGTGCCCTTGCCGTAGTTGCGCACCGAAAACGCCTCGGACGCACTGATGCTCACCGTGCCTTCGATGTCGAGTGGCGTGCCCAGTGCGCGCTGCATGCCGCGCAGGTTGAGCCACAGGCCGGTGTAGCGCACGCCCTGGCGCTTGCGGATCGACTGCGCGACGAGTTCCGCGTCGGCCATGCCGGGCACGCGCCCGGGGTTGACGAAGGACACGCACTGTATCTCTCGCAGGCCCGTCCGGGCCAAGGCTTCGATGAGGCGCACCTTGTCTGCCGACGCAATCGGCCCGGCTTCCATCTGAAAGCCCTCGCGCGGGCCTTCTTCATGCAGATGCACGCGACGGGGAAGGTCAGACATCCGGACCTCCTTGCGGCACGGGTGCGCCAAGTTCGGCGTTGTGCTGGCCCAGGCGCGGGGCGACCGAGCGGTGCGCAGGCCGCAGGCCATCGATCGACATCGGCAACGCCGTCAGCCGGAAATCCTCGCCCGGCACGGCTTGCAGCATGTCCAGCGCTTGCACCTGCGGGTGCGCAATGGCCTGCGGCACGGTGTGCACCGGCGCGCAGGGCACACCTGCACCGGCGAACCGGGCCATCCATTGCGCCCGGGTCTGCGTGCGCAGCAGCGGCACGATCTGTTCGAGCAGCGCCGTCTGGTGGCGCAGCCGCAGCCGGTTGCTCGCAAAGCGCTCGTCGGCAATCCAGTCGTCGCGCCCGAGTTCATGCGCGAACCGGGCGAAAAGCCGGTCGTTGCCACAGCAGATCAGCAACGGCGCATCGGCCGTGTCGAAGGCCTCGTAGGGCACGAAGCCGGGGTGGCCCGACCGGTGGCGCTCCGGCAAACGCCTTTCGTTGACATAGGCGTCGGTCTTTTGGGCCGTCCAGACCAGGGCCGTTTCCAGCAGCGAGGTGCTGACGATACCGCCCTTGCCTGTCTGCTGGCGCCGCTGCAATAGCGCCAGCGCACCGATCACGGCCCACATGCCCGTGCCTTGGTCGCAGACCGAGGCGCCGGTGCGCATCGGCGGATCATCGGGCCCGCCATTGATGCTCGACAGCCCGCTGAAAGCCTGGATCAATGGCTCGTAGCCCGGCTGCATGCTGAGCGGCCCGGTGTGGCCGAAAGCCGAGATCTCGCAATAGATCAGGCGCGGGTAGCGCGCGCACAGCGTCGGCCCGTCGATCTGCATGGACCGGGTGACGCCGGGGCGCAGGTTGTGGATCAGGATGTCCGTGCCGGCCGCCAGCCGGTCGAAGGCTTGCATGCCTTGGTCGCTCTTGAGGTCGATGGCGACGGACTTCTTGCCGCGATTGAAGACGTGGAAGTTGATCGAGTCGCCATGGCGAAAGGCCGACCCCATGTGGCGCGCGTCGTCGCCACCATCGGTGCGTTCGAGCTTGACCACGTCGGCCCCGAGGTCGGCAAGAATCGCGCCGGCGAACGGTCCCGCCAGCACCTGTCCGAGTTCCAGCACCCGGATGTTTTGCAGTGTCTTTTCCATGTGTGCTTTCATCGGTCCGTTCCCGTTCGATACCGGGCCGGGCCTTTGTCTCCATCGATGATGGCGGAGTCTGGCCTGCGCTCATCGATATGGGAAATACAATATTTTTATTTCAGGCTCATTCGTAGCCGAACGAGCGCACGCGCGCTTGGTCGTCGGCCCAGCCGGAGCGCACCTTGACCCATAGTTCCAGGAAGACTTTGGCGTCGAGCTGTTTTTCCAGTTCCTGGCGCGCTTCGGTGCCGATGCGTTTGAGGCGCTCGCCCTTGTCGCCGATGACCATCATCTTGTGGCTGTCGCGCTCGACCACGATGGTGGCGGCGATCTTCACCAGGCGCTTGTGCTGCCGGCTGAGCTCTTGCCCGAACCGGTCGATGAGCACCGTCGAGGTGTAGGGCAGTTCGTCGCCGGTGAAGCGAAATAGCTTCTCGCGCACGGTCTCGCTGGCCAGGAATTTTTCGCTGCGGTCGGTCAGTTCGTGCGGCGCGTACCACCAAGCCTGCTCGGGCAGGTAGCGGGCGCAGATGCCGAACAGGCGCTCGATGTCGCCCTGGTTCTTGGCCGACATGGGCACGAACTCGGCAAACGGGTGGCGCTCCTGCATGCTTTGGAGCCAGGGCGCGATGTCGGCGCGGCGCGGCACCAAGTCGAGCTTGTTGGCCAGCAGCAGCGTTGCGACGCCGGGCTTGAACAGCGACAGTACTTTGGCATCGGCCAGCGTGAAGTTGCCGGCCTCGACCACGAAGAGGATCAGGCTGACATCGCCGAGCGCGCCCACCACGGCCTTGTTCAGCGATTTGTTCAGCGCGTTCGCATGCCGGGTTTGAAAGCCCGGCGTGTCGACGAAAACGAATTGCGTTTGCGCGCGCGTGCAAATGCCCGTGATGCGGTGGCGCGTGGTCTGCGCCTTGCGCGAGGTGATGCTGATCTTCTGGCCCACCAGCGCGTTGAGCAAGGTCGACTTGCCCACATTCGGCTTGCCGACGATGGCTATTGCGCCGCAGCGTTGGCCGGGCGTGGCCGCTGCAACGCCTGCAACGTCTGTAACGCCTGCGGCGGTCAGCATCGCATCCAGATCATGGGGTGCCAAGGCGCTTGTTGCAGCTTCGCCATCGGCTACGTTTTTGGTAGCGCCGTTCATAAATTTCTGGCTTTCAATGTGGCCAGCATGGCCGCCGCCGCCGCCTGCTCGCCGGCCTGGCGCGAGCCGGCGCTGCCGCGCTCGGTCAGGCCCAGAGCGGGAATACCGCACGCGACTTCGAAGGTCGGACAATGCGCCGCCCCGACCCTTGCCACCACCTGGTACTGGGGCGGTTTCATTTTGCGGCTCGCGAGCCACTCCTGCAATGCGGTTTTGGCGTCCCTGGCCGCCGCCTGCATCCGGGGGCTGATCTCCACATCCTGGAACAGGCGCTGCACCAGCGCTTGGGCGCTGGCGTAACCGGCATCCAGGTACACGGCGCCGATCAGCGCTTCCAGCGCATCGGCCAGGATCGATGGGTGTTGCAGGCCGCCGGATCCGGCCTCGTCCGGTTGCAGTTCATCAGCGCACCGGCGCCGTGAACGGCGTTGCCGGTTGCCCGAGAGGCTCTCGCCCAGACGCAGCGCCTGGGCCAGTGGCAAGCGCAAGGCCAACTGGTACAGGCTCTCCTGTCTGACGAGGTTGGCGCGGACACGCGAGAGTTCCCCTTCGGGCAGGGCCGACAAGCGCTGGTAGAGCAGGCTGGAGACGGCCAGATTCAGCACGGAGTCGCCCAAGAACTCCAGCCGCTCGTTGTGCTCGGCAGAAAAACTGCGGTGCGTAGTGGCGCGCTCGAGCAGACCGGGGTCGGAAAAAACATGCTGCAAGCGCTCTTGCAGCGCAATCAGGTCGGGCCGCACTTAGTGGGTCTGCGCGGCAAAGCGGTACACGAGGTAGGCCGGACCACCCAACGCAATGGCGCGCTCGTACTTGAACGACACCACCACCTGGCCGCCATGTTCGGTGATTTCCAGGTCCTCGCTCTTGATCGAGCGAATGTCATTGACCTGGGCAGTGCGGTCGAAGGCCGCACGCACTGCGTCGGCGGGACCGGCCAACTTGGCCTTTTCGATCGCCCTTTTCGCGGAGAGATACTCTATGAAAATCGGCACCGACTGGCCGCCGATGACCACGCCGGCCAGCAGCAGCACGAGAATGAAGACCAGCCCATAAAAAGACAGCCCGCGCTGGCGCGAGCGGCGACGATGCATGTTCATACAGCTTACCTCCTCGTGGTGTGATGCCATGGTCATGGCTCAGTGAAAGGGGCCTATGCGCCCGAGATTACCGAAGTTCATCCAGACAAAAAAAGCCTTGCCGACGATGTTGCCCTCGGGTACGAAGCCCCAGTAGCGCGAGTCCAGTGAGTTGTCCCGATTGTCGCCCATCATGAAGTAGTGCCCCTGCGGCACTTTGCAGACCACGCCTTCGACGCTGTAGCGGCAGTTTTCGCGGTAGGCGAAATGGCTGGCTCCTTGCACGAAGGCGGGCGCATCCGGATTGTTCAGCAAGCGGTGCGACTCGGCGCCGAGCCGCTCCTCCCACTGCGGGAAGTAGCGCATTGCGTCTTCTTCGAGGAAGTCCGGCAACGCCTTGGTTTCGATGACCTGGCCATTGATGGTCAGACGCTTGTTGATGTAGGCGACCTCGTCTCCGGGCACACCGACCACGCGCTTGATGTAGTCCTGGCTCGGCTGCGGTGGATAGCGAAACACCATCACATCGCCGCGTGCGGGCGGGTTGCCTGCGGTGATCCTGGTGTTGATGACGGGCAGTCGGATGCCGTAAGTGAACTTGTTCACCAGGATCAGGTCGCCCACCAACAGGGTCGGGATCATCGAGCCTGACGGGATCTTGAAAGGCTCGACAAGAAACGAGCGCAGGAAGAACACGGCGGCAATGACCGGAAACAAACCCGCAGTCCAGTCCAGCCACCAGGGCTGCATCAGCAGCCGCTCCCGGGCCTTGCGGACAGCCTCGGTAGCGCCCGGCTCGCCAGCCATGCCTGCGCCGTGTTGCGCGCCTGGCAACGCCTGAGTTGAACCGGGCAGCGCCTGCGTCACACCTTGCAGCGCCTGCGTCACATCAGGCAGCGCCTGCGCTGCGCGGCGGCGCCAGGGCAGGAAATAACACTGCTCGGCCAGCCAGAAAGCGCCGGTGATCGCGGTGGCCAGACTCAGCAGCAACGCGAAATTGCTCTCGATCGAGCCGATGTACCAGGCGCCGGCATAGGCCGCGAACGCGGCCAGCACCAGGGCCGTGAAAACTTGCATGAATTGCGTCATTCTTGCACCTGCAAAATGGCCAGGAACGCCTCTTGGGGCACCTCGACCGATCCGATTTGTTTCATCCGCTTCTTGCCGGCTTTCTGCTTTTCCAGCAACTTGCGCTTGCGCGTGATGTCGCCTCCATAGCATTTGGCCAGCACGTTCTTGCGCAAGGCTTTGATGGTTTCGCGTGCAATGATGTTGGCGCCTATGGCCGCCTGAATGGCCACGTCGTACATCTGGCGGCTGATGATTTCACGCATCTTGGCGACCACTGCGCGGCCACGGTGCTGCGACTGCGAGCGGTGCACGATGATCGACAGCGCATCGACCTTGTCTCCGTTGAGCAGGATATCGACCTTGACCACATCGGAAGCGCGGTACTCTTTGAACGTGTAGTCCATCGATGCATAGCCGCGCGAGACCGACTTGAGCTTGTCGAAGAAGTCGAGCACGATCTCGCCGAGCGGCATGTCATAGGTGAGCATCACCTGGCGACCGTGGTAGGCCATGTTCATCTGCACGCCCCGCTTCTGGTTGGCCAAGGTCATCACCGGGCCGACATAGTCCTGCGGCATGTACAGATGCACTGTCACGATGGGCTCGCGGATTTCGCTGAGCCGCCCCTGGTCGGGCATCTTCGATGGATTCTCGACCATCAGCACCTGGCCATCGGCCTTGACCACTTGGTAGACCACGCTGGGCGCAGTGGTGATCAGGTCCTGGTCGAACTCGCGCTCCAGACGCTCCTGCACGATTTCCATATGCAGCAGGCCCAGGAAGCCGCAGCGAAAACCAAAGCCCAGCGCCTGGCTCACTTCCGGCTCGTAGTGCAGCGAGGCGTCGTTGAGCTTGAGCTTTTCCAGCGCATCGCGCAGCGAGTCATAGGCGCTGGCCTCGGTGGGGTACAGCCCGGCGAACACCTGCGGCTGGATTTCCTTGAAACCGGGCAAAGCCTGCGCCGCCGGGCCTGCGTTGTTCGGCAGTTTCTTCTCCAGCGTGATGGTGTCGCCGACCTTGGCCGCCTGCAACTCCTTGATGCCGGCAATGACATAGCCCACCTGCCCGGCGGCCAGCGCATCACGCGGCTCGTTGGCCGGGGTGAACACGCCCAGGCCGTCGGCGTTGTAGACCGCGCCACTGGCCATCATCTTGATGCGCTCGCCCTTGAGCAAACGACCATCGACCACCCGCACCAGCATCACCACGCCGACGTAGCTGTCAAACCAACTGTCGATGATCATCGCGCGCAACGGGCCATCGGCCTGGCCGCGCGGTGCCGGCACCTTGGCCACGATGGCTTGCAAGATATCGTCTATGCCCATGCCGGTCTTGGCCGAGCAAGGGATCGCGTCGGTCGCGTCGATGCCGATCACATCCTCGATCTCGGCTTTGGCATTGTCCGGGTCGGCATTGGGCAAATCCATCTTGTTCAGCACCGGCACCACTTCGACCCCCAGTTCCAGGGCCGTGTAGCAGTTGGCCACCGTCTGCGCCTCCACCCCCTGCGATGCATCGACCACCAGCAACGCGCCCTCGCAGGCCGACAGCGAACGGCTGACCTCATACGAGAAGTCGACATGCCCCGGTGTGTCGATCAGATTGAGCTGGTAGACCTGCCCGTCCCGGGCCTGGTATTGCAGCGCGGCGGTCTGCGCCTTGATGGTTATCCCACGCTCTTTTTCGAGATCCATCGAGTCCAGAACCTGGGCCTGCATCTGACGGTCCGCCAGCCCTCCGCAGCGCTCGATCAAGCGGTCGGCCAGCGTCGACTTGCCATGGTCGATATGCGCAATGATGGAAAAATTTCTGATGTGCTTCATCAACGGAAAGCGTCAAGTAATTGAATGGAAACGGCGCACCCAGAAAAAAGGGCGCGTCAAGTGGCGACGCGCCCTGAACCAACGATCATTGGCAACTGCGATGGTTGGAACCCCATTGTAGGCAAAAAGACCGTCTGTCAAAGACCGGGTGAGCGCATCCAAGGGGAGTTGCCAGGGTGCAACAAGGATTTTATACACAATTTATTCACAGACTGCGCAAGCACGGCGCTGGACAACCTGTGCATGGCACGAGAACATTCCGCATCGTGAACCCGACGGCACCCGATATGCAGATCAGCGTTGAATGACGGCCTGCATTCTATCGAGTCCGGTTGATGAAATCCCGAAAACAGGTCGCCACCATCGACACGAAAAAACGACTTGGCCGCCAAAAACCCTCTGCCAGCAGCGGGAAATGGGTCGCTGGCGCCCCATCCCCGCGCTGGCACAGCCCCTTCAGCGGGCCGGACGAATCAACGCGTATTGGGTCCATTCCCCGCGCCGATACAGCAAGTTGATGGCTTTGCTCTTGTCCGCCTTGGCCAGCACCGCATCGAAATCCTTGACCCCCGAGATTTCGGTGTTGGCGATCGACAAGATGATGTCGTCTTCACGCAAACCGGCCCGGGCCGCAGCGTCGGTGGCCGCGAGCACCACCACCCCGCCTTTGAGCTTGAGTTCTTTCTTTTGTGCGTCCGACAGTTCCGTCACCGACAGCCCGATTTGCTGCGCCGCTGCCGATGCCTTGGGATTGTCCTCGCGTTCAGCCGCCTTGCCGGTCGCTTTGTCGGGTTCGATGGCCGCAATGGTGATGCCCAGGTCGCGCGTCACGCCGCGGCGAAATACCGTCACCACGCTCTTGCTGCCTGGCTTGGTGGCGCCCACCAGGCGTGGCAGGTCGGCCACCTTCTCGATGGCCTTGCCGTCGAAGCGCGTGATGATGTCGCCGGCCTCGACGCCGGCCTTGTCTGCCGGCGAGCCGGCCTCCACACCCGAAACCAAGGCGCCGATCGGCTTGCCCAGGCCGATAGACTCCGCGACATCTTTGCTGACGGGGCCGATCTGTACGCCGATACGGCCGCGCGTGACACGGCCCGTGGCGCGCAGTTGATCGCTGACACGGATCGCTTCGTCCATCGGAATCGCGAACGAAATGCCCATGAAGCCCCCCGAGCGGGAATAGATCTGGCTGTTGATGCCCACCACCTCGCCGCGCATGTTGATCAGCGGCCCGCCGGAGTTGCCGGGGTTGATCGCGACATCGGTCTGTATGAATGGCAGGTAATCCCCGGTGTCGCGCTGCTTGGCGCTGACGATGCCGGCAGTGACGGTGCTTTCCAGACCGAACGGTGAACCAATCGCCATCACCCACTCGCCGACCCGCAGCCGGCCCACATCCCCGACCTTGACCGCCGGCAGGCCGGTGGCATTGATCTTGACCACGGCGACATCGGTGCGCTTGTCGGTGCCGATGATCTTGGCCTTGAATTCGCGCTTGTCGGTGAGTGTGACGATGACCTCATCGGCCCCGTCGACCACATGGGCGTTGGTCATCACGAAACCATCGGTCGTCAGGATGAAACCGGAGCCCACACCGCGTGATTGCGGCTCCTCGTCCTGCCGGGGTCTTGGCTGGCGCGGCATGTTCGGCATGGGCAGGCCAAAGCGCCGGAAGAACTCCAGCATTTCTTCGTCCATCGGGCCGCTGTTGGAGCGGCTCGATACTTTTTCCGCCGTGCGGATGTTGACCACCGACGGACCGACCTGGTCCACCAGATCGGTAAAGTCCGGCAGACCACGGGCCGCAACGGCGGGCTGGGTCAACGCGGCGTGGGGCAGCACCAGCAGGCTGGCCGCCCCGCAAAGCAGGCTGGCAAACACAACGGAGCGCGTTGCGCTCCGGGCGAACTTCGGCTTGAACATCATCGACCTTTCGTAATTGGTGGCAAATGCGGGCAATCGATGCGGGCAATCGATTGGGCTGTCACTGTGAAGGGCAGGGCCGCCAATTGGTTCCCGAACCGGGCAACTCTTTTCATGCCCGTCGGCGGGTGCCTGCGGCCTGCGGCAGGCTCAACGCAAACGCTCCAACTGCCCGGCAAAAAGGCGCAGCGTCGACAGCGGAACCTCGCCCACCGCAGTGACCCACATGTCAGGCGCGACACGCTGGGCCAAAAGCTGCGTCGCACCCATGCCGGATATCTGAGGCCGCGCCGGATGGTGCTGCGGGTCAAAGGGCTCCAGGAACAGCGAAACGGAAGCCAGCCCATCGGAATAAAGACACTGCAACACACTGGGCGCATCATCGGCCATGGAGACGGCGCGTCGGTGGCAACTGACTGGAACAAAGCCCGCGACCGGCTGGCGCAGCGTCCAGCCCTCCTCTTTGGCGGTGGTTTTGACCACGGGCGGAGCAATGAGCTTGTAGCCCGCCGTGGCGTCCATCAGGCGCGCGAGCTGATCGACCTGCACCGGCGCGTTCAAATCCAGCTCTGAAAACGCGGCCTGCTCCAGCACCCGTCCGTCCGGGGCCAGCGTTTGCAGCTTCACCGCCAGCCCGGTGTCGCGCTCGCTCCACAGCCGATAGCCAAAGCGCAGCGTATCGACGGGCTTGAACCACACCACATCGGCAACGAATCCGGCCACCCGCTCCTGTCCCATCAGACGGGAGACGTAGAACTGCCCGACCGAGGTGCCACTGACCGGCGGAACCGGCGGAAAAAGACCGACAGCGTCGCGCCGGTCGGCGCGCACGATGCGCTGCTGCGGCAAAAAGGTGCGCACCTCGTCATCGCGCCTGAAGACGGTGCGCGGCGTGCCGCTGAGCGATTCGACCCGCTCCATCTGCCGCTGCCCATCACAGGCATGCCAGATGCGCGCACTCGACATCGCGCCATTGGCCGACAGCACGACGAAAGTGCCCGCATAGGAGCGGTGGCAGGGCGCACTGCGCATGCGTTCGAGCCATTGCGCCATATCGCGCTCGGCGGGCGCTGCCACAGGCTCAGCGGCGGCAACGCCTTGCGCTTGCGCGGCGCCGATGACACAAGGCAGCAGGCCCAGGCCGCAGCAAGCCGCCGCCAGCATCGACCCGAACCATCGATGCCGCAGCCGTCCGGACAGCGCCGCCACGCCAAACAGATTCATCACAGCATCTCAGCGGCCGGGGTTTTCAAACGTCGCATTGCGCAAGAAGCCCGTTGGCATCTGCACTGCCGACATGCTGCCAAACTGCTTGTGGGCAGCCAGCAACTCATCCAGACGAGGGTCACGAATCATCAGCTGCTGCCCGTCGGTATCGGCCACCGCGACCAGCGGTTCCGCCGACGCAGCCGCCTGTGACTGGGCTGGCACCCCCGCAAAGCCGCCGCCCTGCAGCGGGGCCAGCGCGCTCCAGCCGATGACCCCGAGCGCCGCCAGCGAGGCCAGGCCGGCAAGCATCTTCCAGCGGAAAACCGAGGCATTGGCGGCGGATGTCGCAGCGCTGCGTGCCGGGGCCATCAGCGGCGCCTGAACCAGCGTCCGGGGCTGCGCAGCAAGCGCCTCTTTGGCCAACTGCGCGCGCAAACGCGGCATGAATGCAGGATCGGCCGGGCGCGCCAAATCCGGGGAGCGCAGCGCATCGCCCACTAGGTGATAGAGCTGCCATGTCGCACGCCCGTTTTCATCGTCAACCGCAAATGCCAGCGCCGCTGCCAATTCCTCGGCATCGAGTTGGCCATCGGCCAGCGCAGACAAGCGCTCGTTCATCTCATCGTTGTTCATGCCATCACCTCACCACCGTTTGCCTGACTGGTTCTCAAGCAACGGACGCACTTTGGCCGAAATGGCCTCGCGCGCCCGGAATATCCGGGACCGGACCGTGCCGATAGGGCAGCCCATGGCCGCAGCAATCTCCTCGTAGCTGAGCCCCTCGATCTCGCGCAGCACCACGGCCTGGCGCAGATCCTCGGGCAAGTCCTGCACGGCCGCGTTCACGGCCTGCGCGACCTCTTGGGCGGCCAGCACGGTCTCAGGGGTTTCGTCGCTGGTTAGTTCATGCCCGGGATAGGAAGTTTCGTCCTCTTGCTCATTGCCACGCAAGGCATTTTCGGAAATGACCGGATTGCGCTTCATCTCCATCAACGCCTTCTTCGCGCTATTGACGGCAATGCGGTACAGCCAAGTGTAGAACTGCGCGTCGCCCCGGAATTGATGCAGGGCGCGGTAAGCCCGGATGAACGTCTCCTGGGCAATGTCCTGGACCAGATCCGTGTCGCGCACCATGCGCCCGATCAAGCGCTCGATGCGGCGCTGGTATTTGATGACCAGCAACTCATAGGCTCGCTGATCGCCCGCGACCGTGCGTTCCACCAGTTGGAGATCGCTGTTCTCGGCGGGGGAGGGCTCAGGGACGGTCATGGATACTCGGGATGGACGCCCCACGGCTACGACGGGCCAGGGGCGATGGCGTCAGCATTGCCGGTGCCCGGTCTGGCGCGCGAATATACCGCACGGCGCAGATCGAGCCAGCGCTCGGGCTGGCTCGATCGCTCCAGCCACAGCCAGATGCGGCGCCGTTCCATCGGACGCACGCACAGCCACAACTGCGTTTGCATGTCCAAAAGAACCTCGGGCGGCCCGGAAAGTGGCCATGAAATCGCCCCGGGCCTGTTCGTCTCCAACGCCCAGGCCTGGCCATCCCAGTGGATCAGCCCGGAGAACTGGCCGAGCCAAAAATGCAATGCACCGGACAGCGCCAGCAGCCACAGGCCAGCGGCGATCCAACCCGCTGCCCATGCAGACCGCGCCCCCAACACCACCCAAGCCGCAAGGACCATGGCGCTGCCCAGCAGCCAAAACACGAGCAGCGCGCCCAGGACGGCGCTGCGCTGCAACGGATACTGCACCGCAGGCGGGTGCCGTGAGCGTGGGGTCATGCCGTAGTCCGGTCATGCGACATGGCCGAACCCATGGTCGGGCTTTGGCGCAAGTCCAAATCCAAATCCTGGCCGCTCTCGTAATGTCTGGCCAGCGGCGATCAGATGCGTTTGAAAACCAGCGTCCCGTTGGTGCCGCCGAAACCGAAGTTGTTTTTGATGGCCACGTCGATTTTCATGTCCCGCGCCGTGTTGGCGCAGTAGTCGAGGTCGCACTCGGGGTCTGGATGGAACAGGTTGATGGTAGGCGGCACTTTTTGCTCGTGCAGTGCCAGCACCGTGAAAACACTTTCAATGCCGCCGGCGCCACCGAGCAAATGACCGGTCATGGACTTGGTCGAGCTGATCACGGTCTTGTAGGCATGCTCGCCCAGGGCCGCCTTGATGGCGTTGCTTTCGTTCAGGTCGCCCAGCGGGGTGGAGGTGCCGTGGGCGTTCAGGTAGTCGACCTGATCGGCGTTGATGCCGGCATTGCGCAAAGCGCCGAGCATGGCGCGGCGCGGGCCGTCCATGTCGGGGGCCGTCATGTGGGAGGCGTCGGCACTCATGCCGAAACCGCTGAGCTCGGCATAGATTTTCGCGCCACGGGCTTTGGCATGCTCGTATTCCTCCAGCACCATCACGCCGGCGCCTTCGCCCAGCACAAAGCCGTCACGATCCTTGTCCCAGGGGCGCGATGCCGTCCGGGGGTCATCGTTGCGGGTGGACAGGGCGCGCATCGCGGCGAAGCCGCCAATGCCCAGCGGCGAGACCGTGGCTTCCGTGCCGCCGGCCAGCGCCACGTCGGCATCCCCGTACTCGATCATGCGGCCCGCTTCGCCGATGCAGTGCAGGCCCGTCGTGCAGGCCGTCACTACCGCCAGATTCGGCCCCTTGAAGCCAAAGCGTATCGATACTTGGCCGGCCACCATGTTGATGATCGATGCCGGCACGAAAAAAGGCGTGATCCGCCGCGGCCCGCGATGGGCCAGTTCGGCCTGGGTGTTTTCGATCAGCGGCAGGCCGCCAATGCCGGAGCCGATCACACAGGCGATGCGGGTGGCGAACTCCTGGCTGAGCGCCGGCCCCGTGGGCAGACCGGCATCAAGCACCGCCTGCGTCGCAGCGGCAATGCCGAAATGGATGAAAGTGTCCATCGCGCGCGCATCTTTGGCGCTGAGGTAGCCGTGCAGGTCAAAACCTTTGACCTCGCCTGCGATCTGACAGGCAAAGTTCGATGCGTCGAACTTGGTAATGCGGTCGATGCCGGATTGTCCGGCAAGCAGGCTGGCCCAAGAGTCGGCCACCGTGTTGCCCACGGGGCTGACGCAACCCAGGCCGGTCACGACGACGCGACGACGGCTCATGCCTTCTGATGGGTATTGGCGTAGTCGATGGCGCTTTGCACCGTGGTGATCTTCTCGGCGTCTTCGTCCGGGATTTCGATGCCGAATTCGTCTTCCAGAGCCATTACCAATTCCACCGAGTCGAGCGAGTCGGCACCGAGGTCGGCCACGAAGGCCTTTTCATTGGTGACCTGGGACTCTTCCACACCGAGCTGTTCGGCAATGATTTTTCTGACGCGTGCTTCGATATCGCTCATGGCTTCCCTTTGGGGGTTGTGAAGGAATCCGGGATTCTAGCGGCTTGGAAGACCTGCCCCCGAGCCGCCCGCCGTCCGGATGAAGCGGCGTCGACTTTCGTCATTTACATATACAGGCCGCCATTGACATGCAACTCCTGGCCTGTCACATAGCCGGCCTCGGGGGACGCCAGATAGGCCACCGCATGAGCGATGTCTGCCGGCTGGCCCAGATGCCCGAGCGCGATCTGCATTTGCAGCGCTTTTTTCTGTTCTTCGGGCAGTTGCGCCGTCATCTCGGTGGCGATGAAGCCAGGGGCCACGCAGTTGACCGTGATGCTGCGGCTGCCCAGTTCGCGGGCCAGGGCGCGGGTCATGCCGGCGACGCCGGCCTTGGCCGCTGCATAGTTGGCCTGCCCCGGGTTGCCCATGGAGCCGACCACGCTGGAGATGCTGATGATGCGCCCGAAACGCTGCTTCATCATCGGACGGATGGCGGCGCGGCTGACGCGGAAAACGGCCTTCAGATTGGTGTCGAGCACCGCATCCCAATCTTCATCCTTCATGCGCATGGCCAGGGTGTCGCGCGTGATGCCGGCGTTGTTCACCAGCACCTGCAAGCCGCCTTGATGCCGGGCGATGGTGTCGATCAGCGCTTCGATGGCGGCGCCGTCGTTCACATTCAGCCGCGCACCCCGGCAGCCGGGATAGGCCGCCAATACCTGGCTGACGTGCTCGGCGCCTTGGTCCGTGGTGGCCGTGCCGACCACTTGGTAGCCGCGCCGCGCCAGTTCCAGCGCAATCGCCGCACCAATGCCGCGCGATGCGCCCGTGACCAGCGCCACTGACGGTGATGCCTGCGGTACGGGTGCCGCCATTGTCGATTGCGTCATGCCAACAACTCCCGGGTTTTGGCCAATGTGGCCAGATCAAACAATGCCGCGCCGACCAACTCGGGGGCTATGCGCCGGGTCAGGCCCGTCAGCACCTGGCCCGGACCGCATTCGACGATGTGGGTGGCGCCCCGCGCCTGGAGCGCCTGCACGCATTCCACCCAGCGCACAGGGCTGAATGCCTGGCGGTACAGCGCCTGGCCAATCGCGGCGGCATCTTGCCGGACGGCCACATCCACGTTGTTGACCACCGCCATGGCGGGGCTTGCGAGGGTGATGCCGGCCAGCGCCGCGCGCAGTTTGTGCGCGGCCGGCTGCATCAGGCTGCAATGGAAGGGCGCGGACACCGGCAGCGGCAACGCACGCTTGGCGCCTGCGGCCTTGAGCAGTGCGCAGGCTTTGGCGACACCGGCCTGGGTGCCGGCAATCACGGTTTGGACGGGATCATTGAAATTGACCGCCTCCACCACCTCGGTCGAGCCGGCGCCAAACGCTGCCGAGGCCTCGGCGCAACCGGCGATGACCCGGGGGGCCGGCAGCCCCAGGATGGCCGCCATCGCCCCCGTGCCCAGCGGCACCGCCTCTTGCATGGCCGCAGCCCGCAGCCGCACCAGGGGGACGGCCTGGGCCAGCGTCAGCACCCCTGCGGCCACCAGGGCCGAATACTCGCCCAGCGAATGCCCGGCCAGCGCCACCGGGTCGGCCCCGCCCTCGGCGCGCCAGACGCGCCAAGCCGCCACCCCGGCCACCAGCATCACCGGCTGGGTGTTGGTGGTCAGGGCCAGCGCCTCCTGGGGGCCTTGCCCGATCAGGCGGCCCAGATCCTCACCCAGGGCCTCGGAGGCTTCCTGCAGGGTCTGCGCCACCGCCGGGTGCCCTTCCCAGCCATCGAGCATGCCCACCGATTGCGAGCCCTGTCCCGGAAAGACAAATGCAAAAGATTTCATCGAGCATCCACGAGCATCAAAGAACCACGCCACAGCGCTTATCGCTACTTCACCGTTGGCTACAACTTCAAGAGCACAGCGCCCCAGGTGAAGCCGCCACCCACCGCCTGGAGCAACAGGGTCTGGCCCGGCTTGACCCGGCCCATGCGCACCGCATGGTCGAGCGCCAGAGGAATCGATGCCGCCGAAGTATTGCCATGCTGATCGAGCGTGACCACCATTTTGTCCATGCCCATCTTCAGCCTGCGGGCCGTGCCCTGCATGATGCGAATGTTGGCCTGGTGCGGAATCAGCCAGTCGACATCCGCAGGCTTCAGACCGGCCTTGGCCAAGACCGCATGGGCTGCTTGTTCGAGCACGCCGATGGCCAGTTTGAACACCGCCTGCCCATCCATCTTCAGCACCGGATCGCCCAGCACCTGGCCGCCCGAGACGTTGCCCGGCACGCACAGGATACCGACATGCTTGCCATCGGCCTTCAGGTCGCTGCACAGGATGCCCGGCGTCGCACTCGCCTGCAGCACCACGGCGCCGGCGCCATCGCCAAACAGCACGCAGGTCGTTCGGTCATTGAAATCCAGAATCCGGCTGAAGACTTCCGCGCCGACGACCAGCGCGCAGTTGGCCGCGCCGGCCCGCACCATGGAATCGGCCACCGACAGCGCATAGACGAAGCCGCTGCACACGGCCTGCAGGTCGAACGCCGGGCAGCCATTGGCGCCGAGCTTGTTTTGCAAGATGCAGGCCGCTGCGGGAAAGACCATGTCCGGCGTCGACGTGGCGACGATGATCAGATCGATGTCCGTCGCCTGCAAGCCGGCTGCCTGCAAAGCCAGGCGCGCCGCTTGCAGGGCCAGGTCGCTGCTGCTGACATCGGGCGCAGCGAAATGGCGCGCCCGGATGCCGGTGCGCTCGACAATCCATTCGTCCGAGGTCTCGATGCCGCGCTGGCCCAGTTCGGCAACCAGATCGGCGTTGGTCAGCCGGCGCGGGGGCAAGTAGCTGCCGGTGCCGATAATGCGGGAGTAGCGTCTCATCGATGGGTCGTCGCCGCAATGTCAGGCTTGGGCTGGGCATCGGCAGGCGCCAACAGCGGCGCTGCATGCGCAATCCGGGCACGGACACGGTCGAGCAGGTTGTTGCGGGCTGCATCATACGCCCGGTTCAGGGCCTGCTCGAAAGCCATTGCGTCGGCCGACCCATGGCTCTTGAAGACCAAGCCGCGCAGGCCCAGCAGCGCTGCGCCGTTGTAACGGCGGTAGTCCATGCGCTTCATCAGCGCTTGCAAAACCGGGTAGGCGACGATGGCCGCCATCTTGGCAAAAACATGGCGCGAGAACTCGATCTTGAGCGCGCCGATGATCATCGCCGCCAGACCCTCGCTGGCCTTGAGCGCCACATTGCCGACGAAGCCGTCGCACACCACGATGTCGACGGAGCCCTTGAAAATGTCATCGCCTTCGACATTGCCGTGGAAATTCAAATCCCCGCACTGGGCGGCAGAGCGCAGCAGCTCGCCGGCGCGTTTGATGATTTCGCTGCCCTTGATGGCCTCCTGGCCGATGTTGAGCAGGCCCACCGTAGGCTCGCCGCCTTCCTGGAGCGCCGACACCAGGGCCGAGCCCATTACCGCAAACTGCAACAGATGCTCGGCCGAGCAATCGACATTGGCGCCCAGATCGAGCACCGTGGTGGCGCCGCCCCGGGCGTTGGGCAGTTGGGTGGCGATGGCCGGGCGGTCGATACCGTCGAGCGTTTTGAGCAGATAGCGGGCAATCGCCATCAGCGCGCCGGTGTTGCCGGCCGAGACAGCGGCCGAGGCCGCGCCATCCTTGACCTGCTGTATCGCCACGCGCATCGAAGAATCCTTCTTCTTGCGCAAGGCCACCTCCACCGAGTCGTCCATCGCCACCACTTCGGTGGCCGCCACCAGGGCGGCGCGGGCATGCGTGAACGAGCGCAGGCTGTCGGTCTGGCCGACCAGCAGCAAGCGGGCATCCGGATGATGGTCGAGAAACGCGCGGCACGCCGCGAGCGTGACGCGGGGGCCATGGTCGCCCCCCATGCAGTCAACGGCCAGTGTGATCATGGGCGACTTGTCCGGCCAACGCAGCCGGTCGGAAAGTGATGGCGACGGTCAAAGCGAAGGCCCGGGCTACGGTGGCAGCAGTAGCGTCGGGCCTATGGACGAGCCTTGATCGCGCGCGGCGAGAAAGTCAGGCTTCAGACTTGGGTTTGAGCACCTGGCGGCCACGATAAAACCCGTTCGGACTGATGTGATGGCGCAGATGCACTTCACCGCTGGTGGGTTCCACGGCAATGCCGGGCAGCGCCAGCGCATTGTGCGAGCGGTGCATGCCGCGCTTGGACGGGGATTTCTTGTTTTGCTGGACAGCCATGGCGGCTCCTGATCTTCAAGGTTGGTGGAAAACGCGACCGGCCCATCGAGACACCCAGGCAGGGCAGGGGCTGCGCGCGAAGCCAGCGACTATAGCACCCAATCCGAACACCCGATTCGGGGCACAGGGCAGCCGGTTCGCTGCCTTGCCAGCGGATTGCAGTTGCCACAGATTGTAGTTACCATTGGTTTCGTTTCAGACACGTCGTTGCATATAGATCGACACAGGAGCGAACATGAAGACAACCCTACGGACCATGGCAGTTGCAGTTTTGGCCAGCGCGCTGTTGGCCGCCTGCGGAGGCGGCACGCAGGCGCCACCGGGTTCAGCGCCCGTCGCAGAGGCACCATCGAGCACGCCGCCCATCGCAGAGGCGCCACCGAGCGCACCGGCTGCTTCCGTGAAGCGCTTCCAACTCGAAGAGGTCAAGCCGGCGGAGGTGGTGATACTGTCGCTCCAAGACCTCGGCCTTCCTGCCGACGCCGACAGCGTCACCCCGTCGGGGGCCATATCGAATGCCTTGCTGATGGATGGGACGCTGCGCTTTTCCACCCCGGGCGACACGGGCGAAGACCAGGAGGCGACGCTGGAGATCAAGAGCGGCGCTGCAACGACCATAAGCCATGTGCTGATCAGATCACAGCGGCTGACTGCCGCACAGGCCTACGACGACGGGCCAGAGGAAGATGGCTTGCCGATTCCTGAGTCCCCGCCTCTGACCGTTGACGGCTTGGGGCCGAACAACACCATCACGGGCGCCCCATTGACATTCAGGTTGCAAGGCATAGGCGCGCTTGACCTGAAAGACAAAAGCAAAGGGCTGGTCATGGACAAGAACAATAACGTGCTTGGTCGTCTGGAGGATTTTTGGTCTTTCAATCCGACCGATTCCAGCTTTTCAATCTCCGTTTCGGCCATGCAACGCTTGCTCCACACGTTGCCGAGTGGCGATCTGAATCTGGGGCTGAACTTCGTTTCCAAAGACGCTGAGTTTGCGGTTAACTATGACATGCTGGTGATCAAGCAAGGCGCGAAGGTGTCGGGCAGATTGCAGTCGCTCAACGGCGATTCGGTCACCATGTTCGCGGGCCGCAAGATCTTGCTCAAAGGTTACAACGAACAGATGAGGGCCGAGGCCGTGGTCGATGCCAATGGCACCTTCACCTTCGAGAATGTGATTCCCGATACCTATTTTCTGACCTGGAACGACCTGCGCAATCCGTATATCGTCAGTGGCAGTATGGCGATTTTCAAAAACACCACACAAGCCAGCGTCACGCTGGTGGTGCCGCCGAACATGTTGGAGGCCAACACCAGCAGCGCCAAGCTGGCCGCGCAGCGGGCGGGAGCCGGCACCCCATTGTCATACGTGTCGGGCTACGTGACACAAGACGGCACACCGCCGCCGCCACGCGATATCGGCACTACCGAGATCACGCCGTCGGCCCGCTCTGCGACGCGCGCCGCAGATGGGGCCAGCGCGACCTTCAGCGCCACCTCAAACGGGCTAGGCCAAGACGTTATTACAAATATCAACTTTACGGTGCCGGTCGGCACCAAGAGCGTCGGCGTCAAAATGACCGTGTTTACCTATGAGTATCCACAGTACACGAGACAGCAGAGCATCTACAACGATACTTGGGCGTACTCGGTCGTAGGGTTGCCAGCCACAGGTCTTTCGGCCAATGGTTTAGTGAACCATTCGCATTACACCCAGGGCCGCACGAGTAAGACCGTGTGCGTGGACGTGACCGAGCAGACCAGGAACGCCGCGCTCACCGTCAGCGGTTTTGTGCGTGCCATCAATATCGGCGACTATCTCCTGCCAACCACCACGACGGTCGAGTTGACCCTGGCATGCAAGGGGCTCAGCGTTTCGTCGGCCCGTTTCTTGTCGCCGAATGCCAATGCCCATCCGGTACTCAACCCCATCAGGACTGGCGCCAACCTGCCTGGGCCTTACCTGTCGATTCAGCAAAGTGACGCCTTGCCTTTTGGGCCTTACCGGTTGATTCAGCGAAGCGGTAGCGGCGCCAGCCACACCATACCGCTCGAAATCACCTATAAGCCAGCCGATGCGAAGATCACCGAAGTGCATATTGGTATCTCTCCGGATGGCGGTGATCCGGCTTTTGCTGCCGACAATTTGTTGGGGCAAGCGCATACCACCGACACCCCAGGCAAGATCAAGTTCCCCAGGCTTTCCCTGCCCACCTTCGCTGGCAGCATGCTCAATGGAAAGCTGGCCGTCACGGTCCGTATCGCAGGCACGGTCGGTGATACGCCCGCAATAAGCTCCGATCCCGCCGAGGGCGGGAAGGTCGAATTCGACGGCGCGACGGCATTTACGCCGCTCTATCTTGCAGCAGATGTTGCCAGTTTGTCGGGGCGACGCTATGGCTCGCGCGATGCCGGCGGTGACTCATGGGCCACTCAACGAACCATCAACTGGCTTAGCAACAAACCTTACCGTTTCGACGACATCAGCGGCAAGCATGTCACCCAGACTGCGAATGGGCGCTCCATTCTCGGCCATGAGGGCCACAGTGATGGCCAGCAGATCGACATGCGCTATGCCGACGGCCGGGGCGGCTTTGGCGACGCGCTGGGCGGGCAGGGTAATGGCGCGCAAATCAAAAAACTGATCGACGATGCTGCGGCCGAGGTGGCAGGCAATGCGGCGCAAAAACCCTCACTGTCCGCATTGCAGGCGTGGATTGCCGCGAACCGCGCACTGCTCGACCGTGAGGCGGCACACGCTTCCACCCGCGTCATCTATATCGGAGACTCGTTCATCGAGCATGTGCTGATTGACGCGAAATTTCCGCCCGGTGCATCGGCCGCGTCAACTACGATTCCTGGCGTGACGGCATGGACCAAACCAGCAAAGGTTCGCACCGAAGCTGGCCACCTGAGCCACTGGCATATAAGCATCTCAGCGCGCCCATAAGGGTTTGGTGATTGTCTTGGCGTGGCGGGAGCAGAAAATCACAAGGCCGGCGCCTGAACGCATCGCATGACACACAAGCCATTGCGCGACATGCTGGTGAGCGCTGCGGACACCGACGACGGGCGAGCATGATGCGGGGGTCGTGGTCGCCCCCCATGCAGTCATCAGCCAGTGCGATCATGGGCGATTTGTCCGGCCAACGCAGCCGGCCGGAAAGTGATGGCGACGGTCAAAAATGTGCTTCAGACAGGCCGGCGCACATCGATCGACGCAGGAGCGGATATGAAGGCAACCCTACTGACCATGGCAGTTTCAGCCAGCGCGCTGTTGGCCGCCTGCGGAGGCGGCACGCAGGCGCCACCGGGTTCACCGCCCGTCGCAGAAAAGCCATCGGACACAGCACTGGCCGCAGAGGTGCCGCTGAGCACTCCGCCCGCTTCCGTGAAGCACATCCAACTCGAAGAGGTCAAGCCGGCGGAGGTGGTGATACTGTCGCTCCAAGACCTCGACCTTCCTGCCGACGCCGACAGCGTCACCCCGTCGGGGGCCATATCGAATGCCTTGCTGATGGATGGGACGCTGCGCTTTTCCACCCCGGGCGACACGGGCGAAGACCAGGAGGCGACGCTGGAGATCAAGAGCGGCGCTGCAACGACCATAAGCCATGTGCTGATCAGATCACAGCGGCTGACTGCCGCACAGGCCTACGACGACGGGCCAGGGGAGGAAGGCTTGCCGGTTCCTGTCCGCCCGCGCCTGACCGTTGACGGCTTGGGGCCGAACAACACCATCACGGACGCCCCATTGACATTCAGGTTGCAAGGCGTAGGCGCGCTTGACCTGAAAGACGATAGCAAAGGGCTGATCATCGGCGCGAACAATGTCAGGGTTCGCCTGAAGGATTTCTGGTCCTTCAATCCAGTCGATTCCAGCTTTTCGATCTCCGGCCCGGCCATGCAGCGATTGCTCAGCGCGCTGCCGAATGGCGCTCTGACCATAGGGCTGAACTTCGTTTCCAAGGACGGCGAGTTTACAGCTTCTTATGACATGCTGGCGATCAGGCGGGGCGCGAAGGTGTCGGGCAGATTGCAGTCGCTCAACGGCGATCCGGTCACCACATTCGCCGGCCGCAAAATCTTGCTCAAGGGTTACGACGCACAGATGAGGGCCGAGACCGTGGTCGATGCCAATGGCACCTTCATCTTTGACAATGTGATTTCCGATACCTATTTTCTGACCTGGAACGACCTGCGCAATCCGTATATCGTCGGTGGCAGTATGGCGATTTACCAGGACACCACACAAGCCAGCGTCACGCTGGTGGTGCCGCCGAACATGTTGGCGGCCGGCACCAGCAGCGCCGGACTGGCCGCGCAGCGGGCGGGAGCCGGCACTCCATTGTCATACGTGTCGGGCTACGCGACACAAGACGGCACACCGCCGCCGCCACGCGATATCGGCACTACCGAGATCACGCCGTCGGCCCGCTCTGCGACGCGCGCCGCAGAGGGGGCCAGCGCGACCTCAAACGCGGAATCTGGATCTGAGGCTGAACTTCGTTTCCAAAGACGCTGAGTTTGCGGTTGACCATGACATGCGGGTGACCAGGCAGGGTGCGCAGGTGTCGGGCAGATTGCCGTCGCGCAACGGCGATCCGGTCACCACGTTCGCCGGCCGCAAGACTATGCACTTCATCAGCGTATGCTCCTCACCCTTTACCCGCTCCAGTGGGTTGGGTTTTCCCGAGCAACCAAGCGAGCGCTTCTTCGATCGTGGGCTCTGTCTGGGGTGGCGCTTGGGTTTCCAGTTTCGCAATCGTTTTGGCGAAGCGTTCTTCGACGCCGGGCAGAACGACCGATGGAATGCCGTGTTTGGCCAACTCGGCGGCGGCATCATGAACCTCATGCGCGCGGCGGCGGGCATGGATGACGTGTGTGCGCACGAGCATGTCGATGAACGTGCGCAGCGGTGTTTCGTCGATGTCGCGCAACTGCGTGTAGAGTTTTTCGCGCACACCTTGGGCCTCGGCCGCCATCAGTAGTTCAACGCCAAGCGCCTCCATGCCCTTGGTGAAGACGCTTCGCAAAATCTTCAGCGCGATGGCATCACCTGCAGCGCCACCATGGATTGCGCGGGCATTGCCGCCTGCCCTGGTCAGTAGCTCGGCAAATTCTGCGGCGCTTGCGCCAGACGCCAGAAGCGGCGTTTTTTCGAGACTCAACGAAATTGCACCCATGATGGCCACATCGATGTAACGAATCGATCGAGCCGCTGCCAGCTTGGCGGCGCTGCGTTTGGTGTCGGGGCTGGCCGTGGTCAAGTCGCACAGAGCGGCTCCCGGGTGTGCGTGGGCCAGGCACTGTTCTGCAACGCCGAGCGCATGTGCGCCTGTGACGCAAGAAAGCATCCAGTCGCATTCCCGCAGCCAGTCTCCGACGGAGGTTTGTATGGGCAGTTCCCAAGTCGCGGCCAACGCGCTGGCGACCGGGGCAGGGCGGGTGTCACACAGGCGCAACTGAAAACCAGCGATGTGCAGGGCCTTGGCATAACAGCGGCCAACCTCACCGAGGCCGATGACTGCAATTTTCATGATTTCTCCAAGCGGCGATTCAGTTTGCCTTGAGTCCCAATTCCTTGACGATGGCACCCAGGCGTTTTGTGTCGTCGAGCAAGGTTTCCTCGAAAGCAGCGCTGGAGCCGCCGAGGAGGGTGGCTCCATCGGCTTCGAAGGCGGCTTTGACTTTTGGGTCGTTCAGTGCCGCATTGATTTCGGTGTTCAGCCGCGCCACGATGGCTGCGGGCGTTTTCGCGGGCGCCAGTAAGCCGAACCAGCTCACGGTCTCAAAGCCCGGAAATCCCAATTCCGCTACCGTGGGAACGTCCGGGAGCACTGGCAAACGCTTTGCCGAAGTGACTGCCAGGCCGCGGACTTGCTCCCCTTCGATAGGGCCGCGCAGTGTCGCGCTCGTGCCGATCCAGAACGAGAGGCGGCCACCGAGCAGATCGGGCATGCCCTGTGCGATGCCCCGGTAGGGGATGACATTCAGTTGAACTCCGGCGCGCTGCTGCAACTGCTCGATCGCCAGACGTGAGTTGGCGCTCGGAAAACCGATGGATATCGATGTCGGCGCAGCCTTGGCTGATGCCAGAGCCTGCGCCATCGTCAGCGGGCCGCCGTTCGCATTCACCGCGAAGACAAAGGGGTACGAAGCGAGCAGGGCGACGGGGGCGAAATCCTTGGTGCCGTCATAGGGCAGGTGCTCGAACAACGCCGGGTTCAGCGCCAGATGGTCCATCAGCGTGAGCCCCAGCGTGTAGCCGTCGGCAGGTGCTTTCGCCAAAGCGTCGAGTGCGATGATGCCGTTGGCGCCGCCACGGTTTTCCACCACGAAGGCCGTCTTCATGGTTTGTGTGAGCTTCCGGATGAGTGTGCGGGCCACCCGGTCTGCACCGCCTCCCGGTGGAAACGGGACGATCAGCCGGATGGATTTTTCTGGGTAGGCTGCCTGTGCCGAAGCGGCAGGCATGATCACGCAGCCCACGACCGCAGTTGCCAGGGTGAGGGCGGTACGCCGAAAGAATTTCTTGATCATGGTGTGCCTTCTTACAGCTTGGTGACCACCAGGCGCGGCTGCTTATCGAGCAGGCGCCGCTGAACCTTTCCGATGCCCGGGTCGCGCGGGAGTTGCGCGATGCGGATCAATGCGCATGGGTGCATATATTTGGGCAGATCAGCGAGCACCGAGCACACCTGTGCGTGTTCGACATCGGTGGCTGTCGTGTAGAGCACAACCTCGTGCCCCTTCGACGCGGAATCGACACGCCACAGTGCGAACTCGCCGAGCGACTTTGCTTGCCTGAGCCGGCTTTCGACGAAATCGATCGGAACGTATTCACCATTGATGCGGATGGATTCGCTGATGCGCTCGACGAAGACCAGCCGGCCGTACTCATCCAGGCGGCCGCGGTCGCCCGTGTGAAACCAGCCATCGACATCGGTCTGGGGCTCGATGCGCCCCCCTCTGGCATAGCCGGAAAACAGTGACAGTGGGTGTTTGCCGCGCACCCGGATCTCGCCGTCCTGTGCGATCTTGTGTTCGACGTCATGGCGTGCGCGGCCAGCGAGGTGGCAGGCGCCTTCGACAGGCATGTCGTCATCGTCGGGGCGCAGGAGCCAGGTGTGGCACAGGCCGCCAGCCTCGGTGGACCCGTAGGCGCCCACGCCAATCGGCACGTTGAACTGGCGCAGGAAAGCCCGGTCGCACAGAAAGCCGATCCGCACTTGGTGGCCTTCGGCCTCCTGCGCGGTGGTTTTGACTTTGAGCAGGTTGGCGGGTGGCGCGTGTAGAACGAGAGCTGTCACGCCATGGTTCTTGATGTCGGACCAGAAGTCCGCTGCCGAGAACTTCTCGCTCGAAAGCAGTGCGGCATGCGCCGTGAGCGCACCGAGAACGCCGTACCCCATGGGATTGATGTGGAACAAAGGCAGGGGCGGGCATACGGTGTCTTGTGGCGATAGCGCCAAGGTATCGGCGAAAAAGCGGCCCAGGCGCAGGAAGTAACCGTGGCTCAACGCACAGAACTTCGGCCGGCCCGTGGTACCCGAGGTGTGGATGTAGGCCGAGATTTCATGCGGCTCGCAATCCAGCCCGGTACCAGACGCTGCACCTTGGTGTCCGCCGGTGCGCAGAACCTCGATGGTGCTGTCCCAGGCGGACTGCATGTCCACCTGGGTTTCGTTGCGCTGCGCAAGCGTTCCGGGATCGCGCCCGACCCAGAGGATGCCGTGCGGCGCGAGGTTGTCGAGCATGGTGCCGAGCAGTTCATCGGGATAGGCGGGATCGATGAGCGCCGCTTGCAGTCCAGCGAACTGGGTGGCCATCCAGGTGACCAGATAAGCTCCGCTGTTATGACCGATGACGGCGACGACGTCGCCACGCACGAGACCGGTGTCGGACAGGCGGGCTGCGACAGCGCGGGCGCGTTCGACGACGCGCTCCAGCCGATCCTGCTGGCGGAAGGTGCCGAACGCGGTGTGGGCAACGGCTGCGGCGGCCGAGGTGATGAGTTGCGCGACATTGTTCACTTGAGTCCCCTGAGTTTTTCGTCCTTGAGGATCTGGTGCGCGATGTAGTTGCGCAGGATTTCCACCGATCCGCCGGCGATCCGCAGCGTCTTCACTTCGTACAGCAATTGGCCCCAGGGCTTGTCGCGGTACAGGCCGTAGCCACCCGTCAGCGCGAAGCAGTCGTTGGTGGTTTTCTCGGCAGCCTCGACGGCCAGCTTCTTCGCCAGGCTGGTGGCCATGGAGAACTCCTGGCCCTGTTTGACGAGGTTGGCTGCGTGGTCGCGGGCCAGCGAGGCCCCATACAGCGCGCTGTAGCAGTCGGCCAGGGTCCACTGGATACCCTGGAAGTCGGTGACCTTGTGGTGCCCCACGTCACGTTGCTTGGCGTAGTCGGTGGCTTCGGCCAGCGCGCGGGTGGCAAAGCCGATCAGCTCCGATGCATTGCCCAGGCGGCTGACGTTGAACGTGGACAGGAAGGTCTTCATGCCTTCGCCGGGTGCTCCCAGCAGCGCCGCATCGGGCACGCGGACATCTTCGAAGATCATGTCGGCGGTCGGCAGGAAGCGGTAACCCAGCGGTTCGCTGTGGCGGCGCGTGAGGCCAGGCAGGTCCGTGTCCACGAGGAAGGAGGTGAGCCCCGCGTCGGTCATTGCATAGACCAGTGTGACGTGGCTCTCTGCGCCGAGGTTGATGTGGATCTTTTTGCCGTTGATGATCCAGTCACCGCCCTTTCGCACGGCGGTGGTGGAGAGTTTCTTCAGCGAAGAGCCTGCGCCCGGCTCTGAAATGGATTCCGAGAACACCAGCGAGCCTTCCACCATGCCGGGCAAGTACTTCTTCTTTTGCGTTGGCGTACCCCAGTCGTTCATCCAGCGCATGCCCTGGATCTGCACCTGGCTCGATACCAAGCCGTAGCGGCACATGGCCTCGGTGGTGAAGCAGTACTCCGGGGCGTCACCTCCCTGTCCACCCCATTGCGCGGGTGTGATCACGCCGAGCAGCCCGCGAGCTCCCATGCGCCGGTAGGTTTCGGCGGGGAAGCGGCCGATGCGTTCGCACTCGTCGAGCTCCTCGCGGCACTCGGCGACCAGTTCCTTCACGGTGACAAGGGCCAAGTCCGCCCACTGAGGGTCTTTGAGTTGAAGATTGATGTTCATTGAAATCAGCCGGGAATGGGCTTACTTGGCAGCGGGGAAGTCGAACAACCTGGCCGGGTTGTCCACCAGGATGCGTTGCAGCGTGGCCTGGTCGGCATCGAACCAATCGGCCAGCATGTTCAGCAGTTCGCCCGCGTCGGGCATGGCCGCGCAGGCCACATGCGGCCAATCGCTGCCCCAGACCATGCGATCCGGGGCTTCTTGCACCAGCATGCGGCCGCGCTCGGCCAATCGGGCATCGCTGGGCTGGTCGGCCAAGCGATAGGCGCCAGAAAGCTTGACCCAGGTATCCCGATCGGCGAGCAGTGCACGCAGGGCGCGTACAGGAGCGGCGTCCGGACCAATGTCTGCGCGAAGGCTGGCCATGTGGTCAATGACCAGTCGGCAAGGTAGCGCTTGCAATGCGGGCCGGAGGTCCGGCAGCAGATGGCCGTCCACCAGAATCTCGGCATGCCAGTCCAGTGCGGCAAGACGGGATGCCAGTTCGGTCATCGCCTGGAGGCCGCCGCCACCGCCAAGCATGACGTTGAAACGCACCCCGCGAATGCCCTGCCCATGCAGCGCCTGAAGGGTGCTGTCGGCAATGGACGGATTTACTGCTGCCACGCCGCGCAGCCGTTGCGGTGCTTGCGCGATGGCTTCGAGCACGACCGTGTTGTCCGTACCGAAGATGCTCGGTTGCACGACGACACCGTGTTCCAGCCCCAAAGCATTCAGCATGGCCATATGAACCGGGGAGGGTGCCAGCGCGGGGATGTAGCTGGCCTCTGGTACCAACTTCCATCCGCTTTCGGGAATGACGTGGGTGTGCGAGTCGCATGCACCGCGTGGCACGGCAAAGCGCGGTTTCTGGTATTCGGATGGGGGCGGCAGGCTGGCTGCTGTGTTCAGCACTGATATCTCCTTGGGGTGATGAGATTCACGAAGCAGGACGAGACGCTCACTGTTTCAGAGAGGGCTTTCCTTTGTGAATGCGCTTTTCTGCGGGCTTGACTTCGTTGGACACCAGCGTGCTGAACGCTTGCCTTTCTTTGCCTGGTGGTGGAACGCCTCATTCTGTCCAGTGCATCTCGAGTACGCTTGTCTGAATCGACATGCGCGATATGCATGGCACCAATACCTAAGGTTTTTACCTACAGGACTTACGCAAAGCCCGGCTAAAACACGACAGGTAGTCTGCTGAACCACATCCAGCACACTGCCCGTAGTGTTTTAGTGTTTCTGCGTAAGTCCTGACCCATCAGAATACGGCGCACTACAACTTCGTGTCGACGTACCGGAGGCATGGGCATGGGCTTGCGACAGATCGATCTGAATTTGCTGGTGACCTTCCAGGCGCTCGTGGAGGAGCGCAACGTTTCGCGTGCAGCCGAGCGGCTTGCGCTATCGCAGTCGGCGGTGAGCCATGCGCTGAAGCGCTTGCGCAACACATTTCAGGACGAATTGCTTGTGCGCGGCCCCCGTGGCATGGAGCCCACGCCGCGTGCCGTGACGCTGGCGATTGCGGTCAAGTCTGGCTTGGCGACCATCGAAACGGCTGTGGATGAAAAGCGCAGCTTCGATCCGGCAACCTGCCATTCGACCTATTACCTCAGCGTGACCGAATATGTTCGGCCATTCATCATGGCGCATATGTGCGCATATGTGCGCGAGGCTGCGCCTCATGTACGCCTGGTCTTCGAATCGCCGGACGAACACCAGGTCGGTAGCGCCGTTGCATACGAAGGGCTTCAGATTCGCTTGGCCGACCTTCCTGTGAATGGCCCGATGGAGTCGATGCGCCTGTTCGACGATACGTTCGCAGTTGCCATGCGGCGTGAGCACCCTTTTGCAGAGCAGGAGTTGACGCTGGAAAAATACCTCCAACTCGCCCACATCAAGGTCACAGGCGTGGGCAGCAGTGCGATCGATCGAGCGCTCACGGCCAGAAGCCTGGTGCGTGATGTGGTCGTAAAAATGCCGAATTGGCTGGAAGCGCTCGAAGTGGTGGAGTGCACTGATTTGGTCGTCGCCATGCCCAACCACTGGACACGGTTGGGTCGCTTACCGCGTTGCTGCATTACACGACCGTTGCCTCTTGCGCTGCAGATGCCCATCGATGCCGCTTGGCATCCGCGCAATTCGAGCGATCCGGCGCATGTTTGGTTGCGTGAGACAGTGCGCCAGGCTTTTGCTGCCAGGCACGATCGACACACCGCGTCTTGAACGGCCAAGTGGTCCGTCGCAAGCCGCCAGGGCGACAGCGGCATCAGGGAGGCAAGTCGTGTGTGATGGCGTGGTTTCAACCATCGCCCTTGCCGACTTTGCGCAGACTGGCCAGCGCGGCAAAGGGGTTGGGCTTGTCGGCATTGGCTTGCTCGAAGTCGTCGTCTTGGCAAACCAGTGGCACGGCGCTGGGGCATTCGTCGTGTTTGGGCACGACGGGCAAGGCCATCAGCAATTCATCTTCCATCAGGGTGTGCAGATTGAACTCGCGGCTCAGGGCCAGCAGGTCTTGCGCGCTCTGGCCATCGAGCGCATCGGCGGTGGCTTCGTCGGCAACGAAGCGGAACTCGCGCTCGACCGATAGCGGCATGTCCACCGGGCCCAGGCAGCGCTGGCATTCCATCGGGAGACTGGCCCGCACCTTGATGCCAAGCCAGGCCTGGCCTATGCCGTCCGATGCCATGCGCCACTGGCCCTCGGCGCTCCAGTCCACCTGCAGATCCGGGTGCAGCCCTTTGGCCTCTTGGGCCAGGCGTTCGTATTTCAACAGCGAGTCATGGCCCGAGAGCCGGCCTCCCGCCTGTGCGAAGGCTTTCACGTCCAAGCGCTGGGGGGAGAATTCCTTGGTCATGGCAGCCAGTGTAAGAGAATCGGCGCATGCATCGATCCCCTGCCTTGCAACGCCCTGTGGTTTTGGGCTCCACGTCGCGCTATCGGCGCGAGTTGCTCCAGCGCTTGAACCTGCGCTTTCAGGTCGCCGCCCCGGCGGTGGACGAGACCCCGCAGCCCGGCGAGGCCCCGCGCGCGCTGGCCCTGCGCCTGGCCCTGGCCAAGGCCCGCGCGGTCGCGCAGCAGCATCCCGAGGCGCTGGTGATCGGCGCCGATCAGGTCGCGGACCTGGCCGGCGCTCCGCTGGGCAAGCCGGGCCAGCATCAACGCGCGGTGCAACAACTGCGCCAGATGCGCGGCCAGGCCGTGGCGTTTCAGACGGCGGTGGCCGTGGTGTGCGCGGCCACCGGTTTCGAGCAGTTGGACCTGGCCTGCGTGCAGGTGCAGTTTCGGGCGTTGTCCGACGCCGAGATCGAGCGCTACCTGCGCGCCGAGCAGCCCTACGATTGCGCCGGCAGTGCCAAGAGCGAGGGCCTGGGCATCGCGCTGCTCGACGCTATCCACAGCGATGACCCGACCGCGCTCATGGGCCTGCCGCTGATCCGCACCTGCCGCATGTTGCGCGCCGCCGGGCTGACGTTGCCATGAGTGCGCCCGACACCTCCCCGGACGCAGGCCCGGGTCGCCTGTACCTGGTGCCCGCTCCGCTGGACTTTGGCTGCGACAGCCAGGTCCCGTTGCCGGACATCCTGCCGGCCAGCACCTTGCAGACGGCGGCCCGGCTCAGGCACTGGGTGTGCGAGAACGCCAAGAGCACCCGCGCCTACCTCAAGCGCATCGATGCGCTGCACGGCCTGGCCACGCCACTGCAACAGCAGCAGATCACGGAACTGCCGCGTGCGGTGCAGAAAAAGGGCGACCACGATGCGCAGGGCGCGGCCCGGCTCGACGCCCCGGCGCTGCTCGCCGCCGCGCTGGCGGGGCAGGACATGGGCCTGGTCAGTGAAGCCGGCATGCCCGCCGTCGCCGACCCCGGCTCATCGGTGGTGCGCGCCGCGCACGAGCTTGGCATCCGCGTGCTGCCCCTGGTCGGCCCGGTCTCGTTGTTGCTGGCGCTGGCGGCCAGCGGACTGAACGGACAAAGCTTTGCTTTCGTCGGCTACCTGCCGCAAGACGGGCAGGAGCGCATCCGGCGCATCAAGGAGTTGGAGGGCATCGCCCTGAAGACCGGTCAGACGCAGATCTTCATCGAAACCCCTTACCGCAACAGCGCCCTGTGGCAGGCCCTGGTACAGCAGTTGCAGGCCCACACGCGGCTGGCGCTGGCCAGCGCGCTGACGCTGCCGCAGGCACAGGTGCGCAGCCAGTTGGTGCGCCAATGGCGCCAGCAGCCGGTAGCTCCCGATGACCACACTCCGGTCGTTTTCGCGCTGGGGCGCTGACCAGCCCCTTTCAGCTTTGGGGTCTGCAGGCCCCGCAGCGCAGGATCTACACGCCCCATAAGCTATATTTTTCGCAGCACCATGAGCACACCGACCCACGCCCCCGCGCCTGCCGACAGATGGCTGCACGGCGCCATTGCGCGCATCGAAGCCGATTACCAGCGCAGCGCCGACACGCACCTGATCCCGTTGCGCCTGCCGGCTTTTGCCGCGCAGGGCATAGACCTGTACCTGAAGGACGAATCCACCCACCCCACCGGCAGCCTCAAGCACCGGCTGGCGCGCTCGTTGTTTTTGTATGCGCTGTGCAATGGCTGGATTGGCGCCGGCTCGACCGTCGTCGAGTCGTCCAGCGGCTCGACGGCAGTCAGCGAAGCCTACTTTGCGCGCCTGCTGGAGTTGCCGTTCGTGGCGGTGATGCCGCGCAGCACCTCGCCCGAGAAGATCGCGCAGATCGAGTTCCACGGCGGGCGCTGCCATCTGGTGGACAGCGCCGGCCTGGTCTACGAACAGGCCCGGGCCATCGCCGCGCAGACGGGCGGCCATTACATGGACCAGTTCACCTACGCCGAGCGCGCGACCGATTGGCGCGGCAACAACAACATTGCCGAGAGCATGTTCACGCAGATGGCGCGTGAGCGCCACCCCGTTCCGCGCTGGATCGTGGTGGGCGCGGGCACCGGCGGCACCAGCGCCACCATAGGCCGCTACATGCGCTACCAGCGCCATGCCAGCCGGCTGTGTGTGGCCGACCCCGCAGGCTCGGTGTTCAGCGCCCACTACCGCACCGGCGACACCACGCTGACTGCGCCAGGCTCGCGCATCGAGGGCATAGGGCGGCCCCGCGTGGAGCCGAGCTTCATCCGCACGCTGGTCGATCGGATGATCGAGGTGCCCGATGTCGAGTCGGTGGCCGCCATGCGCGCGCTGTCGCGCTTGCTCGGGCGGCGCGTCGGGCCTTCGACCGGCACCAACTTCGTGGCCATGCTGACGCTGGCCGCCGAGATGCGCGAGCGCGGCGAGCGCGGCTCCATCCTGTCGCTGCTGTGCGATGCCGGCGAACGCTATCTGCCCACGTATTTCGACCCGGCCTGGGTGGCGCAATGCTTTGGCGACTGCACGCTGGCACAGCACAAGATCGACGCGCAGATCGGCGCCTGCGGCAACTGACCGATGACAGATGACAACGGACGGATGACCGGTGCGCGGTCTCAGTCCAACGCCGTCCACTTGCGCTCGCTGGCGGCAGATTCGACAACCTTTTCAATGAAGCGCACACCACGCGCACCGTCTGCCACCTGCGGGTAGTCGGCGGCCAGCGGGTCGGCCGTCTGGCCGCTGGCGCGGGCGCGGATGTCGGCAGCCACGCCCAGGTAGACATTGGCAAAGGCTTCGATGAAGGCTTCCGGGTGGCCCGCCGGCAGGCGCCCGGCGCGCAATGCCGCTGCGCTCAACCAGGGGGCGCCGCGTGTCAGGATGCGGCGCGGCCCGTCCAGCGGCGAGTGGATCAGCTGGTTCGGGTTTTCCTGATGCCACTCCAGCGTGCCCAATGTGCCGGAGACCTGTAGCCGCAGGTCGTTCTCCAGCCCTGCCGCCACCTGCGATGCCATGATCACGCCGCGCGCGCCATTGGCGTAGCGCAGCAGCAGTTGGGCGTCGTCGTCCAACTGGCGCCCGGCACCGAAGCTGGCGAGGTCGGCGCATAGCCAAGCCGGCTGCATGCCGGTGACGGTGGCGGCCAGGTTTTCGGCATGTGAGCCGATGTCGCCCATGGCGCCGGTGCTGCCGCTGCGCGCCGGGTCCATCCGCCACAGGGCCTTCCTGTCGTTCGCCTCCACCGGCTTGGACAACCAGCCCTGGTGGTATTGCACCGTGATCTTGCACACCTGGCCCAGGGCGCCGCTGCGCACCAGTTCACGCGCCTCGCGCACCATCGGATAGCCGGTGTAGTTGTAGCTCACGCCGAACACGGTGCCGGAGCGCTGCACGGCGGCCACCAGCGCATCGGCCTGGGCGCTGGTGTGCACCAGCGGCTTGTCGCACACCACATGAAAACCGGCCTCGACAAAGGCCAGCGCCACCGGGTAGTGCAGGTCATTCGGGGTGACGATGCTGACCAGATCGATGCGTTCTTCGGGGCTGCGGCGCAGTTCGTCGTTCAGCAGGTCTTGCCAGCAGCCGTGATTGCGCGCATCGGCCAGGCCCAGATCGGCGCCGGATACGCGCGCGCGTTCGGGGGTGGAGGAGAGCGCTCCGGCCACCCACTCGAACTGGTCATCGAGCGCCATTGCCTTGCGGTGCACGGCGCCGATGAAGGCGCCGTTGCCGCCGCCGACCATTGCATAGCGCAGTTTTCTTTCTTTCGGCATGGGGTGCTCTCCTGGTCAGGCGCGCGTGAATACGGCGTCGAATGCGTGGGTGGATGGCTTGAAGTCCAGCCGCTTGCAAAAGGCCGCGCTCTCGGTGGCGCCATGCACGCGGTCCATGCGGTTGTCTTCCCATTCCACCGACAGCGGGCCTTGGTAGCCGGTGTCGTTGAGCGCGACGATGATGGATTCGAAGTCGATCATGCCGCGCCCCACGCTGCGAAAATCCCAATAGCGCCGCGCATCGCCAAAGCTGGTGTGGCCGCCAAACACGCCCACCGAGCCGTCGCCCTTGCCCCACCAGACATCTTTCATGTGCACGTTGTGGATGCGCCCGGCAAACCGGCGGATGAATTGCACATAGTCCACGCCCTGGTAGCCCAGGTGGCTGGGGTCGAAGTTGAAGCCAAAGCGCCGGTGCCCGCCGACGGCGGCAATGGCGCGCTCGGCCGAGGCAATGTCGAAGGCGATTTCGGTGGGGTGCACTTCCAGCGCAAAGTTGACATCCTGCTGCTCGAACGCTTCCAGGATGGGCGCAAAGCGCTGCGCAAAGTCGGCAAAGCCCTTGTCCCAGTACGCCTGGCCGATCGGCGGAAACGCATAGATCGCATGCCAGATCGACGAGCCGGTAAAGCAGGTGACGGTCTTGACGCCGAACTTTGCCGCTGCGCGCGCGGTGTCGATCAACTCGCGGGCGGCGCGCTGGCGCACGCCTTCGGGATCACCGTCGCCCCATATCCGGGGCGGCAGGATGGCCCGGTGGCGCTCGTCGATCAGGTCGCACACGGCCTGGCCCACCAGGTGGTTGCCAATGGCCAGGCAGTGCAGGCCATGCCATTCGAGCAGGGCGCGCTTGTCTTTCACATATTGGGCGTCGGCCAGGGCTGCTTGCACATCGAAGTGGTCGCCGCCGCAGGCCAGTTCCAGGCCATCGTAGCCCATGCGTTTGGCCAAGGGCGCAAGCTCGGCAAGCGGCAGGTCGGCCCACTGGCCGGTAAAGAGGGTGACGGGTCTTGTCATGGTGCGTCTTGGGCGGTGTGGGTTGGGGGGTGAAAATTGGGGGGTGAAAAGGCAGGCAGCGACCCCATCGCAATGGCTGCCTGCGCTGAGCAGAGCGGATGGCGGGTCTGACCGATCTTCAGTACGGCGAGTCCGGAAAGTAAAAGTCCTTGGCATTCTCTTTGGTGATCTGCACCACCGGGAGGATGGTCCTTGCTGGCAGCTTGTCGCCCTTGAGGCGCGCCTCGGCGGTGAGCTTGATCGCTTCGTAGATGAACTTCGGCGAGAACGACACATTGGCCTGTATCACCGGGTTGCTGCCGTCCATCAGCGCCTTGATCATGCCCTTGGAACCACCACCGCCGAACACCAGTTTGATGTCCTTGCGCTTGGCCTGCTCGATGGCCTTGAGCACGCCCACGGCCATGTCATCGTCGGCGGCCCACACGGCATCGATATGCGCAAAGCGCGTCAGGTAATCCTGCATCACCTTGAAGGCGTCGTCGCGGTTCCAGTTGGCGTATTTGGCATCGAGCAGCTTGATCTCGGGGTTGTTTTTGAGCACGGCGTTGAAGCCGTCCATGCGCTCGTTGTCCAGCGTGGTGGCAATGCCGCGCAAGGCAACCACCTGCCCCTTGCCGCCCAGGGTCTTGGCCATGAACTCGGCGGGAATCTTGCCAAAGGCGGTGTTGTCATACGACAGATAGGCGTCCTGCGCACTGGGGTCGGTCAGGCCGCGATCGACCACCAGCACGTACACGCCCTTGGCCTTGACCTGCGCCACCGGCTTGGTCAGCGCCGCCGATTCGAACGGAAAAATGACCAGCGCGCCGATCTTGTTCGCCGTCAGCATGTCTTGCAACTGGTTGGCCTGCTCGGGCCCACCGCTTGCCGTCTTGATGACGACCTGCAGGCCGGGGTGGGCCTGCTCCAGATCCTTCTTGGCCTTGTTCGCCCAGAACACGATGGCACCTTGAAAGCTATGCGTGGCCGACGGGATGGACACACCCAGCGTGAGTTTGTTCTGCGCCGGCGCCGGGCTGGCCAACGCCAACGCCAGCACAGGGCCGGCCAGCGCCGACAATGCGCGGCGGCGGGTCCATGCCCGATCGGGGTGAAATTTCTGCTTCATGATGCGTCTCCTGTTCCTGTGAAAAAAAGCCATGAAAGCTGGCCGGCGGGGGAAATACTCCAATGCCAGGTGAAATCACTCATTCCTGAGTCACCTTGAAATGAACGCGAGGCAGCGTGGATTCGATGAGTCGGGCATTCGGCTCATCGGTGTTTTTCATCCAATCCTCTGCGTCCTGTAATGAGCGGCCAAACTGCATATGCCTGGCAAGCAAACGCTGCCAGCGCACCGCCGGATCGACCTGCACATACCACAGCTCGTCCAGCAGCGGGGCCACAGGGCGCCAGTCGCCTTGGTCCAGCGCCAAATAGTTGCCCTCGGCAATGATCAGCCTGGCCTGCGGGAATATCGGAATGGCGCCGGCAATCGGCTCCTCGATGGCACGGCGAAACTCGGGGGCATAAATGATTTCATCATCCCTTTGCCGGCGCAAGCGCTCCAGCAGCGAGCGAAAACCATGGCCATCGAAAGTATCAGGCGCGCCCTTGCGCCCGGCACGCCCCAGACGGGCCAATTCGATATTGGCCAGGTGATAACCATCCATCGGCACGATTTGCGACTGCCGGGAGTGCAGGGCTTGCAAACGGGCCGACAGCGTCGATTTGCCGGCCCCCGGCGGTCCGATGATGCCCAAAAGGGTGCGCGCACTGCGGGCCAGGAATGTCTGTAGTCGCTCGCAGGCTTGCGGGAAAGTCAGCGTCGGCACCTGATGAGTCATCGAATCCCTCCAATCGAACTGCGGGTTCAAGCGTTGCTGGCGTTACTGACGTTACTGGCTTTGCGGGCGTTGCCCATGCCATCGGCGATGAACTGGCGCGCATGTTTGGCCAAATCCATTCCATCGCTCCAGAGGTTGCGCCACACGGCCAAGGTATTGGACAGGTCGTGATTCACAACGGCCGATGAAAAGCTCTCGAAGGTAATGACGCCCTCGTAGCCGATCGAAGCCAGTGCCCGGAAAAATTCGGGAAAGTCGATGGTTCCCGATCCGAGATAGCCGCGATTGCTTTCACCGATATGCACATAGCCCAGCCGCGCACCGCAAGCCAGCACGGGCTGCAAGAAGTCGGTTTCTTCGATATTCATGTGGTAGGTATCGAGATGCACCTTGACACCAGGCGCATTCAGCTTGTCGAGCATTTCCAGCGCTTGCAGGGCCGTGTTGAGTTGGTTGCTCTCATAACGGTTTACCACTTCCAGGCCCAGCGTGATTCCTTTCGCGGCGGCGACATCGGCCATGCGTTTCATCGATTCCATGGCGTTGTAGCGCCCTTTTTCGGTGAGGGGTCCGGGGTACTTGGCCAGGGCGCCATACAAGACTCCGCCAAAGTAATTGCCGCCCAACTGCGCGGTCATGGTGATGCCCTCTTGCAGCTTGGCAATGCCGCGACGCACACATTCAGGGTCTTCACTCGAAATGTCGGCCGCCAATGACAAACCGCGTGAACATGCGATTTGCATGTCGAATTCCTGCAGCAGATCGCGTGTCAGCGCAATGTCCATGACCGGGGCATGCAGTGAAAGTTCTACCAGGTCATAGCCAGCCCGTTTGGAGCTTTCGATGACTTTTCGGGCCGAGGCCGAAGTGAAATCTCCGGCCCATACCAATGCGTGAATGCCAAGTGTGTTCATGTTTCCCGTCCTCGAGGTGGATGCAAATACCAGACCCCGGCGGGTCTGCACATTCGTGAATGGCGTAGTGGATGAAACCGTCTGGTGTCAATGTCGGCACAGCTGAATGGGGCGCTGTTGCAAGGAATCAGCTTTGCTCCACCGGTTGACTGCGCCAAAGCGTCACCGTTTCAGGCTGCGCGATTTTGCACAAGCAGGGCGGCAGGCCACGGGCGATCAGTTCGGCATCCGCCGTCACCATCACGCCGATTTGGGCCAGGGTCTGCGCCAAGGCGCCCGCCTGGTGCGGCGAGAGCAACAAGTTGTCACCCTTGCGGGCTCGGTGCTCCAAAGGCAATGGCTCCTGCGGAAATACATCCGTCGCGACGCGAATATGGCCTGTCGCCGCCACGTCCAGCATGGCTTCAAAATCCACCACCGCTGCACGGCTGACGAGCACCAGCGCCGCCCCCGCCGGCATCGACAAAAAAGCCTCCCGGTTCAGCAGGCCCTGGTTCTGCGCGGTCACACCGGCGACCACGAATACGATCTTCGAACTGGTCAGCACCTCTTGCAGCGTAGCCGCCTGACAACCCATGGACTCGATGTACTCCGGGGGCAGCCACGGGTCATAGGCTTTGATCGTCGGGTGAAAGGGCGCGAGCAAGGGCACGATGGCGCGCCCGAGATCGCCAAAACCGATGAAACCCAGGTGTTGACGATGCAAGGAATAGGCGTTGCGGTTTGCGTCGAGACCGTATTTTTCGCTCCCCTGACGGAAATACCGGTCGGAACGACTGATGCCACGCGCCAGGTCGAGCGCCATGCCGAGTGCCGCTTCTGCCACCGGCTCGGCAAATACGGGACTGGTGCTGAGAATCCGGACGCCACGCGAGATGGCAACGCCATAGTCGATATTCGGCAGGAAGTTGCCTTCCACATTGAATATCGCCCGCAAATGAGGCGCCAGGCGCAAACGCGATGCCGGCATATCGATCTGGCCAATGAGGATTTCCAGACGCGGGGCCAGCGCTTCGAACTCGGCCCGGGTGGGCGGCGCAGCGTCATGGATATGCAGATCCCCCAATGCGCGCAAGCGCTCCAATTGGGTTGCCGTGAAGATGTCTGCAACCCTGCGCGGCGCAGGAACGAGGAGGATGACTTTGGCAGAAGGCGTCATGGCAGGAGTCCTGTTCTTTCATGCCTGTTCGAAAAAAATGAGCATTTTCATGGGCCGCTCGAAAAACCACTACCTTCGCCCGCGCTGAATGAACGCCACAGCAATGATCACAAAGCCCTGCACCGCAGAATTCAGATACACGCTGATGATGCTCGACAGATTCAGGATATTGCCGATCACCGAGAGCAGCACCGCGCCCACCACCGTGCCGGTGATGCTGCCCGCCCCGCCCTTGAGCACGGTGCCGCCGACGATCACGGCGGCAATCGCTTCCAGCTCCCACAGCAGGCCGGTGGTCGGCGATGCCGAGCCCAGGCGCGGCACGTACAGCAGCGTGGCAATGCCCACGCAGATGCCGAGCAGCATGTAGGTGAGAATCTTGATCCGGTGCACATCGACGGCGGCGTACTGCGCCACCTGCTCGTTGGAGCCTATCGCCTGCACATAGCGGCCATAGGCGGTGCGGTTGAGGATCACGCCGCCCAGCAGGGCCACCAGCAAAAACACCAGCACCGGAATCGGCACCCCTGCCAGGTCGGCGTAATACACCGGGCCGTAGATGTCCGACAGGTCATTGTCGAGCGTGATCGCGCCGCCGTTGGAAAAATACGTGAGGTAGGCGCGAAAAATCCCCAGCGTGCCCAGTGTGACGATGAAAGGCTCGATGCGCCCCTTGCTAATCAGCAAGCCATGCACCAGCCCGAACAGGGCGCCGAGCAGCACCGCCAGCAGCATGCCGATGACCACGGCGGTCAGCATGCCGAACGATGGCGCCATGGCGTTCATGGACAGGATCACCACGCCGGCAATCAGCGCGGCCATCGAGCCGACGGACAGGTCGATGCCGCCGGAGATGATCACAAAGCACATGCCCACCGCAATGATGCCGATGAAGGAGGTGTTCTTGAGCACGTTCATCAGGTTGTCGTAAGTGGCGAAGTTCTCGTGCAGCAGCATCCCGGCGATGCACAACAGCACCAGGCCGATGACGGGGCCCTGCCCGTGCAGCCGGTTCCAGAGCCTTCGGGCGGGGGCGGCTTGGTCAGCGCGTTCCTGTGGCATGGGCAATCAACTCCTCTTCGGTCAGGTCAGGGCCTTGCAGCGTGGTTTGCAATTGGCCAGCGCGCAGCACTGCCACGCGATGGCACAGGCCGATCAGTTCCAGCAGTTCAGACGAAATCACGATCACCGCCAGGCCCTGCGCCGCCAGGCGCTGCACCAGGTAGTAGATTTCGCATTTGGCACCCACGTCGACGCCGCGTGTAGGCTCGTCGAGCACCACCACGCCGGGGCCGGGATGCAGCACCTTGGCCAACGCCAGCTTTTGCTGGTTGCCGCCAGACAGGGATGAGGCGCGCAAATCGAGTGCGCCGGTGCGGATGCCGAATTCATCCACCGCCTGACGCAGCGCGGCTTGCTCGGCAGCCGGCTTGAGCCAGGGGCGGGCGTAGCGCTGCAAGGCCATCAGCGTCAGATTGGGGCGCAGGCCCAGGTGCACATGCAAGCCCTTGCCCTTGCGGTCTTCGCTCAGATAGGTCAGGCCGTGGCGGGCGGCATCACGCGGGCTGTCGATTTGGCGCAGGCTGCCGGCCAATTCCACCGTTCCCGATGAGCGCGCGCGCAAACCCAGCAAGCCCTCGAACAACTCGGTGCGCCCGGCCCCCACCAGGCCGGCGAAGCCCAAAATTTCACCGCGCCGCACCTCGAAGCTGATGTTCTGCGCCCAGCCCGGCACGGTCAAATCGCGCACCTTGAGCATCGCCTCGCCCACGGGCGCGGGCAGTTTTGGCGGGAACAGGTCGGCCAATTCGCGGCCAACCATCAACTGCGCCATCTGCTGCCGCGTGACGCTGGCCGTGGGCGCGCGCGCCACCAGGAGGCCATCGCGCATCACCAGCACCTCGTCGGTGTTGCGCTCGACCTCATCAAGCTTGTGCGAGATGTAAATGATGGTCACGCCCGCCGCCTTCAACGCCGCCATCAGCGCAAACAGGCGCTCGGTTTCGCCGCTGGTGAGCGTGGCGCTCGGCTCGTCCATGATCAACAGGCGCGCATTGCGCGCCAGCGCGCGGGCAATTTCCACCAACTGCTTTTCGGCCACGATGAGCTGGCGCACGCGCCGCTGCGGCGCCAGGTTCAGGCCGACCTGCGCCAGCGCCTGGCTGGTTTGCTCGCGCATGGCGCGCTCATCCAGAAACAGGCCGCGCCGCAACTCGTGGCCGAGGAAGACGTTTTGCGCAATCGTCAAATCATCGGCCAGATTGAATTCCTGGTGAATCAGCACGATGCCCTGCGCCTCGGCGGCACGCGGGCCAAAGCCGGCGGGCGGGCGCACCACGCCATCGACCAGCACCTGGCCGCTGGTCGGGTTCTCATACCCGGCCAGAATCTTCATCAGCGTCGACTTGCCCGCGCCGTTTTCACCCAGCAGGCCATACACGCGCCCCGGTTGCAGCGCCAGGCTCACGCCATGCAACACCTGCACCGTGCCGAATGCCTTGACCACATCGCGGAACTCCACCGCCACACTCATGGCGCACCTCCTGATTGCGTCAGACTTTCCTGCATCGCCAGCACGCCGGCCCCCACCAGAGCGGCATCATCGGCCAGCGGCGCGCACTGTATTTCCAGGTGCCGGGTGGAAAGCGCCAGCGAGCGGTGGTACACGCTCTGGCGCACCGATGCCAGAAACAGCGGCCCCATGTCGGCCACCAGTCCGCCAATGAATACATGCGAGGGATTGAAAAAATTCACCACCGAAGCCAGCATCTGCCCGACCAGACTGCCTGCGCGCTGGATGAGGATGTTCGCCGCCACATCCCCCACGCGGCTGGCCTGCGCCAGGTCCTCGATGCCCAGGCTGCCGCTGGCCTGCAAGCGCTCGGCCAGCCAACTGCTCTCGCCCTTTTGCGCCACCTCGATGGCGGCGCGCACCAGCGCCGGGGCCGCCGCCATCGCCTCCACACAGCCCTGGTTGCCGCAGTGACAGCGCGGGCCGGCCTGGTCCACACAGATATGCCCCACATCGCCCGCCGAGCCATTGGTGCCGCGGTACACCTGCCCGTGGCACACAATGCCGCAGCCAATGCCGGTGCCCACCTTGATGACCAGAAAATCAGACAGCGTGCGCTGCAAGCGCCAGAGCTTGCCAAGCGCCATCAGGTTCACATCGTTATCGACAAACACCGGCGCCACGAACGCCTCGCGCAGATAGTCACGGATGGAAAAGCCGTCCCAGTCCGGCATCAGCGGCGGGTTGACCAGTTGGCCGCTGGCAAAGTCCACCGGGCCGGGCACACCCATGCCGATGGCAATCAATTGCGAGGAGGACAGGCCGCAGCGCGCCATCAGTTCCCGCATCAGGCCGCATAGCTGCGCCAGAATCACGCCGGGGCCGCGGCGCACGTCGATGGTCTCGCACTGGCGCGCCAGCACCGCCATGTCCGGGCGCATCAGCGCCAGTTGCATGCTGGTGGCATCCATGTCCACGCCCAGCACCGCCCCCAGCGACTCGCTCAAGCGCAAGGTCTCGGCACGGCGCCCGCCGGAAGATTCCTGCAAGCCCACTTCGTCCAACACCCCTTCATCCAGCAAGGCCGCCACCATCGCGTTCGCCTTGCTCTTGGAATAGGCCAGCCGTCGCGCCAATACATGGCGCGACACCCCCGTAGACCAGAAGATGGCTTGCAGCAAATCCATATCTGCGCTGCTGTAATGCTGCCAGCGTGCCAAGGCCAAGGTTTGTCTCCTTCGTTGTATCGTCGCAGCATGTCTGTGGCCCGGTGTGGCCCTGTGTGGCCGGGCACTGCGGCGGTGTGGGCCGGATACTACGTGGCCCACTTAGGCCAGACAAGACTGAACTTTGGCCTTGATGTGGTCGAATGCCCGCAGAAACAGCGGTGCATATGGGAGGGGGCTTGGCGCCGGCTACCGCAGGGGCTTCGGCGGCATGACCGGAAGATTCCGTCCGGGCTGGCACGGCACAGGCGCGGCGCCGGCAGCAAACCATGGCGCCGGATGCGGGCCGCAAAGCCGCGTTCACCCGGCGCGCTAGTGTCGCGTCACCGATCATCTGTCGGTCCGCGCTGGCCATCGAAGCGCATCGCGGCGTTGCATCGCTTGCCAATACGCTCGGTATTGGCTGCGCGATGCGCCTTGCGCTGCGCTCCGATGGCTGCGCGCAGCCTACGACATCTGATCGGTGACGCGACACTAGTATCGGCGCTGACGACTCCATTCTGGCGGATGCGGGTGCGCTGAACTTGCATCCGCCAAGCCTGCGTTCAAGGCTTCAGCACAATCCTTTGCACCGTCGCCTGCTCCACTGCCTTGCGCGAATACAGCAAGGGGAAGTACTCGCCATCGAGCCAGCGCTCGGTCAGATCACGATAATGCGGGCTGTTCGGGTCGCCCGATTGACCCGGCGCATTGATGGCGACCGAGCCATCCCAATGGCCAACGTCCACCACCACGCGAAACGACGGGCCATTGGTTTGGCGAAAATCGCTGGCACGGTAAGTCGATTGATTCGGCCCATAGGCACCGCCACGTTTCGGCAGCGGGCCGACATTCAGCCTGGCGCGCATTTCCTCATCCACCACAGCCGCCAGAGGATGCTCCATCAGATTGTGATGCAGCTTGCCCCACTGCCATTGGCTGGCATCCTCGCCTTGCAGTTTGACCATCTCGGCATAGGCGTCGCGCAGGCTATCGCGCAAAAGCTCGTCGCGCCCGGGAACGGCACCCGGCTGCTCCAGCATATTCAGCATCACGGCAACATCCGGCGCCCCCATCGCCGCCGCCGCTTCCTTGCTCAGCACCGCCTCCTTGAAAGCCTTGCCCAGATGGCGCGCGAGCCAGACCTCATACAAGGCCGCCTGCGGCGAATCGACACGCTCGACATAATCCCAGCCCTTGAAGATGGCCGCCGGCGTGCCCGCATCCAGCTTGAGCAAGGCCACCAGACGGCGCGCAGGAATGGCCAGATCATCGTTCTGCAAACGCATGGCATCTTGCAGCGTCACCTTCGGCAAGGATGACAGCACTTCGCTGATGCGCATGAAGCGCGAACCATTGGTCCACTCGAAACCGAGCCTGCGTTCCCGATAGGGATAATCCTCCGGCAAGTTCATCTGATTGGCCGTGGCAAACCAGCCCTGCCGGGGGTTATAAACGCGCGGCAACTGATCACCGCTCCAGAACCCGGCCCACTCATAGCGGCCATCGCCCGGCACCGGCATCAAGCCATCCCAGTTCGGACGCTTGGGCGCCAGGCCGCCCGGTGCCCAACCGATATTGCCTTTGACATCGGCATACACCAGATTCACGGTCGGCGCGTCCCAGTTCACAATGGCGCGTTTGAAAGAATTGAAACTTTTCGCGTGCATGTAGCCAATGCTGCCGAAGTAGGGCGACATGCCCGGCTCCAGCCAGCACGAGCGCACGGCAAAGGCGCGCTGCCGGTCGGCGAAGATCACCGGGCCGTGGCGCGTGAAGCGCAAATCCGCCGTCTCCGGCACGCCGCCCTTCACCCTGATCGGCTCATGCAAGACCTGAAAAGGCTCCCACTTGCCCTGGTATTTGTACTCGTCGGGATTATCGGGATTCAACTCGTAGACATAGAGGTCTTCCTGGTCGATGCTGAAAATGGTCAGACCAAAGGCGATGGTTCCGTTGTGCCCGATCGAGATGCCCGGCAAGGCCGGCTCACCCGCACCGATGACATGCAGGCCCGGCGCGTTCAAGTGCGCGATGTAACGCAGTGACGGCGCAGAGTAGGCGCGGTGCGGATCATTGGCCATGATGGCACGACCGGTGGCAGATTTGGCGGGCGCGATCACCCAGTTATTGCTGCCCTCCGTGCTTTCCTCAGGATTTTCTGCGGCAGCAATCCGTATGCCATCACCCTGACCGTCGGCGTGCGCGCTCAGGCTCTCTTTGGTAATCCTGACGTTTTGCGTCGCCAACTGAAACACCTTGAGCAAATCCTTGGGCAGGCAGGGGTCGAGACCTTCCGGCATCACCGCCTGCCATTTCGGCTGCAAACCGAAGCGGATTTCATCCGACTTCAGATCGGCCTTGCAAACGACATTGGCACGCGCAACTTCGCTATTGAGATTGCGCGTCAAACCATGGCTGCGAATGCGCACGACATCTTCCGCCTGCCATTTTGCGGGCTGGTAGGCCAGCTGCTTGAATTCATAAGGCAGGCGCTCTGGATGCGCGGTGACGAGATCGATATAGGCATTGATACCGGCAACGAAGGCCGTCGCAATCTGCTCCGACTGCTTGCCATAGGAATCCCACTCGCGCTGCATGTCGCCGCGATACAGAAACAAGCGCGTCGCCTGGTCTTGCGCGATATAGGCAGGGCCGAACACTTCAGACAATTGGCCAAGACCACGGCGGCGCCACAAATCGATCTGGAACAGACGATCACGCGCAGCGTTGAAGCCCTGCACGAAAAAGGCATCGGTCTGGCTGGCTGCATAAATATGCGGCACGCCCCATTTGTCGATGAGGATTTCAGCCTTCTTTTGCAGGCCGGGGACATGCAGGGTTTGCGTCGCTGCATGCGACGAGATTGCGCTGCAAGCCAGCAGAGCCAGCGCGCATGATTTCAGTGTTGCCATCTCTTGGCTCCTGTGGTGGTCAGGGGACTTTACCGCAGTCCCAGGCGTTGCCGGCTACGCTGCCCCGCGCTCGACCGGACGGGTCGCGTCACTGCACCATTCGCTCCAACTGCCCGCGAAAAGCGCCGTCTGTCCAAGCCCCGCAATCTCCATGGCCAGCAGATTGGGCAAGGCGCTGACACCGCTGCCGCACTGGTGCACCACGCTGGCGGGGTCGCGCCCGGCCAGCAGGGTGGCGAATTCGGCATGCAACTCGGCCGCAGGCTTGAAGCGGCCATCGGCGGCCATGTTCAGGTTGAAGGGGCGGTTGAGCGCACCGGGGATATGGCCGGCCACAGGGTCCAGCGGCTCGACCTCGCCACGGTAGCGCGGCGCAGCCCGGGCATCGACCACGGTCTGGCCCGGGGTCTGCAAGCGCGCCAACACCTCGGCGGCGGTGCGCAATTGGCGCAGCGGCGCTGCCAGCCGGAAGTCCGCCGGCAACGGCGCCGGCCCTGCGCCGCTGCTGACTGCGCCAGCGGCCGCCTGCCAAGCCTGTAGCCCGCCATCGAGCACGGCCACGGCGTCATGGCCGGCCCACTTGAGCATCCACCACAGACGAGCGCAATAGTTCGCCCCCTGGCGGTCATACACCACGGCCTGCATGTGGTTGGCAAAACCCAGCGCCGAGAGCCACTGCGCAAAGCGCTCGCGGCTGGGCAGCGGATGGCGCCCGCCCGATGCGGGCCTGTCGGCCTCTGGCGTGGTGCCGCTGGCGCCGGGCGCGCCTGGCTTGGCGCTCAGATCATGGTTCAGGTCGGCATACACGGCGCCAGGGATATGCGCCTGCGCATACTGCTGCGCGCCCGCCGTGGGTTGTGCCAGATCGAAGCTGCAATCGAACACCATCAGCGGCGCGCCGCTGGCGATCAGGGATTGCAGTTCACCGGCGCTGATCAGCGTAGTGCAAGTGGTCATGGGCGTAGGGGAAAGGCAAGGGAGGGGGGAGGAGGGGGCGGCGGGGGACGGCGCCCATTGTGTCAAATGGTGCCGGCCGGTGGCGGGCATGCGCCTGAAAACCGCAGTGCGCAGGCCGTGATCGCTCGCCGACCAGCTTTGGAGCGGATGGGGGCGGCACGCCGGGCAGAACGCAGCCGGTGATGGCGGTTTTCAGCGATCAATGCTCTTCCGCAGGCGCGCCCGGGGCGGTCCGCTCCCGCAAAATGGTCGCCACGATGCCGCTGCCCACGATCAGGGCCATGCCGATCCAGCCGATCGGCGGTATCTCGTCGCCCAGCAGCACGCTGTAGATGGCCGAGAACACGATGCCCGAGTACTGCAGGTTGGCGACCAGCAGCGTGCCGCGCTGCGTCTTGGCGCTGGCGTAGGCGCGGGTCATGCACAACTGGCCTGCGGCAGCCAGGATGCCGATGGGCAGCAGCCACAGCACCGGCCAGCCCGGCCAGGGCGAAGTGCCGGTCAGCAGCAGCGCCGCGCCGCCGGCCACCGCCGCGCCCATGGCGAAATAAAACACCGTGCGCTCTTCGGGTTCGCCCATGCGCGCCAGCGTCACCACCTGCATGTAGGCAAACGCGGCCGTTATGCCCGACAGCAGTCCGATCAGGCCGGCGAAGGATTGGTTCTGATGCAGGCTCGGGCGCAGCAGCAGCACCACGCCGGCAAAACCGGCCAGCACGGTCAGCACCAGCGGGCCTTGCAGCGTCGGGCGCGGAGCGGCTGCCGAGGGGCGCCAGGCCAGCAACGTGCCGCCGACCAGAAAGGCCGCGATCCACACGCTGCTCAGGTAGTTCAGCGCCATCGCCGTGGCCAGCGGCAGGTGGGCAATGGCAAAGAACCAGGCGCCCAGCGACACCACGCCCACCAGGCTGCGCCAGGCATGTATGCCGGGGTACTGCGTGGCCAGCGTCACCCGCTGCAAGCGCGCCAGCAGCCACAGGATCAATATGCCGATCAGGCCCCGGTAGCAGACCAGTTCGGCCGAGTTGAAGTACCCCGACGCGACCTTCACGCACACGCCCATGCTGGCAAACAGGAACGCGGCCAGCACCATCCAGAGAGCTTGCATCGGTCGGTGGTTTCTTCAAAGAGCAACGCCTGGCTGGCGTGCAGATGCTGCGGTGTCTGCGGTGCCGACCGCTGCCAGCGCTCGTCGTTCAAGCGTTTGCAGCCATCGCAGTGGTGGCGCTCCGGCCCGGCCGGCGCCGCCGCACTCAGCGTTTGGGCGCAGTTTCATCCAGGCCATCGCCCATGGCCCTGCGGTACCACTCGTGAAAGTGCTGCATGCCGTCTTCCATCGGGCTTTGGTAAGGGCCGGTCTGATTGTCGCCGCGCGCCAGCAAGGCCCGGCGACCGGCGTCCATGCGCTCGCCGATCTCGTCGTCCTCGATGCAGGTTTCCATGTAGGCGGCCTGTTGCGCCGTGACGAATTCGCGCTCGAATGCGGCGATCTCCTCGGGGTAGTAAAACTCCACCACATTCAGCGTCTTGTCCGGGCTGATCGGGTGCAGCGTGGAGATGGTCAGCACATGGGGGTACCACTCCAGCATCAGGCACGGGTACAGCGTGAGCCAGATCGCGCCATGCCGGGGCGGCTTGCCGGCGCGATAGGACAGCAATGCGTTGTGCCAGCGCTCGTATACCGGGCTGCCGGGCTTGCCCAGCCGGTTGGCCACGCCGACGGTCTGCACCGAGTAGTTTTTGCCGAACTCCCAGCGCAGGTCCGTGCAACTGACAAAGCTGCCCAGGCCCGGGTGGAAGGGGCCGACATGGTAGTCCTCCAGATAGACCTCGATGAAGGTCTTCCAGTTGTAGTGGCACTCGTGCAGTTCCACATGGTCGAGCACATGGCCGCCAAAGTCGAGGTCGGCGCGTGGGCCCAGACCGGCCAGGTCGGCGGCCACGTCATGGCCGTTGTCCTCGAACAGCAGACCGTTCCACGAGCGCAACCGGTAGTTATCGAGGTTCAGGCAGGGGTCATGCGCAAAGTGCGGCGCGCCCAGCAACTCGCCCTGCGGGCTGTAGGTCCAGCGGTGCAGCGGGCACACGATGCGGCCGCCCCCGCTGCCCTTTTGCTGGCTGTGCAGCGAGCCTTTGCCCTTGAGCATGATGGCCTGGCGGTGGCGACAGACATTGGAGAGCAGTTCGACACCGCCTTGGTCGTTGCGCACCAGCACGCGGCCCTCGCCCTCCTGGGGCAGCGCGTAGTAGTCGCCCGCCTCGGGCACGGCCAATTGGTGCCCCACATAGCGCGGGCCATGCCGCATGAGGCGTTCGCGCTCGCGCTGGAACAGCGCGGCGTCAAAGTAGCTCGAAACTGGTAGTTGGCTTGCGGCCTGCTGCAGTTGAAGACTTAAATCAGACATGGATGACCTGACCTAAAGACTCCCCACAGGGAGGTGCGCCGGGGCGCATCTGGGAAAAGAAACCGGTCAGCTTGCCAGCCGGCCCGAAAGGAACGCGATTATAGGTGCCGGGCTTGCTGCGGCGCCCTGCGCTTGGCCTGGCTTGGCCTGTATTGCAAACCAGTGTCGCGTTACCGATCATCTGTCTGTCTGCGCGGGCCATCGAAGCGCAGCGCGGCGTTGCAGCGCTTGCCAATACGCTCGGTCGCTCGGTATGGGCGGCGCGCTGCGCCTTGCGCTGCGCGCCGATGGCTGCGCGCAACCTACGACATCTGATCGGTGACGCGACACTAGGGTTACTGACCGCCAAGCATGGTGGGCTGCGCCTAGAATCACCGGTTTTCACCCGCGCCGCGCTGCGCCCATCGCCATGCACCAGGCTCCTGCCCCACCCGCCGAACCTGCCAGCTACGAGGCCGCACTGCACGAGTTGGAGCAACTCGTGGCGCGCATCGAGTCGGGCCAGTTGCCGCTCGACCAGATGCTGGCCGGTTACCAGCGCGGCGCCAGTTTGCTGTCCTTTTGCCGCCAGCGTCTGGATGCGGTGCAGGAGCAGATCAAGGTGCTCGATGATGGCCCGCTGCAACCTTGGGTCCAGCAATGAGCGCCGCTTCCACGCTATCGGCTGCGGCGGCTCCGCTGGACCTGGGCGGCTGGCAGCAAAACCACCTGGCCCAGGTGGAGCAGGCGCTGTCGCAATGGGTGGGCCATGGCGCGCCCGCCGGGCTGGGCGAGGCCATGCGCTATGCCGTGCTCGATGGCGGCAAGCGCCTGCGGCCGCTGCTGGTGCTGGCCGCGTATCAGGCGGTCTGCAGCGGCCAGCCTGCACCCTGCGCCTGGCACGATGCGGCGGCGCTGCGTGCCGCCTGCGCCGTGGAACTGATCCACGCCTATTCGCTGGTGCATGACGATCTGCCCTGCATGGACAACGATGTGCTGCGCCGTGGCAAGCCCACGGCGCATGTGCGGTTCGGCCCGGCCCGGGCCCTGCTCGCAGGCGACGCGCTGCAAGCCTTTGCGTTCGAGTTGCTCACGCCCGAGGACATGCCCATCCCCGCCGCCACGCAGGCCGCGCTGTGCCGCCTGCTGGCGCGTGCGGCGGGCTCGACCGGCATGGCCGGCGGCCAGGCGATCGATCTGGCCAGCGTCGGCCTGCGGCTCACCGAAGGGCAGTTGCGCCAGATGCACCGCCTCAAGACCGGCGCGCTGCTGCAGGCCAGCGTGCTGATGGGCGCCGTGTGCGGCCAGGCCGCGCCTGCGGCCTATCGGGCGCTGTCCGACTATGGTGCGGCGCTGGGGCTGGCGTTCCAGGTGGTGGATGACATCCTCGACGTGGTGGCCGATTCGGCCACGCTGGGCAAGACGGCCGGCAAGGATGCCATCGCCGCCAAGCCCACCTATGTATCGCTGCTGGGCCTGGAACGGGCCCAGGCCCAGGCCCGGGAACTGCTGGCCGGCGCGCATGCGGCCCGGCTCCGCAGCGACCTGCCCGACACCCGTGCGCTGGCCGCGCTGGCCGACATGGTACTGTCCCGCCCCTCTTGACGTTCTTCTCGACGCCCCTGTCTGACCGGCCTCTGGTGCTGATATTTCCTGCACCGGTAGCTATCAAAAAATAGTAAATGCCAAGCACATCCTTTCCCCTGCTGGAAACCATCGACGACCCGGCGCAACTGCGCCAGCTCGCGCGCGCGCAGCTCAAGGTGCTGGCTGCGGAGCTGCGCGGCTTCGTGCTGGAGAGCGTCTCGCGCACCGGCGGCCACCTGAGCTCCAACCTGGGCACGGTGGAACTGACGGTGGCGCTGCACCATGTATTCCAGACGCCGCATGACCGCCTGGTATGGGACGTGGGCCACCAGACCTATGCGCACAAGATACTGACCGGCCGGCGTGAGCGCATGCACACGCTGCGCCAGCAAGGCGGCATCTCGGGCTTTCCGCAGCGCGGCGAGAGCGTGTACGACACCTTCGGCACGGCGCATTCGAGCACCAGCATCTCGGCCGCGCTGGGCATGGCGCTGGCGGCCAAGCGCAAGGGCGAGAGCCGCCACACCGTGGCCATCATCGGCGACGGCGCGATGAGCGCCGGCATGGCCTTCGAGGCGCTGAACAACGCCGGCGTGGCCGACTGCAACCTGCTGGTGGTGCTCAACGACAACGACATGAGCATCAGCCCCCCGGTGGGCGCGCTCAACCGCTACCTGGCCCAGCTCATGAGCGGGCGGTTCTACGCAGCGGCCAAGAACATGGGCAAGACCGTGCTGCGGCCCATGCCCCCGTTGCTGGAATTTGCCAAGCGCTTCGAGCAACAGGCCAAGGGCCTGGTCGTGCCCGCCACATTGTTCGAGAAATTCGGCTTCAACTACATCGGGCCGATCGACGGGCATGACCTCGATTCACTGATCCCCACGCTGGACAACATCAAGGGCCTCCAAGGCCCGCAATTCCTGCATGTGGTGACCAAAAAAGGCCAGGGCTACAAGCTCGCCGAGGCCGACCCGGTGGCCTACCACGGCCCGGCCCGGTTCGACCCCGCCGTGGGCCTGGTCAAAAGCAGCACCGCGCCCCGGCTGACCTTCACCCAGGTGTTTGGCCAGTGGCTGTGCGACATGGCCGCGCACGATGAACGCCTGGTGGGCATCACGCCCGCGATGCGCGAAGGCTCGGGCATGGTCGAATTCGAGCAGCGCTTTCCCGACCGGTACTACGACGTGGGCATCGCCGAGCAGCATGCCGTGACCTTTGCCGCCGGCATGGCCTGCGAGGGCGCCAAGCCCGTGGTGGCGATCTACTCGACCTTCCTGCAGCGCGGCTACGACCAACTGATCCACGACGTGGCCCTGCAAAACCTGCCGGTGGTATTTGCGCTCGACCGCGCCGGCCTGGTCGGGGCCGATGGCGCCACCCATGCCGGCGCCTACGACATCGCGTTCCTGCGCTGCATTCCGAACATGGGCCTGGCCTGCCCCGCCGACGAGCGCGAATGCCGCCAACTGCTGAGCAGCGCCTATGCCCAAAACCACCCCGTGGCCGTGCGCTACCCGCGCGGCAGTGGTGCCGGAGTGGCGCCACTGGCCGGGCTGGACGGCCTGCCCTTTGGCAAAGGCGAAATCCGCCGCGAACGCCAGCGCCAAGACAGCAACGCACCGCGCATTGCCATCCTGGCGTTCGGCAGCTTGCTGTATCCGGCGCTGGAAGCGGCCGATGCGCTCGATGCCACCGTGGTCAACATGCGCTGGGCCAAGCCCCTCGATGACGCCTTGCTGCGCCAAGTGGCCGAAGGCCACGATGCCCTGGTCACGCTGGAAGAAGGCGCCATCATGGGCGGCGCCGGCAGCGCAGTGACCGAAACGCTCAACGCCGCAGGCATCTTGCGCCCGGTGCTGCAACTGGGCCTGGCGGACATCTTCATCGAACATGGCGACCCGGCCAAACTGCTGGCCATGCAGGGACTGAACGCAGCCGGCATCCGCGCGGCAATTGCTGCGCGCTTTCCGGCCATCGACGTGGCCCGATGATGCGGCCCTGGTGGCGGACGATACCGAGGGGGCCCCGATGGCACGGGAAAACCCGCAAAAAGCGCCACCGGCATGTTTCTACAATGGCCCCGGGGCCGGAATGAAATCCAAATGAAATCCCTCAGGCCGTGATCCCCATTGGCCCCTCATCTGTACCCCTCATCGATCAACAAGGCATCGGAGAAAAAACCTCATGCAGCGTCGTTCCATCATCAAACATGCCGGCATCGCCGGCGTGCTGGCCGCAGGCGTAGCGCCTGCCGTCCACGCGCAGGCCGCCATCCGCTGGCGTCTGGCTTCGAGCTTTCCCAAGTCGCTGGACACCATTTACGGCTATGCAGAAGTGTTCTCCAAGGCCGTCAAAGCCATGACGGGCGGCAAGTTTGAAATCTCCGTGCATGCCGGCGGCGAGTTGATGCCGCCCTTTGGCGTGGTCGATGGCGTGCAGCAAGGCACCGTGGAACTGGCGCATACCGTGCCGTACTACTTCTATGGCAAGAACCCGGCGTTTGCACTGGGATCGGCCGTGCCCTTCGGCTTCAACGCCCGCCAGATGAACGCCTGGATGATGCACGGCAACGGGCGCAAGCTGATGAACGAGTTCTACGGCGCCTACAACATCATCAGCTTTCCTGGCGGCAACACCGGCGCACAGATGGGCGGCTGGTACCGCAAGGAAATCAAGTCCCCCGCCGACTTCAAGGGCATGAAGATGCGCCTCGGGGGCGGCCTGATCGGCGAAGTGATGCAAAAGCTCGGCGCCGTGCCGCAAAGCATCCCCGGCGGTGAAATCTACCAGGCACTGGAAAAAGGCACGCTCGACGCCGCTGAATGGGTCGGCCCCTACGACGACCAGAAACTGGGCTTTCACAAGGTGGCCCCGTACTACTACTACCCCGGCTGGTGGGAGGGCGGTCCGGAGATATCGCTGTACATCAACCAGAAAGCCTTCGACAGCCTGTCGGCGGACAACAAGGCCATCGTCGAAGCCGCCGCCGGCATGGCCCATGGCGACATGCTGGCCAAGTACGACGCGCTGAACCCCACGGCCCTCAAACAACTGCTGGCCGCCCAAGCCAAGGTGCTGCGGTTCTCGCCGGCCGTGCTCGACGCCTCGTTCAAAGCCTCGATGGAAGTGTTCGCAGAAAACGACGCCAAAAGCCCTGAGTGGAAGAAGATCTACGCCGACATGCGCACCTTCCAGCGCGACCAGATCCTGTGGTTCCGCGTTGCCGAAGGGCATTACGACAACTTCATGGCGGTGCAGAAGATCTAGTGTCGCGTCACCGATCATCTGTCGGTCTGCGCTGGCCATCGAAGCGCATCGCGGCGTTGCATCGCTTGCCAATACACTCGGTATTGGCTGCGCGATGCGCCTTGCGCTGCGCTCCGATGGCTGCGCGCAGCCTACGACATCTGATTGGTGACGCGACACTGGCCGAAAAAATCGACCGGCTTTGCGCCGGGTCTTGGGCGTGCAAGGCCGGGTGTGGACGAAGGGGCTGGCCAAGGCATCGGAGAAAAATCCTCATGCAGCGTCGTTCCATCATCAAACATGCCGGCATCGCCGGCGTGCTGGCCGCAGGCGCAGCGCCTGCCGTCCACGCGCAGACCGCCATCCGCTGGCGTTTGGCTTCGAGCTTTCCCAAGTCGCTGGACACCGTCTACGGCGGCGCAGAAGTGTTCTCCAAGGCCGTCAAAGCCATGTCGGGCGGCAAGTTTGAAATCTCCGTGCATGCCGGCGGCGAGTTGATGCCGCCCTTTGGCGTGGTCGATGGCGTGCAGCAAGGCACCGTGGAACTGGCGCATACCGCGCCGTACTACTTCTATGGCAAGAACCCGGCGTTTGCACTGGGATCGGCCGTGCCCTTCGGCTTCAACGCCCGCCAGATGAACGCCTGGATGATGCACGGCAACGGCCGCAAGCTGATGAACGAGTTCTACGGCGCCTACAGCATGATCAGCCTTCCCTGCGGCAACACCGGCGCACAGATGGGTGGCTGGTACCGCAAGGAAATCAAGTCCCCCGCCGACTTCAAGGGCATGAAGATACGCCTCGGTGGCGGCCTGATCGGCGAAGTGATGCAAAAGCTCGGCGCCGTGCCGCAAAGCATCCCCGGCGGTGAAATCTACCAGGCGCTGGAAAAAGGCACGCTCGACGCCGTTGAATGGGTTGGCCCCTACGACGACCAGAAACTGGGCTTCCACAAGGTGGCCCCGTACTACTACTACCCCGGCTGGTGGGAAGGCGGCCCGGAGGTAGCGCTGTACATCAACCAGAAAGCCTTCGACAGCCTGTCGGCGGACAACAAGGCCATCGTCGAAGCCGCTGCCGGCATGGCCCATGGCGACATGCTGGCCAAATACGACGCGCTGAACCCCGTGGCCCTCAAACGGCTGCTGGCCGCCCAAGCCAAGGTGCTGCGGTTCTCGCCGGCCGTGCTCGACGCCTCGTTCAAAGCCTCGATGGAAGTGTTCGCAGAAAACGACGCCAAAAGCCCTGAGTGGAAGAAGATCTACGCCGACATGCGCACCTTCTTGCGCGACCAGATCCTGTGGTTCCGTGTCGCCGAAGGGCATTACGACAACTTCATGGCGGTGCAGAAGATCTAGTGTCGCGTCACCGATCATCTGTCGGTCTGCGCTGGCCATCGAAGCGCATCGCGGCGTTGCATCGCTTGCCAATACAGATCGGTATTGGCTGCGCGATGCGCCTTGCGCTGCGCTCCGATGGCTGCGCGCAGCCTACGACATCTGATTGGTGACGCGACACTGGCCGAAGGAATCATCCGAAATCATCCGGTCTTGCGCCGGGTTTGGGGCGTACTTCATCGGTTCCGCCCCGATTTTTGGGGATGCCTGCAGAAGTCCTGATGACGGTGTGTTTCCGGAAATTTTCGCTCCCCCGGCCCCCGTTCTTTCAAGAATCTGCCCGCCGTACACCGGCTTCCTCCCTCCCTCTCTCGTATCCTTTTTCCGTATGCGGCGCGGCCCAGTGTAGATCGCCTTGCCGGGGTTGAACAGTCTTGTGAAACCTTGAACAACCCCCCTTTGGGGCGCCATAACGACCCATTGGCTGCCCACCGACGTCACGCCGCTGACGGCTTTGGCGCTGGTCTCGGCGCGGCTGCGGGCAACGGGTCGATGGCGCAGGTCCGTCCCATGTCACTGTGCCGTTCACCGTGTCGACATCCATCCCGACCGCGCCCGGGTCTTGGCGCAGTGCGGCGCTGGCCTGGGCGGCAATGGCGGCGTCATCCATCGCGGCCATCACGCAGGCGGCTGTCGGTCTGCGCCCGATTCGGCATGGGCTGCGCCTTGTTTTCCAAGCCCGGCCCGGTTTTCCCGGCGACGGGGTGCTGGTTTTCCTCTGCTGCGTGCTCCTCTTTGCCGCAGGCTGCAAGGCCCCAGGCCAGTGCGCTCACGGCCAGGATGCTGGCGATGCGGGGTGCTTGGCAGGCGGTGGTTTTCAACTCGTTCATATGGTTACTCCTTTGCCGGGTTTGCAGTCTGGGTCGCAGCGCACGGCCGCCGGGTCGGACGGCGCTGAAGTGTTTGTAGGACGGCGCCGCCAAGTTCCCCGGCCTGCCCGCAAACCAAGGCCGACATGGTGATGCGCGACAATCGGCCATGAATTTGTCATCGCTGACCCGCTGGCTGCCCTTTCTCGCTTGGCCCCGACCCGACCGCCAACTGCTCAAAGGGGAGTTCTGGGCCGGCATGACGGTGGGGCTGTTGCTGGTGCCGCAAGGCGTGGCCTATGCCGCGCTGGCCGGTATGCCCTTGGTCACCGGGATTTATGCCTCGTTGATTCCGGCATTGGTCGCCGTGCTGTTCAGTTCCTCCACCCGCCTGGGGGTGGGGCCTACGGCACTGACCAGTTTGTTGATCGGGGCCGCGCTCACCGGGCTGGCCGAGCCCGGCAGCGCCCAGTGGGTGGCGCTGGCGGCGTGGATGGCGCTGTTCTCGGGCTTGTTGCAGTTGGTGATGGGGTTGGCGCGTTTTGGCTGGCTGCTCAATCTGATCACCTCGCCGGTGCTCAGCGGTTTTACGCAGGCGGCTGCGCTGCTGATCCTGGGCTCGCAACTGCGATCGCTCACCGGCCTGCGGGCCACCGACTGGGGGGCGCTGTGGTCCACACCATCGCCGGGTTTGTTTGACCTGACTGCGGCGGCCTTCGGCCTGGGCAGCCTGGCGCTGTTGCTGTTGGCGCGGCGCTGGCGGCCGCATTTTCCGACCGCCATCGTGGTGGTGGGGGCGGCTGGCGCATCGAGTTGGGCCTTGGGCTATGCCGACGCCGGTGGCGCTGTGGTGGGCGCATTGCCTTCGGGTCTGCCCGCCCTGTACTGGCCGGGCGCTCTGCCCTGGTCCAGTTTCTCGGCCCTGGTGATGCCGGTGCTCGTGGTGACGCTGGTGAGTTTTCTGGAGACAGCCTCCAGTGCCAAGGTGGAGAGCCAGCGCTCGGGCGTGCAATGGGACGAAAACCAGGATCTGATCGGCCAGGGTCTGGGCAAGATCAGCAGCGGTCTGTGCGGCAGCTTTGCCACCAGCGCTTCGTTTTCGCGCTCGGCCATCAACCTGTATGCCGGCGCCAAGAGCGGCTGGGCCACGTTGTTTGCCATCGCGCTGGTGCTGCTGGTGCTGCTGTGGCTGACACCGGCGCTATACCATGTGCCGCAGTCCGTGCTGGCGGCCGTGGTGGTCACGGCGGTGACCAGCCTGATCCGGCCCGCAGTGCTGACGAGGCTGTGGCGGGTGTCGCATGTGGAGGCCGTGATCGGCGGCGTGACCTTTGCGCTGACGCTGGCCACGGCACCGCGCATGTACTGGGGCGTGCTGGCGGGCCTGCTGATGAATCTGAGCCATTTTCTGTACCTGCGGCTGCACCCCCGCATCATCGAGGCGGGCCTGCATCCGGATGGCAGCATGCGCGATCGCCATCTGTGGCAGTTGCCCCCGCTCGCGCCACGGCTGCTGGCGTTGCGCATGGATGCCGCGCTCGATTTTGCCTCCGCCAACGCGTTGGAGCGGCGGGTGACCGAGCACCTGGCTGCGCATCCGCAGGTGCTGCACCTGTGCCTGTTGGCCCAGTCCATCAACCGCATCGACGTGACCGGGGTGGAGACCTTTGCGCAGTTGCTGGCGCTGATGCAGTCCAGGGGCGGGATGCTGCACCTGAGCGGCCTGAAACTGCCGGTAGAGCAGGTGCTGCGCCAGGCCGGACTGCTGGCGCCGTGCGCCGGGCTGGCCATGTACCGCACCGACGCCGAGGCGCTGCAGGCGTTGCAACAACTGTCGCAATTGCCACGACCGGATCTCGAGCCTGGGCCGATGGCCCGGGTCTGAGCGCCGCCGGATGGCTTTGTGCCGTCTGACGCACTGCTACACTGCAAGCCAACTTTTTGGGCTTGACCGGTGTCTGACTCTGCGGCCTCTTCTTTCGTGGATCTGCGCGACCTGCGCCTGGATGCGGCCCATGCGCTGCTGGCCCAGGCAGGCGGCTACCAGACCGCCTGGCAGGGCGCAACGGCGCCTGCGCGTTACTTGCAGGGCCTGATCGACGGCCTGTGCGAACTGTCCCTTCTGGACCCCCTGACGGGCCTGGCCAGCCGCAGGCAGTTGCAGGCAGTGCAAGAGCGCGAGATCGACCGCGTGACCCGCTCGGGCGAGACCGCCTTGCTGCTGATGCTCGCCATCGACCATTCCAAGCCACTGAGCGACAGGCCCGAGCACCGGGCCGGCGCCATGGTGCTGCAATCGGTGGCCCGCACACTCAGCGCCTGCCTGCGCCCCATGGACACCCTGGCGTGCTGTGGCGACGCCGCCTTCGCCGTGGTTCTGCCCGCTTGCCATGCCGGGTTCGGCCAGGTGGTGGCCGAGCGCATCCGGCGCGTCGTGGCGAACGCGCCGATCCAGCTCTCGGCCGCAGTGGCGCTGGATGTCACGGTGAGCATCGGCGGCGCGTTTGCGCTGCCGGGGCTGCGCTCGACGGCACGGCTGTGGAGCGACCGGGCCGAGCAGCAACTCGCCCAGGCCCGATCGGCAGGCTGCAACCGCATCAGCATCGAGGCGCAGGCCGACAGCACCGTCAGCGCCGAAGAAAAAAGCCTGTTGTTTGGCCCGCGCCGCCCTCCGCCCTCGGGCTGCTCGCTGGACCCGGCCGACAATGCCTATTGAAAGTCAGACGATGAGCGCCGCGCCGTCCCTCCCACCCGCAGCGCCAGCCGCCCCGGCTGGACCGGCCGCAGCGGTGTCCGCCGGCTCGGCGGGCGCCCGCATCATTGCGGTGACCAGCGGCAAGGGCGGGGTTGGCAAGACCTTCGTTTCGGCCAACCTGGCAGCGGCCCTGGCCCGCACCGGCCAGCGCGTGCTGGTGCTCGATGCCGACCTGGGCCTGGCCAACCTCGACGTGATGCTGAACCTGCACCCCAAGACCACGTTGCACGATGTCTTTACCGGCAAGGCCAGGCTCGAAGACGCCGTGATGACCACCCCCGGCGGGTTCGACGCGCTGCTGGCCGGCTCGGGCATGGCCGAGTATTCGCGCCTGACGCCCGAGGTGCGCAGCCAGTTCCTGAGCGTGATCGAGGCGCTCACGCCGCGCTACGACCTGCTGCTGCTCGACACCGGCGCCGGTATTTCTGACCTGGTGCTGTTTTCGGTGTCGCTGGCTTGCGAGGTGCTGATCGTGGCCACGCCCGAGCCCACCTCGCTGACGGACGCCTATGCCGCCATCAAGGTGCTGGCCATGCAGCAAAAGCGCCAGCATGTGCGCATGGTCATCAACCAGGCCACACGCCCGGGCGACGGCCGAGCCATCACCGGCCAGTTGCAACAGGTGCTCGACCGCTTCATCAGCACCGAATCGGGCCACCCGATGCGCCTGATCCACATGGGCGACATTCCGTCCGACCCGTCCGTGCGCGATGCCGTGATGCGCCGCCATCTGCTGCTACTGCAAACCCCCGGCTGCCCGGCCGCCCTGGCCATTGCCCAATTGGCCAACAAGATCGAAACCACATTGCTCGTGCCCGCAGCCTGATACCTTTGGCTTGGGGTCTTGGGGTCTTGGCGACATGCGGCAGCGCCTGCTTGGCCGCGCTTGACGGCCATCGTGGCGCTGCCGCCCCGCAGCGCGCTGGCGCCGTTGCGCCGTGCTCAGCACCCCATGGGCAGGACAGGCGCGGCGCCGGCGGCCCGATGACCCTTCTGGCCCTGCGGCCGCCCTGTAGGGAGAAACCCGGGTTTAACGAAAAACAAATACCCCGCTTCGTCTGCACACACTAAATTCACGCCCTTACCAGCGCACTGGTCCATGGCGTGATCCCGGCGTTGCTGCTTGCAGCGGTTATCGACACAGAGGCAAGAAACCATGACGGCAACACGATTCGTTGGGCAGCTCAACCAAGAGAAGATCGTGTTCGGCCTGACGCTCTTGCTGTTCATCGGATTCGCGTCCACGCTGCCGAATTTCCTCGCCGCGGCCAACATCTTGTCGTTGCTGCGCAGCGTTGCGGTGCTCGGCATGCTGGGCTTGGGCATGCTGATCGTGGTGCTCGGGCGCGGGGTCGATCTCTCGCTCGTCGCCACGATGGCGATCTCGGTCGCGTGGAGCGTGCAGTTGGTCCATCGCGGCGTCCCTGTGGGCCTTGCGTTGGCCATCGGATTGGCGCTGGCGCTCGTCGTCGGGCTGGTGAATGGTCTGCTGGTGGCCTATGCGGAGATTCCGCCGCTCTTCGCAACGCTGGCGATGGGCACCCTGGTCTACGGGTTTGGCCGGGCGCATCTGATCACCGGCACCGACGTGGTGTATGTGCCGCAGGGCATGGGATGGGTTCTTGCGCTCGGACAGGGGGCGCTGCTGGGCGTGCCCATGCCCATCGTCATGGCAGCGCTGTGCGCGCTGGTCTGCTATCTCTTGCTTCGGTACACCAAGGCCGGCCAATTCGTCTTTGCCGTGGGGGACAACCTGAAAGCCGCCCGCATCGGGGCCATCGCCGTGCGGCCGATCCTGACGCTGCAGTACGGCCTGTCCGGCGCCATCGCATTCTTTGCCGGGGTGATCACCGCAACCTCGGTGCAGGCGATGAACACGCGGATCGTCAATTCCAACCTGATCTATGACGTCCTTTTGGTCGTGATTCTGGGCGGTGTCGGATTGAGTGGCGGCAAGGGCAGTGTGCGCAACGTCATCGTTGGCACCTTGCTCATTGGCGTGCTGCTCAACGGGATGACGATCATGGACATCCAGTACACGGTCCAGAACGTCATCAAAAGCATGATCTTGCTGATCGCCATCGTGGCCGACAGCATCGTCAATCCCCGCGATGAGCAAACCGGGCAGCAGGGCGATATCTGAGCCTTGCGCTGATCCATTCCGGCTTCCATTCCCGCTTTCGACGACTTTCAACAAGGAGACACCAGCATGCACCCGACTTTCCGGAAACTGATGGCCACCGCCGTGATCGGCATGACGCTGGGTGCGGGCAGCGCCTGGGCGCAAAAGGAGATGAACGATCCGTTCCGTGAGCCGGCGCTGGCAGCGCTGCGCGGCAAGACCATCGCCTATCTGCCGATCTCCCTCGGCTTTGACCTGGCACAGGCCTGGGGCGGGGTCATCAAGCAAGAGGCCGACCGCTATGGCATGAAATTCATTTCCCAGGATCCGAACTGGTCGACGGACGCAATGGCGCAGGGCATGACCTCATTGATCGCACAAAAACCCGATGTGATCGTGACCCAGAACCCGGACCTGCAGTCGCTCGCGCGCCTGCTCAAGCAGGCCAACGCGGCCGGCATCCATGTGATTCAGATGAACATGCAGGGCGCCGTGCAGACCGACGCCTTCGTCGGGCCTGACTTCATCGCGCTGGGCCAGCAGGTGGCCCACATGATGGTCAAAGCCTGTGGCAAGGGGACCAACACCTCGCACAAAATCTCCATCGTCCAGGGCGTGGTGACCGGCGGTGTCAGCTACTACCAGGTGCAAGGCATCAAGAAAGTGCTGGCCGAAAACCCGGACCTCAAGCTGGTCTCCAGCCAGGCCGCAGACTGGGATGCGACCAAGGCGCGGGCGATCACCGAAACCGTGCTGCAACAAAACCCGGACCTGTGCGGCGTGATCGATGTCTGGGACGGTCAGGCCGCAGGCACCGGTGCGGCGATCGTGCAGGCGGGCAAGAAGGGCAAGGTCTACTTCGTGACCTCCGGCGGCGGCGCGCAAAGCACATGCGATCGACTCAATGACGGCATCTTCTCGGCCGTCATCAACTACGACGCGGTGGGCATGGGGCGTGACGCCTTCACGGCCATCAGCGCATTGCTGCAAACCAAGGCAAAGGCGGGCACCCTGAAGTTCCAGTTGTACTCGCCAACGCGCGTGCTGACCAAGAGCGAGGTAAAGGACGGAACCTGCTTCGATCCGACCGTGTACGCCAAACTCTTGCGCTGAACCCGGCCTGATCGATCACCGCGTCGGGAGAACATGCCGTGGCCTCCGAAAGCAATTGGGTCGCGCTCAGGTATCGGCTGGTCCCCGATCATCTGATCGGCGAGATTCTGTCCAAGAAATGGATAGACAACGCCATCGCCCTGCTGGTCATGGTCTGCGTCGTCGTGGTCTTCGGCCAGCTGATTCCCGAGTTCTTTACGGCCGGCAACCTGCAGACGACATCGCGGCAGTTCGGTGAATTCGCGCTGGTGTGCCTGGCGATGATGATCGTCGTCATCGTCGGCGGCATCGACCTGAGCGTGGGCTCGAACTTTGCGCTCGGCAACTTCCTGACGCTGGCATTGCTGAACCTGGCCAATCTGCCGCTGCCGGCGGTCATTCCGATCGTGATGCTGGTCTGCGCTGCGGTGGGCCTGGTCAACGGCGTGCTGATCGGTTACTTGCGCCTGCGCGCATTCCTGACGACCTTGGTCACCCTGATCATCGTGCGCGCGATCGTCGACATGCTGCTGCTGCGCTATGCGCAAGACATGTCGGTCGGGTTCTTTGAATCGGACCTGTGGGATCTGATGGGCTTGGGGCATATCGCCGGACTGCCTTTCAGCTTCGTGGTGCTGGCGGCGGTCGCCGTGGTCGGCCATATTGCGCTGACGCGCAGCCGGCCCGGCTGGCGGGCAATGGCCATCGGTGGCTCGCGCCGTTCTGCGCACAACATCGGCTTGCCGGTGCGCGCAACGGTGTGCGGGGCCTATGTGATCTCCGGCATGCTGTGCGGGATGGGCGGCATCCTCTATGCGGCCAGGCTCAGCGGCGCAGGCACCGACACCGGCATGGGGCTGGAGATATCGGCCCTGACCGCCGTGGTGCTGGGCGGCAACAGCCTGGGCGGAGGGCGCGGCTCCGTGGTCAAGGCGCTGATCGGCGCGGTCACGGTGCTGATTTTGACCAACGGGGTGCTGCGCATCGGCCTGAACAGCGGTTCCGGCCCGATGGTTCTGGGCTTGACCTTGCTCTTTGCCGTGTTCATCGATGTCAGATGGCTCAAGCACCGCGACAAGCTGCTGTCCAAGCTCTACGTCTCGCCGACCTATATTGCGCTCCGACCGCCGCGCCCGATTGCTGCCGGTTCCGGCTCGCCGCTGGCTTTGAACGATCGCCTGTCGGGTGTGCAAACCATCGGCCTGGGCGTTGTCGAGTCGCCCGAGGATGTGATCCTCGACGATGACGACTTCCTGTACTGCGGCACGCGCCACGGCGACATCGTGCGTTTTACGCCCCCCGGCTACCAGCACTCGGAGGTCTTCGCCCATATCGGCGGAACGCCGCTGGGGATGACGTTCGACAAGGAGCGCAACCTGCTCGTCTGTGTCGGCGGCATGGGCCTGTACCGGATCGGGGTCGATCGCAAGCTGTCCAAGCTCACGGACGAGACCAACCGGTCTGCGTTCTCCGTGATCGACGATTCGCGGCTGCGCTTGGCCGATGACCTGGACATTGCGCCCGACGGGCGGGTCTTCTTCAGCGAGGCAACGATCCGCTACGAGATGCACGACTGGCCCGTGGATGCGCTGGAAAGCCGCGGCAACGGACGGATCATCTGCTACGACCCGCGCTCCGGCAAAACGCAGACCGTGGTGCGCAACCTGGTGTTTCCGAACGGCGTGTGCCTGGCGCACGATGGGCAGTCCATGCTTTTCGCCGAGAGTTGGGCCTGCACGATCAGCCGGTACTGGATCAGCGGCCCGAAGGCCGGCCGCACGGAATGTCTGATCGACAGGCTGCCGGGCTACCCGGACAACATCAACCGTGCCTCTGACGGTACCTACTGGGTCGCGCTGATGGGGATGCGCTCGCCCGCGCTGGATGTCGCGTTGCGCATGCCGGGCTTCAGGCGCCGGATGGCCAGGCGCATCGCGCCGGACCAGTGGCTGTATCCGAACCTGAACATCGGCTGCGTCGCGCGCTTCGACGACCAGGGGAACATCCTGGAGTCGATGTGGGATCAGGGAGCGAAGAACCATCCGATGATCACCTCGATGCGCGAGCACAAGGGCTGGCTGTATCTGGGCGGGATCACGAACAACCGGATCGGGCGGGTGCGCCTGGAGCGGGCAGACCCAGGCTGGAGCAGCTATCAGAGCTACTGGGGCAGGCAATGAAAAGCGGGGCGTTCCGGGACTTCATCGACCACCTGCTGGGGCGGGGCCGGTCCGCCGTCACGGTGCCGCCGCTCGATGGGGCGTTCAAGCCGAACAACCGGCTGGAGGAGGCAGCGATTGGCCTGCCTGCCGCAGCACCGGACAACCTGGTGCAGTGCGCGGGGCGGGTGCTGTACTCCAGCGGCACAAGGGTCAGGCAGATCGACTTTGGCGGCGCCGGCAGTGCCCATGTCGAGCAAGAGATGGGCGGCACCATATTGGCGCTGGCGGCATCGCCTTCAGGGCGCCTGGTGGTCGCCACCGATACCGACGGACTGAGCATCCAGGAGCATTGGGACGGCCCACGCAGGCTGATGGCCTCTGGCCAGGCGCCGTCGTCGCCCGAATGGCGCAACGTCACGGCGCTGGCCTTTGCCGACGATCGAACCCTGCTGGTGTGCATCGGTTCGACCCGGCACCGTGGCAACGACTGGCCGCGTGATCTGTTGACCGGCGGCCGCTCAGGCGCGGTCTGGCGGCTCGACATGGCCAGCGGTGCAGCGACGCTGATCGCCGACGGCCTGGCTTATCCGAACGGCATTGCGCTCGCCCGCGATGGCAGCCTGATCGTCAGCGAGAGTTGGGAAAAGCGCCTGATCCAACTGACACCGGAAGGCAGGATGCAGGCCCAGCCGCTGGAGGACCTGCCGGGCTATCCGGGCCGGCTGTCGCCATCGGGGCGTGGCGGGTACTGGCTGTGCATTTTTGCGCCGCGCAACCAGCTGATCGAATTTGTGCTCCGCGAGCCGGTCTATCGGCGCGCAATGATGCAGGAGGTCGATCCGGAGCTGTGGATCGCGCCGGCCCTGAGCAGCGGCAAGTCCGTCTTGGAACCGATGCAGGGCGGCGCCCTGAAACAGATGGGCATTCTCAAGCCCTGGGCGCCGACCCGATCCTACGGCCTGATCGTTGAGCTTGGCGATTGCCTGGTGCCGATCCAAAGCCTGCACAGCAGAACCGGCGGACGCCGCCATGGCGTCACATCGGCGCTCGAGCACGACGGATCGCTCTGGGTCACGGCCAAGGGCGGCGATGAACTGTTGGGGCTGGCGCTGACATGATGGACCAGATCATCGAGCTCAAGAACATCACCAAAGAGTTCCACGGTGTGGCGGCGCTGCGCCATGTGAACTTTGCGCTGCGTGCAGGGGAGGTGCATTCGCTGCTGGGCGAAAACGGAGCCGGAAAATCGACGCTGACCAAGATCATCGCCGGGGTTTACCCGGCAAGCTCTGGCCAGGTGTTGCTGAGCGGCCGGGCGGTCTCGTTTGCCGACCCGGCCGATGCATTGCGCAACGGGATTGCCATGGTGTTCCAGGAGACCAGCCTGGTCCCGTCGCTGACGGTGGCCCAGAACCTCTATCTGGGCAAAGAGAAATTCCTCAACCGGCTGCGCGGCATCTACATCTCGGCCCAGCAGTTCCTGCAATCGCTGAACTTCGATGTCGATCCGACGATGTATGTGTCGCAGTTGGGCGCGGCGCAAAAGCAGATGGTCGAAATCGCCCGGGCCGTGCACCACCAGGCCAGGGTCATCATCTTCGACGAACCCACGGCGACATTGACTCCGGAAGAAAAGCACCATTTCTTCGCCCTCGTCGCGCGCCTGAAGGGCAGCGGGGTATCGATCGTGTTCATCACCCACGCGCTGGAGGAAGCGCTGGCCATTTCCGACCGCATCACGGTGCTGCGTGACGGGCAGCATGTGATCACCGGAGATGCGGCCCAATTCGACCGCGAGAAGATCATCGCCGCGATGGTCGGCCGCACCCTGTCGGACGAGCTGTACGGCGGCGCGGACCGGAAGCGGGCCGCGCGTGATTACGGCCCCAAGGTGTTGAGCGTACAGAACCTGTCGATGGGCAAGATGGTGCGCAACACATCGTTTTCGATCTTTGGCGGACAGATTACCGGCATCTTCGGCCTGATTGGCTCCGGGCGCACGGAGACCGCCAAGATCATTGCCGGCGTGCTCAAGCGGGACTTTTTCCATGGCGGAGAAGTGCGGCTCGCAGGGCGCTCGGTGCGCTATCGGATCCCGCGGGCCGCCGTCAAGGATGGCATCGTCTACGTGACCGAGGATCGCAAGCTCGAAGGCTTCTTCGAGACGATGTCGATTGCCCAGAACATCTATCTGAATCTGCTCGGCGCCGATCTGAATGCCCACAGGTTCGTGAGCCGTTCAGAAATGCTGGAACTGGCCAAGGAGTGGACGGCCAAGCTGAACGTCCGCGCCATCGATAGTTCGGCGCGCGTGATCGAACTATCGGGCGGCAACCAGCAAAAGGTGGTGATTGCGCGTTCGCTGGTCCAGCGCCCCAAGCTCATCATCTTCGATGAACCGACGCGCGGCGTCGATGTGGGCGCCATCGCCGAATTGCATCGCGCCATCGACGAACTGGCCGACGCCGGGATGGCCGTGGTCGTGATCTCCTCGTACCTGCCCGAGGTGCTCAAGCTCTCGGATCGGATTCTGGTTTCCCGCCAGGGCCGCATCGTCGAAGAGTTCTCGATCGACGAGGCTTCCGAAGAGAAGGTGCTGTACGCCGCCGTGCACTGATCGATCATTCCTTGAACGCCAACGAAAGCCTGCCATGCTGATCCGCTCTGCCGTCTTGCACGAAATGAACGCCGCGACACCGTTCGCGCAAACCAGGCCACTGCGCATCGAGGAGCTCGAGCTCGACGAGCCCGGCCCGGGCCAGGTGCTGGTGAAAATGGTGGCCGCGGGCCTGTGCCACTCCGACCTTTCGGTGATCACCGGCGTGCGGCCGCGGCCCTTGCCGCTGGCGCTGGGCCACGAAGCATCGGCAAGGGTCGTCAGAACGGGCGCCGGCGTGACCGATCTGCGCGCCGGGGATCTGGTGGTACTGATATTCGTGCCGAGTTGCGGCCATTGCATGCCCTGTATGCAAGGACGCCCCGCATTGTGTGAACCGGCGGCCGAAGCCAACGGCAATGGCACTCTTTTCGGCGGCGACAAACGCCTGCGCCTGCGCAATACGGCGGTGTACCACCACACCGGCGTTTCCGCGTTCTCCGATCATGCGGTGGTTTCGCGCCAATCTTGCGTGAAGGTCGACGCCGACATCGACCCCGTGCAAGCGGCCATGTTCGGCTGCGCGGTTCTGACCGGTGTGGGGGCCGTGATCAACACCGCAGGCGCGCAGGCAGGCTCGACAGCAGCGCTCGTGGGATTGGGCGGCGTCGGCCTGTGCGCGCTGCTGGCGGCCGTGGCCTCGGGCTGCAGGCAGGTCGTGGCCGTCGACATCCATGACAGCAAACTGGCGCTTGCGCGCAGCCTGGGCGCCAGCGCCGCCGTCAATGCGCGCGATCCGGACGCCGTCGAGCAGATCCGCGCGTTGACCCACGGAGGCGTCGACTATTCCTTCGAGATGGCCGGCTCCGTGCCCTCGATGGAGACCGCGTACAGCATCACGCGGCGCGGCGGCATGACGGTCACTGCGGGCCTGCCCGCCCCGACCGATCGCTGGCCGCTGCGGCAACTGAGCCTGGTGGTCGAGGAGCGCACGGTCAAAGGCAGCTACATCGGCTCCTGCGTGCCGGTACGCGATGTGCCGCGCTACATTGCCATGTACCTCGGCGGCCAGTTGCCGATCGATCGCCTGATGGGACAGCGCCACCCACTCGACGACATCAACGCCGGATTCGATCGCCTGAACAGCGGCGAGAGCCTGCGCGACGTGATCGTGTTCTGAACGCATGATCGCCGCCCGGCCACCCGGCCGCCCGAAGGCGCTCATACCGCAGCCGAAGGTACTCCAATGAGCGTGTTCCCGGGTGACGCCATCGACATTGGAGAATCGGCGCGGCGGCGCATTGCTGTCGGGTCGATATCCCGTTCGATGCCCTCAGCCCCATGCCCTTACACACAACTTCCCTCCGCTTCCTGAAGCATGTTCCATTTCAAAGAACGTAGTCCATGACATAGGGACATACGAGAAAACAGCCAGGAAAATACCATGCTTGCCCAGACGCCTGCGATATCCGAGCAAAAGCACCCGCGTGTGCTCGAACCCTTGATGCTCGTGGTTCTCATCATGGTCTCCATCCTTGGTTCGGTGGTCGGTATCCAGATGATTGTTACGCTGGGCATCTCTGCCAATACCTCGATCATTGGCGCCTTGATTGCCATCATCATTTCTCGCATACCCATCGCGCTGCTCAGGAGATTTCGCTCGGTGCATCGCCAAAACCAGGTTCAGACAGCCATTTCCTCGGCCACTTTCGGCGCGGCCAACAGTCTGTTCATTCCTATCGGGGTTCCGTTTGCCATGGGGCGTCCCGAATTGATCATGCCCATGCTGATCGGGGCAACACTGGCGATGTTTCTGGATGGCGTGATGCTTTACCGAATGTTCGGTTCCAAGGTTTTTCCTGCCAGCGGCACCTGGCCGGCGGGTGTGGCGACAGCGGAATCGATCATCGCAGGCGACCAGGGTGGCAAAAAGGCCATGATGCTTGGCGGGGGCTTGCTGGTTGGTGTGCTGGGGTCCATGCTTCATATACCGATGTCGGCGCTGGGCGTCGCTTTCATCGGCAATATGTGGGCACTGCTGATGTTTGGCATCGGTCTTCTGATTCGGGGCTACGCCACCCCGGTGCTCGGAATGGATATCAACAAGCTGTTCATCCCGCACGGCATCATGATCGGCGCGGGCATCGTGGCCTTGGTGCAAGTGAGCGCATCGGTCATGAAAAACAAGGGCAAGCATGCGGTCGTTGAAGAGGATCGCAAAATCGTCAGCGTGTTGGGACAGGGGTTTGTCGCGTTTCTGCTGGTCTCGCTCATCGCTGCCCTGGTCGCCGGACTCGCCGCCGAGATGAGCTTGCCCATGTTTCTGGGATTTTTGCTGTTTGCGGCATTTGCGGCCTATGTGCATGAATTGATCGTCGGTATTGCGGCGATGCATGCCGGCTGGTTTCCTGCCTTTGCGGTTGCGCTCATCACCCTGATCATCGGCATCCTGATCGGCTTTCCGCCTGCGGCACTGGCGATTCTGGTCGGCTTGAGTGCCTCCACCGGACCGGCCTTTGCCGACATGGGCTATGACCTGAAAACAGGCTACCTGCTGCGCGGCGAGGGAAGAGACCCTGAACTGGAACGTGAAGGGCGCCGTCAGCAACTGATTGCCGGGATGATCGGTTTCGCTGTTTCGGCCCTGTGCGTCCTGCTTGTCTATGACAATTTCTTTGCCCGCAACCTCTTCCCGCCGGTCGGCAAAGTGTATGCGGCGACGATCGCCGCCGGGGTTTCCAAAGAGATCGCCATGAATCTTCTGATCTGGGCCATTCCCGGTGCCCTGCTGCAATGGGTTGGAGGCGCCAAGCGCCAGCTTGGCGTGCTGATGGCAACCGGCTTGTTGATCAATGTGCCGGCTGCTGGCTGGGCAGTGTTGGCCGGATTGTTGCTGCGCCTGTTTATCGTGCGCAGGTACAAGAACGCCGGGGAAACCGCCTGCAACACCATGGCGGCCGGGTTCATTGCGGGCGATGCGCTCTACAACTTCTTCAAGCCGATCTTCATCAGCAAATGATTCGACCCAGAGGACCTGCACAATATGAATCTCGACACCATCAGAAACGATCTTTGCCTCGACCCCGGCATCGCCTACCTCGACAATGCGGCGGCCTCTGTCATGCCGCGCCAGGTGTTGCAGGCGGTGACCGGCTATCTGGAGCGCACCGCCACGACAGGCCCCTACCTGCCGTCGTTTCGGCGCGAAACCTATGCCAGGCTGGAGGAAATTCGCGCTTCCACGGCTGCTTTCATCGCCGCCTCAAGCGAAGAAATTGCATTCAACAAAAATGGTTCGGAAGGCATCAGCTTGGTCGCGCAGGGCCTGGACTGGCAGGAGGGTGATGAGGTCATCATCACCGACTTCGAAATGCTGAGCAACCTCACGCCATGGCTGCTGCTGCAACAGACCAGACGCATCCTGGTTCGCACCGTCGTTTCCAACGCGCAGGGCTTGCTTGAGCCTCTTGCCCTGGCCGCCCTGATGACACCTCGCACCCGATTGATCTCGGTCACGCATCTGCCGAATGCGACTGGCGCGGTCCAGCCCATTGCAGCGGTGTGCAGGCTGGCGCAAGAACGCGGCATCATGAGCTTGATCAATGCCTCGCAAAGTTTCGGCCTGCTCCCCATCGATGTGCGTGCACTGGGTTGTGATTTTCTTGTGGCATGCGGTCGCAAGGCACTGCGCGGCCCCGAAGGAACCGGAATTTTGTATGTCCGCGCAGCACTGATTCCCAGGCTTACCCCGGTATTGACAGGATGGTGGAACAGCAGTTTCGACCCGGAACGAAACAGCTTTACCTTGCCGCTCACAGGCAAACGTTTTGAAGCCGGCTGCCCGATCATGCCGTCCATGATCGGCCTGGGCGCAGCAATCGACTATGCCAATCAGATGGGCATCGACCAGATTGCCTGCCGTGTGGCGCGGCTGACTGCCTATACGATAGAGCGCTTGCTCAGCATTCCCGGGGCACAAATTTATGGCCCCGAGTCGGTGCATGATCGCATGTTGATCATCCCGTTCAACATCCATGGCGTTGATGCGGACAAGATAGTGCAGCATCTCGATGCGCATGGCGTCATTATCGAGGCCGGACACTTCATGGCAACCCCCATCATGAAGCGTCACCAGATCAGCAAAATGGCGCGCATTTCGCCACATTACTTCAATACCGAAGCAGAAATTGAGCGTGCCGTCGCCCTGATTCGAGAACTACTCTGACCACGGATTTGCCTTAGCATTTTTACAGGAACAACTGCCATGCGACTGCTATTGCTTTCCAATTCGATCAACCCTGGCGGCGCGTATTTGCAGCATGCGCTCGCGGCCGTTGAAAAAATCAACCGCCGGCGCGCCATCTTCATCCCCTACGCGGGCGTGACCATTGGCTGGGACGATTACCTGAACAAGGTCCGGCAAGCCCTGGCGCCCATCGGCATTCATGTCGATGGCGTGCACCAGTCAGACGACCCGGTGGCAGCCATACAGGGAGCCGAACTGATTCTGGGCGGTGGCGGCAACACCTGGCGTCTGTTGCAACTCGTGCGTCAGCACGGTCTGCTGGAAGCAATCCGTGCCAAGGTCGCCGTCGGCACGCCATACATCGGCTGGAGCGCGGGAACCAATCTGGCATGCCCAACGATACGCACCACCAACGACATGCCGATCGTCGATCCCAAAGGCTTTGATGCCTTGAATCTGCTGCCGTTTCAGATCAACCCGCACTACAACAACGAACTACCCGCAGGCCATCAGGGTGAAACGCGCTCGCAGCGCATCGCAGAATTCACGCGGATCAATCCGGACATGCCGGTGCTTGGCTTGCCCGAAGGTGATTGGCTGGAGGTTGATGGGCAGCAGACGGTGCTGTGCGGCCCCAAGCCGGCGCTGCTGTTCAAGGAAGGAAACGAGCCGCGTGAGATCCATGCTGGCGACCTTTCCTTTTTGATGGCACGACAAATTGAAGCAACCCCGGGTACGAGAGGCACTGAATGACAATGAAACAAACGCTGGACATCTACGAACTCCTCGATGGTGCGGGTGTCGATGGCAAGGAAATCAAGGCCATGTTTGCCCCATTCGCCGCGCAAGGGGTCGAGGTCACGGTGACCACGGTAGCCAATGAAGAGGACGCCACCAGGACGACGGATTTCATTCGCATCCTCATCCCCGGTCGCAACGGCGCCACCTCCGGCGGCACTGCGCCAACCATCGGGCTGATTGGCCGTTGCGGTGCGATGGGCGCCCGCCCTCACCGGATTGGCCTGGTGTCCGACGCCGACGGTGTGTTGGCCGCGCTCGTCTGCGCGCTCAAACTGTCCCACATGAAGGCAAAGGGAGACGCCATCGAAGGCGACGCCTTGGTGACCACGCATTTGTCGCTTGACGCATCCATCACGCCGCGTGAGCCGGTCGATTTCATGGGCATGCCGGTTTCCTCGGCGCTCATGAATCTCCATGAGGTCGATCCAGCGATGGATGCGATCCTGTCATTCGACACCAGCCGCGGCAACCGCATCATCAAGCAGCGCGGCTATGCGATTTCACCGACCATCAAGGAAGGCTATATCCTGCGCGTCAGCAATGATCTGGTGTCAGTGATGGAAACGGTCTCAGGTCGGCCCGCCGTGACCTTCCCGATCACGATGCAAGACATCACCCCTTACGACAACGGCCTCTACCATTTCAACAGCATCATGCAGCCCTGCGTTGCAACCAGTGCGCCAGTCGTCGGCGTGGCACTCATCGCGCAGGCCATCGTCGCCGGCAGCGACAGCGGCGCCAGCCAGGAAATCGACATCGCGGCGGCCGCCAGATTCGGCGTGGAGGTGGCCAAGCAATTCACCTGGGGACGCTGCGCATTTCACTCTGCCACCGAGTTCGCGCAGATGCGAAAAATGTACGGCCCCATGACGATTCTTCAAACCATGGGCAACCCGGGGGTGTAGTGCTGCGTTGGATAAATTTCCCGTCCCCGGCAGTACTTTCCCCTGGTTTGGCTGTGCTCGGGTCAGGGATTTCGTGCAGGGCGCTGAGCATATGCGCTTGCTTCAGGATGCGGGGGGACGTTGTGCATGAGGGCATGCCTCACCCTGGGCATTGCACCACCCATCCGCCCGCAATCTGGCATCCATGATGGTCCCGGCTTTTTCCGACCCTGGTTTGTACCCAAGGGTTTGGGCACCCCCGACCGACCGCATCACCCATACGGCGCTGAATCCGCAGGCCGAGATCACGCCCACCACCCGCCCCACTGCGTTGCCGGGCAAGGCATTCAAGCCGCCTGGACTGCCCCCTCGGCTGTGCCCGGCAACCGCTCCGCCTCGATCGAAAAAACCAATGCGGACAATGGGTTGGCGTGCCAGCGGGGCACATAGTGCGGGCGGGTCAGCCTCCCCAAAACCGGAAGCCGGTCCACGGTGCAGCCCTCGCGTCGGCGCGAAATCGTGGCCAGGTGTTGGCCTGCCGGCGACTGCGGCGTGGCATAAGCGTTGCTCATGTATCCGGCCATGATGAACCCCCTGGACAGAGACCTGCCAATGCGACTAGTGTCGCGTCACCGATCAGATGTCGTAGGCTGCGCGCAGCCATCGGAGCGCAGCGCAAGGCGCATCGCGCCGCCCATACCGAGCGTATTGGCAAGCGATGCAACGCCGCGATGCGCTTCGATGGCCAGCGCAGACAGACAGATGATCGGTGACGCGACACTAGAGCCTGTGGCAACCCCGCGACTGGATCTCCGTCATGTCCTGATGCGTGACAGACTGTCTCCAATCTGGTGCTGCGCTCGGCATGGTTTCGGAAATCGCCCTGGATTCGGCAAAGACAAGGCAAGGCTGAACAAGCCCCCAACGACCAAGCCTGCGCCCGGGCCGGCGCGGATGCAAGGCGAAAGCCAGACAATGGTCATGACCACGGCCATGGCGGGGGTTTGCAATGCCGCAAACGCCCCCGGGACGGGACGCGCGGTGCGTGGGGAACCTGGTTCACGCAGCCATGACGGCCCGATTCGGTTGGCCTGCGCATGAGGCTGAAGAATCGCCTGGCGTTGGTCATAGTGCTGTTCCTGTCAACCTTTGTCGGCTGCTATAGCCTGTTGCTGTTACTGGAAGTCCCCGAGCGTGCCAATGTCGAGACAGACGGTGCCTTGCCGTGGGTGATCAGCCTGTTGCCAGGCCATGTGGACACCAGTCTCCGTGGCGCAGCCGCGCAGCGCCAGGCGCTGGCGACACTGGTGCATGGGTTCGACGGGATCCGCCATGTCCGGGTCGTGCTGCGCGCACCCGACGGTGCTTTGCTCGCGCGCGCATCCTCGCCTGCCAAGCCGGCGCCGTCCTGGCTGGTCGCGAGGCTGGCGGGGCCGAAAGCTGCGACACGCAAGAACGTCATGGACGGCAAGCATGTGTTCGCCTACTTCGAGGTGACGCCGGCCGCCAGCGACGAACTCACTGAGCTGTGGGCAGACTTCGTGCGCGGCGCGACGCTGGTGGCGGGCCTGTCGCTGGCCACGATGCTGCTGATCCTGTGGTTCACGTTCCATGCGTTGAAGCCGCTGGACCGGATATGCGCTGCGCTGCGCGCACTGGCCAAGGGCCGGCAAGACGCCCGCCTGCCGGTCTTTGCCAGCCCGGAGATGCAGGAGATCGCCATGTCGTTCAACCACATGGCCGAGCGCCAAGCGGCCTCGAACGCCGAGCGCCAAGCGCTTTTGCGCAAGCTCATCGACAGTGAGGAAAACACGCGGCGCTCGGTGGCACACGACCTGCACGACGAACTCAGCCCTTATCTGGTCGCTCTCCAGCCACTGGTGCGCACGATGCAGTTGAAGTGCGCACAGCGCCCCGAGTTGAGCGACTTCGCCGCCACGGTCGACACCTTGATCAGCCACCAGTCACATATCCTGGCCAAGCTGCGTGCAATCTTGATGGGCTTGCACCCCCCGGAGCTCGAAACGCTGGGGTTGCGTGGCGCCATCGAACGTCTGGCTGCCCAGCCCCTGCGCAGCGATGACGGGCGGGAGATCGACGTGGTGCTCGATGCGGGCGGTGACTGGCTCGCGTTTGGTCCGACGCTGGACGTGAGCGTCTATCGCCTGATCCTGGAATGTCTGAACAACGCCCGCCGGCACGCGACGGGCACGCGGGTCGACATCCGCTTCGACACCGAAGCCAAAGTGCAGGGGCGGGCCATGCTCGCCATCGAGGTCGTCAACGACTTCTCTCCGGGGCACTCAGGCAGCGGCGGTGGCGGTCTGGGGGTGCCGGGCATGCGCGACCGCTGCGTGGCGCTGGGCGGCAGCTTTGCCGCAGGAGCGCTGCACGACGATAAGGTGTGGTGCGTGCGCATGCACCTGCCGCTGGATGCGGCTGCGCGAAACGATAGCCATGTATGAACACTGAAACCATCCGCACCTTGATCGTTGACGACCATGCCGTGGTGCGTTCGGGCTACCGCAGCTATCTGGAGCAGGTGCCCGGTTTCCAGGTGGTGGCGGAGGCCGATTGCGCCAACGAGGCCTACGCACAGTACAAACGGATGCACCCGGATGTGGTGATCATGGACATCATGCTGCAAGGCGCCAGCGGTATCGATGCCAGCCGCAGGATATTGTCGAACCATCCGGGGGCGAAGATTCTCATCTTCTCGATGTATGTCAGCCCGGTATTGCTGCAGCAGGCGCTCAATGTCGGGGTGCTTGGCGCTGTCGGCAAACAATGCGATCCCGACACCCTGCGTGAAGCGGCGATTGCCGTGGCCGGCGGCGATCGATATCTCGACGCGAGCATGGCGCAGTCGCTGGTATTTTCCAGATACGATCGCGGCCAGAAGATTTTCGATGCACTCTCACCGCGCGAGTTCGAGATATTCCTGCTGCTGATTTCCGGCGCGCCGGTCAAGGAAATCGCGCAAGCGCTCAACCTGAGCGCAAAAACCGTCGCCAACCGGGCCAGCATGATTCGCCAGAAGCTCGGCGTGTCATCGGACATCCAACTCGTCAAACTGGCCGTTGCCGCCGATATCGTACCCTGGATCCGGCCCGATCGGGCGACGAGCTGATTCCATCTCCAAATCGTCCGATTCAGAAATGGAATCAGTCACTTCGTTTGCAATTTCACCATCACATGGCGCGCACAGGTATATTCCTCCAAGGCAAACATCGATTGATCCTTGCCATAGCCGGATTTTTTCATGCCGCCGTGAGGCATTTCAGCGACCAGCATGAAATGCGTATTGATCCAGGTGGTGCCATAGTGCAACGCCGCTGCCACGCGCATGGCCTTGCCCACATCGGATGACCAGACCGAAGATGCCAGGCCATAATCAGAGTCATTCGCCAGGCCGATGACCTCGTCGAGATCACTGAAAGGGGTCACCGAAACGACAGGACCAAAAACCTCCTTGCGCACGATCTCATCCGATTGTTTGCAATTCGCCAACAAGGTAGGTTGATAGAAAAAACCGCGCCGATCAGCAATCTTGCCGCCAGCGACGACCTTGATGTGCTTTTCTTCCCGTGCCCGCTCAACGAAAGCAGCGACGCGGCTGCGTTGGCGCTCGGAAATGCAAGGCCCCATCTCGACGCCAACATCGCCTGGTTCGCCAATACGAATCGTCGACACTGCGGCGGCAAGATCTGCCACCAGTTTGTCATAAATGCCCTTTTGGGCATAGACGCGACACGCTGCCGTACAATCCTGGCCGGCGTTGTAATAACCAAAGGTACGAATACCGGCAACGACTTCGCCAATGTCGGCATCGTCAAAAACGATGACAGGGGCCTTGCCGCCCAGTTCGAGATGCGTGCGCTTGATACCGCGCACCGCCGCTTCCATGACTTTTTGTCCCGTGGACACATCGCCAGTCACCGAAATCATGCGCACCTGCGGCTGGGCAATCAATGTGGCACCTGCAGATTCACCACGACCACAGACGATGTTGATGACACCAGGCGGGAATATACTGGCGATGAACTCGGCCAGTTTGAGCGTGGTCAGCGGTGTTTGCTCGGATGGCTTCAGCACGATGGTATTGCCAGTCGCTACTGCCGGGCATATTTTCCAGGCCGCCATCATCAACGGATAATTCCATGGCGAAATCGAAGCCACGACACCCAGCGAATCACGCCGAATCATGCTGGTATGGCCGGGCAGATATTCTGTTGCCACTGGAGCAGTCATGCAGCGTACTGCACCGGCAAAAAACCGGAATACATCGGCAATCGCCGGCATTTCATCAGCCAACGCTGCCTGATAAGGTTTGCCGCAATTCAGTGCTTCCAATTGCGCCAATCCGGCGGCATTTTGCTCGATGTGGTCTGCCACTTTGAGCAGCATTGCTGCGCGATCCTTGGCAGATGTCGACGCCCAGGCAGGCCAGGCGCGATGGGCAGCATCGACAGCCCGACTGATTTGCGTCGGAGAAGCCTCGCGCACTTCACAGATCAACTCTCCGGTTGAAGGATTCAGTATTCTTTCGGCACTTTCCTCTCCTTGAAGAAACTGCCCGTCGATGAACAACTCAGTTCTCATATGGCCTCCGTGTAAAGTCATTTGCTGGCACCTTCCGTGCTGTGAGTGCCCATCGTGAGACGATAGGCTCCGATGATGGGGAGCGTGGTCACGGCGATCACGATCAATGCAACGACATTGGTGATCGGCATTTCCCGCGGCTTCGACAACTGATTGAGCAGCCAAAGCGGCAGGGTACGCTGCGCACCAGCGGTAAATGTGGTGACGATGATTTCATCAAAACTCAAGGCAAAAGCGAGAATACCACCGGCCAGCACTGCGGTCGATATTCCCGGCAAGGTGATGCGGCGAAAGGTGGTAAAACCATCTGCGCCAAGATCCATCGATGCCTCGACCAGACTGGCCGGCAGACGGCGCAGGCGCGCAATGACGTTATTGTAGACTATCACCACGCAGAAGGTCGTATGGCCTATTATGATCGTCAGCACACCGGGCTCAAGTTTCAGCAAACGCAGGGATGACAACAGCGCAATGCCGGTGATGATGCCGGGCAGGGCAATCGGCAAATTGAACATGATATTCAGTGCATCATGCCCCCGGAAGCGGGGCCGATGCACGGCGAGTGCTGCCAGACTGCCGAGACCAATGGCCAAAACAGAGGCCAATGTGGCTGTCAGCAAAGACAGGAAAATCGATTCCATGACGTCCGGGCGATCCAGTATCCGGCCAAACCATTTCAGGGTATATCCTGGCGGTGGAAAGGTATACGCACTGTCTTCGATGTTGAAAGAATAGATGGCAATCATCAGAATCGGGAATTGCATGAAAGCCAGCACGGCAAAAACCACGACTTTGAGCCACGCTGGAGCGCGGTTGTCATGGGTGCGTTCAGAGCGCATCAAAAGCCCCCAGTTTCTTGGCCAGCCACAGCCATGCACTGACGACCAGCACCGGAATCAAGGTCAGCGCAGCAGCCAGCGGCATGTTTCCGACGGCCCCCTGGTATTTATAGACCACGGCGCCAAGAAAATCACCGGACGGGCCGACCAATGTTGGAATGATGTAATCACCGAAGGTGAGGCAAAAGGTAAAAATCGACCCGGCCGCGATGCCCGGCGCTGACAGCGGGAGCGTCACACGGAAAAAGGTGCGGGTCCGGGTTGCACCAAGATCACCCGATGCCAGCAACAGATTGGGCGCGATGCGTTCAAGGGATGCCTGAATCGGCAAAATCATGAACGGCAGCCACATGTAGACGAATACCAGGAAACGCCCGATATTTGAGGTCGACAAAGTGTTGCCACCGATCCAGGGAATGGCAAGCAGGGTGTCGAGTACCGAGGTCAAACCCAGCCCACCCACCAGCCAGTTGGCCACGCCTTCTTTTGACAGTATCACGGTCCAGGCGTAGGCCTTGACGATGTAACTCGCCCACATCGGGAGCATGACGCCGACGTACATGAGACCCTTGGTGCGTCCACCGGCATAGCGCGCCATATAGTAGGCCAGCGGATAGCCCAGTATCGTGCAAGCAATGGTCACTGCAACGCCCATGCTGAAGGTGCGCCAGAAAATATCAAAATTGACCGGTTCGGTAATGATCGTCCTGAAATTATCGAAGCTAAGCTCATTCGTCACTGTCATTGAGAATTCATCAAACGTGAGTACGCTTTGACCCAGCAAAGCGAACAGCGGCAAGAGATAGAAGACAACGAACCAGGCCAGCGGTGGCCCCAGCAACAACCATAAAGCGATGTTCTGGTGGCCATGGAGTGCATTGGCCACCGGTCGCAGCGGGCTGTCTTGTGTGGCGGCAAGCGCAGTCATATGGGAAATTTCAACGATCCAGACGAACGGCATCGCTGCCCAGCCAGGCCAGTTGCACCGGCTCGCCGATTGCCACACCATTGGGCTCTTTTCCGCTTGGAAATTGGGCGACCAGCATTTGTCCGCCAACGTCCACTTCGTAGCGGCTGTTTGCGCCTTGGTATTGGATATTGGCCAACGTTCCCGCGAGCCCGACGCAACCATCTCTCGATATCACATCGCAAGCGAGCACATCGATTTGTTCTGGACGAATGGACAGGATTTCAGTGCCACGGCCTCCCGCTTTCTTTGCCAAATCAGCACGCAAAATATTCGACCCTCCGACAAACTCGGCGACAAAGCTGCTGACAGGTTGTTTATAAAGCGTGCGCGGCGTATCCACTTGTTCAATCCTTCCCCTGGAAAACACCGCTACGCGATCCGACATGGACATTGCTTCTTGCTGGTCATGCGTGACATAAACAAAGGTAATGCCGAGTTGGCGGTGCAACTTGCGCAGTTCGGTCTGCATTTGTTCGCGCAAGCGCAGGTCGAGCGATCCCAGTGGCTCATCGAGCAACAATACCGAGGGGCGATTGACGATGGCGCGCGCCAAAGCGACACGCTGGCGCTGTCCGCCGGAAAGCTGTGCCGGCCGACGCTCGCCATAACCGCTCAGTGCGACTTGCTCCAGCGCGACGCCCGCCCGCTGGCGCGCTTCATTGCCCGCGATTCCTTTGGCGCGCAGACCATATTCGACATTTTCGATCACCGATAAATGAGGAAAGAGCGCATAGTCCTGAAAAACCGTATTCACATCACGCTCATAAGGTGGCACCCGATTGACCTCCTTGCCATTCAGGCGAACGGCGCCGCCATCCGGTTGTTCAAAACCGGCAATCAAGCGCAGGCAGGTGGTTTTGCCCGAGCCCGAAGGTCCCAGCATGGAAAAAAACTCTCCCCGGTCGATGCGCAATGAAACCGCATCGACTGCGCGCACACTTCCATAATGCCGGGAGACGACCGAGAATTCAATGGCGGCATCAGCAGGGGTGTGCCGGTTGCCAGGATGGGGCCCATGCATGAGTGCTACTCAGCGACCACCCATGATGGAGATGTAATCGGTAGTCCATTTGCTGTAGGGTATGCAGTTTCCCTGCTTGCATTTGGCTTGTGGTGTTTTCCAGAAACTGATTTTCTCGAATTGGTCGAATCCGTTGGTCGTGCACGGTTTGCTACCGCCAGGGGGCGTCGCCGAACAAGCAGAAACGGTCACCGGGTTGGAGCCAAACCACTCGGCAACATGTGCTTGCACTTTGTCGTCGAGCGACCAGTTCATCCAGGCATAAGCGCATTGCGGATGTTTGGCCTGCGAATGCATCATGGTGGTGTCTGCCCATCCGGTCACACCTTCTTTGGGAATGACCGATGCGATGGGTTTCTTTTCACTTTGCAGTAAATTGACCTGCACTGGCCACGACCCGGAAGCGACCACCCCTTCAGACTTGAAGTCGGACATTTGCACATTGTAGTCGTGCCAGTAGCGATGGATCAGCGGGCGTTGACGGCGCAAAACATCGAGCACCTCGGCATATTGCTTGGCATTGAGCTCATAGGGATCCTCGATGCCCAGGTCGGGGCGGGTGGCCTTCAAGAACAGCGCCGCATCAGCGATGTAGATCGCACCATCGTAAGCCTGTATGCGACCTTTGTTCGATTTGCCATCATCGAGATTTTGCTCTTCGAACACGACCGCCCAGGATGTTGGCGGGCGCTTGAAAACCTGCGTGTTGTACATCAACACATTCGGGCCCCATTGATAGGGAACGCCATAGACCTTGCCATCGACGACGTACCATGGCTTGCCCGTAAAGCGGGGGTCCAGTTTGGCAAAGGCCGGTATTTTGGCGATATCAATGGCCTGCACACGTTTTCCCGCAACCAAACGCAATGAAGCATCGCCCGATGCCGTCACCAGGTCATAGACCCCTTGGGACATCAAAGAGACCATTTCATCGGAAGTCGCCGCTGTTTTCACGTTCACCTTGCAACCGGTTTCTTTCTCGAAACTGGTCACCCAGTTGTATTTGGCATCCGTCTCGCCCCGTTCGAGGTAGCCTGGCCAGGCGACGATGTCGAGCACCCCTTCGCCAGCGCGTACAACCGATGCGGACAAGGTAATGGACAGGCATGCCATACCCGCGCAAAGCAGATTCATGCGAGGCAGGGATGTCGTAGTAAGCATTTTGCACTCCTTTTTGCTCGTGCCCATGAAGAAGTCCTTGCGGACAACACCAGTTCTTGCCGGCGGCAGTGTATGCCGATCTCATCCAACGGTAAACGCCGAAAGTACGATATTGTGCATAGGTAATTCCGATGGCTGATGATGCCCCGGCCAGCGTTGAATCGACACTTGAAGCGGCGGTTTCCGGCGGATTTGACAGACCGGGATTTGCCCACTTCAACGGCAAGAGCGGAGGAAACCGTCATCGAGGATCGTTGAGTCGAAGAGTCACCAAAAGGTTGCTCATCGCAACGACCGGGTGCAGGTCCAACGGGTGCTGGCCAACGGCTGGTGCCGTCGACGCAGGACCGGGCCGGTGTCCAGCAGTACGCCGGGGAAGGCAGGGCCGATACCCGGTGCCCGGCAGTACGGCGTGGCGGCAGCACGGTGCGGTCACCCTGCCTGACCGGCTACCGTGCGGGCACGAGCCCGGCGCATGACGCGCTGCCGGGATGGCGCCATGGCACTGCGCTCAACGGCAGCGGGCTTTATCGAAGCGCGGGAGTTGCTCCGCACAATCCAGGGCGTCAAGGGCGGCTGGATATTGGAGGCGGCATTGGGCCGTCACCGCCAGGAAGTTACCGTTGACGAGGTTCAAGGAAGGCCGCATAGTGCATTGTCACACGTTGCAACTATTGGGCTATCTGGGGACATTGCCCGATAGCTGACTGGCATCATGATCAGATGAGTATATCGATTCGTACCCTGCAATACTTCAATGCCGTTGCCGAGACTGGTTCCATCTCGGCTGCGATGCAGACGCTCGACATCTCACAGGCTGCCATTACCGAGGCGATTCAACGCCTGGAGGCGCATCTCGGTTCCATGCTGTTCCGGCGTCATGCCCGTGGCATGGCACTCACACATGCGGGCCACGAATTCTTGCGCCATAGCCACCTCATACTCAATGCAGTTTCCTCTGCTGAAAATGCCCTGGCCGTGCGTCCTGATGCGATGACCGGAGAATTATCGATCGGCGCAGTATCGCCACTCATGGGTTATTACTTGCCAGGGTTGCTGGAGCGGTTTCGGCGTAGTTTCCCGCGCGTCACTGTGCGCATCATCGAAGAGTCCGGATCGACGATTGAGCATCTGATAGTCAACGGCGAAATCGATGTTGCGCTGACGCTGACTTCGCACCTGGAGAATCATCATGCCTTTCACACGTTGCAATTGGTTCGCTCACCCTGGCACCTATGGCTACCTACCGGGCATCGCCTGGTCGGCGCGAAACCGGTAACCCTGCGCGAATTGCATAATGAAGCCGTGATCGTGTTGCGTAATGACGAACTCGAACGCACTACGGGAGACCTGTGGCTGCGCGAGAGTGTCAGACCACGCATCGTTGCCAAGACACGATCCGTGGAGGCGGTGCGAAGCCTGGTGGCGACGGGCAACGGAATTTGCGTCCTGCCGGAGGTGCTATTTCGTCAGTGGTCGAGCGAGGGGCTGCGCCTGATCGCCCAGCCGCTGCGCAACGAGCCTGCCACATTGGAACTGGGGCTGATCTGGAGGCGCGGTGCCAAAGTCTCCGCAGCAATCAGTGCCTTTACCACGACGGCCAGTAACTACTCGGTGCCACAGTTCCACAGCCCGGCCCATCAAGCAAAACGAGGCTGAAGCGGCAAGCCTCACAGGGCTTGGGTAAGCGCATCGAAAAGATGGGCCCCTGCCTGTGCAGGCTCACCAAGCCCGGCCAAGGCAGCCCGGGAATCCCAACCCGCCGCAGACCCGGGGCGCGCAGCCGCCAGCGCCAGTCCGTGCTGTTCTGCGCTGGCTTGCGCTCAGGCGTGCAGCGCCTCGTCGAGCGCCTCGACCCAATGCCTGACTGGCAGCCCGGTGCCGCTTTGCAGGTGCGTGATGCAACCGATGTTGGCCGACAGGATGGCGTGCGGGGCTGGCGCGCCAAAAGCCTGGCCCAGGGCGAGCAGTTTGCGCTCGCGCAGTTGCTGCGCCAGTTGCGGCTGGAGCACCGAGTAGGTGCCTGCCGAGCCGCAGCACAAATGCGCGTCGTTGCCTGCCACGCGCAGGTTCAAGCCCAGTTGCGTGAGCCAGGTCTCGACGCCGCCGCGCAGCTTTTGCCCATGTTGCAGCGTGCAGGGCGGGTGGTAGGCGTAGCGCCTGTCCGGGGGCTGCACGCGGCCCTGGAGCCGTTCGGCCAGTTCGGGCAGCAGTTCCGACAGGTCGCGCGCCAGGGCGCTGATGCGTGCTGCCTTGGCGGCGTAGCGCGGGTCGTTGCCAAGAATATGGCCGTACTCCTTGACGGTGACGCCGCAGCCCGAGGCATTGCTGACGATGGCCTCGACGCTGCCGGACTCCAGCAGCGGCCACCAGGCGTCGATGTTGGTGCGCATCGCGGCCTTGCCGCCTTCCTGGTCATCGAGGTGGAAGGCGAGCGCGCCGCAGCAACCGGCTTTGGCGGCGATCAGGGTCTGTATGCCTGCCGCGTCGAGCACGCGGGCGGTGGCGCGGTTGATGTTGGGCAGCATGGCCGGTTGCACGCAGCCGGCCAGCAGCAGCACCCGGCGCGCATGTTGGCCTGCGGGCCAGGCGCCGGCGTCTTGCGCTGCCGGCACCTTGGCCTTGAGCGCTGCCGGCAGCAGGCCGCGCAGCAACTGCCCGGCCTTCATCGCGGGCGCGAACAGCGGCGAGGGCAGGCCCTCTTTCAGCGCCCAGCGCAGGGCCTGCTCGCCCAGCGGGCGGGACACTTGCTCGTCGACGATCTTGCGGCCTATGTCCAGCAGATGGCCGTATTGCACGCCGCTGGGGCAGGTGCTTTCGCAGTTGCGGCAAGTCAGGCAACGGTCCAGGTGCAACTGGGTTTTGCGGCTCGGGGCCTCGCCTTCCAGCACCTGCTTGATCAGGTAGATGCGCCCGCGCGGGCTGTCGAGCTCATCGCCGAGCAACTGGTAGGTGGGGCAGGTGGCGCTGCAAAAGCCGCAGTGCACGCACTGGCGCAATATGGCTTCAGCTTCCAGGCCGTCGGCACGGTCGCGGTATTCGGGGGCGAGTCGGGTTTGCATGGGGTGGGCCAACGATGTGCAACAACCAGGCGCTGCGGGCGCGCCTACCAGTCCCGGACCATGCGGCCGGGGTTGAAGATGCCGGACGGGTCGAAACTGTGTTTCAGCCGGGCATGGATCTGCTCCAGCGCCGTGGACGGCCAATCAAACTGGCCGCTGGCGCCGTGGCCGCTGGCGCCGGATCGGTCTGCGCTGGCGGCGATGAAGATGCTGGCGTTCCCGCCGGCGGCACGGGCCGCCGCACGCAAGGCGGCGCCGGCGGACTCGGGGGCTTGCAGCCAGCGCAGCGCGCCATGCCATTCCAGCAGCGGCTGCCCGGGCAGGGGCATGACCGGGGCCGTGGCAGGCAGGGACAGGCGCCACAGCGCCAGTTCGGGGTGGGCGGCGCGGGCGCTGAACCAGGGCAGGGTCTGCTCGCGGCAGGCGGCCCAGTCGGCGGCGGCGCTGGCGTTGTCGATGCGGGTGCCGCCCATGGTCTTGCATGCGGATTCGACGGCGGCCACGGCGCCGCGCAGGCGCACGTACAGCCGGCCCTGGCCTTCGTCGTCTTGCAGCCAGCAACTGGCATCGAGCGCCAGCGGCTGGCCGCCCCAGGCGTGCAGTTTGCGCAGTGCCTCGGCCTGGCTGCATTCGAAGCGCAATGTGGCTTCGCCCGGCGCCACGGGCAGCACCTTCAGGCTGAGCTCGGTGAGCAGGCCCAGCGTGCCCCAGGCGCCCACCATCAGGCGCGACACGTCGTAACCGGCGACGTTTTTCATCACCTGGCCGCCAAAGCGCAGCAGTTCGGCGCGGCCATTGAGCAGCGTGACGCCCAGCAGGTAGTCGCGCACCGCCCCGGCCCTGGCCCGGGCCGGCCCGGACAGGCCGGCTGCCACCATGCCGCCGACGGTGGCGCTGTCGGTCGCGCCGCGGGCGAAATGCGGCGGCTCGAACGGCAGGCATTGCCCCTGCTCGGCCAAAGCAGCCTCCAGTTCGGCCAGCGGCGTGCCGGCCCGCACGGTGACCACCAACTCGCTCGGCGCGTAGCTGACGATGCCGCGCAGCATCCGGGTGTCGAGCAGTTGGCCATGCAGCGCCAGGCCATGAAAGTCTTTGCTGCCCCCGCCGCGAATGCGCAACGGGGTTCGGTCGGCCACGGCGGCACGCACCTGCTCGACCATGGTTGCCACAAGAGAGTCCATGCGCGCATCGTACCGGCAGCCGGACACCGGGCGCCGCAGATGGCGGCCGGGAGCGCAGTTTTTTTGCCCGGCGCAAAAACGAACGGCCCGCCGTTGCCCGGCGGGCCGTTCGTGCGCTGCGCGGATCAGCGGTTGTACGCCGTTTCGCCGTGCGTGGTGATGTCCAGCCCTTCGCGTTCGTCTTCTTCGGTCACGCGCAGGCCCATGACCAAGTCCACGATCTTGTAAGCCACCAAAGACACCACGCCCGACCACAGGACGGTCAGCAGCACGGCCTTGGCCTGCACCCAGACCTGGGCGCCGATGGAATAGTCGGCCGCAGTGACGACGGAGGCGGTCACCCAGTCGGCCACATAGCCCGGGCCACCGAGGCCGGGGGCATTGAACACGCCGGTCAGCAACGCGCCGACGATGCCGCCGATGCCGTGCACGCCGAACACGTCGAGCGCGTCGTCAGCCCCCAGCAGGCGCTTGAGGCCGTTGACGCCCCACAGGCAGGCAAAGCCCCCGACGATCCCGACCACCAGGGCACCGGCGATGCCCACGTTGCCGGCCGCCGGCGTGATGGCCACCAGGCCGGCCACGGCCCCCGATGCGGCACCCAGCATCGACGCCTTGCCGCGCATCAGCGCTTCGCCGGCGCACCAGGCCAGCACGGCCGCAGCGGTGGCCACCAGGGTGTTGATGAAGGCCAGCGCGGCAGAGCCGTTGGCCTCCAGCGCCGAGCCGGCGTTGAAGCCGAACCAGCCAATCCACAGCAGCGCGGCGCCGGTCATGGTCAGCGCCAGGTTGTGCGGCGCCATCGCTTCCTTGCCGTAGCCAATGCGCCGGCCGACCATGTAGGCGCCCACCAGGCCGGCCATGGCGGCGTTGATATGCACCACGGTGCCGCCGGCAAAGTCCAGCGCACCCCATTGCCAGATCTGGCCGGCCTTGGCGGTCATCGCGTCGGCCACTTCCTTGGCGGCGTAGGCGTCGGGGCCCATCCAGAACCAGACCATGTGGGCGATCGGCAGGTAGCTGAAGGTGAACCACAGCACCATGAACAGCATGACGGCACCGAACTTCATGCGCTCGGCAAAGGCGCCGACGATCAGCGCGCAGGTCAGGCCGGCGAACGTGGCCTGGAAGGCGGCGAACACCACCTCAGGAATCACCACCCCCTTGCTGAAGGTGGCGCCATTGGCGAATGTGCCGGTGTCGTTGTCCCAGATGCCCCGCATGAACAGCCGGTCCAGGCCGCCGATGAAAGGCCCGCCCTCGGTAAAAGCCAGGCTGTAGCCATAGATGAACCACAGCACCATGATCAGCGAGAACGTGACCATCACCTGCATCAGCACCGACAGCATGTTCTTGCTGCGCACCAGGCCCCCATAAAACAGTGCCAGGCCGGGCATCATCAGGACGACCAGCAAGGTGGCAGTCATCATCCAGGCGGTGTCGCCCTTGTTCGGGACCGGCGCAGGCGCTGCTGCGGCAGCGGCGGGCTGCTCTGCGGCCGCCGCCGGTGCGGGCGCTTCGGGCGCCGGCGTGGCCGCTGGTGCGGGCGCCGCAGCGTCGGCGGCGGCCGATGCCGGGTCGGTGGCTGGCGCCTGGGCCAGCGACAGCGGGGCCAGGGTCAGCAGACCCAGCCCGAGAATGAAGGAAGCAAGCAGTTTTTTCATCGCATTTCTCCGTACTTGCGGCCCCTTCACAGGGCCTCCTTGCCGGTCTCACCGGTGCGGATGCGCACCACCTGCTCCAGTTGGGTCACGAAAATCTTGCCGTCGCCGATCTTGCCGGTGCGGGCAGCGTTTTCCATGGCCTCGATCACGCGCTCGACCAGTTCGTCGGCGATGGCGGCCTCGATCTTGACCTTGGGCAGAAAGTCGACCACATACTCCGCGCCGCGGTACAGCTCGGTATGGCCTTTTTGGCGGCCAAAGCCCTTGACCTCGGTCACCGTGATGCCCTGCACGCCGATGTCCGAGAGTGCCTCGCGCACCTCGTCGAGCTTGAAGGGCTTGATGATGGCTGTCACCATTTTCATGAGGGGTTCCTCCGGCACGGGCGCCAACGGCGCCCACATTGAGATGGACGGGCGCCATTGGCACCCATCGGGATGGGCCCGGTGAAATTCACAGGGCCTTGCTGAGCGAGACGATCACGCGCGACTGGTTGGCGGAGCCATAAAACGCCTTCTTGTTCGCGCCCACCAGAGCCGCGCCCAACGCCAGGCCCGAGCCGAGGTCGTAGCTGCCGCCCAGGCTGTAGTCCACGTAATCGGGGGAACTGATGACACCGCCGAAACGGGTAAAGCCCAGGGCCGCTTTCAGCGTGATCCGGGGCGCGACTTCCTGTGCCAGCGCCAGGTTCAGGTAGCCGGTGTTGCGGCCTTTCAGGCCCGGGCCGGCGTAGTTGAAGTAATCCCGGGACAGGGTGTGCGAGTATTTCACGCTCACCGGCCCGAAACTGGCCGCGCCATAGGCTTCGGTGGTGTTGCCAAGGCTGTTGCCGGGGTAGATGTAAGTCATCAGGCCCGCATCCAGATCCACCTCGCCGACCTTGAATTTGTAGCCGCCGTACAGGTCGGTTTCGATGGCGTTGCCGGGCAACCAGTGCACGGTGGAGTTCCAGTTGCCCAGGTAAAAACCGGTCGTGCCGAAGGCATAGTCCAAGCCGCCCTGCAGCGCGGGTTTGACGGCCCGCGTCTTGGCCGTATCCTGGTCCTGGCCACGGCCCTTGTAATTGCTGGTCAATCCGATGTTGCCGCTGAGTTGGGCCTGGGCCAGCAAGGGCAGGGCGGCAAGCAGGGCCAAGGCCAGGGGCTTGAGGGTGGCAGGGAGCATGTTTCCTCCGGTGTGGCAAAGCAGGGGCAGGGACAGGCGTGCCAAGCACGGACCGTGCCACGGCTTTGCAAAAATCCCCGGTACGGTACAGTGGCGCTGGTGACGCTGCGCGCGCAACGCAAGGTTTTGGGCCTTGCCCTGCACTGGTGCAACACCGGGCAAGGCCGCACCCGGGCAGCGCACGACGCACCCATTCGGGGAGGATCCGCTTCATGAGTCTTGCTTTGGTGCAAAGCCGCGCCCTTTTGGGGTTGCAGGCGCCCTGTGTCACCGTCGAAGTGCACTTGGCCAACGGCTTGCCCAGCTTCACGCTGGTGGGGCTGGCCGAGGTCGAGGTCAAGGAAGCGCGCGAGCGGGTGCGCTCGGCGCTGCAGAACGCGGGGCTGGAGTTCCCGCACAACAAGCGCATCACCGTCAACCTCGCGCCGGCCGATCTGCCCAAGGACTCCGGGCGCTTCGATCTGCCGATTGCGCTGGGCATCCTGGCGGCCAGCGGCCAGATCGACGCCAGCCGTCTGGCCGGCCATGAGTTTGCCGGCGAGCTGTCGCTGACCGGCGAACTGCGCCCGGTGCGCGGCGCGCTGGCCACCAGCCTGGCGCTGCAGACGCAGCAGATCGACGTGCAACTGGTGCTGCCCCCCGGCAGCGCCGAAGAGGCCGCCCTGGTGCCCGGCGCACAGGTCGTGCGCGCGCGCCATCTGCTGGATGTGGTGCGGGCCTTTCTGCCGCCGGGCAGCATCGCCGGGGACGCCAAGGACAGCGCCAGCGACGGCTGGAGCCGGCTGCAACCCAGGCCGATGGCCGCCAGCACCAGCGGCCCCGACATGGCCGATGTGAAGGGCCAGGCCACGGCCAAGCGCGCGCTGGAGATTGCCGCCGCTGGCGGCCACAGCCTGCTGATGGTCGGCCCGCCCGGCGCGGGCAAGTCGATGCTGGCGCAGCGTTTTGCCGGACTGCTGCCGGCGATGACGGTGTCCGAGGCGCTGGAGAGCGCGGCGCTGGCCAGCCTGGCCGGGCGCTTTCGTGCCGAAGCCTGGGGGCAGCGGCCGACCATCGCGCCGCACCATAGCGCCAGCGCGGTGGCGCTGGTGGGCGGCGGCGCGCCGCCACGGCCGGGCGAGATCTCGCTGGCCCACCAGGGCGTGCTCTTTCTGGACGAGTTGCCCGAGTTTCCCCGGGCCGCGCTCGAAGCGCTGCGCCAGCCACTGGAGAGCGGCCACATCAGCATCGCGCGCGCGGCGCAGCGGGCCGACTTTCCGGCCAGGTTCCAACTGGTGGCGGCGATGAACCCCTGCCCCTGCGGCTTTGCCGGCGCCACACAGCGCGCCTGCCGCTGCACGCCGGACCAGATCAGCCGCTACCAGAGCAAGCTCAGCGGCCCGCTGCTCGACCGCATCGACCTGCATGTGGAAGTGCCCGCCCTGCCGGCCGAACAACTGCTGCAAGCCAGCGCCGGCGAGACGAGCGCCGCGATCCGCGAACGTGTCGCGCGCGCCCGCGCACTGGCATTGGCCCGGCAGGGCAAGAGCAACCAGGCGCTGCAAGGGCAGGAGATCGACACCCAACTGCACCTGAACGCCGGCGCCACCCAATTCCTGCACAGCGCCGCAACGCGGCTGGGCTGGTCGGCGCGCAGCACGCACCGCGCGCTGAAGGTGGCGCGCAGCATCGCCGACCTGGCCGGCTCGCCCGGCACCGAATTGGGCCATGTGGCCGAGGCCATGCAGTACCGGCGGGTGCTGCGGTGAACCGAAGGCCGCCGCGCAAGCGGTGTTCCTGCCCGCTGCGGCCAGCGCAGACCCCGGCGCTCCCGGCCTGCGCACCCAGGCCCGACCCGGGCCGCCTTGCGGTGAGGCGGGGTCGCTGAGGGCAACGGGATGATCCGTCGCATCCCCCCGTTGAACCCGCTGCGTGTCTTCGAGGTGGTGGCCCGAACGCACAATCTCACGGCCGCAGCCGCCGAGTTGAACGTCACACAGTCGGCGGTGAGCCGGCAGATCGCAACGCTGGAAACCTACCTGGGGATGGAGCTGCTGCGGCGCGAACGCCATGGCGTGAGTCTGACGCGCGCCGGGCACTCGTATGCGCAGCAACTGCTGCCGGCGTTCGAGCAGATCGCCAGCGCCACCCGGGCGCTGGTCAAAGGCTCCGGCGAGCGCGCACTGCGGGTGCGCACCTACACCACCTTTGCTGCCAAGTGGCTGATTCCCCGGCTCGGCGAGTTTCGCCGCCTGCATCCCGGCATCGAGGTCAATATCACCAACGCCGTGCCCGATGTCGACTTCGACCGCGACAAGGCGGATGTCGCCGTGCAGTTCGGCGCCGGCCGCTGGCCCCGGACGCAGGCGCTGTTTCTGTTTGGCGACGAAATCGAGCCGGTGTGCTCGCCCGCTTACCTGAAGCAATACGCGCCCAACGCCAAATTCCCGGTCTCGCTGCTGCGCCAGCAATTGCTGGTCTCCCACTACCGGCGCAGCGACTGGTCGGTGTGGCTGGCAGCGACGGGCCTGGCGCATGAGGCCAGGGATGCGCTGCAGATGACCTTCGGCAGTTCGGTGCTGACCTGGCAGGCCGCGATCGACGGGCTGGGCATGGCCATCGGACAAAACCGCCTGCTGGCCGTCGAGTTCGACAAGGGTCTGCTGGTGCGGCCCTTTGCGCAATTTGCCAAGCCGGTGCAACGCGATCAGGGCTACTACCTGGTGTGGCCGCTGCGCTCGCGCGAGTCGCGCAAGCGCGCGCTGTTTCGTGATTGGTTGCTGAGCGCCTGCGCGCAGTAAGTGTGCGCAGGCGGTCTGGGGCGCCCGCGCCGGGCGACGGATGCCGTGGACATGACATGCGTGGCCCGCGCCCGGTCAGGGCAGCCGCAGGCTGGGCATGGCCTCCAGTTGCCAGATGCGCGCGCGCAGCCGGGCCGCTGCCGCAGCGCCGAGCACCGGCTCGGTCAGCTCCAGAAACTTGGCGTTCAACGCGCCGTCGGACAGCGGCGCATCGGGATCGCCTTTGCGCGTGGCTTGCAGCCATTGCCCCTGGCGCGCGTCCCGCGCCACGATCCGCACGCGCGCTGCGCGCTGGCCCGGGAAGGCGGCGTCCAGTTGCGGGTCGATGCGCAATTCGATGCGCGCCATCAAGGCCCGGATGCGCGCATCGAGCAGGCGCTCCGGGCTGAACGCCGCCGGCCGCACGCTGCCGTACAGCAAGGCCGTGGCCACCGCAAACGGCACGCTGAAACGCGCCTCGGGCGCGGTCTTCGGATCGGGGTTGCCGGCCACATCCAGCGCCGCTGCGTAAGTGCCGATGTGAATGCGGTGGATGTCATCGGCGCTGATGCGCATCTGCGCCTGCAGAGCCTGCGCGCCGTCGATGGGCGCAAAGGCATGGCCGCAGCAGGCGTGGTTCTTGAACGTCATGTCGGTGATGTGGAATTCGCGGCCCAGCGTGGCCATGCTGGCGTGCCAGTCCGGGTCTTCGCTCACTGGAGTGCCTTCGCCTTCGGCTGCGGTATGAGCGCCTTCGGGTGGCCGGTCGGCGCACGGTTGCTTGGCAAAACGGCGGGCGGTTGACACAGGATGTCGCATGGCCCGGCCGAGACCGGCCGGGCCGTCGATCACGTCCGGCGCGCCGGTGAATCCGGCGGCAGCCGCAGCAGCGGCCAGCAGGCCGACCTGCGCCGCATGCCCGGCATGCAGCGGCTTGGACATCGAGTCGGTGCGGAAAGCCTGCTGCAAGCCTGAAGCCATGGTGGCGCAAGTGCACAGCGCGTGGGTGTAGCGGGCCGAGTCCAATTGCAGCAGCGTGGCAGCCGCAGCCGCAGCGCCAAAGCTGCCGACCGTGCCGGTGCTGTGCCAGAAGCGGTAATGCGCGCGCCCCAGGCTGCTGCCGATGCGGGTGGAGATTTCATAGCCGGCGACCACGGCCCGCAAGAAGGCCAGGCCCGAGGCGCCGATGGCCTGCGCCTGCGCCAGCGCAGCGGCGATGGTGGGCGCGCCAGGGTGGTAGATCGCGTGGCGGTAAATGTCGTCAACCTCCAGCGTGTGCGCAGCGGTGCCGTTGATCAGCGCAGCGGCGCGCGGCGTGGCGGCGCGGCCCAGCACCAGACGGCTTGCGCCACGGTCCAGATCATCGGCCAGCGCTCGTTCCAGTATCCGGGCCGGTGGCTCGGCGGCGCCGGCAATCGCGGCCGCGTGCCAGTCGAGCACCGCGCGTTTGGCGTGGTGGATCACAGCGGCAGGCAGCGCGACCGAGGTCAGCGCCGCGCCATAGGCCGACAGGGTCTGGGCAACGGTCATTTCGCGCTTCCTTGGGGTGGGTGCAGCAGCACGCATGTTCCGGGCATCCGTGCCGGGCGAGCGCTTCCGATCATGGTTTCAGGCATCACTTTTTCTCATGCCTTGCGGCCAAATCGGAACTGCTGGCCGGCCCATCCGGCAAGCACATTCATGTCCTTCATGTCCTTTGCTCCATGCCCGTGGCCAGCCCCAGCACCATGAACTTCGATCTCAGTGCAGAGCACCAGGCTTTTGCCGAGTCCGTGTCCCGGTTCGCCAAAGACCATCTCGCCCCCGCAGCCCTGGCGCGCGCGCACGCCGCGACCTACCCGTGGGAGACCGCCGCCTTGCTCGCCCGGCAGGGCTTGCTCGGCATCACCTTGCCCGAGGCCGACGGCGGCCAGGGCGGCAGCTTGATGCACGCCGTGCTGGCCATCGAACAGGTGGCGCTGGTCTGCCCCAGGAGCGCCGACATCGTGCAGGCCGGCAATTTTGGAGCGCTGCGGACTTTCGCCGAATACGCCAGCGCCGAGCAAAAGGCGCGCTTCCTGCCCGATCTGCTGGCCGGGCGCACGCTGATGGCGTTGGCCATGACCGAGCCGGACGCCGGCTCGGCCGCGACCGATCTCAAGACCAGTGCCCGCCCCGACGGTGGGCATTACGTGATCAACGGCGCCAAGCTGTTTTCCACCCACAGCCCGGAGGCCGCGCTGTTTCTGGTCTATCTGCGCTTCGGCCCGGGCGTCGCCGGCATCGGCTCGATCCTCGTCGAACGCGGGGCGCCGGGGTTCGGGATCGGACCGCCCTCGGGCTTCATGAACGGCGAGCAGTGGTCGCCGCTGTACTTTGACAACTGCCGGGTGCCCCGGGCCAACCTGCTGCTGGGCGCAGGCGGCTTCAAGCGCCAGATTGCCGGCTTCAACATCGAGCGGCTGGGCAATGCCGCGCGGGCGCTGGCGCTGGGGCGCCACGCATTCAACCTGGCGCGCGAGCATGCGCTGACCCGGCAGCAGTTCGGCCGCGAACTGTGCCAATTCCAGGGGCTGCAATGGAAGTTTGTCGACATGGCGATGAAGCTCGCGCAGGCCCAGTTGCTGCTCTACCGCGCAGCGCTGGAGGGCGAGCATGGCCTGCCCTCGGCACAGGGCAGCGCGATGGCCAAGCTCGCCTGCAACCTGGCGGGCTGGGAGGTGGCCAACGAGGCGATGCAGGTCATGGGCGGCACGGGCTTTTGCCAGGCGTCGCTGGTCGAGTACTGCGTGCGCCGCACGCGCGGCTGGATGATCGCCGGCGGCTCGATCGAGATGCTCAAGAACCGCATCGCCGAAGGGATTTTTGCCAGGGCTTTTCCGCAGCGCGCGGCCAGGCCATGAGGCCCCCTTTCGTGTGTTCGACCTTCCCAACGGAGACCCCACCATGCAGCGTCGTCATTTTTTGCTGGCTGCCATGGCGCCGCTGGCGTTCGGCAGCGCCGCCGCCCCGGCCTACCCGGGCCGGCCGGTGCGCATCATCGTTGGCTACTCGGCCGGCGGCCCCACGGACCAGGTGGCCCGCATGGTGGCGGCCAAGCTGCAGGAGCGGTTCGGCCAAGCCTTCATCGTTGAAAACCGCGCCGGCGTAGGCTCGAACATCGCTTCCGAAGCCGTGGCTGCGGCACCCGCCGATGGCCATACCCTGCTGCTGGCCGCAGCGCCGATCACGATGAACCGCTTCGTCTACCAGGGCCAGAAGTTCGACGCCGAAAAGAGCTTCGATCCAATCTCCAAGCTGTCTTCGGCACCGGGCGTTCTGGCCGTGCGCCCCGGTCTTGCCGTGAACACGGTGGCCGAGTTGATCGCGCTGGCCAAGTCATCGGGCGGCATCAGCTACGGCTCGACCGGCCTGGGCGGCTCCCAACACATGGCCGCCGAACTGCTGCAGCGCCTGACGGGCATGGCGCTCACGCATGTGCCCTACAAGGGAGCCAGCGGCGTGCTGTCGGACCTGATCGCCGGGCATATCGACATGGCGTTCATGACCGCCACCAGTGCCATGCCCAACCTGCAGGCCGGCAAGATCAAACCGCTGGCCATCGCCGGCCCCAGGCGCCTGAGCGGACTGCCCCAGGTGCCGACCTTCGCCGAGTCCGGCCTGCCGGACATGGTGTCCGATTCCTGGAATGGCCTGCTGGCACCGGCCGGAACGCCGGCGCGCATCATCAGCCAGTTGCACGAGGCGGCGGTAGCCGCCATCAACGCGCCCGATGTCAAAGACAAGCTGCAATCGCAGGGCGCGCTGGTCATTGGCAACAGCCCGCAAGAGTTCAGGGACGAAATCCGCCAGGAGGTCGCTGCCTGGGCCGCACAGTTCAAGCACCTCGGCAGGGCGCTGCAATGACCGGCCCCGGCCTCGCTGCGGGCGCTCTGGCGCAAGCGCTGCTCCAGCCCCGAAGCATCGCGCTGTACGGGGCCTCGGACGACCCCGGCAAGATCGCCGGGCGTCCGCTGCAGTTTCTGCAACGCTCGGGCTATGCTGGACGCATCTACCCGATCAACCCGGGACGCCCGCAGGTTCAGGGCCTCAAGGCCTGGCCGAGCCTGGATCGGTTGCCCGAGGTGCCAGAGCAGGTCTTTGTGCTGACGCCCACTGGGCAGGTGCTCGCTGCCGCCCATCGATGCGCTGCGCTGGGGGTGAAACTGATCACCATCCTGGCCAGCGGTTTTTCCGAATCCGGCCGGGAAGGGCTGCAGCGCGAAGCAGAGCTGCGCGATCTGGCGCGGGCCAGCGGCATGCGCATCCTTGGCCCGAGCAGCCTGGGGGTGGTCAATCCGCGTGTGGGACTGGTGCTGACCGCCAACGCCGTATTTGCCGAGCCCGAACTGCCCGTCGGCAAAGTCTTCGTCGCATCGCACAGTGGCAGCATGATCGGTGCGCTGGTCTCGCGCGGCAAGGCGCGCGCGGTGGGCTTTGCGGGGCTGGTGTCGGTGGGCAGCGAAGCCGACCTGAGCCTGGGAGAAATCTGCCAGGCCACGCTCGATGACCCGGGCATCGAGGGCTACCTGCTGTTCCTCGAAAGCCTGCGCCATGGCGCCGCGTTGCAGCGGTTCGCGCGCGCGGCTGCGGCCTGCGGGAAACCCGTCATTGCTTACAAACTGGGCCGCTCGGAGGCCGCTGCGCAGATGGCCGGCACCCACACCGGCGCTCTGGCCGGCGCGGACGACATCGCCGACGCATTCCTCAAGGACCTGGGCATCGCCCGCGTGCAGATGCTGGAGTCCCTGCTCGAAGCCTTGCCGCTCGCGCAGCGCCTGCCGTTGCCGTTATTGCGGCCCGACATGCCGCCGGCCCGCCGGGTGGGCGTGGTGAGCACCACGGGCGGCGGCGCCGCGATGGTGGTCGATCAACTGGGTGTGCGCGGCCTGCAGGTGCAGTGCCCTTCCGAGGCCACGCAAGAGCGCCTGAAGGCGGCCGGCATCCCCGGCAACGCCGGGCGCGTGCTCGACCTGACCTTGGCCGGCACCCGCTACGCCGTGATGAAGGCGGCGCTGCAGATCCTGCTCGACGCGCCCGAGTTCGACATGCTGATCGCCGTGCTCGGCTCCTCGGCGCGCTTGCAGCCGCAGTTGGCGCTCCAGCCGATCCTGGACAGCGCCAGCCATCGCAAGCCGCTGATGGCCATGCTGCTGCCCGATGCGCCGCAAGCGCTGGCGCAGCTAAGCCGGGCCGCCGTGCCCTGCTTTCGCACCCCGGAGGGCTGTGCCGACGTGCTGGCCGCAGTGCTGGCGCGGCGCTCGCCCGGGGCGCCGGCCTGCCCGGACCATGGCGGCGCCGGCGCCGCGTTCATCGACGAGGCGCAGTCCTATGCCGTGCTCGACGAACTGCAACTGCCCCATGCGCCCGTGCTCACCGCAGCGCTGGCCGGCCCGGTGCCCGGGGTGCTGCCGTTCCCGTTCCCGGTGGCGGTCAAGCTGTGTTCAGCGCAGATTCTTCACAAGACCGAAGTCGGTGGCGTGGTGCTGGGGGTGGATTCGGCCCAGGCGCTGTCGGAGGCTTTCGCCACCCTGCGCCAGCGGCTGACAGAGCGCTTGCCCGGCGTGCCGTGCGAGCAGGTGCTGCTGCAGCCCATGTGCCAGGGATTGATCGAGGTGCTGCTGGGCTATCGCGTCGATCCGGATGCCGGCCTCATCGTGCTGCTGGCGGCCGGGGGCATCTGGGCGGAACTGGTGCGCGAGCGCAGCATCCGCCTGGCACCCGTTGGCATCGGCAGCGCCTGGGAGATGATCGGCGAGGTCCGGGCGCTGCAGACCGTGGCCGGCCTGCGTGGGCAACCCAAGGGCGACCTGGCCGCATTGGCGCAGGCCATCTCGGACTTGTCGCAACTGGCGCTGCGCCCGGAACTGGGCGTGGTGCAGGCCGAGATGAACCCGATGCTGGTGCTCAGGGAGGGCCAAGGCGTGCTGGCGCTCGACGCTGTCGTCATGCGCAAGGACTGGGTTGGCCCATGAATAGTCGCGCTTTTCCTGGAAACGCGGCGCGACGGAACAGCCACTGAACCAGTTCGCGCTTCCTGGTTCCAGCTATCGGTGCGCGAAGCCTGGGGGTGCGTCAGATTTTTGGCTCGTAGGCGACGACGTCGATCTCGACCTTCGCATCGACCATCCGCTGCGCCTCGGTGGTCGAGCGCGCCGGCTCGTTCTCGCCGAAGTAGCTCATGTAGAGGCGGTTGAAGGCAGCAAAGTCGCGCGCGTCGTGCAGCCACACGGTGCTCTTGCACCTGTCGTCGAGCGGGGCGCCGGCCAGCGCGAGCACTTTCTTCAGGTTTTCCATCACCTGGCGCGTCTGCGCCTCGATACCGCCCACCACGATCGCGCCGTCGGCGTTGGCGGGCACCTGGCAAGCATCGATTCGATTTGAAAATATATTTCAACACTGTTCTCAAACAAGGGTTTACACGGATGATTCAGCGGGAATGCTGCGTCAAAGTCCGGGCAGAAAAGAAAATTTATTTCACGCACCCCGCTCGCCCTGATGAAGGAGTTCCCCATGCCCCATGCCGCCCACGCCGGTCTCGTCCAGCGCCTGTCCAAGCTGTCCAAGCGCAGCCTGCTGGGTGCCTGCCTGCTCGCGATGCTGTGCGCCGTGCTGCCGTATCGGCAAGCGCATGCCCAGGGGCCGCGCAACTTCGCGACGCTCGCGATGGTGGCCGAGCCGCAGACGCTCGACCCGATGGCATCGACCGCCGACCTGGTCGGAACCATCATGCAGCATGTGTACGAGACGCTCTACACCTTCGACGCCAAGTGGAACGTGGTGCCGATGCTGGCCGAGACGATGCCGAAGATCTCTGCGGACGGCAAGACCTACGCCATCACATTGCGCCGCGGCGTGATGCTGCACAACGGCCGCGAGCTCACCGCCGACGATGTGGTGGCGAGCCTGCAGCGCTGGATGGATCAGTCGCCGCGCGGCAAGGCCATGGGCAAGGAAATCGAGACGCTCGAGGCCGAGGGTCCGCTGGGCGTGAAAATCGTGCTGAAGGCGCCGTATGCGTCGCTGCTCTCGCAGCTTGCGCTCCAGAGCGGCATGGCCGCGATCATGGCCAAGGACTCCATCGCCTCGCCGCTGAAGGACTTCGTCGGCACCGGCCCCTACAAGTTCAAGGAGCGCCGGCCCGATCAGTTCGTGCTGCTCACCCGCTTCGACAAGTACGCGGCGCGCAAGGAACCCGCGAGCGGCTACGGCGGCAAGCGCGAAGCGGCCATCGAGGAACTGCGCTTCGTGCCCGTGCCCAACGCCGGCACGCGCGTCGAAGGCGCGCTCGCGGGCCAGTACGACTTTGCCGACCTGCTGCCGGTCGAAGCGCTGCCGCGCCTGGAGAAGTCGGGCGGCAAGACCGTGCCGATCATGACGCCGTCGTTCGGCTTCCCGTACCTCGTGCTCAACACCAAGGAAGGCGTGGCCGCGAGCCAGCCGGTGCGCCAGGCGATCCAGACCGCGCTCGGCGCAGGCGAGATGCTCGCCGCCGGCTTCGGCGACACGCGCTTCTTCGTGGCCGAGGCCAACCACTTCCCCAAGGGCTCGCCGTTCTATTCGACCGCCGGCGGCGACCAGTACAACCAGCGCAACGCCGCCAAGGCCAAGGAGTTGGCGGCCAAGGCCGGCTACAAGGGCGATCCGATCCGCGTGCTCACCAGCCGCCAGTACGACTTCCACTACAACATGTCGCTGCTGATGGCCGAGCAGTTCAAGCGCGCCGGCTTCAAGGTCGACCTGAACGTGGTCGACTGGGCCACGCTGGTGCAGCGCCGCAACGATGCGAAGCTCTGGGACATCTACGTCACCCACTCGGGCCAGTTCCCCGAGCCGATGCTCTCGCCGCCGCAGCTCGGTGACGGCGCGCCCGGCTGGTGGGACACGCCCGCCAAGAAGGCGGCGCTGCAGGCCTTCAATGTCGAGAGCGACCCGGCCAAGCGCGGCGCGCTGTGGGGCAAGGTGCAGCAGGTCGTCTACGACGAGGTGCCGTACATCAACGTGGGCAAGTTCAACGGCCTCTCGGCCAAAAGCCCGGCGCTGGACAACTACACGCCCGCGACCTGGCCGTTCTTTTGGAACGCGAAGATCAAGTAAGGCCGCAAGGAAGTCCGCCATGCCATCGCGGCGCCAACTTCTGCCAGCCAGCGCATTGGCCTCCGGTCTCGGAGCCCTGGGTCTCACGACCACCACCGCACAGGCCGCAACATCCGGCCCTGTCTACGCCTGCGTCGGCACCTACAGCGACGGCGGCAAGCCGTGGCGCGGCGGGCGCGGCCTCGGCGTGCACCAGTTCGTGCGGGACGGCGCGACCGGCGCGCTCAAGCCCATTCCCGGCGCGCCGCCCGCCGTGGCCAGCACGGGCAACGACGCCAAGCTGCGCAATCCCGCATCGCGCGCGCGCCACCCGAAGCTGCCGATGCTCTGTGCGGCCAACGGGTTCGAGGCGGGCCCGGTCTTTCGCGTGGACAAGGGCGGCATCCAGTTCAGCGGCCAGTACGTGGCCGTCGGCAGCGCCGCCGCCATCGAGTTCTCGTCGTGATGAAGATGAAAAGTGCCTCGCTTCGCTACATCGCCGCGCGCGCGGGCGGCATGCTCGTCGTGCTGGCCATCGTGGCGGTGCTGGTCTTTGTGCTCACGCGCGCCGCGTCGGGTGATCCGGTGTCGGTGCTGCTGGGCGACCAGGCCACGGCCGCCGACATCGCGCGCGTGCAGAAGGAATACGGCCTCGACAAGCCGCTGCCCGTGCAGTTCGGCTACTGGCTGCGCGCAGTGCTGCAGGGCAACCTGGGCACCTCGATCTTCCTGCAGCGCCCGGTGACGCAGGCGCTGTGGGAGCGCGCCGAGCCCACCACGCTGCTGGCGCTCATGGCCGTGGCCATCGCCGCGCTGATCGGCGTGCCCTGCGGCATCGTCTCGGCGGTGTTTCGCGGGCGCGTGGTCGACCAGCTCTTCACCGGCATCGCGATGCTCGGCGCAAGCATTCCGAGCTTCTGGCTCGGCATCGTGCTGATCCAGGTCTTCGCGGTGTCGTTCGGATGGTTCCCCGTGTCGGGCTACGGCGCGCCCGACGCGCCATTCATGGAGCGGCTGCATGCGCTGGTGCTGCCGGCCACGGTGCTGGGCCTTCTGAACTCGGCGCTCATCATCCGCTTCACGCGCGCCTCGATGCTCGATGTGCTCGGCGAAGACTATGTGCGCACCGCGCGCTCCAAGGGCCTCTCCGAGAGCAAGGTGGTGCTCAAGCATGCGCTGCGCAATGCGCTGGTGCCCATCGTCACGGTGATCGGCCTGACGGTCGCGCTGATGATCGGCGGCGCCGTCATCACCGAGACGGTGTTCGGCCTGCCGGGTGTCGGCAATCTCGTGGTGAGTGCGGTGCTGCGGCGCGACTACCCGGTGATCCAGGGTGCGCTGCTCGTGATCGCCGCGATCTACGTGCTCATCAATTTCTCGATCGACCTGCTGTATGCGGTGGTCGATCCGCGCGTGAAGGTCTGAGCCGTGCAGATGCCCCGAATGCTCCGCCAACTGATGCACCGCCGCATCGTGATGGTCTCCGCGCTGGTGCTGCTGGTGATCGCGGTGCTCGCCATCGGCGCGCCGCTGTTCGCCTCCATCGACCCCAACGACACCGCAGTGCTCGACCGCCTGAAGGCGCCGAGCGCCGCGCACCTGCTCGGCACCGACGAACTGGGCCGCGACCTCTATGCGCGCATCGTGCATGGCGCGCGCTACTCGCTGGCCATCGCGGCGCTCACCGCCCTCGGCGCGGTCGTCGCCGGCACGGTGCTGGGCCTGATGGCCGGGTTCTTCCGCCGGCTCGATGCGCCGCTCATGCGCGTGGTCGACGCGATGATGTCCTTCCCCGACATCCTGCTGGCCATCGCGCTGGTGGCGCTTCTCGGGCCTTCGCTGATGAACACCGTGCTCGCGCTGGTGCTGGTGTACACGCCGCGCGTGGCGCGGGTGGTGCGGGCCTCCACGCTCGTGGTGCGCGAGTTGCTGTTCGTCGAAGCGGTGCGCGCGCTGGGCGTGCGCACTGCGCGCATCCTGTGGCGCCACATCCTGCCGAACCTGATGTCGCCGATCCTCGTGCAGGTGTCGTTCATCTTCGCCTACGCCATCCTGGCCGAGGCGGGGCTGTCGTTCCTCGGTGTCGGCGTGCCGCCCGAGATCCCGACCTGGGGCACCATGGTCGCGGGCAGCCAGCAGTACGCGCACCAGGCCTTCTGGGTGGTGCTGTTCCCGGGCCTGGCGATCATCTTCACGGCGCTGTCGCTGCAACTGCTGGGCGATGGCGTGCGCGACTTGCTCGACCCCAAGCTGAAGAAGACTTCGTGATGACGAACGCCAACGACATGCCACGCCTCACGGTCAGCCACCTGAGCACCAGTTTCCCCACCGAAGACGGCCTGATCCGTTCGGTGGCCGATGTGAGCTTTTCCATTCAACCGGGCAAGACCACCGCGCTGGTCGGCGAATCAGGCTCGGGCAAGTCGGTGACCAGCCTCACGCTGATGCGCCTGTTGCCCAAGACCGCGAACGCGCAGGTCAGCGGCTCGGCCTCGTTCGTCACACGCGAAGGCAAGACGCTCGACCTGCTGCAGATCGGCGAGCGCGAGATGCGCTCGCTGCGCGGCAACCAGCTGTCGATGATCTTTCAGGAGCCGATGACCAGTTTGAACCCGGTCTTTGCCATCGGCGAGCAGATCGCCGAGAGCGTGCGGCTGCACCAGGGGCTGGACCGCAAGGCCGCGCTCGCGCATGCGCTGCGCATGCTGGAGCTGGTCGAGATGCCGGCGGCGGCGCAGCGCCTGCATGAGTACCCGCACCAGCTCTCGGGCGGCATGCGCCAGCGGGTGATGATCGCACTCGCGATGGCCTGCGACCCGACGCTCTTGATCGCCGACGAGCCGACCACCGCGCTGGACGTGACCATCCAGGCGCAGATCCTGGAACTCATGCGCCGGCTGCAGGCCGAGACGGGCATGGGCATCCTCTTCATCACCCACAACCTCGGCGTGGTCGCGCACCATGCGGACGACGTGGTCGTGCTGTACGCAGGCCGCGTGGTCGAGAGTGCGCCGGTGCGGCCGCTGTTCGCGCAGCCCGGGCATCCGTACACGCAGGGCCTGCTGGCGTGCCTGCCGGGCAAGGCGCGCATTCCGGGGCAGCCCAAGCCCAAGCGCCTGTTCGCGATTCGCGGGCAGGTGTCCAGCCCGCTCGCGCCGCCGCCCGGCTGCGCGTTCGAGCCGCGCTGCGACCTGGCGCAGGCCGGCTGCAGCGCCGCGATGCCGCCGCTCATCGACATCCGCCAAGGCCGCCAGGCCCGCTGCATTCGCGTGCAGCCCGGTGCCCCACTCGCGAGGGTCGCATGACCGCTGTTTCTACTGCTCCCCTCATCGAAGTCCGCAGACTCAAGAAATACTTCGGTAGCAGCGAGCACCCGGTGCGCGCGGTCGACGATGTGTCGTTCGCGATCCAGCCCGGCGAGACGCTGGGCCTGGTCGGCGAATCGGGCTCGGGCAAGAGCACCATCGGCCGCACCGTGCTGCGGCTGGTCGAGCGCACCGAGGGGCAGGTGCTCTACCGTGGCGAGGACATCGGCGCGCTCTCGGGCGAGCGCATGCGCCGGTTGCGCAGCAAGCTGCAGATCATCTTCCAGGACCCGTATGCGAGCCTGAACCCGAAGATGCGCATCCGCGCGATCCTCGGCGAGGCGCTGGCCACGCACGGCCTGCACAAGGGCGCGGCGGCGCGCGACCAGCGCATTGCCGAGCTGCTCGCGACCGTGGGCCTGCGCGCCGAGCATGCGAGCCGCTTTCCGCACGAGTTCTCGGGCGGGCAGCGCCAGCGCATCGGCGTGGCGCGCGCGCTCGCGGTGGAGCCCGAGTTCATCGTGGCGGACGAGCCGCTGTCGGCGCTCGACGTGTCGATCCAGTCGCAGGTCATCAACCTGCTGGCAGACCTGCGCGAGCGCCTCGGCCTCGCCATGCTCTTCATCTCGCACGACCTGGACGTGGTCGAGTACCTGTGCGACCGCGTGGTGGTGCTGTACCTGGGCAAGGTGATGGAGGTGGCCGCGACCGACGAACTGTTCGCGCGGCCATCGCACCCCTACACCCAGGCGCTGCTGGCCGCGCGCCCGAAGCCCGACCCCACGCTCGCCACCGGGCACATTGCCCTGAAGGGCGACATTCCCAGCCCCCTCGCGCCGCCCTCGGGCTGCGTGTTCCGCACGCGCTGCCCGCACGCCATCGAAGCCTGCGCGCAGACCGTGCCATCGCTCGACGAGATATCTCCCGGACACTACAGCGCCTGCATCCGCAAGGAACGACTCTCCCACATCACCGCATGACGACCATGACCGACACCGCCGCCACCAGCACCACCAACGCAACCAACGCCCACTTCACCGACCCGCTGCTGGGCAGCAACTTCAAGGGCTACCCGCGCACCCAGCCGCCGCGCCTGCGCAGCGAAGTCGGCGCCGCCGGCTGGAACATGCTGGCCGGCGACCTGCCGCTGCCGCTGGCGATGCTCAAGCGCGAGGCGCTGGAGCACAACCTGGCGTGGATGCAGTCGCGCGTGCGCGAGTGGGGCATCGACCTCGCGCCGCACGGCAAGACCAGCATGTCGCCGCAGCTCTTCCAGCGCCAGTTGAAGGCGGGTGCCTGGGGCCTGACCTTCGCGACCGTCACGCAACTGGCCGTGGGCGTGGCGGCCGGCGTGCGCCGCACGCTCATCGCCAACCAGGTGGTGAGCGACGAAGACCTCGCGGGCATCCAGATGCTGCTGCGTGCGACGGCGGGCCTGCGCATCGTGTTCCTGGTCGATTCGCTGGCGCAGCTCGGTCTCATAGAAGACTGGGCCAGGCGCCATCCGGCAAGCGTGCCGTTCGAAGTGATGATCGAGATCGGCGTCGAAGGCGCGCGCACCGGTTGCCGCACGCATGAACAAGCGGTGACGCTCGCCACGCGCCTGCGTGCGAGCGATGCGGTCAAGCTCGTCGGCATCGAAACCTATGAAGGGCAGGGCGCTACTGGCGTCAGCGAACCCGACACCGCGTATGCCAACACGCTGATGGACCGCGTGGAAGCCATCGCGCGCCACTGCGATACGCACAAGCTCTTCGAGACTGACGAGGTGCTGGTCTCGGCCGGCGGTTCGGCGATCTTCGACCTCGTGGCCGGACGCCTGAAGCCCGCGCTGGGCTCGCCGGTGCGCGGCCTGCTGCGCGCGGGCTGCTACGTCACGCACGACCACGGCTTCTACCAGCGCATGGTGAGCGCGCTCGACGAGCGCCTGGGCTGCCAATGCGGCGAGGGCCTGCGCCCTGCGATGGAAGTGTGGGCCACGGTGCAATCGCGCCCCGAGCCAGGTCTGGCGATCCTCGCCGTGGGCAAGCGCGACATCTCGTTCGACCTCTCGATGCCCGTGCCCATCGCGCGCGCGGCGCGTGGCGCGCTCGAAGCGCAGGCCGTACCCGCTGGCTGGAAGATCACCGCGCTCAACGACCAGCACGCCTACCTGCGCTGGGACGCCAGCGAGGAAGCGGAGGCCCCCCAGGTCGGCGACCGTGTCGGCCTCGGCATCTCGCATCCCTGCACCACCTTCGACAAATGGCACTGGATGCCCATCGTCGAGAACGACTACCGCGTGAGCGACGCCGTCGCCATGCATTTCTGAACCGCTTGCACCGATGACCCCCTGCCTGCTTCAGAAGATCGCGCAGATCCGCAGCGGCGCCCCGGCCACGCGGCGCGCGATTCTCGAGCTGATCCTGGAAGACCCCGACCGCGTGCTCGAAGAGAGCTTCGAGCAGTTGGCCGAGCGCTCGCGCAGCTCGGTGCCGACCATCATGCGCACCTGCCGCGACCTGGGCTTTGCGGGCCTGCGCGAGTTCAAGCTCGCGCTCGCGCAGGAGCTCGCGCTCGGCGGCTCGCCGCTGCACCGCCGCGTCAACATCGAGGACGCGGCCGACGAAGTGGTCGGCAAGATCGCGCGCAGCGCCGCAGCCTCGGTCTCCGGCGTGCGCGGCCAGCTCGACATGCAGGTGCTCGACGGCGCCGTGGCCGCCATCGCGGCCGCGCCGCATGTGGACCTGTACGGCGCGGGCGCCACTTCGTGGTTCATGGCCAACGACCTGCAGGCGCGACTGTTCCGCCTCGGCCTCTCGGCGAACGCCTGGGCCGACTACCACCTGCAGCAGGTGGCCGGCGCGGCGCAGCGGCCGGGCGGCGTGGTCATCGCCATCTCGCACGTCGGCGGCATGCCCTCGCTGTTGGACGCGGTGGACATCGCGCGCGGGCAGGGCGCCAAGGTGGTTGCGCTGACGCGGCCCGGCACCGCGCTTGCGGCCAAAGCCGACTTTTTGCTCGGACTCTCGGTGCCCGACGACGCGGTGATGCATGTGGGCATCGATGCCTACCTCACGCACCTCACCGCCATCGAAATCCTCACGGTGCTGGTCGCGCAACGCCGTGGCGAACCCGCCGTGCAGCGCCTGCAGCGCGCACGCGAAGCCTTCCAGCGCCATGGCATCGACGCCGCCACGCACCCGCTGCAAAGCTGGAACGGCGGCGGCATCAACGACGAAAAAGGAGGGCGCGCATCGTGATCGACCCCCAAGCCGTATTGCTCGAAGCCGGCCTCGTGGTCGACGGTTCGGGCGGACCCGCGTGGCCCGGCGACGTGCTGCTGCAGGGCGACCGCATCTTCGCGCTCGGCGAAGGCCTGCGCGGGCGGCTGCCCGAGGGCTTGGGCGTTGCCGATCTCGACATCGTCGATTGCCGCGCCAAGGTCATCGCACCCGGCTTCATCGACGCGCACACGCACGACGATGCGATCGTGCTGCGCGACCCGCTGTGCCTGCCCAAGGTGTCGCAGGGCATCACCACCGTGGTGACCGGCAACTGCGGCATCTCGCTCGCGCCGTACCGCACGCCGCAGTCGAAGCCGCCGCTCACGCTGCTGGGCGCCGATTCGTTCAGGCACGCGACCATGGCCGAGTACCGCGCGGCCGTCGATGCGACGCAGCCCGCGCTCAACGTGGCCGCGCTCGTCGGCCACACCACGCTGCGCTTCGCGACGATGCAAGCGCTCGACCGGCCCGCCAGCGGCGACGAACTCGCGCGCATGGAGGCGCTGCTCGACAGCAGCATGGCCGACGGCGCGCACGGCATGTCGTCGGGCCTGTTCTACGAAGAAGCCTTCGCCGCACCGGCGCAAGAAGTGAGCGCACTCGCCCGCGTCGTCGCGCGCCACGGCGGCGTCTACGCCACGCACCTGCGCAGCGAGATGCAGCAGATCATCGAGGCGCTGCACGAGGCCGGCGATTCGGCTTTCAACGCGGGCGTGCCGCTGGTCATCTCGCACCACAAGTGCGCCGGCCCCGCGAATTGGGGCCGCACGAAAGAGACGCTGGCGCTGATCGAATCGCTCGCGCAGCGCCAGCAGATCGCGATGGACATGTACCCCTACGTGGCCGGCTCCACCGTGCTGCGCGAAGACCTGGTGGACGGCGTCATCGACGTGCTGCTGACCTGGTCCGATCCGCATCCCGAGATGACCGGCCGCCTCGTCTCCGACATCGCGCGCGAGTGGGGCACCACCGAACGGGAGGCGTGCCTGCTTCTCAAGCCCGGCGGCGCGTGCTACTTCCAGATGCAGGAGGAGGACGTGGAGCGCGTCATCGCGCACCCGCTCACGATGATCGGCAGCGATGGCCTGCCGCACGACCGCCATCCGCATCCGCGCCTCTGGGGCGCGTTCCCGCGCGTGTTCGCGCGCTATTGGCGCCAGCGCCGCCTTTTCACGCTGGAGCAGGCCGTGCACAAGATGACCGGCATGACCGCGCGCAACTTGCGCATCGCGGATCGCGGCCTGCTGCGCGTCGGCACGATGGCCGACGTGGTGGTGTTCGACCCGGAGACCATCGCCGACACCGCGACCTACGACAAGCCGCACGGTGTGAGCGAAGGCGTCGAATGCGTGTTCGTGAATGGCGTGCTGGCCTATCGCGGCGGCGCGGGCGAAGCCCGCGTGCTTGCGCGCGCGGGGCGAATGCTCACGCGCGCAGGCTACGGAGGCTATTGAGACCCGTATGAATAGTGCAGTGGCTGCCGCTCGCCCGAACTCAAGATTTGCCCGAGGAAGGCCTTCAGTTTCGGGTGTTGCGGGTTGCCGAAGAACTGGTCCGGTGGTGCCATTTCAAGCACGCGGCCGTCGGCCATGAAGATGACACGGTCTGCGACCCGTCTCGCGAACCCCATCTCGTGTGTCACGCAGAGCATGGTCATACCGTCTTCGGCCAACCCGATCATCGTGTCGAGCACTTCATTGACCATCTCCGGGTCGAGTGCGGAGGTGGGTTCGTCGAACAGCATGATCTTCGGATTCATGCACAGCGCTCGCGCAATCGCCACGCGTTGTTGCTGCCCCCCGGACAGTTGGCTTGGGTATTTGTTTGCCTGCTCGGGGATTCGCACGCGCTGGAGGTATTTCATGGCCGTCGCCTCTGCCGCTTCGCGTGGCACGCCACGCGAATGCATGGGGGACAAGGTGCAGTTCTGGAGTACCGTCAGGTGCGGGAACAGGTTGAACTGTTGGAACACCATGCCCACCTCACGTCGCACGGCATCCACGTTCTTGCGCTCGTGCCCCGTGAGCTCGATGCCGTCCACGGCAATGCGGCCCTTCTCCACCTTCTCCAGGTGGTTGATGCAGCGAATGAGCGTGGACTTGCCCGATCCAGAAGGGCCGCAGATGACGATTCGCTCGCCGGCCTTGACTTCGAGGTCGACGTCGGTCAAGACTTGAAACTGGCCATACCACTTGTTGGCCTTCTCGATGCGAATGATGGGTTCGTTGCTCACTGGGATACCTTCGCCTTCGGCTACGGTATGAGCACCTTCGGGCGGCCGTGCGGTGCTCATGGCTGCACTGTCGGTTTGCTTGCTGCGCGCTTGCGTCAATTGCTGAGCGGAAGCGATGTCGCTGGCATCGACGGCAGATCGACCTGCAGCCACTTCTTGTAGAGCTTGTTCAGCCCACCGTTGTCGACGTACTTGCCGACGAAGGTGTTCACGCCTTTGAGAAGCTCTGGCCGGCCCAAGCGCATCGCGGGGGCCATGTACTGCTGGCGCAGCACCAACTTGTTTTCGTATTCGCCGTTGGTGCGCTGGTCGATTCGTTGAGCGATGGTCGTGGCGCATCCCAGTGCGTCGACCTGGCCCGAGAGCAGCGCCTGCATGGCCGATGCGTCATCATCGAAGCGACGGATCTCGGCGCCCTCGGGCGCCACCGCCGTTAGCGCGGTGTCTTGCGTGCTCGCACGTGCGACAGCAATGCGAACGCCCTTCAGGTCGGCCGGAGTCTTGATCGAAAGCTTCTTGTGGCCATACAGCACGATGGTGGCTGCACTGTGAGGCCGGGAGAACTGAACTTGCTTGGCGCGCTCCGGGGTTGGCGCGAACGACGCAATCAGCAGGTCCACCTTGTTCGTCAGCAGGAAGGGGATCCGGTTCGGGCCCGTGACGGGCACCAAGTTGAGTCTGACACCCCAATCCTTTGCCAAGAGCTTAGCGACATCAGCGTCGTAGCCGTCGGGCTGATTCGAGTTGTCGACAGTGCCGTACGGCGGAAAATCCACCAGAACGCCAATCGTCACCGTGCCCTTCTTCTTGATTTCTTCGACGCTCTGCGCACTTGCGTTCAAGGCGTGCGAAGACAGAAGCGCTCCGCAGAGTGCTGCGGTAGCAAAGTTGAACAGTCGGCGGCGTGCCATGAGATCGAACATGATGTTCCTGATAGGTTGATGGCAAAAAGGTGTAATGCGCGATCCGGCGCGATCCGGCGCTATCGGGTGGTGGCGAGCTTCAATTGCCGCTCCATTCGACCCGCCAGCAACGAAAGTGGCCAGCACAAGGCGAAGTAGATCGCCCCGACCACACTGAAGACGATCAGCGGCTGGAAGGTGGCGTTGTTGATGATCTGCCCGGCCCGGGTGATCTCGGTGAAGCCGATGATCGCGGCGAGGGACGTGCCTTTGAGTACCTGCACCAGGTAGCCAACGGTCGGGGGCAAGGCGATTTGCCAAGCCTGCGGCAAGACGACGAGGCGCATTCGCGGGACGTAATTCAGACCCAGCGCGTAGGCCGCTTCCCATTGACCTTTGGGAATGGCCTGAATACAGCCACGCCAGATCTCGCCGAGGAATGCGCTGGTGTTCAGAATCAATGCGATGCTGGCAGCGAGCCACGGGCTCACTTCAAATCCCAGGATCGGCGCGCCGAAGAAAGCAAGGAACAGTTGCATCAGCAGGGGCGTGCCCTGGAATACCTGCGTGAAGGCGGTGGAGAGTCGCACCAGAACCACGTTGCCTGAAGTCCGCGAAAGCGCGATGGCAAGGCCGCCTATCGCACCGCCGATGAAGGCAACGAGCGAGAGCAGAACCGTCCACTGTGCCGCTTGCAGGATGAACCAGACATCGCCCAATCCGAATGTACGCATGGAGTCTCCTCAGCGGCGATCCGGGTACGACAACGAGCGGCGCTCGATCGTCCGGAAGATGAAGGAAAAGATCAACGCCAGCGACAAATAGATCGCCGTCACGACGATATAGATCTCGAAGCTGCGGAACGTCCGGGACTGGAGGTTCGCCGCAACGGACGTGAGGTCATCGGCAGAAATCACCGACACCACGCTCGATGTGAGCATGAGCAAAATGAACTGGCTCGACAGCGCCGGGAAGATTGCCCTCAGGGCGGGTTTGAGCACCACCAATCGGAAGATCTGGTGCGCCTTCAGGTTGAGTGCGAGACCTGCCTCGATCTGGCCCTTGGGGATGGATTCAATGCCCGCGCGAATGATCTCGGTGGCATAGGCGCCCAGGTTCACCACCATCGCAATGAGTGCGGCAGTGTGTGGCGACCACCGCAGCCCGATTGCGGGCAGGGCAAAGAAAAAGAAGAAAAGCTGAACCAGGAACGGCGTGTTCCGAATGAGCTCGATGTACGCATTCACGACGAGGCGCACGGGCAGCGGACCGGAGGTCTTTCCCCACGCGCATGCAATGGCAACGATAAGGCCCAGAACGGTTGCACTCAGCGACAACTCCAGGGTCATCAAAGTGCCCTTGAGCAGCAGTGGCCAAGCGGCGAACACGGCGCCGAATTCGAATTGGTAGTTCACTGGGAAGGCCTCTGGCCGCTTGCTGACGCAGCGGGAAAGGACGCCAGATCATGAAAGATCATGTCTTGCTCTCCTGGCTGTTAGAACGGTCTGACATTAATTATTGGATCGTTCCAATACGAGGTCAATCGAAAATAGGGTAAACACTGAGTCAGCCCTTCGCTGCCGAGTAAGCACGCCAACGGATGTGAAGCATCTTGCGTAAAGTGCGGGGGCTGTTTAGACCATCATGCGAAATCCAAATTCGACTCACCCCGTCACGATCCTTGACGTCGCCGCAGAGGCAAATCTTTCCAAGTCCACTGTTTCGCTCGTGCTGAAGGGCAGTCCATTGATTCCGGCGGAAACCGCCGACCGGGTCAGGGCGGCTGCCAGCAAGCTCGGATACGTCTACAACAGCCGGGCCGGCGAGTTGCGTGATGGCACTTCCAAGACCATTGGTGTCGTCGTCAACGATCTTGCCAATCCGTTCTTCGCTGAAATCCTCGTCGGCGTCGAGCGGAAACTCGTCGAGGCCGGGTACATCGTGTTGATGGCGCACACGAATGAAGACGTTGATCGGCAGGAACAAGTCTTGCAAACCATGAGGGAGCAAGGTGCTGCCGGTATCGTGCTTTGTCCCGCGTACGGAACACCCCGCACGCTCACGAAGGAAGTGGAAGCCTGGGGCATCCCTTTGGTGGTGATGGTTCGGACACTGGGCCCGGGCAAGTACGACTTTGCTGGTGGCGACAACGAGCGCGGAATCTATGTGGCGACCAAGCATCTACTTGACGCGGGACACGAGCGCATCGGTTTTCTCGGTGGATTGGCGGGCGTTGTGCTTGAACAGCGACTGAACGGTTTCAGGACGGCGCTTGCGGAGCGAAAGCTGAGGTTCGACGAAGAACTGGTGGTGCGGGCGAAACCGACCCGGCAAAGCGGCTATGAGACGATGTGTGCGTTGCTCGACATAAAACCTCGGCCCACCGCGGCTGTTTGCTACAACGACGTTGTGGCTTTCGGCGCAATGTCTGCGTTGGGAGAGCGAGGGATGCACGCCGGCCGGGACTTCGCTTTGACTGGATTCGACAACGTTCAAGACGCAGCACATTCGAATCCGCCCTTGACCACGGTGGACATCCGTCCGGGCGCATTGGGTGAGCAAGCGGCCTCGATTTTGTTGAGCCGCATTCAGACGCCAGGCCAAGCACGCCAAATGTTTTTGGCAAAACCACAACTGGTCGTGCGAAAGTCGACGGGCGCCGTTGCATAACCCGAATCCAGGGCGAACCTCATCGGCGAGCGGTTCGGGGTGCAATACAGCGTGGGCCATTTGTGGCGCCTGCTACGTCGGCTGGGCTTTTCCTGCCAGAAGCCAGAGAAACGCGCCCTGCAACGCAACGAGCCGGAGATCGTTCGGTGCAAGCGGCATGGCTGGCCTGCGCTCAAAAAAAGCCCAGCGAGAAGGCCGCAGCATCGTCTTCATCGACGAATCCGGCTTGAGCGAACGGCCCAGCGTTGCACGCACCTGGAGTCTGCGTGGACGACACGCCGATTCTTCGGCACAGCTTCACCCGGAAGCAACTCTCGGCCATTGCTGCTCTGTCCTTCAGACAGTTTTACTTTTGCTTCTTTGCCGGGGCCATTCGCACGGAGCAGATCATCGAATTTCTCGGGGCACTCGGGCGCCACATGGAAAAACCACTGCTCATCGTCCGGGATGGCGCGGCAATTCATCGCAGCCGCAAACTCAACGCATGGCAGGAGGGGCTGAACGGACATATCGCGCTTGCACGTCTGCCTTGCCTACGCCCCGAAACTCAATCCGGTGGAAGCGATCTGGGCCTCAACACGATTGGCGAAGTGGGGCCATTCGCTCGCAATCGGCTCAAGTCCATGCAACGGCGACCTGCTCTGATCAACGCTTTCTGGAAACAGGCTGAACTGAATTTTTGATGTCATCCATTTATGCGATGACCAATAGAAATTGGGGCTAATGGGAAATGTCGGTTCAACGCTGATTGGGGCAATGGGTGGTTGCAGCGCCACGTAACGCAGCAAAGTCTGCTCCAAGTCCTGGCCCGATTCAAAGCGGTGCGGACGTCGCCAATGCGTCCATTGAAACGCCCTACCATGCCATTGGTCTTGGGCGTTCCGGGCTGGGTCAGACGGAGCTCAATACCTGCACCATCTTCTCCATCGCGGCGGGCTCGCGCGATGTCTGGTCGATGATGATGTTGCGCCGCCCGACCACGCCACCGCACAGCCGCCGCGTGGCCCACGGCCCGCAATCGTCGGCGCACATCAGCTGCGTGTAGTCCGGGTGGTAGGCTCGCATCTTGTCGGCGTCCACCAGCACATAGCCACTCTCGCGGAACCGGCCAGTGGCCATCGCCATGAGGCCGGCTTGCCGGAACCTGGCTGGCCGCCCGTGATGATCGCGCAGGGCGGCCCCTGCGGCTTACTGGTTCCACTGCCCGATCTTTGCAGCGTCCGGATTGGCCCCTTTCCTTGTCGTGGACGAGGCTCGGTGCGCACTGCCATCATGAAGCCGACGGTTTCCCGGGCGATTCCGTAGAGGTTCAGGCGCTCCTGGGAGGGGATGTTCATTTCAGATTCCCCCATCATATTGGTGACGGCCGCAGCGCCTGGTCAACTCGGGCCGCGTCACCACAGTGCCTGCGAGTCAGGCAAAGACCACATCAAGCCGCCCAGCAGCGCGCGCACGGGTGCGCCGGGCCGGGCCGACCACGATTTGCACGTCGCGGCCCAGCAGGTTCAGGCATTCGAGCATCTTGGCCTGGCTGATGCCCCGGAACTGGCCGCGCAGCATCTTGGACAGCTTGGGCTGAGGCATCCCCAGCACCTCGGCGGCCTGCTGCTGCGTCCAGCGGCGCGACTTGATGATTTCTTCGATCTTCATGGCGAGATGGCACTTGACCAACATTTCCTCGGCATCCGGCATTCCCAGGTCGGCATACACGTTGCCCGAGCTTTCTTCAATCTCGATGCCGTCGATCACGCGCGTTTTCATCGGCCAGCTCCTTTGCCAGTGCCTCGGCCACTTTCAACCTGGCACGAATGATGTCCATGTCCTCTTTCGGCGTGGCGATCCCGCGTTTGCTCTTTTTCTGGAAGCCATGCAGGACGATCACCATGCCCGCGAACTTCACCGTATAGACGGCTGCCGTCGGCGTCGTCCTCGACGACCTCCAGGACGCCCGCGCCGCCGAAGCCTCGAAGCGACTTGACCGCCCCGTGCTTGCCGCCAAACTGCGCCACCAGCAGCGCCTTGCCGAAAGTGCCCTGCACCTTGTCGGGCAGGTCTTTCATGTCCCGCCACGATCTGCCAATCCAATACAAGGGTTTTGCAGTGGGTGGTGGTGTTCTCGGCATGGCTCGATTATGCCCTTTTGGGTCTAAAAATCAATCCAGCGGCAGGGCCGTGCTGGCATCGTGAAATAGGGGTCGTCTCAGAAAACGGAAAATAAAGCACGCTAAGCGTGCGTGGAGGCTGGCACCCAGCGGTATAGCGTCGGAATGGACACGCCGAGGTTCTTGGCCACGTCCTTGGGCGGCACACCGCTGGCCAGCAGCTTCTTGGCCGACTCGATCTTGCTGTCAGTCATCTTCGGCTTGCGCCCGCCTTTGCGGCCGAGCTGCTACACCGAGCGCAAGGCGCTGGCCTGCTGTAACTGGTAGGTCGTGAATTGGCGCTTGAGGCCCACCAGTGAGAGCAGCAAATCAGGCCACCATGCCAACTGCACCCAACCCTCGCCCTCGTGGTACTGGCAGCGGCCCACCCACCGCATATCGTTGCGGATGGGCTTCAAGGCATGCCCTTACACACAACTTCCCCCGCATCCTGAAGCAAGCGCATATGCTCAACACCCTGCACATAATCCCTGACCCGGGCAAAGCCAAGCTGTGGATAACTGGATGCCGTCGTAGAGCCCGCTGCATCCCTCTACACACCGCCCCCGGCTTCGCCAGTGGGAGAAAGGCGGCTATGCCGCATGGGGCCATTGACCGCCCTCACTTTTTGTATTACAGTGAAATACAAAGGAGGTGCATCATGGCCGTTAGCCGTATGGTTCAAGCCCGCGTTCCGGGCGACATTCAGGACATTGCAAACCAAGTTATCGAGGCTTCTGGCCTGACGGTGAGCGATGTTGTGCGCGTGCTCATGACCCGCATTGCTCGGGACAAGATCATCCCGCCCGGCCTGTTCCAGCCCAACGCCGAAACGCTGGCAGCCTTCGCCGAGGTCGAGCGCGGTGGCCTCCAGCGGTTTGATTCGGTTGATGCTCTGTTCGCCGATCTTCATGCGGAAGATTGAGCCGACAACTGCATTCAAGCGGGATTTCAAGCGAGAGGGAAAAGGGCCACACCGCGCCGTGTTGGACACCGATTTGAAGCAGGTCATCACGGCCTTGGCGAACGATGTACCGCTTGCAGTGAAGCACCGAGACCACCCCCTGACTGGCAACTGGAAGGACTACCGCGACTGCCACGTCCGCCCCGATTTGGTGTTGATCTATCGGCTCATGGATGGCGACGGTACAGAGGACAACCCCGCCCGTCTTGTGCTGGCGCGGCTTGGCGCGCATTCGGAGCTGGACCTCTGACGGTCACATGCCCATGCTGGGGCCGCTGTCCCTCTCGCGCCTGCTGCTGCGCTGCTGGGCTTCCTTGGCCTGTTCCTGCTGGTACTTGACCGCCTCGGGATGGGTGACACCGCCTTGACCATGCGGGCCACGTAGTCGGCCTCATGGCCTGCCTTGCGGGTCGGTAGCTCCGGGCTGGCCTGCTCGATGGCCCCGCCGATCTGGTCGGGGCTGAATCCCTTGCGGGCCATGTCCACCCCGATCATGTAATCGGCCTTGGACACGTCCATAGACGCGCCAAAACGCGCATTCCACCTCGATCAAGCAGGGCACAGTGACGGCCTCGCTGATGCTGCGCAAGCTCGGCAGCTATCCGCGTCAGAACGGCCTGGCCGTGGCGCTGCGCGAGCTGGGCCGTATCGAGCGCACGCTGTTCATCCTGGACTGGCTGCAAGGCGTCGAGTTGCGCCGCCGGGTGCATGCCGGGCTGAACAAGGGGGAAGCGCGCAACGCGCTGGCCCGCGCCGTGTTCTTCAACCGCCTGGGCGAAATCCGCGACCGCAGTTTCGAGCAGCAGCGCTACCGTGCCAGCGGCCTCAATCTGGTGACGGCGGCCATCGTGTTGTGGAACACGGTCTATCTGGAGCGGGCAGCGCATGGGCTGCGTGGCAACGGTCATGTCGTGGATGATGCGCTGTTGCAGTACCTGTCGCCGTTGGGCTGGGAGCACATCAACCTGACCGGCGATTACCTCTGGCGCAGCAGCGCCAAGGTCGGCGCGGGCAAGTTCCGACCGCTACGACCACTGCCACCGGCTTAGCGTGCTTTATTTTCCGTTTTCTGAGACGACCCCGATGAGACTGAAACGCCTTACCCCGCAAGCCTTTGACCGCGCTGCCGCCGACACCCGCATGGGCGACCAAAGCCCGTGAAATGGCGCGTGCCGTGCTGGTGGATGGACGTGCCCAAGTGGACGTGGCCACCGAGTACGGTATGAGCAAGCAACGTGTCAGCGGAGCCGTGGCCACTATCGAGCGGGCATACAAGAAAACCACGACGCCGGGCGTGAGTTCCATTCGCGTGGAGCAGGATCTTCCTGAAGCCTTGGCGCTTGAGCTGGCCGCTTTGGCCGAAGCAATGAAAGGGTGCGACGACGCGGCCAAATGCGCCGAGGCGCTGGATAAGGCCACGAACGCCGTGCGCAAGGCCGCCAAGCTATTGAAGGCCGCGCCATGATCTACGCGATCAACCAAGACGAGGCGCAGGGTGCTCCCTTGCGCCTTTGTCGTTTTTAAACGATAATATGAACATGTTCACCGTTCGGCACTACATCACCGAGGACGAGCACGACCCGTTTCAAGAGTGGCTGAAGAAGCTGCGCGACCCGATTGCAAAAGGCCAGGTGGTCAAGCGCGTGGGCCGCATCGAGGCGGGCAACTTTGGCGATCACAAGCCCTGCCGAGAAGGAGAAGGCGTGTGGGAGTTGCGAATCGACCAAGGCCCCGGCTACCGCGTCTATTACGCGATGGCGGGCGCGATGGTGGTTCTGCTGCTGCTGTGCGGCGGTGACAAAGGCACCCAGGACGCGGACATCGAGCGCGCCATTGGGTATTGGAAAGACTGGCAACGGAGGTCAGCATGAAGGATCGAAGCCACGACGAAGCGATGGCCGAGCTGTTCAAGGAAGACCCGGCTTTTGCGGCCGAGTACCTGAACCAGCTTCTCCAGGATGGAGAACCGGCCGATCTATTGGTGGCGCTGCGCCAGATGGCGCAAGCGCGCGGTGGTGTGCGCGCTATTGCCAAAGAAACCGAGCTGAATGCCAACCAGCTCTACCGCACGCTGTCGCCCCAGGGCAACCCGGAGCTGCGCAGTCTGTCGGCCGTGCTCAAGGCGCTGGGCCTTCGCTTGGCGGTGCAGCCAGTTGGCCAGCACCATGCCACGGCATGAATCGGAAAGCACAAAAGAAAATGCCCGGCGAGCAGGCCGGGCACTTCAAAGACCATCATCAACCCCTAACGGATCAACCCGCTTGGCAGCAAGAGACACAAACACGCCGCTGGCCGAGGCCGCCGGCATCTACAGCAGCGGCCAGCGATAAAGCGCGCCGGCCGGCGTGGGGCCGGCCGACACTTCCACAACCCACCTACCACAGAGGTGAATCATGGCAACTTTGAATCCTACCAATGCAATCGTAACCCAGGCAGTTCATCATGCGGCCGCCCTGCCTTTTCCCTTGGCGTGGATCTCGCATCGTCATTTCCGGCGATGAGATCCGCCTGCAGCACCGCCAGAAATGGCGATGCTGGCCAGCCCACCCTTCCAGGCCGTGCATGGCCCGCGCCCGTGCCGCGACTTGGTGCGCGTGCTCGATGTAAGCCGCATCGCCGGTGGCTTCGGCGTCGGCCAGGAACGCAGCCACGGCCTCGGCGCTTGTCAGCCATTCGGCCGGGTCAAACGGTGTCAGCATTTCACGGCCTGCGGCCTTCGTCATCTGGCGAAGTGCAATCAGTAGCTCGCCCTGGTCGCCATCCTCAAGGATGCTGTGCAGCAGTTCCACCGCATAGGCCGGGTCTTTGCGGAAAGCCTCTGCCATTGCGTCGTCGTGCGGGCGTGCGCGCACTTGGTCAGCTTCCAGGGCTTCACAGGCCGGCCACTCGCGGCCAACGGTCGGCGCATCCACCCATTCGCGTTGCTCTGGCGGCAATGGGTACTGGCCGGATGTTTCGGCCTCGGCCAGCAGTTCATCGAGCGTGCGGCGCACCTGGTCAGCCGTGACGGCGCGGGCCGGGTCAGCCTTCAATGCGTCATAGGCCGGGCCGGCCTTCTCATGCAGCCAGGTTTCCAGGTTCTTCGGGTCGGTCATCGGCGGTCCTTATCGAGCCAGGCCAGCGTTTCAGCATCGCGGGCGGCCACGCGGGCCAGCAGCTCGCACAGCAGCGCGGCCATGCTCATGCCGTGCGCGGCCGCGACGGCGGCAGCTTCGGCCTTCACGGCCGTAGGAACGGCGGCGCTCACGGTCTTGGTGGTCATCATTAGTAGCCCGCCTCTTTCTGGTGCCGGAAGGCCAGAACATACACAGCATCGTCGGCCGGTTCGTGGTGGTACAGGGCCACGTAGCCGGAATCCCCGAAGGCAATCACCAGCTCGCGCAGCTCGGGCGTTTCAGGGAACGGCGGGCCAATGTCGGGGGCCGTCTTCAGCAGCAGGAATTGCCGCTCGATGGCCTGGCCGGCACGCCTGGCGGCGTCCGGTGCCTTGACGGCCAGGAACCGCCGGCATCGTTCCAAGCCCTCCGCCGCGCCTTCGGTGACGATTACTTGTGGCACTCAGGCACCGCCCTTTCGTCATTGGTGCCCCAGGTGTTCAACCAGGTGCGAACTTCCTGGCCGGTCAGGTGGCGGCCGGTTTCCTTGTAGGCCGCCCAGGATGCCAAGGCTTCCTGCTTGAAGCTCTCGCGGGCTTCTTCGCGCTCGACGTACTGCTGGATCGCTTCGAGCATGATCCAGTGGGGTGAGCGCCGGCGCTGGCTGGCCAGGTGCTGGACGCGACCTTTCAGCGTATCGTCGATCTTGAGAGACGTTGACATAGTGGGCCTCTTATCACATGGTAATACCTAGTGATAATAGCCCTTCCCTGCCCCCGAGTCCATCGCGCTGAAACTGTCTTGAAAAGGCTCTTTAGGGAGGTTTTTGAGCTAGGCGCATATAAATCGAAATTTTATAAATGAGCCTGCTTGATTACGATAGGCGCATTCAGGTATGTCCAAAGGAGCCAGCATGAGCAGGACGAAGCCAGCAGCCGCGCCGATGGTGGCGCGGGTCTATCTGCGCGTCAGCACCGACGCGCAAGACCTTGAACGCCAGGAAGGGATCATCACGGCCGCGAAGGCCGCCGGGTACTACGTCGCCGGCATCTACCGCGAGAAGGCCAGCGGCGCACGCGCCGACCGGCCCGAGCTGCGGCGCATGGTGGCCGACCTGCAACCGGGCGAGGTGGTCATTGCCGAGAAGATCGACCGCATCAGCCGCCTACCCTTGCCCGAGGCCGAGCGTCTGGTGGCCTCGATCCGGGCCAAGGGTGCGCGCCTGGCTGTCCCTGGCGTAGTCGATCTATCCGACCTGGCGGCCGAGGCCCAGGGCGTTGCCAAGATCGTCCTGGAGTCCGTCCAGGACATGCTTTTGAAGCTGGCCCTACAGATGGCCCGCGACGACTACGAGGACAGGCGCGAGCGGCAGCGCCAGGGCATCGAGCTGGCGAAGCGGGACGGCCGCTACAAGGGCCGGCGGGCTGATTCGAAGCTGCGCGCCCAGGTCATTGCGTTGCGCAGCATCGGCCAGAGCATCGCGGAGACGGCCAAGCTGGCCGGGTGCAGCGTGGCCCAGGTCAAACGGATATGGGCCAGCCGCGACATGAGCCAGGCCGAAGCGGCCAGGCATGGCGCTTTCGTGGAGGAAGCCTTGACCGAGGCCGACGCCGGCGCGGCGGCCGACGTGGAGCAGGGCGCGGCCGAGCTGCCCGAGCCGGCTTTCCTTGATGATGAAGGCCCGGCCGCCGATCTGCCGATGCTCCCGTACCGAACCCAAAACCTGCCGCAAATCCTGGCGGGCCTCACCGATGACGAACTGGCGACGTGGCCCGGCGACCTGGCCGACGCCGAGCGGGCGCGGCGGCGAAAACTTTAGCAGCTAAAATATATCTAGCTTCTATATTATAATCGCTGCTACCTAGCAACTAGATAGGGGCTAAATTATGGCGGCGATTGTCGCATTCGTCTCATAGAAGGGCGGCGTAGGGAAATCCACCCTGGCGCGTGTCCTTGCACGCGAAGCGGCCGCCAGCGGCTTGCGCGTGAAGGTAGCAGACCTGGATACACAGCAGGGAACGGCTGTCGATTGGCACCGTCTGCGGCTTTCCCAGGGCATTGAACCCGTGGTGTCCGTGGAAGCGTTCGCCACGGCCGCCCAGGCGCTGGAAGCGGCCAAGGGTTACGACCTTCTCATCATCGACGGGCCGGCCCGCACTAGCTCGGCGACGCTCGACATAGCCCGCGCTGCTGATTTGATCGTGCAGCCGTCCGGCGCATCGAGGGATGACCTCATTCCGGCCGTGCGCGAGTTCCACGCACTGACAAAGGCCGGTGTCCCGAACGACCGCCTGGCGTTCGCCCTCAACCGCATCGGCACGCCGGCGGAAGAAGTCGCGGCGCGGGTCTATTTGCAGCAGGCCGGCTACACCGTCCTGGACGGGAGCTTGCGCGACCGGCCGGCCTACCGCCAGGCGCAAAACACCGGCCACAGCATCACGGAAACCCGCTTTGCGGCCTGAACGAGCGGGCCGACACACTCATTCAATCGCTCATTGACCGGGTGACAAATGGCTGACGTATCCAAGCTCAAGAAACTGAAAGGCCGGCGCGACGAGCTGGGCGCACCGCCGACGCTGGACGAGGCCAGCACGAACCTGACCGCGCCCGAGGTTGCGCCGGTAGCCAGGTCGGCCGCCGCCAACCCGCCACCGCAAGCGCCGGCGGCCAAGAAGATCGACGGCCGGAGCGCCCGCAAGACGAACCGCACGGTGCAGTTCGCCACGCGGGTGACGCCGGAATGGGATGCCCGCATCCGCGCCCTGGCGCAGCGTGAAGGTGTGCTGCTGGTCGAGATACTGGAAAAAGCCCTTGACCACTACGATAAATCTAGCAGCTAGTTTGCTGCTAGGTAGCAGATACATAATCGAAAACCGACACCTGCATTTTTCGTTAATGCAGTCTTTTCCAATTCAGGTATGAGCCTGAACGCAGGGGCCGCGAGAGATGATTCAGGAGGCTTCTTTGGGTCGTCGGTTGAACAGGTCGAAGAGTTTAGAGCGGGCGACATTCATGGCGTTGGCCGCGTCCAGATCGCTGATCTGGGCGGCCTTGGCCTGTAGGTCTTCGATGGTGATGCCAGGGCGCAGGTACTGCTGGGCGTCGGCCAGGCGGGCGAGCTTCTCCAGCCGGGTTTGCACCATGTCGTGGGGGTAGGTCTTGCGCACCTTGCCCTTGGTATCGACGATCTCCTTGGCGAACATGCTGGGGCGATGCAGGTTCACGTAGGGATTCAGATGCTCGCGGCAGAACGTATCGATGCGCGCGGCCAAGCGCTGCGGGATATTCGGAGGACTTCGGATCTCCGAGGTCTGCAACAACTCCATGGGCGACTTCTACTGGCGTCGGAGTGCGGACAGGCGCGAGCGCTGGTGGCTGGAGATCCGGGGCAAGGGAGAAAGAACGCGGGGGATCCCGGCAACGGACGAACTGGTGTCGGAGTTGATGCGCTACCGAAAGGCGCATGAACTGTCCCCGCTTCCGCGCGAGGGCGATATTCTTCCGCTACTGGTGCCTCTCATCGGTGGTGCCCGCCCCATGGGGCGCAGTGGCGTGCACGAACTGGTCAAGAATATCTTTCGCAAAACCGCCGTGCGTCTGCGGGCGCGTGGCCCTGACCATGAGGCGGCAGCTGCTCATGTGGAGCAAGCCTCTGCCCACTGGATGCGTCATACGGCGGGGACCCATCAAAGTGACAACATGGATCTCAAAGTCGTGCGTGACAACTTGGGACATGCGAACATTGCCACGACCAGCATCTACATACACACAGAGGGCGATAAGCGCCATGACCAGACCTCCAGCTTGCACAAGCTGGGATGGCTGGCACCCTAAGGTTCGTGCTTGGACGGCGATGTCAGATGCCGATGAGATGCTGACACTCAGGCTCAAACTCCTCGGCCTTCTGCCAATCTTGATCTGCTCGCACCGAATCGCCCCGTGTTAGAATTGGCCCCGCAAATCTGCACTTCAGCTGGCCGCCTGCATGCGCGCCACGCCCCAGCACTCCGAGGCGTCGTTTTCATAGACATCGACAAAGAGCCGCCGGCAGTTCTGCTACCGCCAGGCTTTACCTCAGGAGACTGTTTCTTTGCGTACTAGTCCACTGCACCATTGAGACAACACCCCTATTGTGGTTAAATGCAACGCATGGGAAAAATGAATCTGACCGACGCCGAGCGAGACAAATTGCTGACCGCCACGCGTAGCCGCACGGCGCGCGTGGCGGACGTGCGCAGGGCCAAGCTGATCCTCATGCTCGAAGAAGGTCAGTCGCGCGACACCATCATGCAAAGGCTCGAATGCGACTCGCGTTTCATCTCCCGCTGGTCCAGCCGCTTTCTCAGCGAGCGCCTGGCGGGCATGTACGCCCGGCATCCGGGACGCGCGCCCAAGCAGCCACCGGCCAAACTGGAGGCGCGGGTGCTCAACTGCACGCTCAGGCGCAAGCCGAGCGATGGCTCCACGCACTGGAGCAGCTACAAGTTGTCGGCTGAACTTGGCGACGTATCCGTTTCTGCGGTTCAGCGCATCTGGCGCAAGCACAACGTGCGACCGCAACGACTGGATCGACACATGGTGTCCAACGACCCGGACTTCGAGACCAAGGCGGCCGATGTGATCGGGCTGTACCTCAATCCACCGGCGCACGCCGTGGTGTTCTGCGTCGATGAGAAGACCGCCATCCAGGCACTCGATCGCAAGGACCGGATGCTGCCGCTGTCGCCAGGGCGTGCCGAGAGCCACGGATTCGAGTACAAGAGAAACGGCACACTGAGCTTGTTCGCGGCGCTGAACACCGCCACCGGCCAGGTGCTGGGCAAGACCGCGGCGCGCCACACCAGCGAGCAATTCGTCGCCTTCCTTACCGACATCGTCGCCAGCCAGTGCGAGCGGCAGGAGATCCATGTCATCTGCGACAACGTCAGCAGCCACAAGACCCAGCGCGTGCGGGACTTCCTTGTACAGCACGGCAACGTGCGCATGCACTTCACACCCACGTACTCGTCGTGGCTAAACCAGGTGGAGAACTGGTTCTCGCGCATTGAGCGTGATGTCATAACCCGCGGCGTATTTACCTCGGTGCAGGACTTGGGGCGAAAGCTGATGCGCTACATCCGCGAACACAACAAGAATCCCAAGCCCATCAAGTGGAAGTACGACGATCCATCACGGCGCATTCGACAGGTGCTTATTCAATGATGCAGTGGACTAGTGGTACGCGACTTCGCAGGCGTGCTCGTGCGCCGCGGCGCCGGCACCATCGTTGTGCTCGGCTCGGTCGCCGCGCAGGATGCTGCGCCACTGATGGCCGCCTATGCTGCCAGCAGGGCCTGTGTGCAGCAGTTGGTGCACTGCGTGCGTTCCGACCTGCACGGCTCGGTCGTACGCGTCACCTGTGTGCAACCCGGTACCACCCGCACAGGCTTGCTCGATGACCAGCCGGGCCTGTCAGCCGACGAACGCTTTGCCGGCTTTACGCCGCTTGAAGCCGCCGACTTGGCCAAGACCATCTGCTGGATTCACCAGCAGCCTGCGCACGTCAATGTGCAGGAGATGACCCTGTTTCCGGTAGCGCAGAGCCTCTATGTTCGCGGTGTGCATTGCCGCGTGCCCGAGACTTGCGCGCTCACCGCCGTTCCCTGGAAGAAGGCCAAGCCAATGACTTTGATGATCGACCATGAAATGGAGGCCGTGGCGCGCCAGCTTTGGCCCTCGCCGCAGCGGCTGCAGCTGGCCACAGGCGGACTGTTCAACCGCGTGGTGCAGGTGCAGTCCCCCGTCGGCACGACCTACCTGAAGCGCTTTACCGATGCGGCCAGCTCCGGCGACTTCCCCCCGCTGCCCACCAGCGCCTCTCAGCGTTGCCTGGTCGCCTCCAACTGGCACGAACTCGCCCTGCGCGCGAGCGCGCGCGAGCCGCGCGCAGCGGTTCCGTCCCTGGTTGCAGTGCAGACCGCGCTCGACCTGGTGGCGATGGAGGAGGCGCAGGGCGAGCCGCTGTATGACGCACTCGTGGGCGATGGCCTTGGCGTCGGCGCGACGCTGCAAACGGTGACGGCATGGCTGGGCGCTCTGCACAGCCTGCCCCTTGAGCCGCGCCCGCTGCTGTGGGCCGCCAGCGGACCATTCAAGGCCTTCAAGATCGATTTGCAGTACACGCGCATGTTGCCCGAGATACCGCAAGCGTTGCACGCGGCAGGCGAGCGCTTCGTCGCCGACTACCTGCAACGCAGCGAGGAGCCCGTGCACGGTGATCTCAACTCGCGCAACATCCTGAGCGCCGAAGGCGCGGTCTCCGTGATCGACTTCGAACAGGGCCACTTCGGCGAAGGCGTGTATGACCTAGCCTATCTGCTGAGCGAGTACGTAATCCGCGACTTGCGCTTTGGGGTTGGTCCCGAAGCTACCATCACGGCGGCCTGGGAAGGCTATTGCCAAGCACGTGACCGCCACGCCAATGCGGAGACCTGGCGGCGCCTGCGTCTTCACCTGGGATTCCAAACGCTGTATCGCCTAGTGGGGCCCAGCCGCAAGGTGTGGACCGGCCACCTGGACGATGTGATGAAGGATGCGGTGCGGCGCTGGAGCACCGCAGAACTGTCGGCCTGGCTGCAATGACAGCGCGCGCCAACGTGCCGCTGGCAGCGAGCTATGTCGGCTTCTTCCTGCCGGCCGGAGTGCTCCTCAGCTACTTGCCGCCGTTTCTGGCGGGCAAGGGCCTGCAAGCGGCCGAAGTCGGACTGATCTTCAGCGCGGTCTTCGCGGTCAAGCTCGTGATGGGACCGGCGCTGGCATGGTGGGCCGACCAGGCGCAGCGCCAGCAGTTGCTGCTTGCGCTGGTGGCCTGGGCCAGCGTGGCCTGCGGCATTTTGCTGGCCATGTCGGAGCGCTTCGGCGTCGTGCTCGCAAGTGTCATCTGTATCGCGGTGTGCCGCAACTACTTCCAGTGCATGCTCGAGGCGCTGGCCACGCGCGTGAAGAACGCCGGCGGCGCACCGCGCTACGGCTTGATGCGCGGCATCGGCTCGGCGTCGGTCTGCCTGGGCGTCGTGCTGTACGGCGGCCTGTGGTCGGCTACTGCGGGCTACCAACAAGTCGTGCTACCGCTGATGATCCTGGCTTCTGGGTTTGTGCTGATCGTGTGCCTGCGCGCGGTCGGCGCCGCGAGCGCAGCGGCCGCAGCACCACCCGCCCCCGCCATTGCTGCGGACCCGGGGCGCGTGCGTGCCGTCTCGGCCCTTTTGCTGCTCGCAGGTGCCACACTGCTTATCGGCGCTAACGGCGTGTTCTACAGCACGGCCACGCTGCTCATGGCGCAGCGTGGCGTGAGTCCCGCCGGCATCGCGCTCCTGTGGTGCGCGGCCTTCGGCATCGAGGCGCTGGGCTTTGCGGCCTTCGACCGGCTGCGCGCATGGTGTGGCACGGCATGGTTCTTCAGCGTGGCCGTTATGCTAGCTCTGGCGCGCTGGCTACTGTTTGCGCAAAGCGGCGAGCTCGCATGGATGGCCGTGGCCTTCGCCTTGCACGTCGCGTCGTTCTCGTGGCTGCATGCGTTTTGCGCAAACTGGGTGCGCGACGCCAGCCCCACGAAATTCGCCGTGACGGCGCAGGCGGTCTACACAGCCTGCGCGCACGGCATCGGCATCGCCGCAGCCGCCTACGCTGCGAGCCTGCTGCTGCCCAGTCTGGGAAGCGGCGTCTACTGGATCGCCGCCGTGATGACGCTGGCCGGCGCGCTTACGCTCGGCCTGCGCGCAGCGCTCGCTGCTGCGCCCGACGTGATGAATTTGAGGACATCATGAGAAATCCGAACCACATCGCCGAGCTGCTCTCCGACAAGATCCAGCGCGCCTGCTCCAACGCACTTGCGGTCGCCATCGGCGGTTCCCACTCGACTGCGCAGCAGGACGACCAGTCCGACCTGGACCTCGTCGTGCTGCTGGAAGACGGGCCGCTCATCGATCAGTCGGCCGAACTCGCGCGCGTGCTGCTCCCGCTGATCGAGGAACCGGTGCAGTTGGTCGGCGGGCCGAGCTGGAAAGAAGGCTTTGGCTGCCGCACTTCGGTGTTGTATGGCGACGGTTTCAAGGTCGAAATCTTCGCTGTGACCGCCGACGCGGCGCCAGTGGTTGACCGAGTGCTGCGCTGGAAGCCGCTGTGGGGCAGCCGTCCCTTGCATGCGCTGCAACAAAGCGTGCAAGCGCGTCTGACTCGTGAACGCATCCTGGCCAAGGCGCGCTTCGACACCGCCTATGCCCACATGTCGGTGTGCCGACATTTGGCCCGCGGCGAGCTGTTCGCGGCGCGCCACGTACTCACAAGCTTTGTAGCCATCGCGCTTGCCTTGCGGTTACACGAGCTGGGTCGACCTTACGACACCGTCACGAGCTACAAGCGCATCGTGCGCGACGGGCTAGAAGGCGATGCAGGCGTGCAGGCTATCGAAACTGCATCCCAACTGCTTGGCGGCGGCGCGGCGGCGCTGCGCTCCTGCCTGCAGGCGTTGGTGGACATAAGCTGGCGCAGCCTCGACGCGCTGGGCAGCAGCTCGGAACAGGCCGCGCGCTTGCAGGTGCAACTGCGCGCAATTGCGCAGGTGCCGCAAAGCTGGCTGCTGGCGGTGACATGACGGAGGCGGTTCTGTTCGATCTCGACGGCACGCTCGCTGACACGAGCGGCGATTTGGCTGCCGCGACCTGCGATGCGCTCGCTGCAGTGGGTTTGCCCTCGCCTGAGCCACACACCCTGCATGCCTATGGTTCGCGCGGCGGCCGCGGCATGCTGCGCGCGGGCTGGAGCGGGGATTTGGATGACGCTTTGTTCCAGCGCGCCTTCACGGTTTTTCTGGAGCGCTATGCGCTGCGGATGTATGAGTCGACTGTGCTGTTCGACGGCGTTGGCGCTTGCCTGGAGCAACTCGCGCGAGGCGGGCGGCGCTGGGGCATCGTCACCAACAAAAGGGAGCGCTACACGCGGCCGCTGGTGAAGCATCTCGGGTTTCAGCCCGAAGTCCTGGTGTGTGGCGACATGGTGCCGCAGTCCAAGCCCGCGCCTGACAGTCTGCTTGCAGCAGCCGCTGCGCTGGGGCATGCGCCTGCTGAATGCGTGTATGTCGGGGACGATGGAAAGGATGTCATTGCGGCCGCGGCTGCGGGCATGACCTCGGTGGCTGCGTTGTATGGGTATTCGGTGCGACTGAATCACCCGGGTCTCAAAGGCGCAGACGCAGAGATCGGGACATTGCGCGCGCTGCCTAGCGTCCTGAAGGACCTCGCACAACGGAAATCATAAAATGGCGAAGAATGTGAGATTCAACTCACAGACGCCTTTCGATGTCGCCGGTTTTGGTACCTCGGTGAAGGACTTGGGGTGAAAGCTGATGCGCTACATCCGCGAACACAACAAGAATCCCAAGCCCATCAGTGGAAGTACGACGATCCATCGCGGCGCATTCGACAGGTGCCAATTCAATGATGCAGTGAACTAGCTGGATTTGGGTTGCGTAAGTCCTATGTAATAATATTCCTATTGGCTTATAGGCCATTGGCATGATTCTAACTTCGCTTATGAATTATAAATTCAACAAGACATCGAATGCAAAGTAGTATGACTGAATAGTTACCATTGTCATTGTTTGTGGGTCTCCATCTGCTCAAGCAAACGGTTTGCGCAAGAGAATGTCCACCGCGAAGACGCCAAGCACAGCCCCGGAAAGCCAGCGCTGAATGCGCATAACGGAAGGACGCTTGACGAGGAAACTGCTGACCGTAGAAGCAGCCAAGACAATCATGCCATTGACGGTAACTGCGATGGCAATCTGGATAAGCCCCAGTTGCGTGAACTGCTGGAAGGTCGATCCGGCCGAGGGATCGATGAACTGGGGGATCAGCGCCGCATACATCAACGCTATCTTCGGGTTCAGCAGGTTCGTCACCAGTCCCATCATGAATAGACGCCGGGGCGAGTGGGGAGGCAGTTCCCGTGCCTCGAAGGGAGAAACTCCCTTGGGCTTAAGCATGTTCCAGGCTAGGTAACCAAGATAGAGCGCACCGGCGATCCTGATGATGTCATAAGCCACGGGTACCGCCTTGAACAGGGCTGCCAACCCCAACCCAGAGGCCAGCAGATAGCAGACAAAACCAAGCGCGACACCTGCTAGGGAAATCATGCCAGCCATGCGTCCCTGCGAAATTGCCCGTGATGTCAGATAGACCATATTAGGCCCTGGAGTGAGCACCATACCTAAGGCGATGATGGCCACGCCCGCCAAATTCTCGAATGCAACCATCAGCGTGCTCCTTTGACAATTGGTGAATAGAGACGGTTGATTTTCGCACCAACGAAGATCACCGCAGAACAAAGCATGTTGCGCGACTGTCCGCACCACGATTTCATCGAGTTTGCCCCAGCGGGCAACACCGGTGACGGGCTGAGCGCCGCGCACACGGCCGGCGTTGCCATCGAGGGGGGCACCAGGACCGGCGGTTTCTGGGCACCGGTGTCGCGCTCGCCGTTGCGCGGTGCCGAACTGGCCGGCCACTTCCACGACCGGCAGCAGCCCGGCTTTTTGGCGGTGGCCCGCGATGGTCGGCGGTTCGCCAATGAAGCGGCATCGAACCACGATTTCGCGCAGGCCATTGTGCGGGCGGCGGGCCCCGGTGAAGAGCCGGTGCGTACATGGTGTGTGACAGCCGCAGCATCCGGCGCGTAGGCTTGGGCGACTTCATCGACCCCTGGCCGGCGTCCCTGGCGCCGCATCTGCGCTCGGCTACCTGAAGACGGGCCAGGACATCGCTGAACTGGCGGCCGCCATCGGAGTGGACCCGAGCGCGCTGCAGCGGACCATCGCCGAATTCAACGAGCAGGCGCGCCCGGGGATCGACCTTCTATTCGGCAAGGGCGCCAGCGCGTTTGATCGCTTCTACGGGGATCCGGCACATGCCGGCCCGAACAACTGCATGGGGCCGCTGGAGACGCCGCCGTTTTACGTGATCCGGATCACTGCCGGCAGCATGGGCACACTGGCAGGCTTGAAGACCGATGCCGTCGGCCGCGCATTGAACGGCAATGGACGCGCCATCGACGGCTTGTATGCCGTCGGTAACGACATGGCCAATGTATTCCAGGGTGCCTGCCCCGGCGGGGGCATCACCCTCGGGCCCGGAATGACCTTCGGCTACCTGGCCGGCCTGCACGCAGCCGATCGTCTGTCGGCACACCCGGTGGCGGCTGTGTAAGCCATCACCGCAACGACCGTGATGGAGAAGTGAACATGTCCGAACTGCGCAACTACTGGTACATCGCATGCCCCCTCAAGCCAGCTCGGCGATCGGCCACGCGCCACTCGCTTGATGGGCGAACCGATCGTGGTGTTCCGCAACGCGCAGGGCAGGGCCTATGCCCTGGAAGACCGGTGCTGCCATCGCGGCGTGCAGTTGTCGTTGGGCAGCATCACGGCTGCGGGCTCGCTGGCTTGCCGCTACCACGGTTGGGAGTACGACGGGGGCGGCCGCTGTGTGCATGTGCCATCGCTGTGCACCGGCACGCCGGTGCCGGAGGGGTTTCGCGTGCGCAGCTATCCGTGCATCGAACAGGAGCACTACGTCTGGGTATGGATGCGCGAAGGCCCGCCTACGGTGGCCGCGCCTGCTGCCATCCCCGGCGCTGGAGAACATGCATGGCGCCAGGGGACGGTGGAGGTCGCCTGCTCGGCCGACCTGATGCTGGACAACATCTTGGACTCCAGCCACATTCCATTCGTCCATGTCGGCACGCACTGGGCCTACTTCTTAAACAGGATGAGTGGTTTCAAGGAGTACGAGTACGAGGTGCGGCTGACCGAACCGGGCCTTGTGGTGTTTTACCCGCCTGTGGCCGACGCGCAAACACCCCACCAAGAACACGCGGCCTCGTACCTGCAATTCGATCTGCCCGATCGGGTCACCGTATTCCAGCGCGGGGTCAAGAATTCGTTCTTCCTCGTCATCCACCTCGTGCGCACCGGCGAGTTTCACTCTCGCGTGGAATGGCCCATGCGCCAGCGCGAAGGCGGGCATGGTGCGGAGTGGCTGGGCGACGAAAACGTCACTTTGCAGCAGGACGGCGTCATCCTGGAAAGCGCACAGCGGAACTACCGCGACTTCGGTGCGGATTTCGAGCGCAGCGTGCCAGCCGATTTCCCGTTGCTGTCGTCGCGCAAGATTGTCAGCCTCGCGCGCGCCGGCCGCTGGGCGAGTGACCGCAGCTCGCTCACGCAGCGGAAACTGGTCTTGGTGCGGCAGTAGTGGTGGATTCGCCAGTCTCCAACGTCGACCTGTCGCCTGCGGGGCAACGCCGGTGCGTTCCTCGGCAGCCAAGGCCTTGACTGGCCGACCTTGCCCGACATCACCGTTGCACAGGACCTGGCCGGCGGCGTGGTGCTGTTGACCAACTCCACCGTTACTGCCGCGATGCGTCTGGCCACCCGGTGGGCCGTCTCCACGCGCCTATCGATCTGCACAGCCTGTACCACATCCACCAGTTCAGGGCGATGGATGGCATTGATAGGGCGCTTGCCGATTTTGGGGAAAACGAAACGCTCCAGCGTGTTCGCCACCTGGGATTGGTGCTTGCCATTGGACTGGGTAGGCAGTTTGAGGCAGGCCCTGGCGAGGGTTTCAAGGGAAGGCACGGCGGCAGATGCCGGAATCACAGCATCGCACGCTGCGGCGTGGGTTTTGCGGGCCTCGGCCAGGCTGATATCAGGCCATCGGCCATCGGCCATCGGTGCGCGTTGCCTGCTTGCCCTCGCGCAGATAGTTGGCGCGCCAACCCTTGCCACCGGCCGGAGTGACGAAAAGGTACAGCCCCCCACACTGCCGGCCAACTTGTAGCCCTTGTCACGCGGCTTTGCCGGCTCCATTGCGCGCACGGTCAATGTCATGGTATCGCTCCGTCAAATGCCACGCCAGATACCATGATCGACGCTTGGCTTGCGCGGTATCGGCATGGTGTGTTTTGGGCAATCATGGACGACATCTCCAATGCATCTCCAATGAAAAAGCCCCGGCGCGTATACGGCGCCGGGGCTTTTTGGGGCTGGCTTGGATTGATTCTGGCGGAGTGGACGGGACTCGAACCCGCGACCCCCGGCGTGACAGGCCGGTATTCTAACCAACTGAACTACCACTCCTGGCAGGCAGCCTTTCGCTCGCATCTTGCGACACGAGCCAAGCGCTACGACTTGGCGACCCCACGGGGATTCGAACCCCGGTACTCACCGTGAAAGGGTGATGTCCTAGGCCTCTAGACGATGGGGTCAAAACCTTGGAACGAACCGATAACAAACGCCGACGAACTATTGGCAGATTCTGGTGGAGGTAACCGGGATCGAACCGATGACCTCTTGCATGCCATGCAAGCGCTCTCCCAACTGAGCTATACCCCCACCCAATGGCAACCGACACCCATGGCTCATCACCCCAAGTGCCCGCCACCACAATCCGAGCCGCAGATTATAAGCAGACTTTCAGCGGTTTCTCAGACGCGCCAGCACTTTTTCGCGCCCCATGAGTTCGAGCAGGGCATCGACCGATGGCGTGTGGGCCGTGCCCACGGTCAGAACCCGGGTCGGCATTGCCAACTGGGGCATCTTCAAGCCCTGGCTGGCCAGCACCTGTTTGAAGGCGGCTGCGATGGCTGGCCTGTTCCATTCGCAGCCGGACAGCGCATCGGCCAGCGCATCGAGCGCAGGCGCGATGGCCTCGGTGACATGCAGGGCGCGTTCGGTTTCTGCCGGGGTGACGTCAGCGTAGAACACCTGCGCCCAGTTCGCCAGCGCCACGGTGGTGTCGCAGCGGTCCTTGAACAAGGCGCAGATCCGTGCCAGCCGGCCGTTCGCCAGTCCGTTGGCCAGTTCCTGCTGCGCTACGCCCCGCCGCTGCAATTGCGCGGCGACGAGCGCCGCCAGCGCATCGTCGGCCATGGCCTTGAGGTGCTGTGCGTTGATCCAGCGCAGTTTGGCTTCGTCGAACTGGGCGGCGCTGCGGCCGAGGTGATCGAGGTTGAACCATTGCAGGAACTGCGCGCGGCTGAAGATCTCGTCATCGCCATGGCTCCAGCCCAGCCGCGCCAGGTAATTGATCATCGCATCGGGCAGGTAGCCCTCATCACGGTACTGCGTGACGGGTTTTGCGCCGTGGCGTTTGCTCAGTTTCTCGCCCTGCTCGTTGAGCACCGTGGGCAGGTGGGCATACACCGGCGGCTCCTTGCCCAGTGCGTGGAAGATGTTGATTTGGCGCGGCGTGTTGTTCACATGGTCGTCACCACGGATCACATGGGTGATGGCCATGTCGATATCGTCGACCACTACGCAGAAGTTGTAGGTGGGTGTGCCGTCGGGGCGCGCAAGCACCAGGTCGTCGAGTTCGTCGTTGCGGATCTCGATGCGGCCCTTGACCTTGTCGTCCCATGCCACGACGCCGCCCTGCGGGTTCCTGAAGCGCAGCACCGGTGACATCCCTGCGGGCACGGGCGGCAAGGTCTTGCCGGGTTCGGGACGCCAACTGCCGTCATAGCGTGGCTTTTCTTTGGCGGCCAGTTGCTTTTCGCGCAGCGCATCGAGCTCGGCCACGCTCATGTAGCAGGGGTATGCATGGCCAGCGGCCTGCAACTGCGCGAGCACGGCCCGATAGCGTTCCATGCGCTGCATCTGGTGGAAGGGGCCTTCGTCCGGCTCCATGCCCAGCCACTGCATGCTTTCCAGGATCACGTCGAGCGCCGCCTGGCTGGAGCGCTGCTGGTCCGTGTCTTCGATGCGCAGGATGAAGTCCCCGCCCATGGCGCGGGCAAACGCCCAGGGGTAGAGCGCTGAACGGATGTTCCCCAGATGGATGAAGCCGGTCGGTGATGGGGCAAAACGGGTGCGCACGCGGGCCGTGCCGGAAGCAGTGGTGTCAGTCATTTCCGATGAGGTCTCTGGCTTCTTGCGAGTTTGGCAGCGTCAGGCGCGAGTTGTCCTCATCGCCCTCTGGCTGGTCCACACGTCCTTCATTCAGGCGGGCGATGCCCTCGGCCGTGATGTCGCCGGTGACATACACGCCGTCAAAGCAGGAGGCGTCGAACCCGGCAATGGCGCTGTTGAGCGAACCCACGGCCTTTTTCATGCCATCCACATCCTGGTAGATGAGCGCGTCACAGCCGATGGCCTGGCGAATTTCTTCGACCGTGCGGCCATGGGCCACCAGTTCGCTGTTGGTGGGCATGTCGATACCGTAGACATTGGGGTAGCGCACCGGCGGCGCGGCGCTGGCCAGGTAGACCTTGCGCGCGCCTGCGTCGCGTGCCATTTGCACGATCTCGCGGCTGGTGGTGCCGCGCACGATGGAGTCGTCGACCAGCAGCACGTTGCGGCCCTTGAACTCGCTGGCGATCACGTTGAGCTTTTGGCGCACGGACTTCTTGCGCACGCCCTGCCCGAGCATGATGAAGGTGCGGCCCACATAGCGGTTCTTGACGAAGCCTTCGCGGTACGGGATGCCCAGCAGTTGCGCCAATTGCATGGCGCTGGGGCGGCTGGACTCGGGAATCGGGATGATCACATCGATTTCATTGGGCGGCACCGTCGACACCACGCGCTTGGCCAGCGCCTGGCCCAGGTTCAGGCGCGCCTGATAGACGGAGATGCCGTCGAGCACTGAGTCAGGGCGCGCCAGGTACACGAACTCGAAGATGCAGGGGTTCAGTTGCGGGTTCTCTGCGCACTGGCGCGCATGCAGCTTGCCGTCGAGCGTGACGAAGATGGCTTCGCCGGGCGCTATGTTGCGCTCGAACCCATGCGCCGTGCCTTCCAGCGCCACCGACTCGCTGCCCAGCATCACCGTGCCGTCCTGGCTGCGCCCCATGGCCAGCGGGCGGATGCCATGCGGGTCGCGAAAGGCCAGCAGTCCATGGCCGGCGATCAGCGCGATCACGGCGTAGGATCCCTTGACGCGCCGGTGCACGGCACGCACGGCAGTGAAGGCGTCTTCGGGCTGGAACGGCACGCCACGGGTGGCGCGCTCGAGTTCGTGCGCAAGCACGTTCAGCAGGACTTCGGAGTCGCTTTCGGTGTTGATATGGCGGTGGTCGGTCAGGAACAACTCGGTGCGTAGCTCGCGGGCGTTGGTCAGGTTGCCGTTGTGCACCAGCACGATGCCGAATGGCGCGTTGACGTAAAACGGCTGCGCCTCTTCCTCGCTGCAGGCATTGCCGGCCGTGGGGTAGCGCACCTGGCCCAGCCCGGCATTGCCCGGCAAGGCGCGCATGTTGCGCGTGCGGAACACGTCACGCACCATGCCCTTGGCCTTGTGCATGAAGAACTTGCGGCCCTGCTGGGTCACGATGCCCGCTGCGTCCTGGCCGCGGTGCTGCAACAGCAGCAATGCGTCATAGATCAGTTGGTTGACGGGCGCAGGACTGACGACACCGACGATTCCACACATTTGTATTCCATCCGTTCAGGAAGGCAGATACCTGCCAAAGTCTTGCGGCAACGCCGGTTTCAAACCCTTGAGCATTGCAGCCAGCACCGGTGCTGCCTGCGACTTTTGCCACCACAGCGCTTCGTGCAGCGGAGTCAGGCGCACCACCACCGCCACGGCCAGCAGCAAGACCACACCGCGCAATATGCCAAAGGCCGCGCCCAGGGCGCGATCCACAGGGCGCAGGCCGATCGCATCCACCAGTTTCTTGCCCGACCGGGCCAGAAACCCGCACAAAAATACCGACACCACGAACACCACGACAAAGCCTGCCGCATAGCGCAGCGCAGCGGCGGAATCGCCCATCGGCAACCATGCCGCCATGTCGGCAGCCAACCACTGTGCGACAAAGAACGACAGGATCCAGCCCAGGACCGACAGCAGCTCGAACACCAGGCCGCGCCATGCGCCGATCAGCATCGAGAGCAGCAGTGCCGCGAGAAAAATCCAATCCAGCGCAGCCATGGGGTGGACAGCTTTGGGCGACCGGAGATGGCGTCATAGCGCCAGGATGGAAGCCGACAGATCCAGCGCCTTGATGCGCGCCGCAGCCTTGTCCGCCTCAGCCCGGCTGGCATAAGGTCCGACACGCACGCGGGTGCGCTTGCCGTCTTTGGTGTCCACCACCTGGGTGTAGGTCTTGAGACCGGCGCGCTCCATCCTGGCGCGTACATCCCGGGCTTTGTCGGCATCGGCAAAAGCGCCCACCTGCACGATGAAGCGCTCCTGTGCCGCAGCCTCCGGCCCGGGGCTGCGGCCTTCGAGCAATGCCAGTGCGCGGGCAGCATCGTCAGCCCGTGCCGGCTTCGGGGTTGGCCTGGGAGCGGCAGCAGGCGCTGTGGCCGCAGTGTGCGCAGGCTTTGACGCCGCCGCCGAACGGGCGCCTGGCAGCCGCTCTTGGCCATCGGCAGGGCCGTTGGCCGTGGCATCGGGCGGTGTCGGGGGTACGGCAGGGGTCTGCACGGGGAGAGTCTGCGCAACCGGTACCTGCGTGGAAGGGGTCTGCGCAGCCGGTGCCGGCACCACCAGCGGGGCGACCTTGTTGCGATCCGGAATCTCGATCGGAATATCCACCGCAATCGGCCGTGGCTGGGTATCGAACAGCAGCGGAAAGCCGATGACGCCGGCCAGCACCAAAACGGCGGCGCCGATCAGCCGATGCCGCGCACGGCGGCGCATCACCTCGATGCTCTCGGTCGGGGCGCCCGCGCCCTTGGCCGGCTTTTCGGCCGGTTGCGGCGCACTCTGACCGGGCCATCGAAACTTGAAAAATGCCATGGGAGGGTAACGACTCGTGACTCGTGCGCGCTTCATGCGCCCGGATGGTTGGCGTGCAGACGGGCAGGGCCATCGAGCAACACCCCCCCGACCGTGTAAAACGAGCCAAAGACCACGATTCTATCAGCGGGGTCTGCGGCCGCCATCGCCGCCCGCAGGGCCTGCACCGGGTCGGCGTGCACGCTCGACGTGACGGCACGCCGCTGGCCTGCCAGCGACTGCACGGCCTGCCATTTTTTCTGCAAGGCGGCCGCCGTTTCAGCGCGCGCAGTGGGCAAATCGGTGAAATACCAGCGCTCCACCAAAGGGCCCGCCCGGGCCAGCATGGTGGCCAGGTCCTTGTCGGCCATCGCACCGAAAACCGCATGTGTCGTGGGAAAGAAGCCCATCGCGTCGAGGTTGGCACTGAGCGCCGCCACCGAATGGGGGTTGTGCGCCACGTCGAGCACCAGCGTCGGCTGCCCGGGCACGATCTGGAACCGGCCGGGCAACGCCACCGTGGCCAGGCCATTGCGCACCGCCTGCGCCGTCACCGGAAGGCGCTCGCGCAAGGCCGCCAGCGCCGCCAGCACGCCCGAGGCATTGATCAACTGGTTGGCACCGCGCAGCGACGGGTAAGCCAGCCCCGCATGGCGCCGACCGCGCCCGGCCCAGCTCCATTGCTGCTGGTCGCCCGAAAAAGTGAAATCGCGCCCCGGACTCCAGAGGTCGGCCCCGATCTCCAGCGCATGGTCGGTCACGCTGCGGGGTGCCATCGGGTCACTGACGATCACCGGGCGGCCGGAGCGCATGATGCCGGCCTTCTCGCGGCCGATGCTCTCGCGATCAGGGCCGAGGTATTCCTGGTGGTCGATGTCGATGCTGGTGATGATCGCGCAATCGGCATCGATGATGTTGGTCGCGTCCAGCCGTCCCCCGAGGCCGACCTCGACAATCGCCACATCGAGCCGCGCCTGACTCATCAGGTGCAGGATGGCCAGCGTGGTGAACTCGAAATAGCTGAGCGACAGCGCAGCGCCGTTGAGCGTTCTGGCGTTCTCCACGGCCTGGAAATGCGCCAGCAGATCGGCGGCAGCGACGATGCTGCCATCGATGCGGCAACGCTCCTCGAAATGCACCAAATGGGGCGATGTGTACATGCCGGTGCGGTAACCGGCCTGCAGCGCCACGGCCTCCAGCATCGCGCAGGTCGAGCCTTTGCCGTTGGTGCCGGCCACCGTGATCACCGGGCAGTCAAAGCGCAGCGCCATGCGGCGCGCCACTTCGCGCACGCGCTCCAGGCCCATGTCGATAGCGCGCGGGTGCAGCCGCTCGCAATGCCCAAGCCAGCCCGCCAGGGAATGAATGTTGGTGTGCATACAGCCGGGGATTGTCGCCGAGCCTGACATAGGTGCATGATGCGCGGCATGACGAGACCCCGAATCACCATCTACGGCATTGCGAATTGCGACACCGTCAAGAAATCCCGCCACTGGTTCACACAGCAGGGGCTGGAGCACCAGTTCCATGACTTCAAAAAGCAGGGCCTGCCCGCAGGGCGGCTCCCGGCCTGGATGGCCGCCGTCGGCTGGGATAAGTTGCTCAATCGCCAGGGAACTACTTGGCGCAAGCTCGACTCTGCCACCCAGGCGACAGTCCAGGACCCGGCGACGGCCAGCGCCGTGATGCAGGCCCGGCCCAGCGTCATCAAGCGCCCGGTGGTGGAGTGGCAGCCAGATGGCCCCACGCATGTCACGCATATATCCGTCGGGTATGTGCCCGAACAGTGGCAGACTTGGGGCCATCAGCCGTCCCGGGCTTGACGGCTCCCGGGCACGGAAATGACAGGAACAGGGGCCAAGGCAGGAACTGTGCTTGCGGGCCGCAACTTTTCAACCGCCTGGTGCGTTGAGTACCCACCCGAAAGGAGTTTTCCAATGAAAAAGACCCTTATCTTTTCCGCCGTCGCCATCATCGCCGGCACCGCCGGCGCACAGGAACAAGGCCGCGTGCTGTCGGCCACGCCGATCGTGCAACAGGTGGGCACCCCGCGGCAGGTGTGCGGCAACGAAACCGTGTACAGCGGCAACCGCACCAGTGGCGCCGGGGCCGTGATGGGCGCAATCGCCGGCGGTGCCGCCGGCAACGCCGTTGGCAAAGGCACCGGTCGTGCCGCCGCAACCGCCATCGGTGTGCTGGGCGGAGCAATACTCGGCAACCAGATCGAAGGCGGTCAACCCCAGTACCAGAACGTGCAGCGCTGCACGACCGAGACCTACTACGAGAACCGCACCGTCGGCTACGACGTGGTCTACGAATACGCCGGGCGCCAGTACAGCACGCGCACGCAAAACGACCCGGGCCACTGGATCAGCCTGAGCGTGCAGCCGACGGGCCAGACCTACTCCGCGCCGCCGCCGGTCATCTACAGCCAGCCTGGCGTGGTGACCTCGACCTGGTCCGTAGCGCCGGTCTACCCGCCGCCGCCCATCCATCTGACTCCGCCGGTCACGGTGATCGAATATGGCTACGACAGCGGGCGCCCCGACTACCCGCACCACCGCAACCCCTACTGGCGCTGAGCCGGCCGCTGATCGATATACGGCGACGTTGCGGCCGCATCGCGCTTTGCCCTGAGCATGAAGTCCACCGTCTGTCCAGACCGATCCACCGCCCGGTAAATAAACCCATTTGCCGCGAATCTTCCGCCAATAGGTCTCGTCGACACGCCATGGCCGCCCCGTTGGGGTGGCAAAACGATTCCAGCGTTTGACGAACTCCGGCGTATCACGTTTCAACTACTTGCGCCACGTGCTGATATGGGCCATAAGGCTTCGACCCGCCCGTTACGAACGCATATATAGAAATCGTGCAGATTGACTGTCGGATCGCAATGCGATGGAGCCAGCTTGATCGTGGTTCCCAATGGCAGGACGACCCCGCCATCGAGGGCAATGACTCCATGCTCGTCAGACGCCGCAACCAAACGCATGTCGTTGTGTGAGTGGACTGCGGGGAGGCCTTTTTCCAGAGTATAGGATTTGAGGCCCGCATCTACAATCGCGCGCCCTGAGACAGCGGTGCTCATGACCGTCGTCAGTATGAACAGACTTTGCTCAAACTCAGCGTATGGTTCCCCGTCGCTGCCCTCTATAGCCGAGTACTCACCATCCATGAAGATATAGGATCCACACTGCAACTCAGTCCATAGGCGCGACAGTCCCTCGAACATGTAGGTGCCGGTGCCACCACCGGTAATGACCTGGCACCGCAAGCCTTCCCGCTTGATTGCGTCGATACTCAGGCGGACTGCGGTTGCGGCGGCTTCGATCGCTTTCTCGCGATCCGCGTATTCCCTCACATGTTGCGCTTTGCCTTGGTATGCCTGCAAGCCAAGAAATTTCAGGCCGGGGGCCGCTTCGATATATTTGGCCAACGCCGCCGCAGCGTCTCCCGGCACGACACCGCAGCGCCGCATTCCCAGGTCGATTTCCACCAGTGCTCCAAGCTCGACGTCAAACTCCTGCGCAGCTTTCGAGGCGGCATCCACTTGTTCGAGCGCATCGAAACAAAGGGAAATGGTGGTGCTTTTCGCCAGCGCAGCCAACCGGCGAAGCTTGCGAATGTCCAGTACCTCGTTGCTGACGAAAATATCCCGTACTCCGCCTTGCACGAGTGCCTCTGCTTCACCGACCTTCTGGCAACACTGACCGACCGCACCCATCTGTATCTGCTTTAGGGCGATAGCGGCACATCGATGTGTTTTGGCGTGCGGTCGCAATCGAATTCCCGCCAGGTCTGCGAATGCGGCCATTTTTTTCATATTTCGCTCGAACGCATCCAGATCTACGATCAGAGCGGGGGTGTCGATTTCCGTTACGGCGTCACCTATCCGTGCTGGAACAAAATTCATATATAACCTTTCATGGTAACTATCCAGCGGCAGTCAAGCGTGGTGTGATTGTTGTCGAACGGTACATGGTAGTCTGCAATGAAACGCTACATGTGGCGCGCTGAGCCTGCCGCGAAATTCCTTGTGTCTCGGTTTGCGTATACGACTTCGGGTAGCGATCGTCGTTGCTCCCCGAAGTCACGGGATCATCACATCGCACCCATGACCTTGTAGTCCCGCTGTGGGGGAGGATTGATCTTGAAATACTTCCTGTAGAGCACCGTGTATTGGACGTAGGAATAGCCGGTGGTGAGATCGGTTACAAATCCGTCCAAGAACTGCTTCCAGCTCAGTTCGCCCAGTTTATAAGCAATTCCGTAGTTTTGAAATCCATCGTACACACCTGGAATGACCCTTGCATCAGGACTGGTCGCTCCGTACCACATGCCAATGGGTAGATCAACGAGAAACGCCTGTACACGTCCCGAACGCAATGCCAGGAATTGCTGATCGACTGTTGCGAAACTTGCAACGCGGGCGTTCGGTGCCATGCGCTTGACCAGATCGATCTGCTCAGGGACAGTCAGGGTCGCGATGGTCACGTCCGCACTATCAAGGTCGGCAAACGACTTGATCTTCGAATCCTTGCGAACCACCACTGTCATTCCCGTGTCAAAGTAACGGGGCGTGAAGCCCACACGCACCAAGCGTTCAGGCGTGATGGTGGCAAATTGTGCCACCATGTCAACCTGATCAGTCTGCAGCGCGGTCCAGCGTGCCTCGTTGCCCAACAGGACAAATTTCACCTTCTGCGGGTCACCAAACAGTGCTTTCGCGATCAGGCGGCTCATATCGACATCGAAGCCCTGCAGTTCGCCTTTCTCATCCTTGAAGCCAAAAGGTGGACTGGAACCTGTGGTACCCACAATCAAATAACCGCGTTTCAATACGTCTGCCAGCTTGTCCGCATGTGCCAGCGAAGTAAAACACATGCCCAACAGCGTCAGAACGGCTACCAAGCACTGGCAGATTGCCTTGAATTTCATGATGAACCTCGAACAGTTGATTTATTTCACGGTGCTCATGGCTTGAGCGGGTTCTTTAACTTGCCATTTTTTCACCTCCACTGCGAGCATGAAAGCGGGAAAGAAACTTGCGTAAGCGTTCCGTATTCGGTTGCGCCAATAGCGCGTCCGGCCTTCCTTCTTCCACCAATTGACCTTCTTCCATAAAAATCACGTGGTCGGCCACGTCCTGTGCAAAGTGGATTTCATGGGTCACGCACACCATCGTTAGCCCTCTTTGCTTCAGGTCACGGATTACCTCAAGCACCTCACCAACGAGCTCTGGATCGAGGGCGGACGTGATTTCGTCGAGCAGCAGCACGGATGGACGCATCGCGAGCGCTCGTGCGATGGCGACGCGCTGCTGCTGCCCTCCCGAGAGAAATGAAGGATACGCACTCTGCTTCTGAACCAGCCCGACCTGATCGAGCAATTCCAGTGCCAGTTTGCGAGCAGTAGTTTCATCTTGTCCAAGAATCCGCTTCGGTCCGCACATGACGTTTTGCAGGACTGTCATATGTGGAAACAGATTGAATTGCTGAAAAACCATGCCGATCCGCTGGCGCGCCTCGGCTTCTTCGCGTGTGTTCCAGCGGCGCCATTGCCCATCAGGCTTGCAGGTGCGTCCCAGTGGCAATCCCGCAATCTCAATGTTGCCCCGATCCCAATGCTCGAGCAGGTTGAGGCAGCGCAGCATGGTGCTTTTCCCCGACCCGCTTTTGCCGAGCAAAACGGCGGTCTTCCCCTGCGCAACTTCGAATGAGAAGTCTTTGAGTACCATGTGGCTGCCAAACGACTTCGACAGGCTTTGAACAGAGATCATTTCGGGTAGCCCTTTTTAAAAACGCTGCGACTTGTTCAAACGATTGGACAGATATGTCGCACTGCGCACCATGCTGTAGCACAGCACGAAATACAGAACCAACGCAGCGACGAAGAAGGTGAACGGCGCAAGGGTTCGCATGACCAGTTCGTTCGTTGCCAATGTCAGTTCCCAAACACCAATGATCGACATCACCGAGGTCGCCTTGATTACGATGGCGGCAATATTCATCAACGACGGCAGGGCAATCCGAAGAGCTTGCGGCAGAAGAACGATGATCTGAATCTTCCAATGGCTCATGCCAAGTGCCATGCCAGCCTCGGTTTGCACCTTGGGTATTGTGCGGAACGCTCCGCGAAAAATCTCTGCCACGTACATGGAAAAGAAGACGGCGAGTGCAATGCATCCGGAGTACATCGCGTCCAGGCGTATACCCAGCTTGGGAAGAGAGTAATACGTAAGAAAGACGAAAACGAGCAGCGGAACGCCGCGAACGCCCTCGATCAGGCAGCGTGTGACGAAAGCGATCACGCGACCGCCAAGTATGCTGACCTCCGCAAGGAGAAAACCCAATACGAAAGCAATGCACATCGAAATGAGTGAAAAGAGCAACGTCTGCCCGAGCGCTTTCGTGAGCAATGGAGCCGCATTGACGAGCATGTCGAATTCCATGGTTTTCTACCGTGCAATCTTGCTGCGTCGTTCAAGAAAACTTCCTGCCCGGCTCAATGACCAGGACAGAGCCGAATAGCACACTGCAATCGCAAGGAATGGCTCGAAGCTCGATGCCGTGCGCTGCGAAATCACATTGGCGGCCATCGTCAAATCACCCAGGGACACAGCTGCTCCCAGCGATGTGTCGTGCACCAAAATGATCAAGGCGTTGATCAGGGCGGGGACTGAAGCGGACCAAGCCTGTGGAAACTGCACGATACGAAAAATTGCCAGTGGACGCATTCCCAAGGCTCGCCCGGCTTCGATCTGAGAAATTGACACCGAGAGAAATCCGCCGCGCAGCACCTCCGAGACGAACACTGTGTGCTGCATGACGAGCACCACAACGACGCAGGGGAAGGTTGGAATGTCTATTCCAAGCATGGGAAGTCCGAAGTAAACAAGATAGAGTGTGACCAACAAAGGCGTATTGCGCATCACTTCTACGTAGGCTGTCAGCAGAAACCTGACATATCCTCGCGCCTTTATGCGGGCGATGCCTAACACCAGCCCTCCCAAAAGACTGGCGACTCCCGCGATGATGGTCAGACGGATGCTAAGGAAAAACCCGCTAATCAAAGCATCCTGACTTCGCTCGACGATAGACCAATCAAACAATCTCGCCTCCCGTTGTCAGGAAAGGGTTCGTTGCAGCAGAGGGCAATTCATCGCGGATTCGAGATCCGCAATCACCCAGAAAAAAAGGTGACAGGCTGAGAGCCGATGGAACTCTTCCCTGTGTAATCGGTTTACCAAGGAAAGTCAGTTCCGGCATGTCTCGGAAAATCGCTGGCATGTCGCGGTCAGCACCCTGCGGCATGCCATTTGTGGATATCTTCATTCGAATCGCCCCTTGTGTTTGTGCAAATTCAATGACCGTGCCACGCAGAATATGTTGTTGCACGTTCACGGAAAGTACGCGAGCGGCCACTGAACATCGTCGCGCGCTACGCCGGTGTTCGCTGCATACAACGATGCAGTCCTTGCGTCAGGCACATTCGTCGCCTCCGTCGTTTTGTCGGCTCTCCAGCCGGCGAATCGTTCTACCTTGCCACTTTAGGACGGACGCATGGTGCTGTCGTGCCTCGAAGGAAGTAATTTGCGCGCCGGGTGCAAATAGTCCGAACGAACTACGACACAGCGCAGGTGGACAGTGCAGCAATGGCCGAGAGTTTCTTCCAGGTAAAGCGGTGCTGGAGAAGCGGCGTGTCGTCCGCGCAGACTCCAGGGTGCGCGCAACGCCAGGCCGTTCGCTCAAGCCGGATTCGTCGATGAAGACCATGCTGCGGCCCTCTCGCCGGGCTTTTTTTGAGCACAGGCCAGCCGTGCCGCTTCCACCGCATACTGACGCCGATCGGAACGGGTGGACGCCAACGGGTCAAGCGGCGACCGGATTCAGATCGCTGCGCGCGGGACTCGATCGATGGTGCGGACACGGAGGTCGGAACACGCCCGCTCGCTTTGTCACGGCGACGCCGTGACCTCATTCGATCAGACCGCGCGCGCGGCCGATCGCGACGGCCTCGGTACGGCTTTGCGCGTCAAGTTTCGCGCTGATGCGTCGCAGGTGCGATTTCACGGTGAATTCCGACACGAAGAGTTTTTCCGCGAGCACACGATTGCGATGCCCCATCGCGAGCATCCGCAGCACATCGAGTTCACGCGGCGTGAGTGCTTCCGCGTCGGCCGCATGCTTGGCTGACGGCGCCGCCGCATGCGACGGCTGAGCGTTGCGTGCTGCCGCATCGATGCGTTCGAGCAGCGCGGACAGGAACTGCTGCGCGATGCCAAGCGATGCGGCGGCGGCCCGATGGCGCGTGGCCCAGCGCTGCAACAACGCGGAAAGCCGTTCGCCTTCGTCGAGAAAGGTCCGGAAAAATCCTTCGTGACTCGCCAAGCGCAGCGCGTCGGTGAGCTCGTCGAATGCGGCATCGTGCTCGCTGACGCGATCGAGCGCCATCGCGCGCAACAGATGCAGCTTGATCGCACGCCAATAGCGTTGCCGTGCGGTCGCATCAACGATGACGTCGGCCAATGCCGCACAGACTGCGCGGTCGTTGCCGCGTGCGATTTGCAGACGCCAGCGTGCGATCGATGGCAAATCCACTTCATTCGCGTAGCCGATGAGATCATCCCTTTCCCACGCGCCGTGTAGATCAGCGATATTCAACGCCTGATCTGCGGCGTCGAACGCGCCATCGAGCGTTGACACCCGGGCGCGTTCGAGCCACGCCGAGCAGATCACTCTCTGCAAGCCGACCTGGCGGCCGAGTTCTTCCAGTTCGACGAGCCGCCTTTGCCAGAGATCACGGTCGCCGTGTATGAGCGCGACGCGCGCGCTGAGCACATGACATATCGTCATCGAATCGACGGGGCCGTTCATCTTCGCGTATGGGAGGTTGGCGGCAATGAGCCGACCGGTCTCTTCGAGCTCGTCGGCTTCGTACAGCACCATTGCCAGTGCGATGCCGGCCGACGCGCGGCCGCCAGTCACCTCGCCATGGCACTCGTTCCAGTGGTGCTCCGCGTGCTTCAGGCGCGCGCGCCCGCTGCCGAGCCGGCCATGCACCAGATCGATGACGCTGTCGATGCAATCGGCGACGCTGCGCAGGACGACGGAGCCGTCGCTGCGTCCGTTGGACGAGGCGCGCGCGAGTACCGCGCGCGCTTCGTCATAGCGTTGCGCAGCCATGAGGCAGTAGGACAGGGAGATCGCGAGCATGCAGTACTGGAACGTTTCGTCGGGCGATAGCCGATCGAGATGCGGAAGGCCCGCGCGCAAGCAGGCGTCCAACTGGCCGGACATCGCGTACAGCGTGCAGCGCAGCGTCTCGGCTTGCAGCAGCAGCGTGTCGCACGAATCGTCCGCTGCGTGGTCGTCGACGATCCGCTGGACTGCGGCCGTCGCCTCGTCGAAGTGCCGATTGAACAGCAGCACCCACGCGTCACTGATGCGCACGCGCGGATCGGCCCGGGGCAGCGCGTCGCGTATCTGATCGAACCAGCGCCCGAGCAGGCGCACGCGCCCGTCGTTGAGCAGCGTGCCCGCGTGCCGACCGAGCTGTGCGATCGCCTGCGCCTTCATGCCGGCCTGCAACAGATGGTCGATGGCGGGAACCGGGCGCTCGGCATCGAGAAACCAGTGCGCGGCAGCCGCGTGCAGTTCCGCCTCGCGCCCGGGATGCAGTGCGCGCAGACGATGCTGGAGGAAGCTCGCGAACAAGCTGTGATAGCGGTATTCATTGCGTTCGCTGTCGAGCGGAAACAGGAACAGGTTCGACCGTTCGAGATGGTCGAGCATCGCCCCGCTGTCGTGCCGGCCCGTGATCGCGTCACACAGCGGGGCGGACAACTGCGTCAGGACGCTGGTCTCGATCAGGAACGTGCGACACGATTCGCTCTGCTGGCCGAGGATGTCTTCGGTGAGATAGACGGCGAGCTGTGTGTTCGTGCCGGAAAACGACGCGACGAAACGGCCGTAGTCGGTGCGCTGCCGCAGTGACAGCGTCGCGAGGAAGATGGCGGCCGCCCATCCTTCGGTGCAGCGATGCAGCGTCGCGATGTCCTTGTCGCGCAACGGCAGCGCGCACTTGTCGCGGATGAACGCGGTTGCTTCCGGAAGGCTGAAACGCAGTTCGGCGGAATCGATCTCCAGTAGCTGCCCGCGTGCGCGAATCCGTCCGAGGCCGAGTGCCGGCGTGGTGCGCGATGCGATCACGAGCGTGCCGTTGGGCGGCAGCGCATCGATCAGATGCTGGACGAAGTTCAGCACCGACGCGCTCTGGATCGACTCGAAATCGTCCAGCAGGATCGCGAAAGGCATACGGAACGACGCGACGGTTTCGATCACGCTGGCGGCGAGCCGTTCGCCGAACACGGTGCGCAAATTGTCGTCGGGGGTGAGCGTGCGCAGGCCGACGCCGAGATGGCCGACAAAGCGCGGCAAGTCGTTGTCCGCCTGGTCGACGCGTAGCCAGATGGTCACGCGCCGCTGCCTGTCGCACGACGCGGCGTACTGCTGCATCAGCGTCGTTTTTCCGAAGCCGGCGGGGGCCCGGATCAGCACGAGGCGCGCGGCATGCGCGGCGCGCATGCCGTCGACGAGATGCGGCCGCGCGAGATTCGTATCCGCACTGGCCGGCGGCATCAATTTGGATGCGACGACATTCGGCGTGATGCCGACGCCGACGGCCCCCGGGTGAGAGGCCGGGTCGTTCACCTGCATGCTCCGCCGCTGTGCGTCGTCTGCTGCGAATGGTACGGCCAGCGCTGCATGTACCGGCTCCGGTTGTTTGGACACGCTTTTGCAGCTCGGGCGGCCAGTTTCATCAGCCGTTCCTGACGGGCTTCAAGAGGATGATTTGAAGCCCAGTTCCCCAAGCCGCCGGTCGCGATTGTATCGATCCCTGAACGCGATGGTGGCAGCACGAAGCTCCTCCAGGTTTTTGAAGATGCGCCCATGAATCGCTTGCTCCTTCATTGTCCGGTTGAACCGCTCGGCGAGGCCGTTATCGAGACCCGTATCAATGAAACGTCGCAAGTGCGGCGCGCTGCGATCCGGACAAGACGGCGATCCAGTACTTCGGCACGGCCATCACGTATGGGTCGCTGCTCGAGCAGATCGAGCGGATGGCGGGTCATCTCCGGCGCGATTGCCGCGTCGCGCCAAGCGATCGCGTCGTGCATGCCCTGACGCGCGGCTTGCCTTGCCAAACTCCGTCAGCGCGCTGGTGGAAGCCAGCATACGGAGGGCTTTTGAAGTTCGTATGATGACAGTCCCGATTCATTCTGAAAGCATGGACACATGAGAGTCGCTCAGATCGACCATTTCACTTTGCGGGTCGCCCAGGACATGCTCCCCGTTTTGCTGGACTTCTACTCGCGCGTTCTGCAACTGCGCGCGGGTGCCCGACCCGCGTTTTCGTTTCCCGGGTACTGGCTGTACGCTGGCGATCAGGCGCTCGTGCACCTGGTTGGAAATGCGCCCGGCGGTGAGCCTGCGACAACGGATTTCTTGCCCACGGGGAAATTCGATCATGTCTCGCTGCGCACTCATGGACTGAAGAGCACACGCGAGCACCTCCAGGCACAGGGCATCGACTGGCAGGAGGCGCAGGTGCCGGGCATTGCGCTGCACCAGATCTTCCTGCGGGACCCCGTGGGGCTCAAGATCGAGCTCACCTTCGATGCGGCAGAACTCGCGCTGGCCGGCCCTTCGACCCGACCGACGGCGTACTGATGCCGTATCTGCAACGGCATGGCGATGGCCCCGAGTGCGCCAAGAAAAGCAACGCAGCGCCAATGCTGGTGTCGCGTCACCGATCATCTGTCGGTCTGCGCTGGCCATCGAAGCGCATCGCGGCGTTGCATCGCTTGCCAATACGCTCGGTATGGGCTGCGCGATGCGCCTTGCGCTGCGCTCCGATGGCTGCGCGCAGCCTACGACATCTGATCCGTGACGCGACACTAGTGATTTCATCGTGTCAGTCGGCGCCCCGGGATGCGGCAAGCCGACGAGGTGAGCCAACGAGTCTTTTGGAACCTCCTCCGGAAAGGCAGCCAGCCCCATGAGAAAAGCAGGAATCGTCGGCTTGGGCGCCATGGGCGCAGGCATCGCACAGACGCTGCGTGCCAACGGCTATGAAGTGCATGTGTGCGATCTGCGGCCGGGCGTGGCGACGGCCTTCGCTGCGCAGGGCGGCGTCGCCTGCAACAACCCCGCCGAAGTCGCGGCGGCTTGCGCGGTGGTGGTGAGCGTCGTGGTCAACGCGGCGCAGACCGAGGCCGTGCTGTTCGGCGCAGGTGGCGCAGCCGCAGCCATGAAGCCCGGCAGCACCTTCGTCATGTGTTCCACCGTCGATCCGCACTGGTCGGCCGCACTCGAAGATCGGTTGGGCCAGGCCGGCATTCATTACATCGACGCGCCGATCTCCGGCGGCGCGGCCAAGGCCGCGAGCGGGCAGATGACGGTGATGTCGTCCGCCAAGCCGCAAGCCTATGCGCAGGCGGGTGCGGTGCTCGACGCGATGGCCGGCAAGGTGTATCGCCTGGGCGACCGCGCGGGCGCGGGCAGCAAGGTCAAGATCATCAACCAGTTGCTGGCCGGCGTGCACATCGCGGCGGCGGCCGAGGCGATGGCGCTGGGCCTGCGCGAGGGCGTGGCACTGGACGCGCTCTACGAGGTGATCACGCACAGTGCGGGCAATAGCTGGATGTTCGAGAACCGCATGGCCCATGTGCTGGCGGGCGATTACACGCCGCTGTCGGCGGTCGACATCTTCGTCAAGGACCTGGGCTTGGTGCTCGATGCCGCGCGTGCGAGCAAGTTTCCGCTGCCGCTCGCGTCCACCGCGCACCAGATGTTCATGCAGGCGTCGTCCGCCGGCTTCGCCAACGAAGACGACAGCGCGGTGATCAAGATCTTCCCCGGCATCGAGTTGCCCAAAGGAAAGGGAAAGGGAAAGGGAAAGGGAAAGGGAAAGGCCTGAGCACCAGGCCCGGCGGCATCGCCGGCGATGGCGCCGGAGCCACCGATCGGGCCAACCCACCTGGCCAGCTCGCTGGGTGCGCGTCGGCATGCGCGTGGCGCAGGTGATCGCCGGCCGGTCTCGACGGGCCATCCGGGGCGACGAAGTGTGAGAAACACCACGAGCGCCACGAACGGCGTTCCATCAGCGCATCTTGCCCGCTCCGGGAGCGGCGACATGCGGTGCGGCACCGGGCCGCTGTGACGCGGCGCCCGATCGGCAGTCGTTGCACCGGCCGTACAGGGTCAGTTCGTGGCCCTCCACGACAAACCCCTGCGGCGCAAGCTGCATCATGTTCCCGGGGCACTCATGCACATCGAATACGCGATGGCACAGCTTGCAACTGAAATGATGGTGGTGCTTGTGCCCGGACAATTCATAGCGGGGCGCCTCCCCGGGGAGTTCGACCATCTGGATCTCGCCGGCATCCATGAGCTGTTTGAGGTTGCGGTAAACGGTGGCCAGCCCGATGTTGGGCACATCGCGCTGCGCCGCGACGAGGATCTCGCCCGGCAACAGTGGGCGCCCGGCGGCTTCCATCACCGTTCTGATTGAACTGCGTTGTCGGGTTGAACGTTCCATCGGTGGCTCCGGATGTCGGTGGTCTCGTGCAAGAGTGCTCTGGGCACTCCGGGGTAGATTCGATAATGAGTATGCACTATCATCTGGCCCATGAAAAACCAGATCGCCGTGCGGCTTGAACCTTGGTGGGGCCCCAGTTTGCTCCAGACCTCCGTGACTATCCGTTGCGCAATGGCCGCCTGCATTGCTGCGGGCCTGTGGGCGTCGGTGGGTTGGGCATGGGGTTGGTGGTGAGTTGGTGGAACCATTCTTCATCTTGCGCCTTGCCCTTTTCGGGCGACGGCGCGGGTGGGCCGTCAACGGACATCGTTTTGCATGGCGTTGCGTTGGGTTACCGAAACGCCGTTGCCATCTCCGGGCTGAGCGGAAGGTTTGCGCAGGGTTCCCTGACGGCCATCGTAGGCCCGAATGGGGCCGGCAAGACGACGCTGCTCAAGGGCTTGCTGGGGCTGGTCCGGCCGACCCAGGGGTGGGTGGAATGCCGGTGGCCTGCACGCGCGATGGCGTACCTTTCCCAAACCAACGAGGTCGATCGGGGCTTTCCGATCACCGTGTCCGATTTCGTGGCGCTGGGGCTATGGAACCGCGTCGGGAGCCTGCGCGCCGTCGGGCGTCCGTTCAGGCAGTGCATCGCCGATGCGATCGCTGCGGTGGGACTGCAGGGTTTCGAGCATACCTGGATCAGTGGTCTGTCCGGAGGTCAGTTCCAGCGCGTTCGCTTCGCGCGCGTCCTGGTGCAAGATGCGCCCGTCGTGTTGCTCGACGAGCCTTTTGCGGGGATCGACACGCCGACCGTGGAAGACCTTCTGCGGCTCATCGCACGCTGGCACGCGGAGGCGAAAACGGTCGTCACGGTCGTGCATGACCTCGAACTGGTGCGCGCGCACTTTCCCAGAACCCTGGCCCTGGCCGGCCAGGGCCTTTCGTGGGGCGAGACGCCCGAAAGCCTGAATGCCCTCGCGGCGTTCGGGCGTGCCGGCGCGCCATCGGCCGCGCCAGCAGCAGGAAGATCGTGATGAGCGTGATGGGCGTGATGGGCGCCATGACGACTGTCTGGGGGCCTTTTGCCGACTACGAATTCATGCGCCGCGCGTTGGCGGGCTGCGTTTGCCTGAGCGTGGGCGCCAGTCCGCTCGGGGTCATCTTGCTGTTGCGTCGCATGAGCTTGGTCGGCGATGCCATGGCGCATGCGATTCTTCCAGGCGCTGCCCTGGGGTATTTTTTCTTTGGCCTGTCGTTGCCGGCGATGACTGCGGGCGGGTTGCTGGCCGGACTCCTGGTGGTGGCCTTGGCGGGCATGGTGTCCCGGTTGACCACGCTGCGCGAAGACGCGAGTTTTGCGAGCTTCTATCTGATCTCGCTGGCGTTGGGGGTGCTGCTGGTCTCGCTCAGAGGCTCGAACGTTGACCTGCTGCATGTGTTGTTCGGCTCGGTGCTGGCACTCGACGATCCGACCTTGCTGTTGGGCGCCTCGATCGCCACGGTCTCGGTTTTTGCGCTGGCGCTCATCTACCGGCCTCTGGCGGTCGAGTGTTTCGATCCCGGGTTCTTGCGCGGCATGGGCCGGCAAGGGGTGCTGGCCCATGCCGTGTTCATGCTGCTGCTGGTACTCAATCTGGTGGGCGGCTTTCATTCGCTCGGGACTTTGATGGCCGTGGCCTTCCTGATATTGCCAGCCGCAGCAGCCAGGTTCTGGGTCAGGTCACTCGGCGCGCAGATGGCATTGGCCGTGCTGTGCGGCCTGGCGGGAAGTGGGGCAGGGCTGTGGCTTTCTTTTCGCCTCGGCATCGCGGCGTCATCCGCGATCACGCTGTGCCTGGGCGTGCTGTATGCCGTGTCGCTGACCGTCGGGCCTGATGGCGGCTTGTGGGCCCGGCGTCCACCCCGCCGGCAACGAAATATGTCTGTCACCGCAGGAGAATCCAGATGATCCCTCGCCCGTTCTTGAAAAACTCCCGCCGCGCCTTGCTGCTGATGGCGCTGGCCGTTTCGTCTCCAGGCTGGGCCGCCGAACCCGGACTGAATGTCGTGGCGAGTTTTTCCATCCTGGCCGATATCGCCCGCGAAGTGGGCGGGCCGGATGTCAGTGTGACCGCACTGGTAGGGCCTGATGGCGACGCCCACATGTTCGAGCCGACCCCGCAGCATGCGCGAACACTGCAACGAGCGTCGGTCCTGGTGTCCAATGGATTGGGCTTCGAGGGCTGGATGGCGCGCTTGAAAAAATCTGCCGGGTTCAAAGGGCTTGAATCGATTGCCTCCGAAGGCGTCAAAGTCCGGACGTTCGATGCCTCGGCGCAGGCCCACGACAGCGGCGGCAAGGGTGACCGCCACCACCATGCGCCGCGCGATCCGCATGCCTGGCAGAACGTGGCCAACGCTGTGATCTATGCCAACAACATTGCCAAAGGGTTTGCCAAGAAGGACCCGGCGCATGCCGCCGCCTATCGGGCGCGCGCTGCGGCGTACAGCGAGCGTTTGCTGGCGCTGGACGCGCAGATTCGACGAACCTTTGCCGCGCTGCCCCCCGAGCGCCGTGTCTTGGTGACGACCCATGACGCATTCGGGTACTACGCGCAAGCCTATGGGCTGCGCATTGTGCCTGCGCGCGGTTTTTCCACGCAGGCCGAGCCATCGGCAAGCGACATCGCACGCCTGGTCGACCAAGTGCGTGCGCAGCGTATTCCTGCCATGTTCATCGAGAACATCTCGGATCCCCGGCTCGTCGAGCAACTGGCGCGCGAGACGGGCGCCACCGTTGGCGGAAAGCTGTACTCCGATGCGCTGTCTCCCCCCGATGGGCCTGCGGCAACCTATCTCCTTTTGATGCAGGGCAACACCGCCACGCTCGCCAGCGCATTGGCGGCGGCGGCGCAACGCACACCCTAGTGTCGCGTCACCGGTCAGATGTCGTAGGCTGCGCGCAGCCATCGGAGCGCAGCGCAAGGCGCATCGCGCAGCCCATACCGAGCTGTATTGGCAAGCGATGCAACGCCGCGATGCGCTTCGATGGCCAGCGCAGACCGACAGATGATCGGTGACGCGACACTAGGCGAAGTGCCGCAGCATCTAAGGCTTTCCGCCTGGCCCTTGGTGTTTCGTCACGCTGTCTGCGGTCATGGTGTAGCCGCTGACGCCCAGCGTGGAGTCGGAGCGCTGTAGTCCGAATCGACCGCTCACCCACACCGCATCCATCGACCTCAGGCCCCGGACTGGCGTCGAGGCCCGGACATGAACGATCTGATTCGCGGGCGGCGGCGGCAGATGAATGCAGGCGCCGAAGTAGGGCACCAGCAAGAACTCGCGAATCCCCTGCTTGCCTTCTTCGAGCGGCACCAGATACCCGGCAATCCTGCCTTCCTTGCCCTGCATGGCGGGCACGGTCGGCGCGCTGTCCCACACTTGGCGCATCCGGTCATAGAGCTTTTGAATGCGCGGATCAGTGTCTGGCAGCGCATCCAGATTCTGGAGGTCACGAAACGACTTCATCGGATCCCAATCCTTCGGGACGAGATCGTCCCAACTGATCTCCCGATAGTCGATGGCGTAGGCCGGAATGGCGAGCGCCGCAAGGGCGGCAACCAAGAGGTGGCGGCGCGTGGCCAGGCGGCGGGTAGTCGTCATGTGATGGCCTCAGATTCTTGGCGCCAGCCCGTCGGCCAGCGCCAGCCGGTATGCGCGCCAGCCGGGCAGCAGGCCCGCCAGAGAGCCAGCGAGCAGCAGGCCCGCCAGCAGCGCCCATTGCAAGTTTGTGGGTTGCGCCGCGTGCAAGGTCAGGCCATAGGCCGACTGTAGCCATGGGCCGGCAGCGACCAAGGCCCCGACCATGGCGACAATGCCCACGGTGATGCCGGAGATGGTGACCATCGACCCCTCCAGGGCCAGGAGCAGCAGCACATGATGGGGACTGGCGCCGACGGCCCGAAGAACCGCCAATTCCCGGCGCCTTTCGTTCAGCCCGGCAAGCACCACCGAGACCAGAGCGGCCATGCTGACGGCGGCCACCAAGGCGGACATGAGCAGCAGCGCCTGCTCGCCGGTGCCGATGACATCCCACAGCTCATCCAGGGCCACCCCCGGCAAAATGGACATCAGCGGCTCGGCGGCAAATTGGTTGACCTGCCGCTGCACGGAAAATACGGCAGCGCGATTCTTCAGCCCCACGAGGGCGGCGGTGACGGCCTTGGGCTGCAGGTTCATGCTGCGCACTCGATCGGGGTCGATGTGACCGCCGGGGATGGGCGCGCCGGCAAACCAATCCACATGCAAGGCTTGCATCGCTTCGAGGCTGATGTGCACGGTGCGGTCCACGGGCGTTCCGGTGCGCGCCAGGATGCCCGTGATCCTGAACGGCTTGTCGGCATGATCGGAAAGATGCAAATCGCCGCTGCCATGGGCCAAGGTGATGCGCTGCCCCAAGCGGTAGCCCAGCCGGTCCGCGACCTCGGCGCCGATCACGGCGTCGAACAGGTCCGCGAAGACGCTGCCTTGCTCCAGGCGCAGCGATTGCTGGTCGCCGTAGCGCAAGTGCTCGAAATAGCCCGCCGATGTCCCCAGTACCGGAAATCCGCGGTGCGAGTCCCCCAGCGAAAGCGGCACCACCCAGGCAACGCCGCGTTGCTGTCCGAGTGCCTGCACGCTGCTCCAGCGGATATCGTTGGTGGCGGCGCCAATGTGGAAAACCGCGTAGAGCAGCAACTGTATGGAGCCCGTCCGCGCGCCGACGATCAGGTCCGTGCCCGAGACGGCGCTGGTAAAGCTGTCGCGCAGATCGGTGCGGATGCGTTCCACGCCGATCAGCATGAAGGTCGACAACGCGATGGAGCACACGGTGAGCACGAGCGTGAAGCGCCGGTTCCAGGCGCTGCGCCATGCCAGGCCAAGGAGAAATCCGGTCATGCCGGCGCTGCCTCTGCCGCTACGGCCTCGTTGATCGAGGGCAGCAGAATCTGGCGCGGGAAATGTTCCGCGATGCGCCTGTCGTGGCTCACGAACACCAATGTGCTGCCGGCCTCGTCGCAGGCGGACAGCAGCCATTGGAGGAACGCTGCGCGCCGGTCCTCGTCCAGTGCGGATGTCGGTTCATCGGCGATGACCACGGCCGGGCGACCGATCAGCGCGCGCGCTGCCGCCACCCGCTGTTGCTGGCCGACCGAGAGATCGCGCGCGGGCCGGCTCCACAGCGCGCGTTCCAGCCCCATGGCGTCCAGCCAGGTCTGCGCGTCGCAGGTGATCGAGCCCGATTGCCGGGCTGCCGCCATGCGGCGCAGGGCCGAGAAGCGGCAGGGCGCCAGAACGTTGTCCATCACGCTCAGATACGGCAGCAGATTGAACTGCTGAAAGATGTAGCCCACATGATCCACCCGGTACCGATCACGCGCGGCGACCCGCATGTCGCGCCAGCTTTGCCCCAGCAACGAGGCATGGCCTTCCTGCGGCAGCAGCACACCCGCCATCAGCGACAGCAGGCTGCTCTTGCCGCAGCCGCTCGGGCCGTGCAGGAATACCCGTTCCCCGGCAGCGATCCGCAGTGCCGCGATGTTCAGGCAGTCCCCCTGGCTGCGCGGCCAGGCGAAACGCAGATTTGCCAACTCCATCACGCAGGCGCCAGGCACTACTGACACCTCAGCGGCCCCAGCCCAACCTGGGCGATGGGGCGCTCAGTCGGCGTTTGAACTGGCCCTGGGGTGCGGCCACCTGCGCATCGATGGTGCGGATGCCCTCGAATGCGTTGAACAACTGGATGTCGATGTAGCGCGCGGCGCTCGCCTTGGCGCAAGAAAACACAACCGTCATGTCGATGTCGGCATGCTCGTCTTGCTGGCCGGCCGCCGGCTTCTTCCTGGTCGCCGGTTCCGGCCCGTGTTCAGATTCCTCTTCGGCGTCTCCAAGGCCCAGCGCCTGCGAGCTCAGCGCCACCCTGGACAGCTTGCATTCGGCCGCAGGATCGGGCCGAAAGAGTCGATCCGCTGCATTCAGTCGCGCCACCATGTCCGCCACACGCTTTTTCTGCGCATCGGTGCGGGGGGCATGTTCGAACCCGAGAAAACTGTCCAGCGGGGATTCGATTTCCAGGGTGATGGACCGGGCATCGATCGCCACGTCCAGTTCCAGACGACCGTGCGTATGGGCATGTTCGTCAGCGCTGGCCGCCGCAGCCCAGATCGATAGAGCGAGGGCCGCGCAGTGGGCGCGCCGGAAATGGCGCGGAGGACGATCCATCGGAACTCCTTGGTGGGCTGAAGGTTCGACCCTGGCAGGGCGCCAGCGTCTCGGCTTACTGATAAGCCATTATCGGAAAAGTTCAACCCGGTTCCGACAAGGCAGCCCGGCGAGGTCCCGAATGGCACGCTAAGGCGCTCCTGAGCCGTATCAATCCGGGCTTGCCGCTTCCAAACCCTGGGCGAAATGCGCCCGCATGGCCTGCTCCGTGGCCCGGGCGTCGCGTGCCAGCAGGGCGGCAAGGATGGCGCGGTGCTCATGCAGCGAGTCGTCGATCCGCCCCTGCTTGAACAGCGAGTGGTGGCGGTTGAGCTTCATCACCTTGCGCAAATCGGCCACCATCTGGCTGCGCCAGCGGTTGTTGGCCAGTTCCAGCAGCCGCATGTGAAAGCGCTCGTTCAGCGCAAAAAAGCGCTCGCGTTCGTCGGCTGCGGCCTCCAGGTCAGCGTGCAGGTCTTGCAGCGCCTGCAACTGGGCTGCCGTCGCGGTGCTGGCGACGACAGCGGCCGCGTCGCTTTCGAGCAGGCCCAGCAGGTGGTAGACATCGCGCAGGTCCCGTTCGGACACCTCGGTCACATAGGCGCCGCGGCGCAGTTTCATGGTGACCAGTCCTTCGGTTGCCAGAACTTTCAGCGCCTCGCGCAGCGGCGTGCGGCTGATGCCGAATTCTTCAGCGATCTTCAATTCGTCGATCCAATGGCCGGGCTGCAGTGCGCGGCGGAAGATGCGCTGGCGCAGTTGCTCGGCCACTTCTTCATACAGTGCGCGGGGCTTCAGGGCAGGCATGGGCCCGATTGTAAGACGGGCCGAATATTTTGAATGAATAATTACGAAAGAGGTAAACTCTGCGCCGCATCGGGGTTCGCCTGCATGCCTTTGCACGTTGTTCCATGCCCCTGTACGCCGTTGCACGCCGCGGCCCCATGCCCGAATGCCATCGCGGGCCTGGACGCCACCCGCCTTCTTCGGAGAAGCCTTCACCATGAGTGACAAGCCCCACAGCACCGCCCCCGAGTTCGCCGCTGCTTCGCTCGAAGCCTGGGCCAAAGCCGCTGCCAAGTCGGCGCCTGGTGGCGCTGTCGGCGCTCTGAACTGGGTCACGCCCGATGGCATTACCGTCAAGCCGCTGTACACCGCTGCGGACACGGCCGGGCTGCGCTACGCCGACACGCTGCCCGGCTTTGAGCCTTATCTGCGCGGCCCGCAGGCCACGATGTATGCGGTGCGCCCCTGGACCATCCGCCAGTACGCAGGGTTCTCGACCGCCGAGGAGTCCAACGCCTTCTACCGCAAGGCGCTGGCGGCGGGAGGGCAGGGGGTGTCGGTGGCGTTCGACCTGGCCACGCACCGTGGCTATGACAGCGACCATCCCCGGGTGACGGGGGATGTGGGCAAGGCCGGTGTGGCGATCGACTCGGTCGAGGACATGAAGATTTTGTTCGACCAGATTCCGCTGGACCAGGTGTCGGTCTCGATGACCATGAACGGCGCGGTGCTGCCCGTGCTGGCCGGCTATGTGGTGGCGGCCGAGGAGCAGGGCGTGCGCCAGGAGCAGCTCTCCGGGACGATTCAGAACGATATCCTGAAAGAGTTCATGGTGCGCAATACCTATATCTATCCGCCCAAGCCGTCGATGCGGATCATTGGCGACATCATCGGCTACACGGCCAGCCACATGCCCCGGTTCAACTCGATCTCGATCTCGGGCTACCACATGCAAGAGGCCGGAGCCAACCAGGCGCTGGAGTTGGCCTTCACGCTGGCCGATGGCAAGGAGTATGTGAAGACTGCGCTGGCCCGGGGCATGGATGTCGATGAGTTCGCCGGGCGCCTGTCGTTCTTCTGGGCCGTAGGCATGAATTTCTATCTGGAGGTGGCCAAGATGCGCGCGGCACGCCTGCTGTGGTGCCGCATCATGAAGCAGACCGGGGCCAGAAATCCCAAGAGCCTGATGCTGCGCACGCATTGCCAGACCTCGGGCTGGTCGCTGACCGAGCAGGACCCTTACAACAACGTGGTGCGCACCACCATCGAGGCCATGGCGGCGGTGTTTGGCGGCACGCAGAGCTTGCACACCAACGCATTCGATGAAGCCATCGCGCTGCCCACCGAGTTCAGCGCCCGCATTGCGCGCAATACGCAGCTCATCCTCCAGGAGGAGACCCACATCGCCAAGGTGATCGACCCCTGGGCCGGCTCGTACATGATGGAAAAACTCACGCAGGATATGGCCGATGCGGCGTGGGCCATCATCGAAGAAGTCGAGGCCATGGGCGGCATGACCCGGGCGGTGGACAGCGGCTGGGCCAAGCTGAAGATCGAAGCCGCTGCCGCGCAAAAACAGGCCCGCATCGATAGCGGCCAGGACGTGATCGTGGGCGTGAACAAATACCAGCCCGGGACCGAGGATGTCATCGAGGTGCGCGACATCGACAACGTGGCGGTGCGCCACGGGCAAATTGCCCGTCTGCAAAAAATGAAAGCGGGGCGCGACACCGCCGGCGTGCACGCGGCACTGGACGCCATCACGCTTGCGGCGCAGAACGGCTCGGGGAACCTGCTGGAACTGAGCATTCAGGCGATGCGCTTGCGGGCCACCGTGGGGGAAGTGAGCGACGCGCTGGAAAAAGCCTTTGGCCGGCACCGCGCAGACAGCAACAAGGTCTCGGGCGTATACGCGGCGGCCTACGACAGCGCGCAGGCGGACACCATGGAATACTGGAATGCGCTGAAGGCCGACATTGCCGCCTTTGCCGACAAACAGGGGCGCCGCCCGCGCGTCATGGTCAGCAAACTGGGCCAGGATGGCCACGACCGTGGCGCCAAGGTCGTGGCCACGGCCTTTGCCGACCTGGGCTTTGACGTGGACATCGGCCCGCTGTTCCAGACGCCCGAGGAATGCGCACGCCAGGCGATCGAAAACGACGTGCACGCCGTGGGCGTGTCCACACTGGCCGCCGGCCACAAAACGCTGGTGCCGGCCATCATTGCCGCGCTCAAGGCGCAGGGGGCCGACGACATCATCGTGTTCGTCGGCGGGGTGATTCCGCGCCAGGACTACGATTTTCTGTACGCCGCCGGTGTGCATGGCATCTACGGCCCGGGCACGCCGATTCCGGTCAGCGCACGCGACGTACTGCGCCAGATCGAAAAGACGCTCGCGGCGACGGGCAAGTAAAAAGCACCTGCCCATGAAAACGCAAATCATCCTGGTGTCGCGTCACCGATCAGATGTCGTAGGCTGCGCGCAGCCATCGGAGCGCAGCGCAAGGCGCAGCGCGCAGCCCATACCGAGCGTATTGGCAAGCGATGCAACGCCGCGATGCGCTCCGATGGCCGGCGCAGACCGACAAATGATCGGTGACGCGACACTAGTGGACTTGGAGAATCACTCCGTGTTTGCCAATCAACTGGATGACTCTCAAATCGAAACAGTGGTCAATGGTTTGATAGGGCGAGCATATGTGTCCGTGTCTGAAGACCAGGAAAAGCTGCGCTACCCGGAGTCGCTGGATGCGTGATGCGATATTGCATGGCGACGCATCCGTCCAGCGCCGCGCCATCGCCAAAGCCATTACCCTGCTGGAATCCACGCGGGCGCAGCATCGCGCGCAGGGCGATGCGCTGCTGACGGCGCTGTTGCCATACACCGGCAAGTCTTTGCGCCTGGGGTTCAGCGGCGTGCCGGGGGTGGGCAAATCCACCTTGATCGAGGCGCTGGGGCTGTACCTGATCGACCAGGGCCGGCGCGTGGCGGTGCTCACCATCGACCCGTCGAGTTCCGTATCGGGTGGCTCCATCCTGGGCGACAAGACGCGCATGGAAAAGCTGTCCATGCACGAGCAGGCGTTTATCCGCCCCAGCCCGAGCAGCGGCACGCTGGGCGGCGTGGCCGAAAAGACCCGCGAGGCCATGCTGGTGTGCGAAGCGGCGGGCTACGACATCGTCATCGTCGAAACCGTGGGCGTGGGCCAAAGCGAGGTGGCGGTGGCGGGCATGACGGACATGCTGGTGCTGATGCAGTTGCCCAACGCCGGCGATGACCTGCAGGCCATCAAGAAAGGCGTGCTGGAACTGGCCGATCTGGTGCTCATCAACAAGGCCGACATCGATGCCGATGCCGCCACACGGGCCCAAGCGCAGATCAGTTCCGGCCTGCAGTTGACGGAAATACACGGACACGCCAGCGCGCACCCGCAGCCGCAGGCGGCGGCGGGCGCGCAACGCGCGGCGCACTGGCAGCCCCGGGTCATCACATCGAGCGCATTGCATGGCCAGGGCATTGACACCTTGTGGGCGGCTGTGCGCGAATTTCAAACGCTGCAAATGGCCAATGGCGCGTTCCACACGAGGCGCCAGAGCCAGGCGCTGGCGTGGATGTGGCAGCGCATCGACGCCGGGCTGAAGCAGTCTTTCAAAAACCACCCGGCCGTGCGCCAGCAACTGCCGCAACTCAGCGCCGCAGTGCAGTCCGGGCAGATCGCGGCCAGCACGGCTGCGCGCCATCTGCTTGCGGCGGCCGTCGGCGAGGTCCCAACGGATTGAGCCGAAAAGATCGAACCGCGGAGAAAGAAACCATGCACGACATCCTTGCGCAGCTCGAAATCAAGCGCGAACGCGCGCGCCAGGGCGGTGGCGAGAAACGCATCGCCACCCAGCACGCAAAAGGCAAGCTCACGGCGCGTGAGCGCCTGGAACTGTTGCTCGACGATGGCACGTTTGAAGAGTGGGACATGTTTGTCGAGCACCGCTGCGTGGACTTTGGCATGCAGGAGCAGAAAGTGCCCGGCGACGGCGTGGTCACCGGCTACGGCATGATCAATGGCCGCCTGGTGTTCGTGTTCAGCCAGGACTTCACCGTGTTTGGCGGCGCGCTGTCGGAGGCGCACGCCGAGAAGATTTGCAAGGTGATGGACCAGGCCATGAAGGTCGGCGCCCCCGTCATCGGCCTGAACGACTCGGGCGGTGCGCGCATACAGGAGGGCGTGGCGTCCCTGGGCGGCTATGCCGATGTGTTCCAGCGCAACGTGCTGGCCAGCGGCGTGATTCCGCAGATCAGCATGATCATGGGACCGAGCGCCGGTGGCGCGGTATACAGCCCGGCCATGACCGACTTCATCTTCATGGTCAAGGATTCCAGCTACATGTTCGTCACCGGCCCCGAAGTGGTCAAAACCGTGACGCATGAAGAAGTCAGCGCCGAAGAACTGGGCGGCGCCATCACCCACTCCACCAAGAGCGGCGTGGCCGATCTGGCCTTCGACAACGATGTGCAAGCGCTGCTGATGCTGCGCCGCCTGTACAACTACCTGCCGCTGAGCAACCGCGAGAAAGCGCCGGTGCGCCAAAGCGGCGACCCGATAGAGCGGCAGGAGCCAAGCCTGGACACCCTGGTGCCCGAGCACCCGAACAAGCCATACGACATGCAGGAGTTGATCGTCAAAACCGTCGACGATGGCGACTTCTTCGAGTTGCAGCCCGAGTACGCCAAGAACATCCTGATCGGCTTTGCCCGCATGGACGGCCAGACCGTCGGCATCGTGGCCAACCAGCCGCTGGTGCTGGCCGGCTGCCTGGACATCAAAAGCAGCATCAAGGCCGCGCGCTTCGTGCGCTTTTGCGATGCGTTCAACATTCCCGTCGTCACCTTTGTCGATGTGCCCGGCTTCATGCCCGGCACCGGCCAAGAATACGGCGGCATCATCAAGCATGGCGCCAAGCTGCTGTACGCCTATGCCGAGTGCACGGTGCCCAAGATCACCGTCATCACCCGCAAAGCCTATGGCGGGGCCTACGATGTGATGAGCTCCAAGCACCTGCGCGGCGACGTGAACCTGGCCTGGCCGAGCGCCGAAATTGCCGTCATGGGCGCCAAGGGGGCGGTGGAAATCATCTTTCGCGAAGACAAGAACGACCCGGTCAAGCTCGCCGCCCGCGAAGCCGGCTACAAGGAGCGCTTTGCCAACCCGTTCGTGGCCGGTGCCCGTGGCTTCATCGACGACGTGATCATGCCGCACGAGACGCGCAAACGCATCTGTCGCAGCCTGCTGATGCTGCGTGACAAAAAGCTGCAAAATCCTTGGCGCAAGCATGGCAACATCCCGCTGTAAGGCGCCCCCTGCAGGCCGCCATCGAAAGGCATGCCATGTTTGAATTCCTCGCCGAATGGATCGGCATCGGCCTGGTGTTTTGTGCGGATGTGTTTCTGCTGCGCAAAATCCGTGCGGCCAGGGGGCGGCCCGCGCATGCGGTGAGTGAAGACGCGCTGGACATGGCCGTGCTCACCTGGTGGGTGATGCCACTGGTGGCAGTGGCGGCGCTGGCCGTCTTTGCCGTTTCGTACTTCAGCTTCGATCTGCCCCTGTGGCTGAGCTTTGGCGGGCCGATACTGATCGGCGGCCTGTACTGCGCCTACAAATACCGGCAACTGTTCCGGCGCTGAATGGCGACGCCCCCGAAGTTTCCACGCTGCACCCACCATGTCATGTTCAACAAAATCCTGATTGCCAACCGCGGCGAAATCGCCTGCCGGATCATCGCCACCGCCCGCAAGATGGGAATCCGGAGTGTGGCGGTTTACTCCGATGCCGACAAACAGGCCCGCCACACCACACTGGCCGACGAGGCCGTGCACATCGGTCCGGCCCCGGCGCGCGCGTCCTACCTGCTGGCCGAGCGGATCATTGCCGCCTGCCGGCAGACCGGCGCGCAGGCCGTGCACCCCGGCTACGGCTTTCTTTCGGAGAACCCGGACTTTGCCCGGCGCTGCGAGGAGGAGGGCATCGTCTTCATCGGCCCGAAGGCGCACTCGATCGCGGCCATGGGCGACAAGATTGCGTCCAGGAAACTGGCGCAGGCCGCCGGGGTCCACACCATCCCCGGCCACAACGAGGCCATCGGCAGCCCCGAGCAGGCGCGGGAGATCGCCCGCAGCATCGGCTACCCGGTGATGATCAAGGCCAGCGCCGGCGGCGGCGGCAAGGGCCTGCGCGTGGCCGGCAACGACCAGGAGGTGGTCGAGGGCTTTGCCAGTTGCCGCAGCGAAGCGCGCAACAGCTTTGGCGACGAGCGCGTCTTCATCGAAAAATTCGTGCAGCAGCCGCGCCACATCGAGATCCAGGTGCTCGGCGACAGCCACGGCAACCTGATCTATCTGAACGAGCGCGAATGCTCGCTACAGCGGCGCCACCAGAAGGTGATCGAGGAGGCGCCATCGCCGTTCATCAGCGACGCCACGCGCCAGGCCATGGGCGCGCAGGCCGTGCAACTGGCCAAGGCCGTGCAATACCAGAGCGCGGGCACGGTGGAATTCGTGGTCGGCAAGGAGCAGGACTTTTACTTTCTGGAAATGAACACCCGCCTGCAGGTGGAGCACCCGGTGACCGAATGCATCACCGGCCTGGACTTGGTGGAACTGATGATCCGCGTGGCCGCTGGCGAGAAACTGCCGTTGACGCAGGCCGAGGTCAGGCGCGACGGTTGGGCCATCGAGTGCCGCATCAACGCCGAAGACCCCGGGCGCAACTTCCTGCCATCGACCGGACGCCTGGTGCGCTTTTTGCCGCCGGAGCCAAGCCTGTTCCAGTCCGATACCAGCCGCAGGCTGGGCCTGCGCGTCGACACCGGCGTGTACGAGGGCGGCGAGATACCGATGCACTACGACTCGATGATCGCCAAGCTCATCGTGCACGGCAGCGACCGCAGCGATGCCATCGCCAGGATGCGCGCTGCGCTCGATGGCTTCGTGATCCGGGGCATCCGCAGCAATATCCCGTTCCAGGCCGCAGTGCTGGCCCACCCGAAATTCGTGGCCGGGGACTTCAACACCGGCTTCATTGCCGAGCACTACGGCCAGGGCTTCGACGCCCAGGCGGTGCCGCACGAGGCCCCGCTGTTCCTGGTGGCGCTGGCCGCCTACATGAACCGCCGCTACCGCGCGCGCGCCTCGGGCATCAGCGGCCAACTCGCCGGCCACGAGGTGAAGGTCGGCGAAGCCTTCGTGGTGGTCGTCCTGGACGCGCAAGGACAGCACCGGCAGCACCCGGTGACGGTGACCGACTTTGAAGACAAGTCGGGCTCCAGCGCCGTAGCGGTGGCCGACAAAAGCTACCAGATCAGCAGCCAGGCCACGCTGGGCCAGATCCGCGTGCAAGGCCAGTGCAATGGCCTGGACTTTACCGCCCAGGTCGAGCGCGGCGTGGGCAAGAACCCGCTGGCGCTGCGCATTGCGCACAACGGCGCGCAGATCGACGCCCTGGTGCTGTCGCCGCTGGGCGCGCGCCTGCACCAACTGATGCCCTTCAAGGCCGCGCCCGACCTCTCCCGGTTCCTGCTGTCGCCCATGCCCGGCCTGTTGGTCGATGTGGCCGTGCAGCCCGGCCAGAAGGTGCAGGCCGGTGAAAAACTGGCCGTGATCGAGGCCATGAAGATGGAAAACATCCTCTTTGCCGCGCAGGACGCGGTGGTGGACAAAATCGTCGCCGGCAAGGGCGAATCGCTGGCGGTGGATCAGGTCATCTTGCAGTTTCAGTGAGGGATTCGGTAGCGCCCGGTCCGTGGCCGGCGGATGCCATCCCGGTGCCGGTGCCGGTGCAATGGGTCTGCGCCCGGGGCGGCGACCCGGATATCTTCTGCCCGGGTCTCGGGGTTTCTTCGGGTTTTCTTCGGGTCCCCCGGGATGGGCGCAGCGCCTGCCCGGCACGGGCTCGGCGCAATCCGCGTGCACCATTCTTTTGGCTTGTGCCCAGGCTGCACGCGCATAATGCAAACGCCCCGGAGACAAGCGGAGACAAGCCCCATGCAACGACGCCCCTACGAATCCCTGCGTAGCGCCCGCTGGTTCGCGCCCGACGACCTGCGCTCCTTTGGTCACCGCTCGCGCATGCTGCAAATGGGCTACGGCCATGCCGACTGGATGGGCAAGCCGGTGATCGCCATCGTCAACACCTGGAGCGACGCCAACCAGTGCCATGCGCACTTCAAGCACCGGGTGGAGGATGTCAAGCGCGGCATCCTGCAAGCCGGCGGCTTCCCGCTCGAACTGCCGGCGATCTCGCTGTCGGAAAGCCTGGTCAAGCCCACCACCATGCTCTATCGCAACTTCCTGGCGATGGAAACCGAAGAACTGCTGCGCAGCCACCCGGTCGACGGCGCAGTGCTGATGGGCGGCTGCGACAAGACCACGCCGGGCCTGACGATGGGCGCGCTCAGCATGGACCTGCCCTTCATCTACCTGCCGGCCGGCCCGATGCTGCGCGGCAATTGGAGAGGGCAGGTGCTGGGTTCGGGCTCCGACGCCTTCAAATACTGGGACGAGCGCCGTGCCGGGCGGCTGGACGAGCAAGCCTGGACCGAGATGGAGGCCGGCATTGCGCGCAGCCACGGCACCTGCATGACCATGGGCACGGCCGCCACGATGATGGGCATCGCCGAAGCGCTGGGCCTGAGCTTGCCGGGCGCTTCCAGCATTCCGGCCGCCGACGCCAACCACATCCGCATGAGCGCCGACTGCGGCCGGCGCATCGTCGAGATGGTGTGGGAAGACCTGCGGCCCACGCAACTGCTCACGCGCGCCAACTTCGACAACGGCATCGCCTGCGCGATGGCCATGGGCTGCAGCACCAATGCCGTGGTGCACCTGATCGCACTGTCGCGCCGCGCCGGCCACGCGCTGAGCCTGGACGACTTCGACGCCTTCAGCCGCCGCGTGCCCGTGATCGCCAACATCCGGCCCAGTGGCCAGCGCTACCTGATGGAGGACTTCTTCTACGCCGGCGGACTGCCGGCGCTGCTCGAGCGCATCCGCTGCCATCTGCGCACCGACGCGCGCACCGTCAACGGCCGCACGCTCGGCCAGAACATCGCCGGCGCCCAGGTCTACGACGACGATGTCATCCGGCCGCTGGACAAACCGATTTATGCCGAAGGAGCGCTGGCCGTGCTGCGCGGCAACCTGGCCCCCGACGGCGTGGTGATCAAGCCCAGCGCCTGCGCGCCACGACTGCTGCAGCACAGTGGCCGGGCATTGGTGTTCGACGACTACCCGGCGCTCAAGAAAGCGTCGGAAGACCCCGATCTCGACGTGACCGGCGACGACATCCTGGTGCTGCGCAACGCCGGACCGCGCGGCGCCGGCATGCCCGAGTGGGGCATGCTGCCGATCCCGACCAAGCTGCTCAAGCAAGGCGTCACGGACATGCTGCGCCTGTCCGACGCGCGCATGAGCGGCACCAGCTACGGCGGCTGCCTGCTGCACTGCGCGCCCGAGGCGGCCATCGGCGGGCCGCTGGCGCTGGTCGAGACCGGTGACCGCATCAGCGTCGACGTGCCCGCGCGGCGCATCCATCTGGACATCGGCGACGCGGAACTGGCCCGCCGCAAGGCACTATGGACGCCGCCGCCGGCGCGCTACGAACGCGGCTATGGCTGGCTGTTCGATCGCCATATCCGGCAGGCCAACGAAGGCTGCGACTTCGACTTCCTGGAAACCAGCTTCGGCAAGCCGGTGCCCGAGCCCGACATCTTCTGAAATCTTCTGAAGGAGACGCGCAGTGCATCCCGCCACCCGCGAGCAGTTGCTGAAGGTCAGCACCGCCACCCTGTGCACAGCCCTGTTCAAGCGCGGTCTGCGCAACCAGTTCATCCAGGACCTGCGGCCGCTGAACCCCGGTCTGCCGAACATGGTGGGCCCGGCCTTCACGCTGCGCTACATGCCGGCGCGCGAGGACCTGAACCCGATCAGCGTCTTTCTCGAACGCAACCACCCGCAGCGCCAGGCGATCGAGCAATGCCCCGCCGGCGCGGTGCTGGTGATCGACAGCCGCAAGGACGCGCGCGCCGCCTCGGCCGGCGCCATCCTGGTCACGCGGCTGATGCAGCGCGGCGCCGCCGGGGTGGTGACCGACGGCGGTTTGCGCGACAGCCCCGACATCGCCCGGCTGGCCTTCCCGGCCTACCACCAGCGCCCGAGCGCGCCAACCAATCTGACGCTGCACCAGGCCATAGACATCAACCGGCCCATAGGCTGCGGCGATGCGCCGGTGTTTCCCGGCGACGTGATCGTCGGCGACGCGGAAGGCGTGGTCGTCCTTCCGGCCCATTGGGCCGACGAACTCGCCGCCGAAGCCACCGAGATGACGGTCTTCGAAGACTTCGTGCAAGAAATGGTGCTCCAGGGCCGTTCCATCCTCGGCCTGTACCCGCCCACCGACGAAAAAAGCCGCGCCGACTTTGCCGCCTGGCGCCAGGCCAGGGGCCGCTGAGGCCCCGCGAGAGCCTGCCCAGGCCCGTTCCGGCCCGATCCATCTCGATCCATTTCGAGGAGACGACACCATCATGCGCTGCATCCCGCTGTTGATAGCCCTGCTCAGCCCGATAGCCGCCGGGGCCCAGGCCATCGAATGGCCGGGCGCCAAGAGCATCGTCTACATCGTGCCTTTTACCGCCGGCGGCACGACCGACACCATAGGCCGCACATTGGCGCACAAGCTCGGCGAGAGCCTGCGCCAGACGGTAGTGATCGAAAACAGGCCCGGCCAGGCCGGCGGCATCGGCGCCGCCTACGTCGCCCGGGCCGCAGCCGACGGCTACACGCTGTTCGGCGGCACCATCAGCACGCACGCCATCAACGCCAGCCTGTACAAGAAGCTGCCCTACGACCCGATGAAAGACTTCGAGCCCGTCGCGCTGGTCGGGCGCCTGCCCAACGTGCTCCTCGTCAACAGCCAGCTTGGCCTGAACTCGGTGGCCGACCTGGTCGCGCTGCTGAAAAAGGACGAGAGCAAGCGCAGTTTCGCCTCCTCCGGTGCCGGCGCGTCCTCCCACCTGGCGGGCGAAATGTTCGCCAACTTCGTCGGCGTCAAACTCACGCACATCCCGTACAAAGGCAGCCCCCCGGCCCTGAACGACGTGGCCGCAGGGCGGGTGCCGATGATGTTCGACCAGGTGACCGCCGCGCTGCCACTGGTCAGAAGCGGCAAACTCAAACTGCTCGCCGTGACCACAGGCCAGCGCATCGCGTTGCTGCCCGAGTTGCCGACCATGATCGAATCGGGCGTCACCGGCTTCGAGATGTCATCGTGGCAGGCGGTATACGCGCCCAAGGGCACGCCCGAAGCCATCGTGCAGCGCCTGAACGCCGAGATCGTGAAGGCGCTGCAACAGCCCGATGTGCAGGCCAAGTTCTCGAACCAGTTGGCCATGGAGATCGTTGGCAGCACCCCGCAGGAACTGCGCGAGTACATGGCCAAGGAAATTCCGCGCTGGGCTGAACTGGTCCAAAAATCAGGCGCGATGGCCGATTGAGGAAAGACCGAGGAGACCCATCCATGCGCTGCATCCCGTTATTGCTGGCCCTGCTCAGCCCGGTCGCCACCTGGGCCCAAGCCGTCGAATGGCCGGGCGCCAAGAGCATCGTCTACATCGTGCCTTTCACCCCCGGCGGCACGGTCGACACCATAGGCCGCACATTGGCGCAAAAGCTCGGCGAGAGTCTGCACCAGACCGTGGTGGTCGAGAACAAGCCCGGCCAGGCCGGCGGCATCGGCGCCGCCTATGTCGCCCGGGCCGCAGCCGACGGCTATACGCTGCTCGGCGGCACCATCAGCACGCACGCCATCAACGCCAGCATCTACAAGAAGCTGCCCTACGATCCGATAAAGGACTTCGAACCCGTCACGCTGGTCGGACGCCTGCCCAACGTGCTCGTCGTCAACAGCCAGCTTGGCGTGGGCTCAGTGGCCGAACTGGTGGCGCTGCTGAAAAGGGATGAAAGCAAGCGCAATTTCGCCTCTCCCGGTGCCGGCACCACCAACCACATGGCCGGCCAAATGTTCGCCAACGCCATCGGCGTCAAACTCACCCATGTGCCGTACAAGGGCAGCGTCCCGGCCTTCAACGATGTCGCCGCAGGGCAGGTGTCACTGTTGTTCGACCAGGTGACAGCCGCATTGCCGTTGGTCAGAAGCGGCAAACTCAAACTGCTCGCCGTGACCACAGGCCAACGCATCGCGTTGCTGCCCGAGTTGCCGACCATGATCGAATCGGGCATCGCCGACTTCGAAATATCGTCGTGGCAGGCGGTGTACGCGCCCAAGGGCACGCCCGAAGCCATCGTGCAGCGCCTGAACGCCGAGATCGTGAAGGCGCTGCGCCAGCCCGACGTGCAGGCCAGGCTCTCGAACCAATTGGCCATGGAGATCGTTGGCAGCACACCGCAGGAACTGCGCGAGCATACGGCCAAAGAAATCCCGCGCTGGGCCGAACTGGTCAAGAAATCCGGTGCGATGGCCGACTGAGCCGATTCACTTGCGCAGACTGATATTAAAAACATGGCGAACATCTCGAAAGCGGAGAATCCGATGACAGCCACCCGACCGTTCAAGGTTCTGGGCATACAGCAAGTCGCCATCGGCGGCACCGACAAGCAGCGCATGAAAGCCCTGTGGGTCGACATGCTGGGCCTGACCCCCAGGGGCAGTTTCCAAAGCGAGCGTGAAAACGTCGATGAAGACATCCTGTCCATGGGCCGCAATGCGCACCAGGTCGAGGTCGACCTGATGCAACCGCTGGACATCAGCAAAAAACCCGCCGTGCACAGCCCGCCGCTGAACCACATCGGCCTGTGGATCGACGACTTGCCCCGGGCCGTGCAATGGCTCAGCGCCCGGGGCGTGCGCTTTGCCCCGGGCGGCATCCGCAAGGGCGCTGCAGGCCATGACATTACCTTTTTGCACCCGAAAAGCAACGACGAGTTCCCGATTGCCGGCGAGGGCGTATTGATCGAACTGGTGCAGGCGCCCGCCGAGGTGATCGAGGCGCTGGGTTGAGGGCTGAGGTTGACTTTGATGGTTGAGGCCGGCGTGTGCCAACACCAGGACATGGCTGGCAGCGCATCGAGCGCATCGATTGGATCGACCCGAATCCAATCGAATCCAATCATATATTTAACATAATATACATCGTATGTCTCGAATGACGATCGTTCAAAAGAAGTGCATCTCAAGCTGCTTTTCGTCGACCACGCGCCGGGACATTTCCGCCGGCGCGCTACCATGGCAGGCATGAACCATACAGACGCCGACGATCTCAGCACCCGCATCGTCCACCACGACTACATCCCGCCAGCGGGATTTGCGGCCTTGCAGCCCGGGGTTTACAAGGCTTCCACCGTGATCTTCCCGAACGTGGCGGCAATGCGCACCCGTGAGTGGAAGGACAAGAGCAGTTACACCTACGGGCTGCATGGCACGCCCACCACGTTCACGCTCGAAGAGCGGTTGTGCATGTTGGAGGGCGGCCTGCAATGCGTGCTGCAGCCCAGTGGTTTGGCGGCGATCGCCAATGTGGCGCTGGCGCTGCTCGAAACCGGCGATGAGGTGCTGCTTCCCGACAATGTCTACGGCCCGAGCCTGGCACTGGCCAATGGTGAACTGGCCCGTTTCGGCATCCGCCATGGCTTGTACGATCCGCTGGACAAGGCCGATTTGGCCGCGCGCATCACGCCTGCCACGCGGCTGGTGTGGCTGGAGGCGCCGGGTTCGGTGACCATGGAGTTTCCCGATCTGTGCGGGCAGGTGCGCATCTGCCGTGCGCGGGGTGTGATCACGGCCCTGGACAATACCTGGGGCGCCGGTTTGGCATTTGCGCCGTTTGACCTCACCGGCGACGGCAGCCGCAGCCTCGGGGTCGACATTTCGGCCCATGCGCTGACCAAATTCCCGAGCGGCAACGGCGATGTGCTGATGGGTAGCGTGATCACGCGCGACCCCGAACTGCACATGAAGATCAAGCTCACCCATATGCGGCTGGGCCTGGGTGTGGCGGGCAATGACGCCGAGGCGGTGCTGCGCGCGCTGCCCAGCATCGGTCTGCGTTACCGTGCCCACGACGCGGCCGCGCGCCAGTTGGCGCTGTGGCTGCAGCAGCAGCCGGCGATCGCGCAGGTGCTGCATCCGGCGCTGGCCGGTTCGCCCGGCCACGCGCACTGGCAGGCGCTGTGCGGCGCCGGTGTCACTGAAGCGCCATGCGGCGCCGATACGGCTACCCGGGGCGCTGCGGCGGGCTTGTTCAGCGTGATCATCGATGCGCGCTACACGCAGTCGCAGGTGGACGCCTTCTGCGATGGCTTGCGCCTGTTCAAAATCGGCTACAGCTGGGGCGGGCCGATGAGCCTGGTGGTGCCCTACCACCTTGCCAGCATGCGCCTGCGCCCTGCCCCGCATCTGAAGCCGGGCACGTTGGTGCGGTTTTTCATCGGGCTGGAAGCGGTGCCGGATCTGCAGCAGGATTTGCAGCAGGCGCTCGAGCGCGCCTTCGCGGCGGATGGACCCTAGTGTCGTGTCACTGATCAGATGTCGTAGGCTGCGCGCAGCCATCGGAGCGCAGCGCAAGGCGCATAGCGCGGCCAATACCGAGCGTATTGGCAAGCGATGCAACGCCGCGATGCGCTTCGATGGCCAGCGCAGACCGACAGATGATCGGTGACGCGACACTAGCCCCGCAGGGGTTCCGGCCCGGGGTGGTAGTTTCCTCAGTGGCGCAGCGGCTGTGGCTGGCTTACCGTGCAGGCATCGGTTTCACGCCAGCCCATACGCCACACCATCGACCGCCTGCCTGCATGACCGCCACACCGCCCAACCCGGCTCCGGAGCCGGCCGCCGATCCACCGGCACCCCCGCCCCCAGCGGCGCAGCCTGTCACGCTGCAACGGCTGCGCTTGGCCGATCCCTTGCGCTGGCTGCTCAAGGGTCTGCAGGATATGCGCGCCGCCCCCGGCATTGCCTCGTTCTACGGCATGTGTTTTTGGGGCATGGCGCTGGTGCTGGGCTGGGTGTTCCGCACCCGGGCGGAGTATGTGATGTCGCTGGTCAGCGGCTGCCTGCTGCTCGGCCCGTTTCTGGCGATGGGGCTGTACGACACCAGCCGCCGCCTCGAGGCGGGGCTTGCGCCCGGACTGGGCGAGTCGCTCACCTGCTGGGACAGTCGCCTGGGCAGCATGGGCATGCTGGTGTTGTTGCTGGTGGTGCTGGAGCTGTTGTGGGGCCGAGCCTCGCTGGTGGTGTTCGCGGTGTTCTTCGACACCGGCATGCCGTCGACCAGCGGTGTGCTGCAAGCGCTGTTCAGCCCGCAAAACTGGGGGTTCGTCGCGGTGTACACCGCAGTCGGCGGGGTGTTTGCCGGGCTGGTGTTTGCCAGTTGCGTGGTGTCGATCCCGATGATTCTCGACCGCGACACCGATGCGCTCACCGCCGGCATTACCAGCCTGCGGGTGGTGCTCGACAACCAGGCCGTGATGCTGCTCTGGGGGGCGCTGATCACGGCCATCGTCGCGCTGTCGCTCTGGTTCTGGGGCGCAGGGCTGCTGCTGGCAGGGCCGGTGCTGGGCCATGCCAGTTGGCACGCTTACCGCGCAGCCGTCTCTCCCACCCGGTCCGCTGCCGCATGAACCCGAAACCCCGGGACCATGCTGTTACAGTGAGGCTTCACTTCAGGAAGTAATTACCTTGGCAACACCCAACTACGGCTACGAGAAACGCCAGCGCGAACTCGCCAAAAAGCAAAAAAAGCAAGACAAGCTCCGGGCCAAAACACAGCGCAAACCGAACGACCCGCAGGGCAGCGGCCCGCCGGCGGACAGCCAGTCCATCGGCGATGCGGCGGGGGCGCCGGATCAGCCGTCGTCGGGCGCTGCGCCCGGCACCTGACCCTGCCGGCGGCCATTGCTGCACATGCCCTGCCGGCGGCGACTGCACGACTGCACGCCCTGCATCGAGACCCAAGCCAGCGGATGCCGCAGAGCCCGCGCCCCCGGTTGGCGGGGGCCTGATCCTCGGCGTCCCCTCTCGGCGCCAAGGCGCCGCAGGCGCGTTGGCGCTCACTGCAACAGTTTTTTCAGTTCCGGCCACACATTGGCCAGCAACTGCGGCTGCGCTTCGGCGCGCGGGTGGATGCGGTCTGGCTGGAACAGGCGGGTCGGGTCCGGCCCGTCGGCCACCCCTTTGAGCAAAAAAGGCACCACTGCGGCCTTGCGGGCCTGCGCTACCGTGGTGAACAAGGCCGCAAACCGGTCGGCGTAAGCGGCGCCATAGTTGGGCGGCACCTGCATGCCCAGCAGCAGGACTTTTGCGCCGGCCTGCTGCGCCGTCCGGGTCATCCAGTCCAGGTTCTCTTCGATGCTTTTCAAAGGCAGTCCGCGCAGCGCATCATTGCCGCCGAGCTCGATCACCACATGGCTGGGCTGGTGCTGCGCCAGCAAGGCCGCAAGGCGTGAGCGTCCGCCCGATGTGGTCTCGCCGCTGACGCTGGCGTTGAGCACGGTGACCTGGGGTCGCTCCTGCCGCAATTGCTGCTCCAGCAGTGCCACCCAACCCGTGCCGCGTGCCAGGCCGTATTCGGCGCTGAGCGAGTCGCCCAGCACCAGCACCAGCGCCGGGCGGGACGCCGGGGCCTGGGCCATCGCGGCGGCGGCCAGCAGGCCGGCCGCAGCGCACACGATAAAGTCACGCCGATGCCAATTGCAAATCACCATTGAGCCTTTCATGTCCGAACCCTCCACACCGCCACCCGCATCACCCCAGGCCGTTGCCGCCACAGCGATGATTGCCGTGGAACATGTTTTCAAATCGGTGACGGATTCCACCGGAACCCTCGATATTCTGCGGGATATCGATTTCCGTCTGGCGGCCCGGGAAACGGTGGCCATCGTCGGCGCCTCGGGCTCGGGCAAGAGCAGCCTGCTGGCCATCATCGCCGGGCTCGATTGCCCCACGCGCGGCACGGTGCGGCTCGGTGGCCATGACCTGTTTGCCATCGACGAGGACGCGCGCGCCGCCCTGCGGGCACAGCAACTGGGCTTCGTGTTCCAGAGCTTCCAACTGATGGGCCACCTCACGGCGCTGGAGAACGTGATGCTGCCGCTGGAACTGGCCAATCGCCGCGACGCGCGCCAGGCCGCCACCGAGATGCTGGCCCGCGTGGGCCTGAGCCAGCGCCTCAGGCATTACCCCAGGGTGCTGTCGGGCGGCGAACAACAGCGCGTGGCGCTGGCGCGGGCCTTTGTCGTGCAGCCGGCCGTGCTGCTGGCCGACGAGCCTACCGGCAGCCTGGACTTTGCGACGGGCGAGACCATCATGCAACTGATGTTCGCGCTCAACCGCGAGCAGGGCACGACGCTGGTGCTGGTCACGCATGACCGCAGCATTGCCGACCGGTGCCAGCGGCGCATCACCATCGACGCCGGCCGCGTGCTGTGATCGGCGCTGCGCTTGGCCCATGATGCAAGCAGATCATTCATCGGAAGCTATGTTTTCGGTAGCAACATGACGCTGCCATCGGCCGCCAGCGGATAATCGCCCGATGTCCAGCCCCAAAGTCCTGTTCGGCTTTCACGCCGTGGGCGTGCGTCTGAAGACCGCGCCCGAATCGGTCATCGAGATCTACCACGAGGCCACGCGGCGCGACGCGCGCATGCGCCAGTTTCTCGAACGCGCCCGCGCGGCCGGCGCCCGCCTGATCGAGGCTGACGGCATGCGCATCGCCAAGCTGGCCGGCAGCCATGGCCACCAGGGCGTGGCCGCGCGCGTGCAGCCCGTGGCGCCGATCAGTTCGCTCGACGAACTGCTGGAAAAGCTCCAGGCCGCAGGCAGCGGACCGCCCTTGCTGCTGGTGCTCGACGGCGTGACCGACCCGCACAACCTCGGGGCCTGCCTGCGTGTGGCCGACGGGGCCGGGGCGCATGCCGTGATTGCGCCCAAGGACCATGCCGTGGGCATCAACGCCACCGTGGCCAAGGTGGCCAGCGGGGCGGCCGAGACCATGCCGTACTTCATGGTGACCAACCTCGCGCGCACGCTCGATGAACTCAAGGAGCGCAGCATCTGGTGCATAGGCACCTGCGACGACGCGCCCGGCACCTTGTACCAACTCGACCTCAAAGGCCCCGTGGCACTGGTGCTGGGCGCCGAGGGCAGCGGCATGCGCCAGCGCACCCGCAAGACCTGCGACGAACTGGCGCGCATCCCGATGCAGGGCGCGGTGGAGAGCCTGAACGTCTCGGTGGCCAGCGGCATATGCCTGTACGAGGCCCTGCGCCAACGCGCCTAGTGTCGCGTCACCGATCATCTGACCGGTGACGCGACACTAGTCTGCGCTCCCTTGAGCGCCGCCATCACCGGCCTATGGTCTGCGCAACGTGGCGCGCTGCGCTCATCCTGCGCCGCCATTTGCCGCTATGTGTGCTATTTGTAATAACCCCCCTTGCGCATCTCCCGGTCTGCGGCGGTCTGCCCGGTCTTGAGCGCCTGCGCCACACTGACCTTGCCCGCCAGCGCGGCGCCCAACTGTTGGCCCACGGCCAAGCCTATCGCCTGAAACTCGGCAATGGCGGCAAACTGGACCCCGGTGTACGGGGACTTGGGCAGCGTCTGATCATCGGGATTGGCCGCCAAGATGGCTTTGCGCTCCATCTGGCCAAACCTGGAGACCTGCTGGTACTCGGCGCGGTCATAGGTCGAAGCGCGGTTGCCGGTGGGCACGGCGATCCAGCCCGACTCCTTGGCCACCAGTTGCACGTAATCCCTGGATGTCGCCCAGTTGATGAACCTTTGCGCCTGCTCTTCCTTCTTCGTGGCGCCCGGAATCGCCAGCGCCCAAGCCCACAGCCAGCTCGCGCCCTTGGGCGTGACGGCGATCGGCGCCTTGGCGAAGGCCACTTTGTCGGCCACCTTGCTGAACTTCGGGTCTGCCACCGAGGTCCCGGCGCTGGTGGCATCCACCCAGACCCCGCATTTGCCTTCAGCAAAGAGCGCCAGGTTTTCGTTGAAGCTGTTGGCGCTCGCACCTGGCGGGCCGTACTTTTTCATCAGGTCCAGATAAAACGAGATCGCGTCGTGCCACGCCTTGCTGTCCACCTGGGGCTTCCAGCCCATGTCGAACCATTGGCCACCAAAGGTGTTGACCATGGTCGACAGCAGCGCCATGTTGTCGCCCCAGCCAGGCTTGCCGCGCAGGCACACGCCATACAGGCCCTTGCCGGGGTTGTGGACCTTGGCGGCGAAAGCGCGAATCTGCTCCCAGGTGGGCTGCTCGGGCAGGCTCGCGCCGACCGCCTGCGCCAGGTCGGCGCGGTACATCGTGAACGAGCTCTCGCCATAGAACGGGGCCGCATACAGCTTGCCGTTGGCCGACAGACCGGCACGGATGGGGGCCAGCAGATCGTCGACGTCGTACCCGGCGTCCGGCTTGAACTCCTTGAGCCAGCCTTTCTTGCCCCAGATCGGCGTCTCGTACATGCCGATGGTCATCACGTCGAACTGCCCGCCCTGCGTCGCAATGTCCGTCGTGACGCGCTGGCGCAGCGCGCCCTCCTCCAGCGTCACCCACTTGAGCTTGATGTCGGGATGGCTCTTTTCGAACTGCGGCGTGAGCTTTTGCATCTCTATCATCTGCCGGTTGTTGACCGTGGCGATGACCAGTTCGGTCGTGCTGGCAGCCTGCGCTGCGCCTGCCGTGCACAGCGCAAAGCACAGTGCGATCCGGGTCTTGCGATACATCATCGGGTAATCTCCATAGGTTGGTTGATGGGGTCGAGACCGATCGGCCGATCAAAGCCGATGCGGTGCCGTTCAGGCTGGCGCCGCCACCCTGCCCGTGTCGCCCTGACCCGGCAGGCGAGCGCGTAAGGTTTGCCGGCGCGCAGCGCATCCGATGCAGCGCCGGGCCATGCGGGTTCGCCGCGCCGCCCAATGGCTCGCGCCGGCCCGGGCTGGCTCGGCAGGCCCGGCATTCATGGCCGCGCCAGCAGCGCATCGAGTTGCTCGAAGTCGGAGGTTCCCTCCATCGGGCCCTTGACCCGCACGGCCAGGGCGCCGCTGGCATTGGCATAGCGCAATGCCTCCTCGGGCCCTTTGCCCAGGTGCCTGCAGGTCACGAACGTGGCACCGAAGCAATCGCCGGCCCCGGTCGGGTCCAACTCCTCGACCGCAAGCGCCGCCACCTCCAACCGGGCGCCACGGGCGAAGTAGCTGCAGCCCTGCGGGCCGCGCTTGACGACGATCTCTTTGACCCCTTTGGCGAACAGCTCGTCAATGGCGCCCGCCTCATCCGCAGCGTCGGTCAGCAGGCTGACCTCGTGGCCGCTGGGCAAGAGGATGTCGGTGAACTCCAGGATGTAGCCCAGTGCTTCGCGCATCTCGCAGATGCGCAGCATTTCCTTGCGGATGTTGGGGTCGAAGGAGACCATGCCCCCCTGCCCTTTGACGATTTCGATCGCCTTCTTCATCGCATCGATGATCCGGAAGGAGAACAACGACGAGCCCATCACATGAAAGTGCGAGCAATCTTTCAGCGCCGCCGCACTGACATGGGCGGGCTGCAACTGCGCCGAAGCGCTATTGGTGATGTTGAAGATGAAATCGCGCTCGCCGTCCAGGCGATAGGTCACGAAGGCGCTGCCGGTGACGGCGGTCTTCAATACGCTGATCGCGCTCGTGTCCACGCCATCGCGCTGCAGCCGCTCGATGTTCAGCCAGCCGAAGTCGTCATCGCCCACGCAGCCAATGATCGCGGCCGGATGGCCCAGGCGGGCCACCTGGTCGATGAAAATCGCCGGCGCACCGCTGGCATAGGGCCCGGCCAGGCTGCCAGGCGCGCGCAGACTCTGGCCGCGCCGGGTGGCCATGATCTCCACCAGAATCTCGCCCATGGTCATGATCTTTTCCATCCCGATCCTTTGACATTTGCGCCCGGGCTACCCGCGGCGCTTTTTGTTTTGCACATCGATGCAGACCGCCACGAGGATGACGGCGCCCTTGACGATGAGTTGGTAGAAGTACGGCACGCTCATCAGGTTCATGCCGTTGTTGATGACGCCGATGATCAACGCACCGATCAGCGTGCCGACCATGGTTCCGTAGCCGCCGGCCAAACTGGTGCCGCCCAGAACGGCTGCCGCAATCGCGTCGAGCTCCCAGCCGAGCGCTGCGTTCGGCTGCGCGGAGTACAGCCGCGCCGTCAGCACCATGCCGCCCACTGCGGCCATCAACCCCGAGAGCGTGAAGATGGCGATTTTCAGACGCTTGACGCGAATGCCCGCATAGACCGCCGCCTCTGCGTTGCCGCCGGCAAGATACGCCTTGCGGCCAAAGACGGTCTTGGACAGCACGCAGTGGTTCAGCGCCAGCAGCGCTGCCAAGATCCAGATCGGCACCGGCAGACCGAGCATGTGGCCGTTGCCGATCCGGATGAAGGCTTCGTCGTCGACCGGCACCGGCATGCCGTCCGAGGCAATGAAAGCCAGCCCGCGAAAGATGCCCATCGTCGCCACCGTCACGATGAACGACGGAATGCCGAGCAGCGCCGACAAGGCTCCGTTGACGGCGCCCAGCACCAGCCCGCAGGCCAGCGTGGCACCGACGACCCACAGGAGCGGCATTTCCCGGGCCAGCAGCAGACCGGCAACGCTGCCGCACAGCGCGATGATCGCGCCCACGGACAGATCGATCTCGCCGAGCAGCAACACATAGGTGATACCGAACGCGACGATGGCGATGATCGACACCTGCAGCACGATATTGAGCAGATTCCCGGTCGTCAGAAAGGCCGGCGACAGCAGCGCAAACAGCAGCACCAGCGCGATCAGACCGAGCAAAATGCCGCCGTAGCGCCGGGCGATGCGCCCCCAGTACGTGCTGACGCTCATGGTGCTGCGGCTGCGGTGGCGTAGGCCATCACCGTTTCCTGCGACAGGTTTCGGCGCTCGAAAGTCTTGACCAGGCGCTTGGCGCGCATGACCATCAAACGGTCGCTCATTGCCAGCACCTCCGGCAGTTCGGACGAGACCAGAATCACGGCCGTGCCTGCGGTGGCCAGTTCCCGGATGATGCGGTAGATCTCGAACTTGGCGCCTGCATCGACACCACGGGTCGGCTCATCGAGGAGCAGCACCCGTGGCCGCAGCGCCAGCCATTTGGCGAACACCAGCTTTTGCTGGTTGCCACCCGAGAGCTCGCGCACGGGCTGGTGCAGGCTGGCGATCTTGATGCCCAGCCGCTGCACATAGCCCTGCGCCAGGCGCCATTCCTCGCGCTCGTCGATCCACCACGCGCCTTGGCGTCGGCAGTGCACATGGGCCATCGTGATGTTGTGCAGCACCGATTGGTCCAGGACCAGCCCTTGCTCCTTGCGGTTTTCGGTCACGAAGGCGATGCCATGCGCAATGGCCTCGGCCGGCGAGCGCAACCGAACCGGCTGGCCATCGAGCGTGATGCGACCGCTGGCGCGGTGCATCCCGAACAGGGCCGCCAGCACATCCGAGCGCCCTGCCCCCACCAGACCGAAAAAGCCGACGATCTCGCCGGCATGGACCTCGAAGTCGAGGTCGTAAAACCTGCCGGTACAGCCAAACCCCTGCACGCGCAGCAATGCCTGGCGCGTGCCAGGCAGCGCTGGCGAACCAGGCGGGGCCGGTGGATGGGGCGGCCCTGGCGGGTAGATGGCGCTCAGCGGTCGGCCAACCATCAACGCGATCAATGCCTCGATACTGGTCTGGCCACGCACCTTGGTGTCCATGCATCGACCATCGCGCATGACCGAGATCTCGTCGGAAATCTGCATGATCTCGTCGATACGATGCGAGATGTAGACGATGGCCTTGCCCCGGGCCTTCAGTCCTTCGATGATCCCGAACACCATCCTGGCCTCGCTGGCGCCCAGCGACGAGGTAGGCTCATCCATGATGACGACGCGCGACGGCTGGTTCAGCGCCTTGGCGATTTCGACCAGTTGGCGCTCGGCGATCGACAATTGCGCGACCAGGGTGGACGGATCGATGGCAATGCCCAATGCGGCCAGCAGGGCGCGGCTTTTGCGCAGCATCTGCCGGTCGTCGATCAGCCCGGCCAGGCCCGGCGGGTGATTGGCAAACAGGTTGTCGGCAACGCTCAAATTTCCGGCCAGGCTCAGTTCCTGACAAATGATCGCGATGCCACGGCGCCTGGCGTCACCCGGCCCGCTCAGGCGGACCTCCTGCCCGTCGATCAGCATTTGCCCACGGCTGGGCTGGAGCACCCCTGCCAGTATCTTCATCAAGGTCGACTTGCCGGCGCCGTTCTCGCCCAGCAAGCTGTGGACCGACCCCGCACGCAAGCGCAGCGACATGTCTTTCAACGCCAGGGCCGCCCCAAAGGACTTCGTGATGGCGCGCACTTCGAGCACCACCCGGCCCGGGGCGGCCGAGGCGTCAGACGCCGGGTCGGGCCAGTGCATTGCCGACATCATTGGCTCACCCCATCGAAGCCCACGGCGCGTGCCGTCTGTCCCGGCGCCCGGGGCCTTCATTGGTGCGCCGCCGTATAGACGCCGGGCACCACGGGATTGAGTTTGTCGACCTTCTTGCCAGCCAGCACGGCAACGGCCAACCCGATCGCCCGCGCGCCCATCTGGTCGGGGTATTGACGGATCACCCCGACGAACGCCGGCTCCTTGTCCACGGCGGCACGCGCCTCAGCCATTCCGTCGAAGCCGACCACCTTGACCTGGCCGAGCTTGTTGGCCGCCTTGATGCTCGCCAGCGCGGCCAGCGCAGCGTCATCGCCGAAGCCGAAGATGCCCGCCAGGTCCGGGTGGGCCTGCAACATGTTCTGCGCTGCCGTCAAGGCTTCGGCGCGCGTGATGCCCGGCTGGATCGACACGATCTTCATCTGCGGATGGGCCGACAGGGCCTTTTTGAACCCTTCGACACGGTCCACCACGGACTGCACCGTGGGGTAGTGGAGAACGCCAATCCGGCCCTTGCCGGCGGTCGCCTGCGCCATCAACTCGCCCGCCTTCACGCCGCCGGCGTAGTTGTCGGTGGCCACATGGGCCACCACCGCTACGCCACTGGCTGCAATGTCGACGGTGATCACGGGAATGCCGGCGGCGCCGGCCTTGAGCACGGCGGCCTTGACCCCTTTGGAGTCCACCGGCGACAAGATGATGGCGTCGACCTTCTTGCTGATGAAGTCCTCGACATCCGAAAGCTGCTTGTTCAGGTCTTGATTGGCAATGCTCAGGTCGAGCCTGACGCCATCCTTGGCCGCCTGTTTCTTCATCGCGTCGGCCAGTTCGATGTAGAAAGGATGCTGCTGCGTCAGCAGCGACGCGCCCACGGTGTATTTCCCGGCAGTCTGGGCTGGCACGGCAAAACCTGCGCAGCACAGGCAGCTTGCGGCCAGGCACTTGAAAAAGGCATTTCTGTTCATGCTTGTCTCCGTTCTGGGTGGATGGAAAAATCAGGCTTTGCGAAATTCGAGCACACCGCCAGCCTTTCGATCGACCCGCAGCTGATGCTCGGCCAACAGATCGAAGACGCCCGCTTCGATGTCGTGGTGGACGACGAACGCATCGAGCTCGCCCACGCCGCACACCGGGTGCCCGAAGCCCGCACCGGCATCGAGCCCGCGCGCCAGGCTGATCGCCTTCGAGCAGTGACCGACCGCCGCTGCGTACAGGCGCGCCGCACCGGCAAACTGCGACAGGATGCGGCCGCGCGCGTCGATGCCGCTGACTTCGATCACACACAAATCCACCGGGTGTGAGCGCAACCCCAGTTCGGCAGCCGGCCCGATCAGACCCGGCTCGTCATCGCTGTGCGCGCCGCCCGTCACATGGATCTCGCAGCTCAGAAACTGCCGGGCCGTGGCGACCATCGACAGGTCGTGCAGCGTCAGCGCCAGGCCCGGCTTGCCCACCAACTGCGGCAGCAGCCGGTGCACCAAGGCCCCGCCACCGAGAAACAGCGCCATCCCGTCGGCGATCCAGTGCAGCGCGGCGCCAGCGACCAAGCTCAGCAGCGGAGCGGCGGGCGTTGCCCGGCTCTCCTGCGGCTGTGGCACGGCGTTGAGCAGCGCCGGGTTGTAGCGCGCGCGCCCGAATGTGCGCACCACATAGCCCTGCTGCTCAAGGTAGTTCAGGTCGTTGCGGATGGTGACCGTGGAAACCCCGAACAGCGCGCTGAGCGCTTCGACCTTCACCGCGTCGGATTTGCGCGCGAGATCAACGATCTGAAGCCTGCGTTTGAGCGGGCTACTGCCATGGTCTTGCATATCTCCGGTCTTTCGATTGGAAAGACATCTCTTTCCAATCGAAAGTGTCGGCGTGAACAGCCATCGCGTCAAGCAAGATGCCGTCGGGGTTAATACTGAGCGCACTGAGCGCACTGAGCGCGGCACTGGGCGAGCGCATGGCGCAAGGCGACGGCGCTGCCGCAAAGAACACCACAGCCCCAAGCGCCCCCGGTGCATCCGCCGGCAAGCGCATCCGTTGCGTATTTGCAGACGGTGGCCAGAGAGCTTTTGACCACGGCCTGGAGACATTCCACAAAGCGGGTGGTCGCAGGCGAAAGCGCCTGGTGTCGCGTCACCGATCATCTGTCGGTCTGCGCTGGCCATCGAAGCACATCGCGGCGTTGCATCGCTTGCCAATACGCTCGGTATTGGCTGCGCGATGCGCCTTGCGCTGCGCTCCGATGGCTGCGCGCAGCCTACGACATCTGATCCGTGACGCGACACCAGTGTCGCGTCACGGATCAGATGTCGGTCTGCGCTGGCCATCGAAGCGCATCGCGGCGTTGCATCGCTTGCCAATACAGCTCGGTATGGGCTGCGCGATGCGCCTTGCGCTGCGCTCCGATGGCTGCGCGCAGCCTACGACATCTGATCGGTGACGCGACACTGGCAGGACTGGCTGTACACCGACCAATTCGCGGTAAAAAATCGGCACCTGAAGCGCCAGAATGAGCAGCCCGCAGGCCTTCACCAGTGGCTTTGTAATGCGGGCTTCCCCAGCACAGGAACCCGCCCATGACACCCGCCGCCGTCCCCCATTTCGTACCCATCCATGGCGTGCGCCACTTTGCCTGGCGCTGCCGCGACAGCGAGGAAGACAGCGAGGAAACCCGGCGTTTCCACGAAGACCTGCCGGGCCTGCCGCTGGTGCATCGGATGGAGGGCGGCCATGTGCCGGGCACGGGGGAGTACGGCCCCGGCATGCACCTCTTTTTTCAGATGCGCGGCGGCTCGCACATCGCCTTGTTCGGCCTCGGCGATGGTGCGGCAGCCCTGCCCTCGCCCAACACGCCGGCCTGGGTGAACCGCATCGCCCTGCGCGTGGACTCGGCGCTCGCCGAGTTGCGCGCCGCCAAGGCTCGGTGGGTGGAACAACGAACTGCCGATGCCATGGCCGCGTGGATGCGCGCGCTCTGAGCGCCACCGAATCCCCGAAAACCCGAACCTTGGAGACAAATTGGATGGAAACCGATACCTTTGCCCCGGCCTATGAGCTGCCGAGCTGGCCCTTCGAGTCGCCGCCCGAACTCGGTGGCAGCGCCATTCGACGCCACCCGATCGTGATCGTCGGCGCGGGCCTGGCCGGCCTCACGCTGGCCTGCGATCTCGCGCAGCGCGGCGTGCGGGCGGTGCTGCTCGACGAGGACGACACCGTGGGCGTGCGCGGCGCCTCCTCGCGCGGCATTTGCTACGCGCAAAAGAGCCTGGAGATCTTCGAGCGTCTGGGCCTGTACCGGCGCGTCGCGGACAAGGGCATCACCTGGTCCTTCGGCCGCACCTTCTCGGGGGAGACCGAGGTCTACAGCTTCAACCTGCAGACCGGCAGCGTCTCGGCGCAGCCGCCCTTCATCAACCTGCAGCAGTTCTACATCGAGTGGTTCCTGGTCGACCGCATCCTCGAACTCGGCCTCACCGATGTGCGCTGGAAGAACCGCGCAACGCATGTGGAACCCCTGGCCGACGGCGTGCGCCTGGAGATCGAAACCCCGGCCGGCGCCTACACGATGGAAACGGACTACCTCATCGACGCCACCGGCGCGAGCAGCCCGATTCGCACACAGCTCGGCCTCGAGGCGCACGCCTCGCGCAGCACCGACCGCTGGTGCATCAGCGACGTGCGCTTCAAGAAGCCGCTCCCGGTGGAGCGCTGGACCTGGGTGGATGCGCCCTTCAACGACGGTCGCGCCGTCTGGCAGCACCTGATGGCCGACGGTGTGTGGCGCATCGACTACCAGATGCCCGAGGACTGCGACACCCGGCAGATCAGCCGCCCGGAGGTGGCGGGCGCGCGTCTGCGCGAGCAGCTCGGCCCCGATGTCGAATTCGAATTCGTCTGGATCGGCCCCTACGGCTACCGCGACCACCTGCTGGAACGCTTCCGGCACGGGCGCCTGTTCTTCATCGGCGACTCTGCCCATGTGGTCAGCCCCTTCGGCGCGCGCGGTGGCAATACCGGCATCCAGGACGCCGGCAACCTCGGCTGGAAGCTCGCCCTGGTGCTGCAGGGCCACGCCGGCGACGCGCTGCTGGACACCTACGATGCCGAACGCCGCGCCGCAGCCGTGCAGAACCTCGAGGTGACGAGCCGCTCGGCGCGCTTTCTGGCGCCGCGCTCGCCGGCCGAGCACAGGCTGCGCCGCGCCGTGGTCGCATTGGCGGCGCGCCATCCGTTCGCGCGCGCCCTCGTCAACACCGGCCGCATGTCGGTGGCCAATGATTACCCGGCGGCGCCACACCTGCCCGAAGGCGGCCGCAGCGTGCAGAACCTGCCGCTGCGCCGGGCCGATGGCACGGCAACGACGCTGATGCAACTGCTGGCCGAGGGCACGCAATGCCTGGGCCTGTGGTTCGCACCGTCCCCGGAGCAGGCGCGCGCCGCGCTCGATACCCTGGCGGCGCGGCCGCTGCGCCTGCTGGCCGTCGGCGGCGACGGCACCCTGCCCACATTGCAGGCCGACGAAACCCTCAGCCGCCAGCTCGGCGCCGGCGCACCGGGCAGCTTCGTGCTGGTGCGCCCCGACGCTTACCGCGCCGCCGTGCTGGCCAACGCCACACCGGCCGCCATCGCCACCACGCTGCGCACCGCCCTGGCCCGGGAAGGAGACCGCCCATGATCACCGAACCCCGCATCCCCGATCCCGACGGCTTCTACGCCGCCTGGCTCAGCGCCCACGAGGGCCTCGACGAGGCCCGCAGCGCCGACCTCGATGCCCGCCTGGTGCTGTTGCTGGCCAACCAGTGCGGCGACCAGGCCGTGCTGCTCGACTGCATCCGCGCTGCGGCCGAGGCCGGCACAGCAACGCGGGCGACAGCCTGCGCGGCTGCTTCGGGCGCGCCGGGCAGGCCATGAAACCGCGCCTCGGCGACGGGCCGGTTTTCCGGCATGTGCTGCCCTTCGATGTCGCGCGCGCATGACGAATGACGGGCCGGGGCCGTGAGCCGACCTGGATTGCTTCGATGTCTGTCTCGCGCGCGCATGACGAATTGCGTGGCATCGAACACCACCCGGTAAACACCCGGTGATCCGAAGCGCCGCGCGCGCCGCACCATGGTGGCAGTTGCTGCGCGGCGGAGCGCCTCTGGATGCGCAGATGCACCCACCTCGCAAGGAGATGAGGGCTGGCAATGCGCCCAAGCGGCAACAGCCCTCGGTGCGTGCGTCGGCATGGGGAGCGCGTCCGTTGCGTAGTTGCACACCGTGCCCGCATCGCCCCATGCCGCGCCCGGCATCGTTCGCGCCAGCGCGTGCCGTCCGTAGAATCGACGGCAGCCCCGGGTGCTCCATGAAGCTTTCCACCGTCGCCACATTTGCCCTGGCTTTGCTGCTGGTGTTCTCTGTGGTCGAAAAATTGCGCGAGCACCGGGCCGACCGGCGTCTGCAAAGCTACGCCACCGGGCAGGTATTTGCCGACAGCCCCGTGCAAACGGCCACCAGCGACCCGCCCTTTATGCTGCATGGCTACCGGATCAGGCCGCTGGCGGCGTTTGCGCTGCGTGCACGGGTGCTTTCGCGCGAGAACTATTACTTCGACAGGGGGGCCGGGCTGTCGCGCGTCGATCTGGCGGTGGGCTGGAGGCGCATGGCCGATCCGGCGGTGTACGAGTCGATGCACATCACCCAGGGCTGGCGCTGGCTTTACTTCGAATGGAACGACCTGCCGCCCATCCCGGCGCAGGAGATCATCGAGTCGTCCGCCAACATGCACATGATTGCGGCCAACCCGATGATCGAGCGTGCGCTGCAAAAAATCCGCAAAGGCGTCTACGTGCGCATCACCGGCAAACTGGTGGAAGTCACGTCCCGGAACGGTTGGCGCTGGACCAGTTCCCTGAGCCGCACGGACACCGGCGCCCATGCGTGCGAAGTGGTGTTTGCCGAATCGGTGCAGGTGGAGAACTGACCGGGGCACCGCCGCCGGCGCCATGCGGGTGCGAAAGCCGCCTCCAAGCCTGTGCAGACCAGCGCTGCCGACCAGGGCGACGCGGGATAACCCCGGTTGTGCGCGCCTGACCGCGCTTGTAGGCTGCATCCATGTCTTGGCATGCAGGTGTTGACGAGTTGACGAATCGAACCATCGACAGACATGCGTTGGCGGCACGCAGCGCAAGCCCGGAGAAAGCCGGGCGCCAACGGGCCGCGAACCCGCGCGCGTGCAGCACCGGCCCTTGGCGACTGGCCCCATGGCGCTGAACCAGCCTTTGCTGTCGTTGCGCGACGTGACGGTTGCGTTCCACACCGCGCACGGTGAACTGCCGGTGACGCGCAAGGTCGCGTTCGACATCGCCCGTGGCGAGCGCGTCGGCCTGGTCGGCGAAAGCGGCTGCGGCAAGACCGTGACCGGCCTGGCGGTCATGCGTTTGCTGCCGCCGCAGGTGGCGCGTATCGCTGGCCGCATCGACTTCGGGGGCCGGGATCTGGCGCAACTGCCCGAGCGCGAGATGCGCGCAGTGCGCGGCCGCGACATCGCGATGATTTTCCAGGAGCCGATGAGCGCACTCGATCCGGTGTTCACCGTCGGCACCCAGATCAGCGAAGCCTGGCTCGCGCACCACCCCGGGCACCCGGCGCAGGCCAGGCTGCGCGCGATCGAGGCGCTGGCGCAGGTCGGCATTGCGCAGCCGGCGCGCCGCTACGGCGAATACCCGCACCATCTGTCGGGCGGCATGCGCCAGCGCGTGATGATTGCCATGGCCATCATCTGTGCGCCCCGGCTGTTGATCGCCGACGAACCCACCACCGCGCTCGACGTGACGGTGCAGGCGCAGATCATCACCTTGCTGCGCGACCTGAGCGAGCGCACCGGCATGGCGCTGCTCTTCATCACGCACGACCTGGGCGTGGTGGCCGAGACCTGCACCCGGATGTTGACGATGTACGCCGGCGAAGTGGTCGAAGATGCCGCAACCGACGCGGCGCTGATGCGCCCGCGCCACCCTTACACATCCGGCTTGCTGCGCTCGCTGCCCCGGCTGACGCCATGGCGCGCCAGACTCGGCTCCATTCCCGGGCGTGTGCCGGCGCCGGGCGCCATGCCTGCCGGCTGCCGTTACCGCGCACGCTGCACCTTCGCCGCGCCGGCCTGCAGCGCCGAGCAGGGCCTGCTGCAAATCGGCGGCGCACCCGTCGCACCGCACTGGGCGCGCTGCGTGCGCGCGCAAGAGCTCGAACTCGCAGGCGCCGTCAGTCCATGAGTGCCGCCCGGCCGCCCGAAGGCACTCATACCGTAGCCGAAGGCGAAGGTACCCCAGTGGGCGCCCCGCCCGTCATCGAAGTGCGCCAACTGCGCGTGCTGTTTCCGACGCGCGACCGTTCGCAGACCGTCAAGGCCGTCGACGGCGTGAGCTTCGATGTGCGCGCCGGCGAGACCTTCGGCATCATTGGCGAATCAGGCTCCGGCAAGACCACCCTGGGCCGCGCGCTCGTCGCACTCGTGGCACCGACCGAAGGCGTCGTGCTGCACGGCGGGATCGACCCCTGGCAGCTTGCGCGCGCCGCGTTGCAAACGCGGCGCCGCGACTACCAGATCGTGTTCCAGGACCCGCACTCGGCGCTCGATCCACGGCTGCGCATCATCGATTCGACGCTGGAGCCGCTGCAAGCCTCGGGCGGCAAAGACCGCCCGGCCCGGCGCCGCGCCGCGCTCGATGCGTTGGCGCGTGTCGGCCTGTCCGAAGAAATGGCGCAGCGCTATCCGCACCAGCTCTCGGGCGGCCAAAAGCAGCGGGCCAACATTGCGCGTGTGCTCACGCTGCGGCCCAAGGTCATCGTCTGCGACGAAGTGGTGGCGGCGCTCGATGTCTCGATCCGTGGCGCGATCCTGAACCTGTTCGCCGACCTGCAGCGCGAGTTCGGTCTGACCTATGTGTTCATCACCCATGACCTGTCGGTGGTCGCGCATATCAGCGACCGTATCGCGGTGATGTACCTCGGGCGCTTCATGGAACTGGGCCCGAACCAAAGCCTGACCCGACAGCCCATGCACCCGTACACGGCGGCGCTGCTGTCGGCCGAACCGGTGGCGCTGCCGGCGCATCTGCGCGCGCTGCGCCCGCGCCGCATCACCCTGGAGGGCGAGATGCCAAGCCCTATCGATCCGCCCTCGGGTTGCCGCCTGCGCACGCGCTGCCCCTGGGCATCCGCGCGCTGCGCCGCCGAGGCGCCGGCGTTGCGCGAGCTGCGGCCACAGCACTGGGTGGCCTGCCATTGGGCAACGGCGGCAGGGCCGCCCGCAGGCAACGGCGGCGCGGCCGCCGGTTGCCATCGCCCCGGCACCACCGACCACGGCATCGTTCACACCGCATGGGAGACAGCATGAGTCAGCGTCGAGATGACAGGGTTTCACGGCTTCCTTCGAGCGCCTTGCAGCGCCGCGACGCTTTGGGCCTGGCGGGCTTGGGTCTGGCGGGCCTGGGCCTGGGCTGGCCCGTGTTCGCGCAGACCGCGCCGAAGAAGGGTGGCGTGCTGAGGATCGCGAGTCCGGCCAATCCTTCGAGTCTCGACCCGGCGGTGGGTGGCGCCGGCTCCGACCATGCCATCTTGTGGACGATGTACGACACGCTGGTCGAATGGGACTACGCCACACTCAAGCCCAAGCCCGGCATGGCCGAATGGATCTTTCCGGACCCGAAGACCATGCTGCTGCGCATCAAGCCGGGCATCTCGTTTCATGACGGCACGCCGTGCGACGCCGAGGCCGTGCGCTGGAACATCGAGCGCAATCGCGGCGATGCGGCCTCGAACCTGAAGGCCGACCTGTCGAGCATCGAGGCCAGCGCCGTCGTCAGCCCGACGCAGGTCAAGCTCATGCTCGACCAACCCGACGCGGCGCTCCCCGCCGTCTTTTCCGACCGTGCGGGCATGATGGTTTCGCCCACGGCCCAGAAGGCGGCGGGCAAGGCTTTCGGCCGCAATCCGGTGGGCGCAGGGCCGTGGCGGTTTGTCAGTTGGGCCGACAACCAAAAGGTGATCGTCACGCGCCACGCGCAGTACTGGCGCACCGGCCTGCCGTACCTCGACGGCATCGAGTTTTCGATCATTCCCGAACTGGCCACCGGCCTGCGCTCGGTGGTGTCCCGGCAGAACGATCTGGCCTACCAGCTATCGGCGCGCTACCGCCCGATCATTACGCGCGAGAAGGCGCTCCGGCTGGTGACAGGCCCCACGCTCTACTGCATACAGCTGTACATGAATTACGCGCGGGCGCCGCTGGACAACCCGAAGCTGCGGCAGGCGATCAACTTCGCGCTGAACCGCGAGGCTTTCGTCAAGGCCACGATGGACGGTGTTGGCGAGCCCGCGCATATGAACCTGCCGAGCACCCACTGGGCCTACGACAAGAGCGTGGCCGGCCTGTATCCGCATGACGTGGCAAAGGCCAGGCAACTGATGGCCGACGCCGGGCTGGCCGCCGGCATCGATCTGACGATCGGCGGCTACACCGACCAGGACGCAGTGCGCCGCGGCGAAATCGTGATGGATCAACTCGGCAAGATCGGCATCCGCCTGAAGTTCACGAACGGCACGATCCCCGAGATCAGCGGCCAGTTCTTCGGCACAGAAAAGAAGTTCGACATGCTGCTGTCGGCCTGGACTGGCCGCCCCGACCCGAGCATGAGCTACTCGCTGATGTACGCCAAGGGCGCCTACTACAACGCCGGGCGCAGCGAGTTCTCGCCGGAACTCTCGGCACTGCTGCAGGAAAGCCGCGCCAGGGAAGATATCCAGTGGCGCAAAAGCGTGTTCGCCAAAATCCAGCGCATGGTGATGGAAAACGCGCTGGTGGCGCCGCTGGCCTTTCAATTCGAGATCGACGCCTTGTCCAACGCGGTGCAGGGCTTCGTTCCGAATCTGCTGGGCAAGCCGAAATTCAACAACCTGTCCTTGTCCGGCTGATGTCCGCAGACAAGACCACGGCGGCCGACGGCAGCGCGTTGCGCCGCCTGTGCCGCCTGCGCCACCACCTGCTCGCGCGCCGGCTGATGCAGGCTTTGCCGGTGCTGCTGTTTGCCACCTTCGTCGTCTTCGGCTTGCTCAAACTCGTGCCGGGCGACATCGCCGTGGCGCTGGCCGGGGACAACGCCAGCGACGCGCGCCTGGCCGAGATCCGGGCGCTCTACGGGCTGGACCAGCCCTTTCTGGTGCAATACGGCCACTGGCTGTGGCAGGCGCTGCAGGGCGACCTGTCCCAGTCGCTGATGTCCGGCGAAGCGGTGACCGTGTCGATCGCGCGCTGCCTGCCGAAAACCGCGCTGATCGTCGGCCTGGCACTGCTGATCGCGCTGGCGGTCGGCATCCCGCTGGGCATGTGGGCCGCCGCAAAGTGCGGCACCTGGGTCGATGGCTGGGTGATGACGCTGGCCTCGCTCGGTGTCGCCGTGCCGAACTTCTGGCTCGCGATGGTGCTGATCGCCTGGTTCGCCTTGCAACTGAACTGGCTGCCGGCGACAGGCTCGGCCTCGCTCGGCGCCGAGCCTGTCGAGGCGCTGCGCCATGCCTTGCTGCCGGCGCTGGCGCTGGCCGCCGGCGGCATCGCCGAGGTGTCGCGGCAACTGCGCAGTTCGCTGGTCGACCTGCTGTCGTCGCAGCAGGTGCGCACGCTGCACGCCAAGGGCCTGTCGCCTGCGGCCATCCTTTGCAAGCATGGCCTGAAGAATGTCGGCGTGAACTTGCTGACGGTGGTCACCCTGCTGGCCAACCGGATGCTGGCCGCCACGGTGGTGATCGAGGCGGTGTTCGCGATCCCGGGCATGGGCGGGCTGATCGTGCAGGGCGCGCTGTCGCGCGACTTCCCCGTGGTGCAGGGCGTGGTGTTCACGATGGTGCTGATCGTGATCACGATCAACCTGGGTGCCGATTTGCTATATGGCGTGATCGATCCGAGGGTCAAGTAAAAAGTCTCGCGCATCACGACCATGGCAGGCAAAGCCAGAACCGTCGATGCGCCACGGGCGCGAGCACAAAGTCAGAGCACACTGCGCGGAAAGCATCCACGGTGTGGAATCGAACACCACCAACGCAATATCGGAGAACAGCGACAGTAAAATCCAACGCGCCAAATACCGTGCCCGCAAATTTGGAAACAGCAACACCCCCATCGACATGATCCATTTCTTGTGTGCTAGACTGGCGTTTTCTTGCCCACGGCATTCCACAACACACCATCAGGAGACCATCATGATTTCACGCTTGACTGCTTTGCTTCTCGGCATTTTTATATTCTCAGCCTGCTCGACCGTTGCCACGGCCCAATCCAAAACCAGGAAAATTTACCTGATGACCCATGGCAGTGACGCCGATCCGATGTGGATAGAATGGAATCGTGGTGCCATCGCAGCCTGCGCAAAAATCCATGCCAAGTGCCATATCTCATTCCACTCGAACAATGTCTCGTCCCAAAAGGAGGCCTTCAATTCAGCGATTGCCGCAAGAGCGGATGGCATAGCAACGACCAGCGCCGAGCCAAAAATCTGGAACAAGGAAGTCGCTGCGGCCACCAAAGCCGGCATTCCTGTGGTGTTCTTCAATTCCGATGACCCTGCCGCAGGCCGTTACTCCTATGTCGGGGCAGACCTCTTTCAGGCCGGTGTGATCTGGGCAAAATACCTCGTCGACAACAAAGTCGTGAAAGCGGGAGACAAGGTTTTCCTGCCGGTCGAAGCCGCCGGGGCGACCTACCAGGTGCTGGAAACCAAGGGGGTGGCCAGCGTGTTTGACCCATTGGGCATCAAATACAGCGTGCTCGAAGTAGGCTCTGAACCCGCCAGCCTGATCACGCGGATGACCGAATACCTGACCGCAAACCGTGATGTCAAAGCCATCATCGGGCTTGGCGATCTGGTGACTGCCCACTCACGGGCAGCACTGAAAAACATTGGCGCCAAGCCCGGACAGATTCCGGTGGTGGGCTGGGGCTATAGCAAAGATACCGCAGAGGCTGTCATGGAAGGATATGCCATGGCCGGTCTGTGGCAATTCCCCTACGACCTGGGCTACCTGCCCGTCATGATCGTGGATGGTCTTGCCAAGGCAGGCGGCAAAGGATATGACATCACCACGCTGGACCTGTACGACAAATCGAATGTCCAGACCTTCCTCAAAACCATGATGGCAGCGCAGAAAAAATAATCCGCAACTCACTCACCGGGGTAGAACGAATGGCGACAGGCACCCGCAATGCAGCGACCACAGAGGCTGGCATGACGAACCGATTGAAGCTCTCGTTTCTGAGGCTATTGGCGCAACACCGTGAACTCAGCCCACTGATCATCCTGGTCGCGTTATGCATCGCCTTTTCAATGGGCAACGCCAGTTTTTTCTCGGCTTTGAATTTGACGAATCTGTTGTCCATCCTCCCGGAACTGGGAATCATCGCCTTGGCGATGACTTTGCTGCTGACCACCGGCGAGTTCGACCTTTCCGTGGGTGCCGTATTCGCGCTGGCGCCGATTCTCCTGCTGCTGATGGTTCAGTCGGGCGTGCCGCTTCCGGTGGCGCTTGCGCTGGCCCTTGCGGTGTCGGCTGCGATCGGCTGCCTCAACGGCTGGCTGGTCACCGGGATGGCGATCACCTCTTTTCTCGTGACGCTCTCCATGTTGCTGATCGTTCGCGGCGTGGCGCTTTTCATCACCAACGGCTTCCCGCAGAAACCATTGGAGGATGAATCCTGGTTGCGCTGGATGCTCTCTGGCGGCGTTGACATCGGAGAATTCACCATCCATGCCTCGCTGTTGTGGTTTATCGCGCTTAGCGTGATGTGCCATTACCTCTTGCGCCGATCGAAGTTGGGAAACTGGATTTTGGCTACGGGCAGCAACGGCCCTGCGGCAATCGCCCGTGGCGTGCCGACGGCAAAAGTCAAAACCGGCCTGTTTGCCTTGACCTCCCTGTTTGCCGGCTTCGCCGGCATTCTGAGTGCCCTGCGAATCTCGTCCGCCTCTCCCATAGCGGGTACCGGGTACGAACTTGAGGTCATTGCCATGGTGGTGGTCGGCGGAACGGCGCTGACGGGTGGTTTGGGTACGATCATTGGAACCGTGATTGGTGTCATGCTGCTGCGGATCATCCGCAATGGAATCATCATGGCCGGCGTGCCAGGGCTTGCTTACAATATTTTCGTCGGGGTCATCATCCTTGCCATGCTGATCATCAACTCCCGCCTCGAAAAACACATCAAACTGCGTTGATCATATGACTACCGAACTTATCCGCCTCGAAGGCATCAACAAGTCGTTCGGCAATGTGCAGGCGTTGAAGGATATCGATCTCAAAATCGATTCCGGCGAAATAGTTGCCTTGTTGGGAGATAATGGAGCGGGAAAGTCGACACTGATCAAAGCCCTGTCCGGCGTCTATCCGATCGATAAGGGCGCCATCTTCTTCAAAGGCAAGCATGCGTCGATTCGTAGCGCACGCGATGCCATCGACCTTGGCATAGAAACCATCCACCAGGATTCATCCCTGGCTCCAGACCTTTCGATTGCCAATAATCTTTTCCTGGGCCGCGAACCGATGCGATACGCCTGGATGGGCGCCTTCTCCCCGATCGATCGTGCCTATGTGGAATCACGTACCCGTGAGTTGCTGCGCAAGGCAGGGATTTCAAAAAACCTGGACCCGCATACCAAAATCAAGGGACTGTCCGGTGGTGAGCGCCAGTCCATCGCCATTGCCCGTGCCATGTTCTTTTCCTCTGACCTGATCATTCTGGATGAGCCAACCAACAATCTCGGTGTCGACGAAACACGCGCCGTCCTCCGATTCATCAGGGAAGCCCGCGCCTCGGGTCACTCCTGCATTTACATCACACATAGCCTGCACCATGTTTTCGAAGTGGCAGACCGCGTCATCATCATGCGGCAGGGAACCATCATCTCGGATTTGCCGCGTTCGGAAACCGATCTGATACGCACGGAGATGCTGATCACTGAAGGAGTGGTACGATCTGCTGAAACCTCCTGAACTGCCATCTTTCCGCAACGGCTCGGACTTTCAAACCGGGGGAAATGGGGGCTAGTGTCGCGTCACCGATCAGATGTCGTAGGCTGCGCGCAGCCATCGGAGCGCAGCGCAAGGCGCATCGCTTGCCAATACCGAGCGTATTGGCAAGCGATGCAACGCCGCGATGCGCTTCGATGGCCAGCGCGGACCGACAGATGATCGGTGACGCGACACTAGGGTGCACCACGCTTGCCGGTGGACCACCGCTGCATCGACAAAATATCGGAGACAAACATGAAGATACTACCGCAGCCTGACGTGCCCATCCGCTGCAGAGAGTTCCGCATCGGCGCTATCGGTGCCGGGTTCATCATGAGTGAAGTGCAACTGGAGGCATACCGCGAAGCCAACTTCAGCGTGCTTGCCATTGCATCGCGCACGCGCTCCAAGGCCGAGGCGGCCGCAAAGCGTTACGGAATTCTCACCGTTCACGATACCCCCGAAGACCTCATCCGCGACCCCCGGGTCGAGATTGTCGATATCGCGTTCCCCCCGGACATGCAACCCGGCCTGATACGCTTGGCGCTCCAGCAGCCACATATCAAGGGCATCTTGGCGCAAAAGCCGCTGGCGCTCGATTTTGTGACGGCACGCGAACCGGCCAGGGAGTGCAGGACGTCGGGAAAGCGGGTGTCGGTCAACCAGAATATGCGCTTCGATCAATCGATGCGGGTACTCAAACAGATTCTCGACAACGGTGAGTTGGGTCTCCCCGTCCTGGCTACGATAGAAATGCGGGCGATTCCGCATTGGCAGGGCTTCCTGAAACAGTATGGACGGCTGACCTTGCTGAATATGAGCATCCATCACCTGGATGTGTTGCGCTTTCTCTTCGGTGAGCCCATCGACATCTTCAGCGCCGCGCGCCCGGACCCCCGCACCGAGTTTGCGCACACCGACGGCATCGTTTGCTCCACGCTCCGCTTTCAGAACGGACTGATGGCCGTCAGTCTGGAGGATGTGTGGAGCGGGCCGCGCGAGGCAAACTTTGCATCGGATACCTATATCAAATGGCGTGTAGAAGGCACTGAGGGTCTGGCGCAGGGCAGTATCGGCTGGCCTGATTACCCCGCAGGCAGTCCCAGCACACTGCGATACTGTTCGCGCAGAACGACCGACGGTCGCTGGATCGAGCCGACCTGGGGCACATGCTGGTTTCCCCAGGCATTTGCCGGTGTGATGGAGCAACTGCAATGGGCCTTGAAAAGCAATCAGCCGCCCATGTTGGGCGTAGATGACAATCTCAGGACGATGGCTCTGGTCGAGGCCGGCTATCGTTCGATGGCAGAGCGGCGCACCGTCTTGCTTGCTGAATTTGAGGTATGAGTTGGATAGCGGTTTCGTGTAACCCGGCAGGAGGAATTTACCATGATTCAAACAGGAATCTTCACCGGCTATTTTCCTTATTCACTGGAGGAATCCGCCCAGCGGATCAGGGCGCAGGGATTCAACACCGTTCAGTTGGACCTGGCATTCAAGGACATGGATTTCCAGACCCCTGATTCCATCACCAGCGACAAATGCCGGCATGTGCGTGACACCTTTCGCAGGCACGATTTACCGGTGAGTTGCGTCTCGGCGTATACCAACATCGTCCACCCTGATCCTGGTGAGCGGCGCAAACGTAACGCATATCTGAAGGCCATACTTCGCCATGCCCGCGATTGTGGCAGTCCTTACGTCATCAGTGAGACCGGAACGGTGAACCCTGACAGTGATTGGTCCAGCCACCCGGACAACAAAAGCGAGCGCGCCTATGAGGATTGCGTGAAAATCGTTCGGGAGATTGCGCAAGAGGCTTACGATCATGGCGCAATGTTTTTGGTCGAGACATACGTCAACAACATCATTGGTTCGATCGAGGAAACTTCGCGCTTGTTTGCCGACGTCGACCATCCGGGCCTGGGGCTGCTGATGGATCCGACCAACTATTTCGAGGCGCACAATATCGACCGGATGGACCAGGTGCTCAACCAGATGTTTGATGTCCTGTCCGACAAAATAAAAATTGCCCATGCCAAGGATGTCAAGCGCAGCAGCAGTGATGACAAGGGTGAGAAATTCGCCGCCATCGATGCCTCCGAGGCGCACCAGTTTCGCGGGGTTGGCGCGATTGAACTGCCAGCCCCCGGACTGGGTTCCCTGAACTACATACTGTACCTCAAACGCCTGGCCAGGCAGCACCCCAACATTCCCATCATCATCGAGCATCTGGACGAGAGCGATGTGCCGCGCGCAAAAGAATTTCTGGATCGCAAGCTCATCGATGCAGGTGTTTGATTCCACCCGCCAAACGCCGTTCTCGCGGACTTGTAACCATCGACAGCCATATCCATATGCCATATGCCATATGGTCCATTTCTCGTAATGCAATGAGCCGACGTTTTCTTGCCCACGGTATTTCACATGGACCCGGTAAAAATGAATGAAGCACGCAGTATCCGGGTGCTGCGCTGGCTGCGCAGCGATCTGCGGGCGGCGCTCAGCCTGGCTTTTCTGGTGCTCTTGCTGCTGCTGTCGGTCACGGCGCCATGGATCGCCCCGCACGCACCGAGCGCGCAAAATCTCGATGCCACGCTGCAACCGATCTCCGGCGCGCATTGGCTGGGCACCGACGACCTGGGCCGCGACATTCTGAGCCGCATGATCCACGGCGCGCCAGTCACCCTCTACGCGAGCTTGCTGGCGGTCGGCGTGGCGATCGTGCTGGGCCTGCCGATCGGCCTGCTGGCGGGCTACCTCGGCGGCTGGCTCGACGAAGTGGTCGGCCGGCTGATCGACACGCTGCTGTCGTTTCCGGCCATCGTGCTGGCCATCGCCGTGACCGGCGCCCTGGGCATTGGCCTGACCAACGCGATGATCTCGGTCGGCATCGTGTTCGCGCCACAACTGGCGCGCATCGTGCGGGCGCGCACGCTGGTGGTCAAGCAGGAACTGTATGTGGATGCCGCGCGCTGCTTTGGCGCGTCCACGCGCAGCATCCTGTGGCGCCATGTGCTGCCGAACACGATACAGCCGGTGATCGTGCAGATCACGCTGCTGTTGGCCGGCGCCTTGCTGGCCGAAGCCAGCCTGAGCTTCCTGGGCCTGGGCATACAGCCGCCCAACGCCAGTTGGGGCGCCATGCTCGCCCGCGCCTACCAGAACATGGAAATCGCGCCGGAGCAGATGTATGCGCCGGGCCTGGCGATCCTCTCGACCGCCATCGCGTTCAACACGCTCGGCGAGTCGCTGCGCGTGGCGCTCGACCCCACGCACCAGCGACTTTGATCCCGGCCGCAGTGCCGAACCAGTGACCTTCCCGAAGGAACGACATGACCCCGCTGACCCCAATGACCCGGCTGACCCCGCAACAGGTTTTTGACGACATGCGCGCGCAAGGCGACATGGTGCTCGACAAGCTCGACGAATGCGCCGCGCAGATGCCCGACAAGGTGTACCTGCACTACGGTGAAGACAACATCCGCATGCGCTTTTCCGAGGTCAAGGCGCAAACCGACCGCATCGCTGCCGCGCTGGCGGCAATGGGCCTGCCGCCAGGCCAGCCGGTGAGCGTGCTGACCCGCAATTCGCTCGTGGGCACGCTCGCGATGTATGCGATCTGGCGCGCCGGGGGTGTCTTCGCGCCCGTCAATTTCGGTTTTCGCGGCGCGCTGCTGTCCTACCAGCTCAACGACACCGCGCCGTTCGCGTTGATCACCGACAGCTCGTTTGCAGCGGCGCTGTCGGAGATTGCCGCCGAGATCGAACTCAGGCGGCTGCTCGTGCACCGGCCGGGCGCCGGCGATCACGACTTCAGCGCCGGGCCGGTGCCCGATTTCGATCCACGGTTCGCGCTCAGCGACTTCGCGGCGCTGCGCGGACACAGCGGCCCGGTGCCCCATGTGCCGCGCGGCCCCCTGGATATCGCCAACATCGTCTACACCTCGGGCACGACCGGGCCGTCCAAAGGTGTGCTGCAGCCTTTTCGCTGGATGAACCACTACACGTACCCGCTGCGCGCAACGACCACCAGCGCCGACGTGCTCTATTGCGACCTGCCGCTATACCATGTCGGGGGCGCCTTTGCGCTCGTCGCGCGGGCGCTGTGGCAGGGCAACACCGTCGGCCTGTGGGACCGCTTCAGCCCGACACGGTTTTGGGAGCGCATCGAGGACTGCGGCGCGAGCAGTTGCATCTTGCTCGACGTGATGATCCCGTGGCTGATGAACGCCGCGCCGCGCCCCGGCGACCGCGCCAACACGCTCAACAAGGTGCACATGCAGCCGCTGCCGGTCAACCACAACGAAGTGGCGCGCCGCTTTGGCATCGACTTCGTCAGTTGCGGCTTCGGACAAACCGAATCCGGCTCGGGCTTCGCTTGCGTCATCGATGAACTCGGCGACCAGACGGGAACCCCGGCAGCACTGTGGAAGGGGCGCTCGAAGGCCGAGTACCGCGCCAGTTGCCAAGCCTCCGGGCGGCTGCTGGTCGATGGCAACCAGCCGCTGCCCAAGGGCTTCATGGGGCGCGCCAATCCGGTGCTCGAGGTCGCGATCCTCGATGAGGACGACAACCATGTGCCGCCCGGCGCCGTCGGCCAGCTCGCCTTTCGGCCGCGCTTTCCGGGTTTGCTGCTCCAGGAGTACCTGCGCAAGCCGCAAGTCACCGTCAAGGCGCAACGCAACTGCTGGTTCCACACCGGCGACGCCTGCCGCCAGATCGCCGAGGCTCCCGACACCTACGCCTTCGTCGACCGCATGGGCGGCTTGTGCCGTGTGCGCGGCGAGAACGTATCGTCCTTCGATGTCGAGGCATTGCTGGCCAGGCAGCCCGGCGTGCGCGCGGTCGCTGCCGTGCCGATACCGGCGCAGGTGGGCGATGAAGACGAGATCGCCGTCTTCATCGAGGTGACGAGCGGCGCGACGCTCGACGAGGCCGCAGTGCGCCGCCATGCGCAGGCGTCGATGCCAGGCTTCATGCAGCCGCGCTACATCCGCCTGGTCGATGCGCTGCCCGTCACGGCCACCAACAAAATCGAAAAATACAAGCTCAAACAGCAACTGCTGCAAGAGTTGGGCAGCGCGGCGGCCTGAAGGACGGCCCGGCATGAACCCACACGACGACCCTCTCGCGCAAGACCCCCTGCTGCGCGAACTCGCCGAACTGCAGCAGCGGCACTGGCCCGCCGCCATCGCGCGCAAACCCGCCTATCCGTTCGGCGAGCTTGCGCTGAGCGAGTACCTGCGCCGCTGGGCCGCGCTACAGCCGCAAAAGGCGGCCGTGATCTTCTACGGCCAGACCATCACCTACGCGCAGCTCGACGCCTTGAGCGAGCGCTGCGCCGCGCTGCTGGCCAGCCATGGCGTGCAGGCCGGCGAGCGCGTGGCGGTCATGCTCCCGAACTGCCCGCAGTACCACATCGTGTTCTTCGCGATCCTCAAGCTCGGTGCGGTGCATGTGCCGGTGAACCCGCTGTTCAAGGCGCAGGAACTGCTCTACGAACTCAACGACAGTGGCGCCAAGACACTGGTCGTGCTGGACCAGTTGGCCGAAATGGCAGGCCGGGTGCTGCCCCGGACCTCGGTCACGACGGGCTTTTTTACCAGCATGCACGACATGCTGCCGGCTGCACCCACGCTGCCGGTGCCGCCGAGCATCCTCGGGCCACGCATCGCACCGGCCGGCATGCTGGACCTGATGCCTGCACTGCACGCCAGCACACAGCAAGCACCGCAACCGTCGCAACCGCCGCAATGGACACGGCGGACGCCCGAACTCGATGCGCCTGCGGCATTGAACTACACGGGCGGCACCACGGGCATGCCCAAGGGCTGTGTGCACACGCAGCGCGACATGATCTACACGGCCGCCACCACCTGCAGCGTGGCCCACCAGATCGGGCCGGACGACATCACGCTCAACTACATGGCGCTGTTCTGGATCGCAGGCGAAAACGCCGGGATGATCTTCCCGATCTTCTCCGGCAGCACCGTCGTGCTTCTGGCGCGCTGGGACCCGGTGGGCGCGATGGCGGCCATCGAGCGCTACGGCATCACGCGCGCCGGCATGGTGCTCGACAACGCGGTCGAGATCATGGAGCACCCGCAAGCAGGCGCTTACGACCTGCGCTCGCTCAAGGTGGTGCGCGTGTCCTCGTTCGTGAAAAAGCTCAACCCGGAATACCGCCGGCGCTGGTGCCAACTCACCGGCACGGTGATGATCGAGGCCGCCTGGGGCATGACCGAGACGCACACCTGCGACACCTTCACCGCCGGCCAGCAAGACGATGACCTGGACCTGCGCGGCCAGCCGGTGTTCGTCGGTCTGCCGGTGCCCGGCACCGTCATCAAAATTTGCAGTTTCCAGACCGGCGCCACCCTGCCGATCGGGCAAGAGGGCGAGATCGTGGTGCGCAGCCCCTCGCTGCTCAAAGCCTACTGGAACAAGGCCGAAGCCACCACCGAATCGCTGCGCGGCGGTTGGCTGCACACCGGCGACATCGGCGTGTTCGACGCGCGCGGCTGCCTGCACTTTCTCGGCCGTGCCAAGGAGATGCTCAAGGTCAAGGGCATGAGCGTGTTCCCGTCCGAAGTCGAGGCGCTGCTGGGCCGGCATCCCGAGGTGCTGGGCTGCGGCGTGGTGGGTCAGGCCGACGCCGAAAAGGGCGAGATCCCGATCGCCTTCGTGCGCCTGCGCGACGCCAGCGCGCTGACCGAAGCCGACCTCGCCGCCTGGTGCCGCGACAACATGGCCGGCTACAAGGTGCCGCAGATCCGCTTGGTCAGCGCGCTGCCGATGACGGCCACCGGCAAGGTCAAAAAGCACGAGTTGCAGGCGCTGTTGCAATGAAACATCCCGCGCAGCGCGTGCGGCGTCTTCAGCGCCTGCCGCCTGCCGCCTGCTGCCTGCTGCCTCGTGCCCGGCGTCGGCCCCCCTGCCAAGGCAAGCCCCGCTGCGCGCTGGCGGCGGTGGTCGGGCCGTGGAGGGTGTGGCGCGCGCCGCAGGGCAGCGGCACGCCCGAAGCCTTCGGCCGCGCCGTGCACAGTGCGTGCGCATGCCGCCGGGTGATCGTGCCGGGCGCCACTTCCGAAGAGCAGGCCCATCCCGTGCCCGGCGCACTGCACATGGGCACTGTCCGAGCACCGTCAGACACACTCCGCTGCAATGGTGTTGGCCAGCACCCCCACCTGGCTGACCTCCACCTCGACCAGATCCCCCGGCTTCATCCACACCGCAGGATGGCGCTTGGCGCCCACGCCGCCGGGTGTTCCGGTGACGATCACGTCGCCAGGCTGCAACGTGGTGAAAGTGGAGATGTAGGCCATCAGCACCGGGATCGGAAAGATCATCGCCGCCGTGCTGCTGTGCTGCATCACCTGGCCATTGAGCCGGGTTTGCAGCGTCAGCTCGCAGCCATCGGCGATCTCGCCACGGGTGACCAGCCAGGGGCCGAAGGCGCCGGTGCCGCTGAAGTTCTTGCCAGCGGTGAACTGCATGCTGTGGCGTTGCCAGTCGCGGATCGAGCCATCGTTGTAGGCGCTGTAGCCGGCCACATGCGCCCACGCATCCTCTGCCCTGATGCGCCGTCCGGCCTTGCCGATGACGACCGCGATTTCGCCCTCGTAGTCGAGTTCGGTGGATTCGGCCGGGCGCCGGATCGGCTGCAAATGCGCCGTCTGCGACTCGGCCACACGCAGGAACAGCAACGGATGCCGGGTCTCGTCGCGCGCGGTCTCGATGCGGTGTTCCTCGTAGTTGTGGCCCACGCAGAAAATCTTGCCCGGCGCGGGAATCACCGGCAGGAACCGTATCCCGGCCAGCGGCAAGGCCGGTGCGCGGGCCTGCGCGGCAATGGCATCGAGCTGGCCGGCCTGCAACGCGCTGAGCAGCGTCGGGTAGCTTGCGCTGTGCAGCGGCACCAGGCCGGCGTCGGTGACCAGGCCCCAGCCGGGTTGGTCCAGGTGTTGGTAGCTGACCAGTTTCATGGGTTGCTTTCAATCGAGCGTGATGCCGAGCCGTTGGATGGTCTGGCCATAGCGCTGCGTGTCGCTGCGCAGTTGCTGCAGAAATTGCGCGCCGTCGAGCGCATAAGGCTCGTAGAACATGCTGGCGTATTTGTCCCTCACCCCGGGCTCGGCCAGCACGGCCGCCACGTCCTTGCGGATCTTCTCGACCACGGCCTGCGCGGTGCCCTTGGGCGCGAGCAGCGCAGTCCAGGCGCTGAGCTCGAAGCCGGCCGGGCCGCCGGATTCGGCCACCGTCGGCACATCGGGAAAGCCCGCCACCCGCTGCGGCGCCGCGACCGCCAGATAGCGCGTCTTGCCCGCGCGCTGCATGCCGCCGGCACTGGCGGCGCTGCCGAAAGCCCAGTCGAGTTCCCGGTTGCCCACGGCCACGTAGAGCTGCGACATATCCTTGTACGGCACATGGGTCATGCGGGTGGCGCTGGCCATCTCCAGCATCACCGCGCCGATATGGCCCGGGCTGCCGACAAACCACGAACCGTAGTTCACCTGGTGGGGCGCCGCCTTGGCGCTGGCCAGCAGATCGGCCATGGTCTTGTGGCGGCTGCCGGCGGGCACGTTCACGAAGAAGTAGTTGCGCAGCAGCGGCGTCACCGGCTCGAAGTCGCGCAGCAGGTCGTAGGGCAATTTCTTGAACAAAAAGGGCTGGGCCGCCATCTGTGCGTTGTCCATCTGCAGCAGTTCATGGCCGTCGGGCGTGGCGCGCTTGACCGCCTCGATGGCGATGAAGCCGCTGGCGCCGGGGCGGTTGTCGACGATCACCGGCTGGCCCCAGCGCTTGCCGAGCCGGTCTGCGACCAGGCGCAAGGCCACCTCCGGGCCGCTACCGGCCGGAAACGGCGTGACCACCCTGACCGGTTTGGCGGGAAAGGTTTGGGCCTGCGCTGGCTGTAGCGCCAGGGTCTGCATGGCCAGCATGGCGCTGGCCAGGGCCTGGGTGATGAAGGGGGGCATCGTTGTCTCCTCATATCTTTCAGATCATTCAAACTTCAGTGGTCAAGGCGTGGTTGCCAGCCTCGATGGCTGAAGCGGTTTGACTTGGTCATTCGAGATGGTTGCTGCGGGGGTGGAAAGTGCGAAAGCGCAGCCCTCGTCGCGGTGCGGGCGCGCGCTCTGTGCGTCCAGCGTTTTGCGCGGCGGCGCGCACCATGCGGCCAGTGGCTGCAAGCGGGCAGCGTCCGGCGCGCCAGCGCAGCCGAGGTAGGCAAGCACATACCGGTCGGGGCGCAGCAGCACGGCGTTGGCACCGGCGCTGCGCAGCAGTCTTTCGAGCGTGCCATCCACATCGCGCAGCACTGCGCACTGCGCCGCCTGTGCAGGCTGCACGGGCTGCACGGGCAGAAAATCGTCCTGCTGCGCCACCACCCGCAGGTGGCGGCAGGGCAGGCCAAAGTCGGGCGGCACGGCCGCATCGGCCAAGCCCAGCCAGGCAAAGCCGGGGCCCAGCATGTCGTCGAGCGCCACCCGGGCGCCGCCGGGCAACTCCACCTGCGGCTGCGGCAGCAACTGGCCTGCGGGCACCAGCGCTGCAGCACTCTCGCCGGGCAGGAAGAAGCCTTCATGGAACCTCGGTCTGGGCTTGAACCTGAGCTGCAGCACATGCTCGCGCACCGGCGGATACAGGCTGCACAGCCTGAGCGCGCCCTGTGCCAGCAGCGCCGCCCAGACCGACTTGGGTTGCATGAAACGGCCGATGCGCACGGCCATCCCGATCAACGACCAGGCATGCGGCTTGCGCTCCTGCGCATAGGTGGCCAGCAGGCCGGGCGCCATCTCGCCGCGCACCACGGCAGCGAGTTTCCAGGCCAGATTGGCGGCGTCGCGCACGCCGCTGTTCATGCCCTGGCCGGCGAACGGCGGCGTCAGATGGGCCGCGTCGCCGGCCAGCAACACCCGGCCCGATTGCCAGCGCTCGGCAACACGGGCATGGAAGGCATAGACCACCTTGCGGGTGATGGCCAGCCGCGCATCGGCCGGATGGCGCGCGTGGATCCAGCGGCGCACATTTTCTTCCTGCAACACCTGCTCGGGGTCTTCGCCGGCGTGCAGCATGAACTCGTAACGCAGCGTGCCCTGCGGCCCTGGCAGCCGGATCGCAGGCCGCGCCGGGTCGCACCAGGTGCGGGCGTGGCGCAAGGCCGAACTGCGCCCGAGCAGGTCGACGATCAGCCATTTCTCGTCGTAGCTGCTGCCGACCAGCGCGATCCCGAGCCGCTCGCGCACCATGCTGCGGCCACCGTCGCAGGCCACCAGCCATTGGCAGCGCAGGTGTTTGGTCGCACCGTCGTGGCCAAGCTGCAGGTGCACCACCTGGCCGTTTTCACCTTCGTCGCGGAACTGCAGCAGTTCGTGGCCGAACCAGATGGCGCTGTGTGCAAAACGCTGCAGGCCAGCGCGCAACTGCTCCAGCAGCAGCGGCTGGTGAAACGCATTGCGCTTGGGAAAACCATATTCCTGGCCCTGCGGCTCTATGCGCGCGAACTCCTTGCCGCGCCACGAGTAGTAGCGCACGCCGTAGCCCAGCACCACCTGCGGCAGCACCTGCCCCATCAGGCCGCTGGCCTGCACCGTGCGCAGACTTTCGTCGTCGATGGTGACGGCGCGCGACTCGGCCACGGTGCTGCGGTTGCGCTCGATCACCAGCGTGCGCACCCCCTGTTGGCCCAGCAGATTGGCCAGCATCAGCCCGGTAGGGCCGGCGCCGACGATGACCACCGGGAAATGGGCCTGATCATGGGTCTGATCATGGGCCGGATCGTGGGCCTGGTCGGCCCTGCATGGCGGCGGTTCGGACACAGGCAATGCGCGATTCATGGCATCTCCCTTTTGCGTATCGCGCGGGCCTTGTCGCGCTGGTCTTGCAACCGGCCTTCGATGCGGCCAGCCACACTTTGCAGGCGACTGAGCACCCATTGGCGCAGCGCAGCCGTCAGCGTGGCGGCGGGCAGCACCACGCTCAGGCTGCCGAGCAGATGCTCCGCGTCGCGCAGCGCTACCGCCAGGCCCACGGCGTCGGGGTCGATCTCGCCTGCGGTCACGCAGTGGCCGCTCTGGCGCAACGCGCCGAGCACCCGGGTCAGTTCGGCGTAATCGTCGGGCAGACCGGCGGCCACTGCGGTCTGGCGTTCACTGGCCCACAGTCGTTCGAGTTGGGCTGGCGGCAGATAGGCCAGGATGATCTTGGACGTGGCCCCTCGGTACAGCGGCATCGCGCGGCCGCGCTGATAGCTGACCGACAGCGCCGGGTTGCGCCCGCTGACCTGGTGGATGCACAGCACCTTGCTGCCGTGAAAGCGGCACAGCAAGACGGCGCCGCCCGTCTCATCGGCCAACTTGGCGGGGAGCTCCTGCGCCGCCTGTAGCAGCGGGTCGGCCAGGCGAACCTGCCGGTCGAGTTCGACCACCATCGGCCCGAGCACATAACCCCTGTCGGCCACACGCTCGAGCATGCCGGCGCGGGTCAGTTGGCCAAGGTCGCGGTACACGCTGGCGCGCGACACGCCGAATTCGTCGATCAACTGCTCGGGCGTGATCACCGGGCGCTCCAGAGCGAACAGGCCCAGGATGCGCAACATGCGGTTGGTGCCCGGCATGATGCGCTCAACCTCTCGAAATGGCCGGACCCCAGCGATTGAGCGTGCGCTCCTCATGGGGCCATTCGCCGACGGCACGGCCAGGTTCGCAGTGCTCGATCTCCGACGAAATCTCGACCAGATTGCCATCCGGGTCGCGCACCATGAAGAACACATCGTTGCCCGGCCCATGGCGCCCCAGACCCCAGACGATAGGCTCGCGCAGCCGCGCCATATGGTCGCCCCAGGTCTTCATGCAAGCCCAGTCGGGCACCTCGAAAGACAGGTGGTCGAAGCAGGCCATCGGCGCCAGAAACAGCGCCAGCGCATGGTGCAGCGGGTCGCTGCGCAAAAAGCAGGCGCGCAGACGGCCTTCGGGGTCGCGCACCAAGTCCGACAGCACCAGACCCAACTGCCCGGTGTAGAAGGCCAGCATCTGCGGCAACTGCGGCGTGCGCAGCGCAAAGTGCTGCAACATGGCCGCCGGCAGGCCCGCATCCGGGCCGGGAGCGGCACCGCCACCGGGCGCGGTAAAGACGATCAGATTGCCATCCGGGTCGCGCCAGGCGACGGCAGCGCCTGCCCCGCCTGCCCCGCCTTCTGCACAGTGGGCAGGCAATGGGGCCTGGGCCGGCACCCGGACCCGTTGGCGCAGGGCCTGCCAGGCCGCATCGGAGTGCAGCATGAACTGCGCAAACCCCAGTTGCTTGGCCGGGCCACGGCTGATCTGCACCGAGCGACCCGGGCCGCAGCAGGCATATCCGCCTGCCACCGCGTCCAGCGACATGCCATAAGCACGGCTGTAAAAGCGCGCCATGGCCAGCGGATCGGGCGAGCGCAGGTGAATGGTATGCAGCGCGGCTTGCAGTTCAGTGGCATGTTCCATGGCGTCGATCGGTCGCAACAAGCAATGCCGCGACTGTCGGTTTCGCCCTGAAAGCCGTCAATGTGCAGTCTCGAAGGGTGAGATTGACGCCTGTTTTTTGCTGCTCTCCTGCGCGATGCATGCCCAGGCCCGGGCCAGCGCCTTGGTGCCGGACGCGCTCATGCGGCCCTCCAGTTGCGCAGCCGTTCAGGACAGTTCCCGGACTTCGATGGTGAGCACCTGATCGGCAGGGCCAGCGGCGATTCTGTCCCGGTGCAGGATGATGTGGCCTTTCCAGCCTGCGGGCATCACGTAGCCATCGCCGATGATGCTCATGTCGTCGTGGTCTGGTGTGCCATTGGCGAGTATTGGCAACATATTGCCCGCCTTGGCGGTGTAGCGGTTCGGATAACCAGCACTGGATAGCTGGGTGGCCTGGCAGTGATCGGCTCGTCAAGAACGGCCCTCTACCGAAGTACATGGGGCGTCTCTTGAAACACGCAGAGATGTTCCGCTACGTGGCCGACGACGAAGGCGACTCTGTTGAACCGAGCGATGCGCAGGATATGCTGGAACAGGCCGCAATCGTCGTTGCCGCCATGCGGGCCGATTTCATGCCAAGCAATTCAAGCGACAACAACCACGGGATGAAACCATGACCAATGACAACGAATTTTCTGCCTGAAGCAAACACCACCAAGCACATGCCAACAGACCCTGGCTGGCGTGAACGCCTGCACAACAAAAAACACACGATGCAACGGCCCCGCGCAATCCGTGCCTGTGCAAGTGCTTGACGGCGGTGTGCCTTCCTCCAAAAATTCATCCATCATTTTATGGGCAGTGCGTTTTCCAAGGCTACAATCCCGAGAATGTCACTGTCCAGGAGATCTCCCATGTGGAAAATCAAAGGCTTCATCAAATCAACCTGTATTGCATTACTGCCCCTCTACACTTTCTGCGCATTTGCCCAGGCACAAACTGCGGCGCAGGCCCCCCGGTATGACCTGACCTACGACATCATCAGCCCGGTGATGGGCAGAAATGGCATGGTCGCTTCCGAGCAGGCGCTGGCCTCGCAAGTCGGTCTCGACATCCTCCAGCGTGGCGGCAATGCCGTCGATGCTGCCGTTGCGGTCGGCTTTGCCTTGGCGGTCGTGCTGCCGAATGCCGGCAATATCGGCGGTGGCGGTTTCATGATGATTCACGATGCAAAGACCGGCAAAAACGTCGCCCTCGATTTCCGTGAAATGGCGCCGGCCAAAGCCAGCCGCGACATGTATCTGGATGGGCAGGGCAATGTCGTGCCCGGACGCTCGCTCCATACCCACCTCGCCGTCGGCGTGCCCGGCACGGTCGCGGGCCTGGCCCACGCGCTGCAAAAATACGGCACGATGAAACTCTCCGACGTGATTGCGCCGGCGGTCGAGCTGGCTGAAACAGGCTACCCTGTCAGCCCGGGTCTGGCGCTGATTCTGGCCGAAGAACGCGCGCACCTCGGTCAATGGGAATCGAGCAAGGCGATTTTCTTCAAGGACGGCCGTCCGCTGCAAGCCGGTGAACGGCTGGTGCAAAAAGACCTGGCCAGGTCGCTCGAACTGATCGGCAAGCAAGGCCCGGCTGCCTTCTATGAAGGCGAGATCGGCCAGAAAATCGTCGCTGAAATGGCGCAGCACCAGGGCTTGATCACCAGCGCCGATCTGAAGAATTACAAGGTGATCGAACGCGAGCCGGTGGTTGGCAATTATCGTGGCTATCAGGTGGTGTCGATGCCGCCGCCAAGCTCAGGCGGTGTTCACATCATCCAGATGATGAATATCCTCGAACGCTATCCCTTGCAGCAATACGGCGCCAACAGCGCACAAACCATCCATCTGAAGGCCGAAGCGATGAAACGGGCTTATGCCGATCGCGCCGAATATCTGGGCGATCCGGATTTCACCAAGGTGCCGGTCAAGGGGCTGACATCGCGCGCCTATGCCGATGAGTTGGCGCAGAAAATCGATCCAGAGCGCGCCACTCCCTCCTCAGACATCAAGCCCGGCAAACCGCTGCCTCATGAAAGCGATCAAACCACGCACTTTTCCGTTGCCGACGAGAAAGGCAATCTGGTCGCCGCCACTTATACGCTGAATCTGAATTTCGGCAGCGGCATCGTCGCCGCCGGCACCGGCATCATGCTCAACAATGAGATGGATGACTTCTCGGCCAAGCCCGGCGTGCCAAACGCCTTCGGCCTGGTGGGTGGTGACGCCAACGCCGTCGGCCCCGGCAAACGCCCGCTGAGCTCCATGTCGCCGACCTTTGTGCTCAAGGATGGCAAGCCATTCCTGGCCACTGGCAGCCCGGGCGGCAGCCGCATCATCACCACCACGATGCAAACCATCCTGAACGTGATCGACCACGACATGAACGTTGCCGAAGCAGCGGTCACGCCGCGCATCCACCACCAATGGGCGCCAGATCAGTTGCGTATCGAAAAAGGCATCAGCGCCGATACGCTCAGGATTTTGCAAAACAAGGGGCAAACCATCAGCGTGCAGCCTGCCATGGGGCGCACCCAAACCATACAGATCAAGGATGGCGCTTTCTACGGCTATTCAGACCCGCGCAATCCGGATGGACGCACGCTGGGATTTTGAGGCCGTTCAATCGGGTTCATACAGCGCGGCTTCGACCCTGCCTGCGCGCAGGCCGACTTGGCCAAGCCCGGGGAAGCGAACCAGCACCTCGGCGTTTGCCGGCATCGGGATGGCGCCTACCCAGGAACCGGTGGTGACCACGCTGTGCGCGGCCACGGTGCGGCCGCCGCGCGTGGCGTGGCGCAGCCAGATCGGCAGCAGCCACAGCGGATCGCCCAGGGAGTAAGCGCCGGTGTTGGCGCTCACTGGCGGCGCCGCGCCAAAGCGCAGTTCGCAGCGCTGGCGCGCCCAGTCTTGCGCTCGGCAGCGCATCCACGGGCCCAGAACCAAGGCCCCATGCGAGCCCTGATCGGCCAGCCGCAGGGCGGCCGGTGCCTGCAAGCCCTCTTGCCAGCGCGAGTCGGCGATCTCGATCGCGACGGCCATGGCGTCCACCAGGCCCGGGCCATCGGCGTGGCTCAGCCGCTGCGCCTGTTCGGGTGTCACCTCCCGGGCCAGGCGCAGCGCGATCTCGGCCTCGACGGCCGGCTGCTGCCAGCGCAGGTCGGCCAGCGATTGCCCCGCCGTGCGCACGCCGGCAGGTGGCAGGGCCGCGTGGGTCAGCGCCATGTCCCGCGCTGCGCCACCCGATTTCCAGTACTTGGGCGGGCTGTCGCCAAACCAGCCCAGCGCGCTGGCCACGGCATCCTGGATGGCGTAGGCCTCGTCGTCGCTGCACACCGCTTGCGCCAGGGCCGATGCCGGCCGTCCACTGCGCCGCGCCGCGACCAGGCTGGTGACAACCGCCAAGGCGCTGCTGCCAAGCGGTGGGGGACGAGGATGTCGATCGTGGTTCATGGTCGAAAAAATCAACAGGTCAGTGGAGGCCAGGCCAGGCTGCCGCGCGCGCTTCTTCTCTTTCGTCCCGGCGCAGGCCGGTGGGCGCGTGCAAGGCCGGCGCCGGATTGTGTTCGCTCATGGCACCGGCCTGCATCAGGATGAAGCGCCGATGGGGCTGCGCCAAACCAGGTTGATCGGCTCTGCGCCATCCATCCAGCGCCGGATATTGTCGGCCATGGTTTCCTGGCGCCGGCGCACGGTGCCGGCGGTCCAGCCCGACATATGCGGGGTCATCAGCAGGTTCGGCAGCGACTCGAAATCCAGGTGCGCGGGCTTGCATTCGGGCTGGTGCGCGCTCGGGTAGCGGTACCAAGTGTCAATGATGGCGCCGCCGATGCGGCGCCGGGACAGCGCATCGAACAGCGCCTGCTCATCGATCACCGGGCCTCGCCCGACGTTCAGGATCAATGCCTCGGGCCGCATCGCGGCCAGGGCCTGGGCACCGACCAGGCCCGTGGTCTGCGGCGTCAACGGCAGCGAGACCACGATGGCGTCGGCCGAGGCCATGAATGCGGGCAACTGTTCCAGCGTGAACACCTGGTCTGCGCGCTGGTCGTGAACGTGACTGCGGTTGGCGACCGTGACCCGCATGCCGAAAGCCTTGGCCCTTGCCAGGATGGCCTGCGCGATATGCCCAAAACCCAGCAACCCCAGCGTCTGCGCCCCCAGTTCGCTGTGCAGCGCGTTCGGCCTGCCGGCCCAGTAGGTCCAGCGCTGCCGGCGCAGATCGGCGTCGGCCTGCGCCAGCGGGACATGGCGTTGCAGCAGCGCCGCCAGCACATATTCGGCAATCGCCTGCTCATGGCCGAAGCAGTTGCACAGCATGGCGCCCGGCGGCAGCAGCGCCTGGTCGATGGCATCGGTGCCCGCAGACGGCGCGTGGAACAGGCGCACCCGCGCAGGTCCGGGGAGCTCGCGATCGAGCCGGATACTGACGATGACCTCGGCGCTCGCGTAATGCGCGCGCTCGCCGGGGGCGGCCAGCGTGTCGCTCAGATCGACGATCTCGAACGGGTGCCGCAGGTGCCCGATCAGGGTCTCGAAACCCTGGCGGAAATTGGCGGCGTTCGTGCCGTGAAATGCGATTTTGATGGTGTGCATGGCTGGCCCCGGGTCAGAGGAATCAATGCCGGCGGTCATGCGCCGGAACGCGGATGCGCTGGCCGGCGCGATCGAACACGACGGCTTCGCCCAGATCGGGCGACAACTGCACCGGCTGGCCGGCGCACAAGTCGCTGTAACCCTGGAGCACGAGCATGACCTCGGCGGCACTGGTGCCGTCCTCGTGGTGGGCGGTGTGGGCATGGTCGAGCCTGATGCTGACGATGGACTCGGCCCCGGCATGCTCGACGAGCACCACCTGGCCGGCCAGCAGGTCTTTGCCCCGGCCCGGACGCAGCGCATGCGGGCGGATGCCGAGCAGGACATCGCGCGCCGTCGGCTGCTCCAATGCGGCCAGGTGCCCGGGCAGCGGCAGCAGCACCGGGCCAATGGCCAGGCCGCGCTGCGGCACGATGCGCGCTTCGATCAGGTTCATCGGCGGCGTGCCGATGAAGCGGGCCACGAAGCTGTTGGCCGGGTCGGTGTAGATGTCGCGCGGCGTGCCGAACTGCTGCACCACGCCGTCGCGCATCAGCGCGATGCGCGTGCCCATGGTCATGGCTTCGATCTGGTCATGCGTCACATAGACGAAGGTGCTGCCCACTTCGCGGTGCAGTTTGATGATCTCGGCGCGCATCGAACTGCGCAGCTTGGCGTCGAGGTTGGACAGCGGCTCGTCCATCAGGAACACCTCGGGCTGGCGCACCAGCGCGCGCCCGAGCGCCACACGCTGGCGCTGCCCGCCCGATAGCGTTCGCGGGTACTGATCGAGCATGTCGGTCAGTGCCAGCGTCCTGGCCGTGCGCTCGACCAGGGCGCGCACCGCCGGCGTCTGCTCGATGCGCCGCTTGGCCAGGCCGCCGATCAGCGGCAGATGGAACCACCAGCGGTGCGCGCGCATGATCAGCGGGAAAGTGATGTTGCGCCGCACCGTCATATGCGGGTACAGCGCATAGGACTGGAACACGAAGGCCATGTCGCGCGCGCTGGGCGGCAAGGTATCGACGCGCCGCGCACCGACATGGATTTCGCCGCTGCCGACTTGCTCCAGACCCGCCAGCATGCGCAGCAAGGTCGATTTGCCGCAGCCCGAAGGCCCGAGCAGCACCAGGAATTCGCGGTCGGCGACATCGAACGTGATCTGATCGGCGACCTTCTTGCCACCGAAGCTCTTGCTCACGCCCCGCAGGGAGATGGCTGCCATGATGGATGTGTCCGCAAAAGGCTCAGCCCTTGACGCTGCCGGCGGTCATGCCGGAGACGACATAGCGCTGCACGAAAAGGTAGAAGATGACGGCGGGCAGCGTGTACATCAGCCCGACGGACATCACGGTATGCACGGGGGTGCTCAGTTCCCCGACGAATCCGGCCAGGCCGACCGAAGCGGTCTGCAAGCCCTGGTCGCTGATCAGCGTCTGGGCGAACACATATTCGTTCCAGCCGTGGAAGAAAGCGATCACGGCAGCGGCCGCCAGGGTGGGCGCCACCAGCGGCAGCACCACGGTCAGCACCAGCCCCAGGCGCGAGCAGCCGTCGATGCCGGCAGCCTCCTCGATGTCGATCGGCACGCCGTCAACCGCCCCCTTGAGGATCAGCGTGATCACCGGCACCGTGAACGCCGTATTGGCCAGGATCAGGCCCGTCAGGCTGTCGAGCAGGCCCAGTTGGCCGAAGATCGCGTACAACGGAACCACCAGCATGGCCTCGGGCAGCATCTGCGTGACAAACAGCGCGACCCCCAGGATGGCGAGCGCCCGGCTGCGGTAGCGCGACAGCACATAGGCCGGAAAGAGCGCCAGCGCGATGCTCAGCGCCGCCGTGCCGAAGGCGACGATGGCGCTGTTCCTGAGCCAGACGGCAACGGCCGTGGCGCTGAACGCATGGCCGTAGACCGGCCATTGCGACCAGTCCGGCAGCAGTTGCGGCCTGGCCGCGAACAGGTTCGGCGACGCGGTCAGCGAGGTGACCAGCATCCAGTACAGCGGGAACGCGGCCACGCCCAGCAGCGCCAACACCAGCATCATGCGCAGCGCGTGCTGCCAACTCATCGCTGCCGTTCCCCGGGCGCTCGGCGCGCCACGGTCTTGCCGTGCCCGGCGCGCTGCATATGGCGGAAATAGACCACGGTGATGAGCAGCGCAATCGACAAGCCCACCATGCCGACAGCCGCACCCTGCCCCAGATCGCGGTAGACAAAGGCCCGCCGGTACAGCTCGATCACCAGGGTGTTGGTCGAGCCGATCGGGCCGCCCTGCGTCATCAGCCAGATCAGGTCGAAGCGGCGCAGGGACCAAATGCTCAGGAACAGCGCGAGCAGTGCCACCGAGGGCTGTATGCTCGGCCAGACCACGGCGCGAAATACGCTCAGCCGGTGCGCGCCGTCGATCACCGCAGCCTCGCGCAGCTCAGAGGAGACGCCTTGCAGCGCGGCCAGGATGACGACGGCGGCAAACGGAAAAATCTGCCAGATGGTCGTCAGCAACACCGCAGGCAAGGCCAGCGCCGGGCTGTCGAGCCAGCTCTCGAGCCGGGCCGACCCGCCGAGCGCGCCCAGCAGATGGTTGAAGATGCCGTACTGGCCGTTGTAGATCCAGACGAAGATCAGCGCCACGGCCACCGGCGGCGCGGCCCAGGGAATCGTCACCAACGCCCGCGCCAGGCCCCGTCCGCGAAACGGCGCATCCAGCAGCAGCGCCGCACCCAGGCCCAGCGCAATCGCCGCCACCACGCAAACCACCGTGTAGATGGCGGTGATCAGCAAAACCTGGCGGAAGTCCTCCTGCGTCACCAGATCGATGTAGTTCTGCAACCCGACAAACACATGCTGGTCGGGCGTCAGCAACGCGGTCGAGGTGAAGCTCAGATAAAGCTCCTGCACCAGCGGATAGCCCTGGAACAGCAGCAAATAAAGGGCCACGGGCGCGGCGAACCAGTATGGCGTCCAGTCACGGCCCGGCCGCGCCGGCATGGCGGCGACCGGAGATGGCGCGGCATGGGGGCGCATCGGGTGAATCGGGCGAGCCGGCGGCGCAGGCACGGGTTTACTTGCGCAGCACGCGCGCCAAGACCAAACGCTGGGCATCGTCCAGCGCCTTCTTCGGCGCCATGCCGCCCTGCAAGACCTTGAGCACCTGCTCGAGCACGATCTGCTGGATCTCCGGCGTCTTGGCCTCCAGGCCCGCAACCACCTGCGGAATGCCATGCGGAGCCTGCTCGTCATACACCTTCAGCCAGGGCTTGCTGGCCAGATCCTCCGGGCTGCGATCGACCACGGTGGCCACGCTGCTGGCGCCCAGAAGCTCTTGCAATTGCTTTTGGTTCCCGGGTTGCAGCGCCCACTTGACGAAGGCTTGCGCGGCCGCCTTGTGTTTGGTGTTGGCATTGATCGTGAGCGCGGTCAGCACCATGCCCTGCGCCCGGGTCGGAAATGGCGCCGGCGCGGCCGCAAACGACAACTGCGGCGCCTGCTGGCTGAAGATGCCGGCCACGCCGCCGTTGTCGATCTCCATCGCCAGTTTGCGCTCCCAGAACATGCGCCGATAGGTGGCAGCATCCGCCCCCTTGGGAATCACGCCGGCGTCGTAGACTTTCTTGTAAGCGGCCACACCCTCGATCACCTTCGGGTCGTTCAGCGTCAGGCGACCCTGCGCATCGCTCCAGCGGCCGCCAAAGCCGTAGACGAAACTGCACAGGTCTTGCCAAAAGCCCGAACCCTCGGCCATCGTGGCGCGGTACGCAAAGCCGTAGACGCCGTTGCCGGTGGCAGCCTTGGCGCTGGCCAGGAATTCGTCGAAATCGGCCGGTGGCCTGCCGCCCTTGAGCAGCGCCGGGTTGTACAGCAGCACGTAATGGCTGATCTCGAAAGGCACGCCGTAGCGCTTGCCGCCGATGATCATGTGCCTGTCCGAGGCCGTGAACCGGTAGTCCTCGGCCTTGAGCAAGTCATCGAGCGCCAAGACGCGCCTGGCTTGTACCGCCGCGTAGTAGTCGATCAAGTCCATGCGCACCAGATCAGGCCCCGCGCCGCCGCCCATCTGCGTGAACACCGTCTTGGCAAAGCTCCCGAAGGGAATGGCGATGGGCTGGATTTCGGCAGCAGTCTGGCTCTGGTTGAACTTCCCGACCCAGGCCTTCAGGCGTTCGCCCCGACCAGCCTCGCTGAACGTGACGGCCGCAAAACTCAGCCTCGCCTTGTCTTGCGCCCGGAGCACCCGATGGCCGGCGAGCAGCGCGGCAGCAACGGCAACGCCGCTCCCCCTCAGGATACGGCGACGGGACGGGATGCTGAGGGAATGCACGGGGGGGTCTCCTGGGTCATCGAAATGCACACGGAATGCACAGCATGTCCTGGTATTTCAGAAAAACAAGCGGGGTTTCCACGAGATTCATCCGTGCTGCAAGCGCTCGCTGCTCGCAAGGAGGAAAGAGGAAGAAAGGTGGCAGGTGGCCTGGCCTGCACCGCCATACCGGCGCGGGTTGGCGCTGCTCGACACCCAGCATGTCAAGAATGATAGTCATACTATCTGTTCTGAATCGATGCTTCGTCAGGGTTTTTCCGGTAATTACGGCAAAGAAAGTCTGCCTATCATCGTTTCGCCACGCATTCCATCGCTGCAAGTTCTTCGAGCGGGTCAGGGGTCAGTCAACCGGGAGTCAACGTGATCAACGCAATGGCGACCAGGCGTCGCGAGATCGTCCCACTCGGCGGCGCCGTGCTGGCTGCCGTGGCTGCAAGCGCTGACATGGCACAGGCCGGTCTGAACGGCTTTCAGGAATTCATGGCGGCACCCGAGCGCCGAGAGCAGATTCGACAGCGGCTGGAGGCCACGCGCAAACGGGTCTGCCCATCCTGAATTCGTGGCGCTCGCATTCACGAAGGTCACGAAGGTTTTCATGTCGCCGTCGTCCGTCAAGCCCGGGTTCGCCGAATGCTTCGGAAGCGCCGACAAGAACGGGTCGATGCGCTGCCGTTTCAACCGACAGCGGCGGTTACCGCACGCTGTATGCCGCGCATGTGCGGCAGGCCGGCGCAGGCTGCGGCTCCGATCGTCTTGCCGGCCGGCGCGGCGCGGCTGTGCCACGGCATTTGCATCGACTACAGCCCAAACGATTTCAGGAGACGCGCACCATGGACGGCATCCAGATCACCGGACTCGACAAGCGCTATGGCGCGGTCGAGGTCATCAGGAACTTCAACCTCGAGATCGGGCGCGGCGAGTTCTTCGTGTTCCTTGGTCCGTCCGGTTGCGGCAAATCGACCTTGCTGCGCATGATCGCCGGTCTCGACTCGGTGTCGGCCGGGCAGATTCATATTGCCGGACGTGATGTCACGCAACTGGCGCCCGGTGCGCGCGGCGTGGCCATGGTGTTTCAGCACTACGCGCTGTACTCGCACATGACGGTCTACGAGAACATGGCGTTCGGCCTGCGCAATGTGCGCCTGCCTGCCGCCGAGATCGACCGGCGCGTGCAGGAGGCCGCCCGCATGCTGGAACTGGCGCCGCTGTTGCAGCGCCGGCCGGCGCAGATGTCGGGCGGGCAGCGCCAGCGTGTGGCAATCGGTCGCGCCATTGTGAAGGACCCCTACGCCTTCCTCTTTGACGAGCCGCTGTCCAACCTCGATGCCGCCCTGCGCTCCCGCACCCGGGTCGAGCTTGCGCGGCTGCACCAGCGTTTGCAGTCGACCATGATTTTCGTCACGCACGACCAGGTGGAAGCCATGACCTTGGCCACCCGCATCGTCGTGATGAACGAGGGCAAGATCGAGCAGGTCGGGCGCCCGATGGATATCTACCGCCAGCCCGCTTCGCGCTTCGTGGCCGGCTTCATTGGTTCGCCCGCCATGAATTTCATCGCGGTGGAACTGGCGGCTGAGCGCGTCGGCGCGGTTGCGGTGCGGCTGCCCGATGGCTCGGTGGTGCAAACCACGGTGGCTGCTGCGGGTTTGCCCGGTGGTGGTCGTGGTGGCCGCAGTGCTCATTACACGCTCGGCGTTCGGCCGGAAGCGCTGGTGATCGACCATTCCGGGCAAGCCGGCCTGATTGCTGGCCGGGTGGAATTGGTCGAGCGGCTCGGCGACCAGACCCATGTCCATGTCGTGCTGGGTTGCGGCAGTTCCGTGGTCGCCCACGCCCATCGCGACAGTGAGATCGCGGCAGGCGCAACGGTGGGGCTGCGCCTCGATGCCGCAGCCGTCCATCTGTTTGACGAAGCGGGGACCGCATACCATGCCCTGCCGCGCCAACCACGGGGTGCGGCATGAAGGCGGTGGCGGACCATGGGCATGGGCGTGTGCATGGCGCGCGCTGGTCGAATGCCCTCTTCATCGCGCCCTTCCTGGCGGTCTACCTCGCGCTGCTGGTGGCGCCGCTGGTGCGCGGCATGTGGACCAGCCTGCAGGATCTGGACATGCTGTCGCAGACCTCCGAGTTCGTCGGCCTGAAGAATTTCGCGGACCTTTGGGGCGACGAGATTTTCATGGGTTCAGTGCGCAACACCTTCTGTTTCGTGCTGATGTCAACGCCGGTGTTCGTGGTGCTGGGCCTGGCGCTGGCGTTGGCGCTGAACCGGCCGGGCCGCACCGGCGCGGTGTTGCGCGCCATCTTCTTTGGCTCGTCGGTGCTGTCGGTGACGATCGTCACGCTGGTGTGGAAACTGGTGCTGATGCCGCACCACGGGCTGCTGGCGAACCTTGCGAACGCCGCCGGCCTGCCCGGGTTCTCGCCGCTGACGAGCGAAGCCTGGGCCTTGCCGACGATTGCCGCCGTCACGGTGTGGTGGATCATCGGTTTGCCGATGATGCTGTTTCTGGCCGCGCTGCAACAGGTGCCGGGCGAGGTCTATGAAGCCGCCGCGCTCGACAACTCGAGCCGCTGGCGCACGCTGGTGCACATCACCCTGCCGGCCATTCGCCGCACGGTGGTGCTGGTGGCCGTGATCGAGGTCATTCTCCAGTTCCAGGTATTCGGGCAGGCGCAACTGCTGACCCAGGGCGGCCCGAACAATAGTTCGCGGCCCGTCGTGCAGTTCATCTACGAATCCGGCTTCACGCACTGGACACTGGGCAATGCCGCCGCTGCCTCGCAGGTGCTGCTGGGCATCATGCTGGTCGCCATGGCGCTCCAGATGTGGGTGTCCGGCCGCAAGGAGGCGTTCTGACATGAACATCGTCGGCAACAATCTGGCCGACCGCCTGGTGCTTGCGGCGGTCATTGCGCTGGCCATCGTGTGGGTGGCGCCGCTCATGTGGGTGTTCGCGCTCTCGTTCAAGCCGAACGAGTTTCTCACGCAGCGCACCGATGTGATCTTCTCCGGCCCGTTCACCCTCAAGAACTACATCGACATCATCGGCACCTCGGCGGTGTTCCGGTGGATCGTCAACAGCATCATCGTCGCGCTATCGCAAACCCTGGCCATGCTGGTGCTGGCCTCGCTGGCGGGCTACGGCTTCGCCCGCACCGAGTTCCCCGGCAAGAATGTGCTGTTCGTTCTGGTGCTGGCCGGGCTGGCCGTGCCGGAGCAGGCCATCATCGTGCCCTTGCACCTGATGTTTGCCGACCTCGAGATGCACAACACCTACACGGCGCTGATCCTGCCCCGGCTGGCAATGCCCTTTGGCGTGTACTTGATGACGCAGTACTTCAAGGCGATTCCGCGCGATATCGAGGAAGCAGCGCTGCTCGACAATGCCTCGCGCCTGAAGATTTTTTTCCGGGTGATCCTGCCGCTATCGATCCCCGCGCAGGCGACCCTGGGCATCTTCACCTTCCTGCATGCGTGGAACGATTATCTGTGGCCGCTGATTTCGGCGTCCAAACCGGAGATGTACACGCTCACCCTGGGGCTGGCGTCCACCCAGTCCAACTTCGGCCAGTCCGAAGGCATCGGCTACCTGATGTCGCAAGCGGTGTTCGCAGGGCTGCCGGTGTTCATCCTCTACCTGTTTTTCCAGAAATACATCATTGCGGCGGTGTCCGGCACGACCGTGAAGTGATGACCCATCGATGACCCATCAATGACCGATAAGGAGACACGCATGAAGATGACATCGCACCTGGCCGCCATTGGCCTGCTCGCCTGCGCTGCGGGCAGTGCGCTGGCCCAGGCCAGAACGGAGATCACGCTGGCGCGCTTTTTCGGCTCTTGCGAGGCCGACTACGGCAAATCGATCGACGTGAAAGCAGCGCGTGGCGAGTGCGGCATCATCACGACGCTGGTCAACAAATTCAATGCGACCAACAAGGACAACATCGTCGTCAAGCCGCAGATCGTGGAGTGGGGCCCGTACTACGACCAACTCACGGCGCGCATCGTGGCGCGCGATGTGCCGACCATCGCGGTCATGCACGAATCATCGCTGGGCGACTTCGTCCATCGCAAACTGATCGAGCCGATGGACGACAGTTTCAAGTCGGTGGGCATCGACACGGCGCAGTTCAGCGATCAGGCCCGGGCCGGGACCAGTTTCTCCGGCAAAACCTACGCGCTGCCTTTCGACACCCACGCCTGGCTCTGGCATTTCAACCTGAACCTCATGAAGAAGGCGGGCCTGACCAAACCGGACGGCAGCCCCGTCATTCCAGGCTCGCCGGAAGAACTGTTCGCCCAGGCCAGGCAGTTCAAACAGGCCACGGGCAAGCCCTACTTCGCGTGGCAAACGGTCAACTCGTCGGCGTCCTACATGCGCACGTTTCTCACGCTGCTCTATCAGCAGAACGGCGCCAAGCTGTTTACGGATGGCGCCAAGCCGCGCATCGACATGAAGTCGCCGCAGGCGACCAAGGCGCTGAAGCTGATGAACCAGATCTACAGCGAAGGTCTGGTCATGACCGGCCTCGACTACGGCCCCTCCAACCAGGCCTTTGTCAATGGCGAGGTCGGCGTTGTCGTCGTGGGCACCTGGAAGATCGACGACTTCGTGGCGCAAGCCGAGAAAGCCGACACCCCCTTGGCAAAAGGCTATGCGGTCTATCCCTTCCCGCAGTTGTTCGACCAGAAAGCGGTGTGCGCCGACGGCCACAGTTGGGTGATGCTCAAGGGCGGGGCCAAGGACGAGGCCAGCCGCAAGGCCGCGCTCGCCTTTCTGAAGTTCATCTGGGACAACGACGTGGAATGGGCGCGCACCGGCCACCTGCCGATCAGCAAGCTGACACTGTCCAGCCCGGGGTTCAAAGCCTTGCCGATGCGCAGCAACATCGCCGAGATATCCGCCAGCGGCCGCGGCATACCGCTGTCCATTCCGCGCCAGCGGGCGATACAAATCGCGGTAGACCAAGAGATAGGCAACATGCTGACCAGCAAGAAGTCCTTGAAGGACATGCAGAACGCCGCCGAGACGCGCGTCAACAAACTGCTCGATTCGGTGCGCTGATGCCCGCCCTCCATCCCCCCTTTCATCCATCAAGGACAAGACATGATCTCCACCCGCCTGGTCGTCGATAGCGACTTCGTCATCTCCGCGCTCGATCGCCGCGTGTTCGGTGCTTTTGTCGAGCACATGGGCCGCTGCGTCTACACGGGCATTTATGAACCCGGCCATCCCAGCGCCGATGCGCACGGCTTTCGCGGCGATGTCATGGCCTTGACGCGCGAGCTTGGGCCGACCATCGTGCGCTATCCCGGCGGGAACTTCCTGTCGGGCTACCACTGGGAAGATGGCGTCGGCCCGCAGGAGGCCCGACCGACGCGGCTGGACCTGGCCTGGTTATCGACCGAAACCAACCAGTTTGGCACCAACGAGTTTATGGACTGGTGCCGCGCCGTCGGTGTCGAACCGATGTTTGCCGTCAACCTTGGCACCCGGGGGCCTGACCAGGCCAGGCATTTCCTGGAGTACTGCAACCATCCGGGCGGCACCGCGCTGTCCGACCTGCGCCGCTCGCATGGCTACGAAGCGCCGCATGGCATCAAGTTCTGGTGCCTGGGCAACGAGCTCGACGGCCCTTGGCAAATCTGCGCCAAGACGGCCCAGGAGTATGGCCGCATCGCACAAGAGACCGCCAAACTGATGCGCCTGGTCGATCCGGGCGTCGTGCTGGCGGCCTGTGGCTCCTCCAATCATGGCATGCCGACGTTCGGGCAATGGGAGGACACGGTGCTGGAGCATTGCTTCGACGAGGTGGACTTCATTTCGCTGCACACCTATTTCGAGAACCCGCACCATTCGAGCGCCGAGTTCCTCGCCAACATCGACCAGATGAATCGCTTCATCGAGGACACGGTTGCCGTGGCCGACAGCGTGGCGGCGCGCAAGCACTCGCACAAGCGCATCATGCTGTCGTTCGACGAATGGAACGTCTGGTACAAGGCGCGCACCCTGGACGATCGCCGCAAGCCAGGCTGGCCGCAGGCGCCACGGCTGATCGAAGAGGTCTACAACCACGAGGACGCGCTGGCCGTCGGCGGCGCGCTGATCGTGATGATGAACAATGCCGACCGCGTGAAAACGGCCTGCATGGCGCAACTGGTCAATGTGATCGGCCCCATCATGACCGAGCCGGGAGGTGCGGCATGGCGCCAGACCATCTTCCATCCGTTTGCACAAGCCTCCCGCTTTGCCCACGGCAGGGTGCTGCGACCGGTGATTCGCTCGCCCGGCTATGAATCGAAGACCTTCCCGGAAGTGCCCTACCTGTGCGCCTGCGTCGTGCATGACGACGCCACCGGCCAGACCGCCATCTTCGCGCTGAACCGCCACTTGAGCCAAGAGCAGGAAATCACCATCGAACTGCGCGGCCTGGGCGACCAGCAGCGTCTGGTCGCGGCCTCCGAACTGCACCACGCGGACATGAAGGCGGTCAATACGGTGGCGGCTCCGGACACGGTTTCCCCACGGCCCAACTCGCGGGTCGAGATCAGTGGCCATCTGGTGACGGCCACATTCAAGCCGGGTTCATGGAATGTGATCGTGACCACGAACGGCAAGCCATCCTGATTCACGAACCATGAACGTTTCAACAAGATGGCCATGGGCTTTTGGCGCAGCAACCGCAGTGGGCTCCATTGGCCCATTGGCTCTACCCGGTTACCCGGTGCGGTTTCTTTTGCCCGGCATCGCGCTCTTTGGCACGATCATCGCCGCTTCTGCGGTGCAGAGCGTGTGGATCGGCTTGCACGACCGGGACGGCATCGGCGCAAAGACCTGGGTCGGTTCGGATGACTACCGGGAATGACTCGACGACCCGCAGTGCTGCCGGTCGTTGACGAACAATGTCATCCGGGTGCTGGTGTCCATGCGCGCGCCTGCCATGGGTCTGGCGCTCGCGCTGGCCACCACGATGGCATTCCTTGCGGCTTCGTGCCCCCGCAGGACGATCTCTTGCGCCTGACGGTTTTCTTCATCGCGCATGGGGGTCAATGGGGGTCAATGGGGGTCATCTGCAAGGATGCGTGGACTCAGGCAATCGAGGCGTTCGCTCGCGCAGGAGGAACGGTGATCGCCGGCGCCCGCACCGGCACACGCGATGCCAACCGCCACGTCATTCGGGACACTGCGCCCGGCCGCGCGCTGCCCGCGCCATGTGGCGTGGAGGTGCAGGAGTTTGGCCTCATGCCTTCGTCGGCAGACGGGGCGGACATCGAAGGCGTTCCCGTCGGTGTCGAACGACGGACCGATCGCGTACATGGCACCGGTGCGCTCAGGCGCGCGGCGCATGGCTGCGCCGTCATCAAACCGGCCAGCGCGCACGCATGAATTCCGGCAGGATGGGCACGCCAATCTTTTCTTCGAGCCACCACCATGGGACTGCACCAATCTGACCTCGGGTACCGTTGCCCACCGGAACGCAAAAGCAGGCATTCGCGCATCGTGCACGAACTCGGCATTCGAATCGTGGCGGGGGACTACAAGCCCGGGGAGAAACTGCCGCAGGAGGCGCGGCTTTGCGCAACTTACTCGGTCAGCAGGCCCGTCCTGCGCGAAGTCATGCGCGTGCTCGTCGCCAAGGGCCTGGTGATATCCCGGCAAGGCGCTGGCGCAATCGTCAGGGAGCGGATCGACTGGCACTTGCTCGATCCCGATGTCTTGTACTGGATGATCCAGTCCAGACCGGCGCAAGAGTTCGTCGAGACGCTGATGACGATGCGGCGAATCTTTGAGCCGGCCACGGCGGCGCTTGCGGCAAAGGTAGCTTCCGCGCAAGCGCTGGAGAAAATCGCACAGGCATTCGCCGGGATGGAAGCGGCCAGCACGCCCCAAGAGCTGCTCGAGCCCGACCTGGCGTTCCACCGGAGCATCGCCCAGGCCACCGGCAACGACCTGGTCGCCTACATTGCAAACATGCTGTCGCTTGCGTTGAGCGAGTCCATCAAACTCAGCAGCAAGCACCCGAACACACACGCATTGTCCCTGCCCCGCCACAAGGCGATTCTCACCGCGCTGGTGAACCGTGACCCGCTCGCCGCGCGCCAAGCGACGCTTGTGCAACTCGACGAAACCCACGGTGACATTGCGCGCATCCTCGATTCCGGCATCGATCTGGCGTAACGCAGCGACCCATTCGCCGCCACGGCACGGGTGCGCAAGCCCAAGGGCGCATCGAACATTGCGTCAACGAAGCCCATGGGTTCGTCGGACGCCTCGATCGCCTGCTCCGCATGGCCGTTGGCGCCGGCGCCGGGCAAGGCCCGGTGCACATCGATGGTCTTGGCCAATCCGTCGCCGGGCGCGATCGTGCCGTTGCTGCTGGAGTAAACACTGTGCGCCGGAGCCGGAGCGCTTGCCGGGGTGGCGGCAAGATACCGCCGCTGCCGATGGCTCGGTCGCTCAGTCAGCCGCCGGCGCCAAGCCTTGCGGGCGGTCGTTGTCCAGTTGGGCCAGCGCCGCATTGCCGCCGAGCGACAACAGGCCGGCGCGCGCGTACACGCCGAGTTTGTCGCGGGTGTCCGCGATGTCCAGGTTGCGCATGGTCAGTTGGCCAATGCGGTCCAGCGGCGAGAACGGCGCGTCTTGCACCTTCTCCATCGACAGGCGCTCGGGCGCGTAGCTCAGGTGGGGGCTTTCGGTGTCGAGCAGCGAGTAGTCGTTGCCACGGCGCAGTTCCAGCGTCACGGTGCCGGTGACGGCCCGCGCCACCCAGCGTTGGGCGGTTTCGCGCAGCATGATCGCCTGCGGGTCGAACCAGCGGCCTTGGTAGAGCAGACGGCCGAGCTTGAGGCCATTCATGCGGTATTGCTCGATGGTGTCTTCGTTGTGGATGCCGGTCACCAGGCGCTCGTAGGCGATGTGCAGCAGCGCCAGCCCCGGGGCCTCGTAGATGCCGCGACTCTTGGCCTCGATGATGCGGTTTTCGATCTGGTCGCTCATGCCCAGACCATGGCGGCCGCCGATGCGGTTGGCCTCCAGGATCAGTTCCACCGGGTCGCTGAACGACACACCATTGAGTGCCACGGGCCGGCCTTCTTCGAAGCGCACCGACACTTCTTCGCGCCGGATCTCGACCTCGTCTTTCCAGAACGCCACCCCCATGATCGGATGGACGATGCGGATGCTGCGGCAAAGCAGTTCCAGATCCTTGGCTTCGTGCGTAGCGCCGAGCAGGTTGCTGTCAGTGCTGTAGGCTTTTTCGGCGCTCATCCTGTAGCCGAAACCGGCCTGCGCCATAAACGCCGACATTTCCGCGCGGCCGCCCAACTCGTCGATGAAGAGCGGGTCGAGCCAGGGCTTGTAGATCTTCAGCGCCGGGTTGGTCAGCAGGCCGTAGCGGTAAAAGCGCTCGATGTCATTGCCCTTGAAGGTCGAGCCGTCGCCCCAGATGTCGACCTCGTCTTGCTTCATCGCGGCCACCAGCATGGTGCCGGTGACGGCACGGCCCAGAGGCGTGGTGTTGAAGTAGGCCAGGCCGGCAGTGCAAATGTGGAAGGCGCCGGCCTGCAGGGCGGCAATGCCTTCATGGGCCAGTTGCGTGCGGCAGTCGATCAGGCGGGCCTTTTCGGCGCCGTATTCGAGCGCTTTGCGCGGTATGGCGTCGTAGTCGGGCTCGTCAGGCTGGCCCAGATGGGCGGTGTAGGCGTAGGGCTTGGCGCCCTTGCGCTTCATCCAGAGCAAGGCGGCGCTGGTGTCCAGGCCGCCGGAGAAAGCGATACCGACTTTCTGGCCGGTGGGCAGGTTTTGGAGAATGGTGGCCATGAGTAAATAAGAAAAGAGTGTCCGTTGCGATCTTGGGAATGCGGTCGGTCGAAATGGCAGATGCTGGCAGATGCGCTACCGGGCGGCCTCGGTCATGCGAATGTCGGGCGGACGTTGGGCATGCACATTGCCGGGCACGCCGAATTTTCGCCCGCCGAGGACTCTAGTGTCGCGTCACCGATCATCTGTCGGTCCGCGCTGGCCATCGAAGCGCATCGCGGCGTTGCATCGCTTGCCAATACGCTCGGTATTGGCTGCGCGATGCGCCTTGCGCTGCGCTCCGATGGCTGCGCGCAGCCTACAACATCTGATCGGTGACGCGACACTAGGCCAATGGCCGGCGTCTGCGAGCATACCCTGCCCGGCTCCTGTCTGAAGTCCGGCCGGACCAGCACCTGATATCGACCGGCCCGGCGCCCCGCAGCCCTGCGGCCAACCCCATCCCGCCCCGCCCTACACCACCACCGGCTCGGGTTCGAGCCGGATGCCGAAGCGCTCGTAGACACTGGTTTGTATGGCTTTGGCCAGCGTCATGACCTCGCCGCCGGTCACGCTGTCACCGTTGCTGCCCCGGTTCACCAGCACCAGGGCCTGCTTTTCATACACGCCGGCCTTGCCGATCGTTTTGCCCTTCCAGCCGCAGACCTCGATCAGCCAGCCGGCGGCCAGTTTGAAGCTGCCGTCGAGCATGGGGTAATGCACAACCCTGGGGTCGCGCGCGATGATGTCGGCGCATTGGTCGGGCGACACCGTGGGGTTTTTGAAGAAGCAGCCGACGTTGCCGAGCACCGCCGGGTCCGGCAGCTTGGCGCGGCGGATGTCGCAGACCCAGTCGAAGATTTGTCTGGCATCGGGGTGCGCGACACCGGTCTCGACGCAGCGACGCTCCAGGTCGAGATAGCCCAGCACGGGCTTCCAGGGCCGGGGCAGCCGAAACCGCACATGGGTGATCACGGCCCTGCCCGCCAGGCCCATGCCACGGGGCAAGCCGCTGCCGGTCTGCGCACCAGGGTCGGCAGCGGCGGCATGCCGGAAAACGGAATCCCGGTAAGCGAAGCCGCAGCCGGCTGCATCCAGCGTGAAAGCCTGGCCCGTGGCCAGATCGATGGCGTCCAGCGACTCGAAGCGGTCTTGCAACTCGACCCCATAGGCGCCGATGTTTTGCACCGGCGACGCACCCACCGTGCCCGGGATCAGGGCCAGGTTCTCCAGCCCCGGAAGCCCCTGCGCCAGCGTCCAGGTCACGAAGTCGTGCCAGTTCTGGCCCGCAGCGGCCTCGATGATCCAGGCTTTGGGGCCTGCTGCCAGCACACGCAGCCCCATGATCTCCATCTTGAGCACCACCGGCTTGACATCGCCCGTCAGGACGATGTTGCTGCCGCCGCCCAGCACCAGTTTCGGCAACGGGGCCAGTTCGGCATCGGCGGCTACGGCTTGCAAATCAGCCACAGAGCGCACGCGCACCAGGGCCTGGGCGCGCGCGGCGATGCCAAAGGTGTTCCAAGGCTGCAAAGAGACGTTGTTCTCGACTACCATTGGCCCGATTGTCGCATTGGGCCGTCTGCGCCATGCCCCGTGTTTTCCGAGACCGAGAGCCACCATGCCATCTTTTGACACTGTTTGCGAAGCCAACCTGGTTGACGTCAGGAACGCGGTCGAGAACACCGCCAAGGAAATCGCCACCCGTTTCGACTTCAAAGGCACTGCGGCCAGCATAACGATCCAGGAGCGCGAGATCACGCTCATCGGCGACGCCGACTTCCAACTCACCCAGATCGAAGACGTGCTGCGCAACAAGTTGACCAAGCGCAGCGTCGATGTGCGCTTTCTCGACATCGGCGAGGTGCGCAAGATCGGCGGCGACAAGGTCAAACAGTTGCTCAAGGTGCGCAGCGGCATCGAAAGCGAACTGGCCAGGAAGATCCAGAAGCTGCTCAAGGACAGCAAGCTCAAGGTCCAGGGCGCGATCCAGGAAGACAAGGTGCGCGTGACCGGCGCCAAGCGCGACGACTTGCAGGCCGCGATGGCCCTGATCCGCAAGGAGGTGACCGATGTGCCGCTGTCGTTCGACAACTTCCGCGATTGAGCCGGCGCAGCGTCGTCCTCCCCCCCACCATCCATCGACCATGACCGAGCCACGGACATTGCGCCAGCAGCCAACCGCCCGGCGCGCCTTGGCGGCCCTGTGCGGCGCGCTCTGGCTGCTGCCCTCGGCGGGCCATGCCCAGTCGGTCACCCTGGCCGGCATGCTCGGCAGCAAAGCCTTGCTGGTGGTGGATGCCAACCCGCCGCGTGCCGTGGGCGTGGGGGAGCAATACCAGGGGGTGAAAGTGATCGCGACCACCAGGGAAGAGGCGACCGTCGAAATCCGGGGCGTGCGCAACACCCTGCGGCTGGGTGCGCCGGTGAGCGTCGGCGGGCGCAGCGGCAGCGGCAAGCGCATCACGCTGATCGCCGACAGCCGTGGCCATTTCGTGAACAGCGGCACCATCAATGGGCAGGTGATGCAGTTCATGATAGATACCGGAGCCTCCACCGTCGCCGTCGGGCGCACGGACGCCGACCGGATGGGGCTGAAATACAAAAACGGCCAGCCGATGCGCATGAACACCGCCAATGGCATCGGCCAAGGCTGGTGGATGAAGCTCGACTCGGTGCGCATCGGTGATGTCGAGGTGTTTGACGTGGATGCGGTCATCACCGAGCAACCCATGCCCTATGTGCTGCTGGGCAACAGCTTTCTGACCGAGTTTCAAATGACCCGCATCAACGACCGGTTGGTGCTGGAAAAACGCCAGTGAGGGCCGCCATGTCTGCCTCCCCCAACACCGCCGGCAACCCGGACCCCGAGGGCGAGTACGAAGACCTGCTGGGCCTGTGGTCCGATCTGGAATCGGGGCTGTCCGCGCTGCTGTCCTGGCCATTGCAGGCGCAGGACTTTGCGCAAAAGCTGCGGCAGTTCGATGCCTGGTTGCAGGACCTGGTGGCGCACGACATCGATGCCGCGCTGTACCTGATGTTTCAGTTGGCGTCGACCTCCACCGTCGGCTACAGCGCTTCGCACGCACTGGTTTGCGGCACGCTGTGCCACATCATGGCGCATGAGCTGCAACTGCCCCGGCCAGAGCGCGACAGCCTGGTGCGGGCCGCGCTGACGATGAACATCGGCATGACCGCGCTGCAAAACGAACTGGCCGAACAACGCGAACGCCCCAGCGCCATGCAGCAGCAGGCGATCGACAAGCATCCCGCTGCGGGCCAGGCCCTGCTCGAGCGGCTGCACATCACCGACGCGCTGTGGCTGGCGGTCGTCGGACAGCACCACGCCAGCAGCGCGCAGCGCGTGCCGCTGGCCACGCAGACAGCGCCAGCGCGGCTGGCGCGCATCCTGGGCACCATAGACCGCTACGCGGCGATGATCAGCCCGCGAAAATCACGCGCCGGGCGCAGCGCCACCGACTCGGTGCGCGCCATCGTGGGACAGCAAGTCGATCAGCGCGACGAACTCAGCCATGCGCTGGTGCGCTGCATCGGACTATGCCCTCCGGGCACCTTCGTCAAGCTGGACAACGGCGATACGGCCCTCGTGCTGCGCCGCAGCGACAAGCCCAACCATCCGCTGGTGGCCAGCCTGCTCGAACGCAACGGCAGCCCGTATTCCCGGCCCAGCCTGTACCAGACCGCGAGCGGAAAACCCCGCATACAGTTCGCGCTGGCACGCTCTGCCGTGAGCCTGGAACTCGACCACCGCACCATGGTGCGCCTGGGCTTGTATGCAGCGCAGGCCTGTGTCGACGAATGACCGGATGGGTCACCGAACGGCTTTGCGCCCCCCCAGGCGCGCCTCCTTGCCCGCGATCAGCCGCCGGATATTGTCCCTGTGCCGCCAGGCCAGCAGCAGCGCCATCGCCCCCATCGCCGCCGCCATCGGTGCCGCGCCCCCCATCAGCAGGTAGCAGACCGGCGCAAACGCCGCAGCCACCAGCGAGGCCAGCGACGAATAGCGCGAAACCAGGGCCACGACGAGCCAGGCCACGGCCGTGGCCAGCCCCAACCAGCCGCTGATGCCGAGCAGCACACCCAGCGCCGTGGCCGCGCCCTTGCCACCGGCAAAGCGGAAGAACACCGGCCACAGATGCCCCACGAATGCCGCCAGCCCCACGCTGGCCGCGCAGCCATCTTCCAGACCATGGGGGCGCCCGAACTCCAGCACCAGCGCCACCGGCAACCAGCCTTTGAGCGCGTCGAGCAGCAGCGTCACGACCGCCGCAACCGGGCTGCCGGAGCGCAGTACATTGGTCGCGCCGGGGTTCTTGCTGCCATAGGTGCGCGGATCGCTCAGACCCATGAGCCGCGTCACGATGACCGCGAACGACAGCGAGCCCAGCAGGTAGGCGGCCACGGTGGCAAGTACGGGATACAGGGCGGTCAAAACGACTCCTTGGGAATTCATGGCGGTTTTGTCGGGCTTGTCGGGCTTGTCGGGCTTGTCGGGCTTGCGGGTGTTGCGCGCCAGGCCCGCTTGCACGCGGCATGGCCCGAGCGGCCACGGCGGCCTATTTTGCCAGCACTGTCTTGCCGCGCCTCAACAAAGAGTCATGGCCGCAGGCCGCCAACGGCGTTTCGTTTTGCGCAGGTGGTCGAGTTATCCACAACGGCCAAGGTTTTAAGGTTTTATATATGTTTTAAGAGTTTTAGAGCGAAAAACCACCGAAAAATCGTTACAAATCAATGACTTGCATGGGTGCCCGGTTCCTGATGGACGGGCTATCCACAAGCTGGACGCTCGAAACAGGCCGGCTCCGTCGATTAGGAACCGTTGGCGACAAAATCCCCCGACCAGGTGGCCGCCCTGTCGCCATCTCTGCGTCTATCAGGAACCGGCGCGATGACGCGCCTTGCTCGATGCGCTGGCCGCTGGACTGGTGACGCCGGCACGCTGGCCGCACGGGCCTTGCCAGCAGCGCGGCGGGCAAGCCGATACAGGAACCGGCCTATGCCCGGCTCGATCAGAAAATACTCGGGATGGACGGTCAAGACGGCCGGGGATTTCACCTCGACCACCTCGCTATAGAGCCACTGCGGCACCTCGATAGAAACGCTCGTAAGCCGGCCATTGTCGGCATAGGAAACCGTCTCGTAGCGTTAATCAGTCCTACCCCCTTGGCCGTGCGCAAAGCCCGCTTGCCCTTGGCCTGCGTCACCATCTCCACGAACGTGGTGCCAAGGCGCTTCAACGCCCCTTCGATTTCCTCGTACTGGCGGCCACCATCGGAGCGGCGGCAGAACTTGAGAATTTCCGACATATGCGGTCGAAAGATGCGGCTCGGCTTCTCGCCACGCCCTTCGCGGTAGCGGTTCATGGCGTCGGTCAGATGAGAAATTGCCATCAGCACTATGTCATAGTCCCAAACTGAAGCCATGCCGGCCTCGCCTGAACTCGCATTCGATCCGGCCAGCTTGCATTGCATCACCGCCAGCTCACATTATTTGCAAATCACCCACTTGCACAATCGTACCAATGTTGGTACGATTGCATCATGCTTAGCCCAACTCCTCCTATCCTCCTTGTTTTCTTTTTCAAATACGAGTCGGGCAATGAGCCAGTGCGAGACTGGCTGAAAAATTTGCCAGCCATCGAGCGGAAGGCTATCGGCGAAGATATCAAAACCGTGCAATTCGGCTGGCCATTGGGAATGCCTTTGGTGCGCAAAATGGGCAAGGATCTTTGGGAAGTGCGTATCCACCTTCAGACTCGAATTGCCCGTGTTTTATTCACCGTCAACGGGAACACCATGGTGCTGCTCCATGGGTTCATCAAAAAATCCAGCAGCACCCCGGCGGATGACCTCGCGCTCGCGAAAAACCGACTAAAACAAGTCAAGGAGTGAAGACCATGGAAAACAAACACATCGGCAGCAATTTCGACGATTTTCTGGCCGAGGAAGCTTTATTGGAAGACGCGATGGCGACGGCTATGAAGCGGGTCATTGCCTGGCAGATTGAGCAGGAAATGAAAGCACAGAAGCTTTCCAAGACGGCCATGGCCACCAAGATGCATACCAGCCGTGCGGCGCTGAATCGGTTGCTCGATGCCACTGATACCAGCCTGACCCTGACAACGCTGGCCAGCGCCGCTGCCGCTTTGGGAAAGCGGGTCCGGGTAGAGTTGGTTGTTTGATTCCAGCATGTCAGGCTGAGGTATAGCTCGCCAGCGTCGTGAGCGCCTTTTCAAACGTCCGAAAGCGCACCGGGCGGCCTTCGTGGGTGATGGCGTGCAAGGTCTGTCCCTGACGGGCATACAAGGCGAAGCCTTGGCCGTCGTCGGGGTAAAGCACGGCCTACACGCGCTCCGCGTTCGGGGTGTCGCAAGCGGCATTCAGGCGGTGGAACGTCCACGCCCTGCCCTTCCTTACCTTCGGTTCGATCTGCTCAAAAAAAGCGTTTGCCATCGTCTCTGCCTGTTCGGTCGATACGCCCAATTCTTGGTTCGTGTTCATCTCTGCAGCTCCTGAAAAAACCGGCGTTAGCGCGCCGGGTTGGTATTGGTGACAAGTAGATCTCGCCGGCGAGATTCGTTTGTCACCACATCGTCACGGCGCTTTCCGCGCCGCGTGTTCTGTCGGCCTGCCCTCTCCCAAGCGGGCAAGCTGGGCATCCATCCGGGCCATGACTTCCTCATGCGAGATGCTTGGCCGGGGGTCGTCGATGGCCGCCTGAATCTCGGCGGCCAGCCAACGGGTGTAAGCGTCTCGGCGCTGCTGTTTCACGGCAAAGCCTCCCAAGGGTCGATGACCTGAAGCCCTCCGGCCTCAAATGGGCTGGTGTCGCGTGTCGCCACTATCAGGCCGTGCGCGGCGGCCGTGGCCGCGATGTAGCCGTCTGCCTTGGCGATGGCTTTGCCCCCTGCCCTGGCCCGCGCCATCAGCTCGGCATAGGTCTTGGACATGTCCAGGTCGAAGGCCAGCACGCGGCCGGCGAAGTTCGGCAAAACCTCATCCTCTAGCCGTTGTTGGTAGATCGTGCGGCGCTTGCCCTCGGGCATCGTCGCAAGGCCATAGCGCAGCTCTGCGACCGTAACGGCAGACAGATAGAGCGTTTCAATAGCCTGAGCATCGATCCACGCCAGCACGTTGGAATCCGGGTTAACCTTCCACAACTCGGAAATGACGTTGGTATCGAGGACGATCATTCAAACCTCATCGGCTCGGCCGGCGTCCTGTCACGCACGCTCTCAAACAGGGCGTGTTCTTCATCTGTCAGGCCGCCCGCCTCGCGGGCGATGGATGCCAACAAGGAACCCAGCTTGACGCGCTCGGGCGGCCGGGTGGCGATTTCCAGAATGTCGCGGATTTCCGCCTCTGTGCTGCGGCCATGATGTGCGGCACGCACGCGAAGCGCACGGTGCACGGCATCAGGCAGGTTTCTTACATGTACGTTTGCCATTTGGCAGTCCTCCGTAGGTAACGCTATCGATGATACCATTTTATATTATGTGATATCAAAACTGCCTGCCACCGGCACCCCTTTGCTGCGGGCGCGCAAGGGCGTATAGGGGCGTACAGGGGCGTATAGGGGCGCGGACCGTGCCCTGCGACTGCCCACCAGCCCCGAATCGCATCCTGCGGCGGCTGCTCACAAGGCCGGATCGCGTATCTCCCACCGGATCGCATCGATGCCCTGCAACACCTCGGGCGACAAGGTCGTGCCCCAGGCATTCAGGTTTTCGTCGAGCTGTGCCACCGAGGTCACGCCAATGATGGTGCTGCTCACCTGCCACTTGGTGTAGCAAAACGCCAGCGCCATCTGCGTCGGCGTGAGGCCGTTGGCGCGGGCCAGCGCGTTGTAGCGCCGCGCAGCGAGCAGCGCTTCGGCCCGCCCCCAGCGCTGCTTGCGCATCGACTCGTAAACGGTGATGCGCGCGCCCCGGGGCGCGGACGGGCCTGTGGCGCCGCCCTGGTCGTACTTGCCCGTCAGCAGACCGAAACCCAGCGGCGAGTAGGCCAGCAGAGAGACCCCGAGCCGGTGGCAGGTTTCGTCCAGCCCGTTTTCCCAGGTGCGGTTGATCAGGCAGTACGGGTTCTGCACCGTCGCCACCCGTGGCAGACCATGCTGCTCGGCCAGGCGCACGAATTCGTGCACGCCATAGGGCGTCTCGTTGGACAGGCCGATCGCGCGCACCTTGCCTGCCTTGACCAGCCCGGCGAGCGTGTCGAGTTGCTCGCGGATGGGCGTGGCCGAGGTCTCCCGGACAGGGTCGTAGTAGAGATTGCCGAATGCGGGCACATGGCGCTCGGGCCAGTGGATCTGGTACAGGTCGATCACATCGGTCTGCAAGCGGCGCAGGCTGCCCTCGCACGAGGCCACGATGTCGGCGGCCGTCATGCCCTTGCCAGTGCGCACCCAGGACGTGCCACGCGACGGACCTGCCACCTTGGTGGCCAGCACCAGTTGCTGGCGCGCGCCCGGATTTTTGGCCAGCCAGCGGCCAATGATGGTCTCGGTGGCGCCATAGGTCTCGGCCCTGACGGGCACCGAGTACATCTCGGCGGTGTCGATGAAATTCACGCCACGCGCCAGCGAGTGGCTCAAGATGGCATGCGCATCGGCCTCGCCCACCTGCTCGCCGAAAGTCATGCTGCCCAGGCAGATCGGGGTGACGAGCAGGCCGCTGTGACCCAGGGATACTTTGTTCATGCGGGGAAAACTCCAAAAAACAGGCAACGCAGCCAAGAACGAAAAACCACCGATGCCACCCATGCGAGCGGTGGTGCAGCCGCTGCCACATGCATGCACCCGAGCGATGGCATGGCGATGGTACCCAAACGGGCGCCGCTCAGCGTGGGCGGCTGCGCGATGACGGCGATCGAGGCGATGGCGCATGTGGCGTATCTGGCGCATCGGCTGTCTCCGGCGCTCCATGACCGATGGCGCAGTGGCCTGCTACCTGCCGCAGCGCCGCGTGCGGGCGGGGTGAAAATCCGAAGGCCCGGCAGAAGATTCCCGGCTGCTTGCAGACGCCCCAAGGGGCCGGTATCTCTGCTGCATCATCCATTCCTGCCGGGCGCCCTCTCACCCCTCATGGCCCGAGCACACCCGCAATCGCCTGCTCCAGATCGGCGATCAGATCCGCGCAATTTTCCAGGCCGACATGCAATCGCAAAACGCCGGCCGCCCCATGCCAACTGCGATGCGCCGAGAGTTTTTCGCAGGTTGCCGGCAACACCAGGCTCTCGTAGCCACCCCATGAGGCGCCTATGTCGAAAAGCACCAGCGCATCGGCGATGGCAAACAGGCGCGCCTCGCTGCAGTCACGAAATTGCACCGACAGCAAGCCGTTGGCCCCCCGGAAATCGCGCCGCCACAGCGCATTGCCGGGGTCGGTCGCCAGCGCCGGGCAGTAGACCCGCTCGACCTTCGGATGCGCGGCCAACCACTGTGCGACGGCCAGCGCATTGTGCTGATGCTGCTGCATGCGCACGGCCAGCGTGCGCAGTCCGCGCAGCGCCAGGTAGGCTTCATCGGGGCTGACGGCCAGGCCCAGCGCATCGTAGGTTTTTGTCAGTTGCGCCGCATGGGCGGCGTCCTGGGTGACGATCACGCCCTGCATCAGGTCGGAGTGGCCGCCGATGTATTTGGTCCCGGCCATCAGCGAGATGTCGGCCCCCAGCGCCAACGGATTGAACCAATAGCCCGAGGCCCAGGTGTTGTCCGCCACCACGCTGATGCCGCGCGCGTTGCAGATGGCCACGATGGGCACCAAATCGATCATCTCGAACAGCAGCGAGCCGGGCGTCTCGACATAGACCACCCGGGTATGGGGCTGCAAGCAGTCTTCTATCGGCTGCGTCGACGGATCGAAATAACCCACTTGCACGCCCATGCGGGCCAAATGGCCGGCATCGAGCTTGCGCACCGGTTGGTAGACGCTGTCGGTGACCAGCACATGGTCTCCCGGGGCCGTGAGCGCCAGCAGTGACAGCGAGATTGCCGCCAGCCCGGACGGTGTCAGCCAGGCCCGCGTCCCGCCTTCGAGTTCGCATAGCGCCTGCTCCAGCGCGCGCTGCGTGTCCATGCCATGCCGGCCGTAGGTGCTGACGGGCTGGCCGCTGGCACGCTTGCCGACCTGCGCCTGCATCGCCGCAATGCTCTGGAAACGCACGGTGCTGGTTCGGACCACGGGTGTGTTGACCGGGCCACTTTCAGCGTTCAGCGCGGGGCGGCCGCAATGGGCCAGGCGGGTATCGAGATGAAGTGGCATGGGGCGAACTCTTCAAAAAAGGGGATGCTCAGGCACGGCGCACATCGGCCAGGAAAGTCCGCAAACGCGGATTGCCGGGGTGGGTAAAAAATGGCTCCGGCGGCGCATCCTCGACGATGGCGCCATCGGCCATGAAGATCACGCGGTCGGCCACCTCGCGCGCGAAACCCATCTCGTGCGTCACGCACACCATGGTCATTCCGTCGCTGACCAATTCGCGCATCACGGCCAGCACCTCGCCCACCATCTCCGGGTCGAGCGCGCTCGTGGGTTCGTCAAACAGGATCAGCGGTGGTTTCATCGCCAGCGCACGCGCGATCGCCACGCGCTGCTGCTGGCCACCCGACAGATGGTCCGGGCGGACATGGGCCTTGTCCTGCAGACCCACGCGCCCGAGCAGACGGATGCCGCTGGCCTGTGCCTCTTGCACGGACTGGCCCTGCAGGCGGCGCAGCGCCAGCGTGACGTTTTCCAGCGCGCTCAGGTGCGGAAAAAGATTGAAGCTCTGGAACACGAAGCCGACCCCTTGCCGGTATCGATTGATGTCCCGCTCGCGCGTGGGCAGCGGCCGGCCATTGACCGATATCAGGCCCGCGTCGATCTTTTCCAGGCGGTTGATGGTGCGCAGCAAGGTTGACTTGCCGGAGCCCGAAGGCCCGCAGATCACGACCACTTCACCGCGCTTGAAGACCAGGTTGATGTCCTTGAGCACATGCAGGCTGCCGTAGTGTTTGTGGACATGCGAGAAGTCGATCATGCTTTCCCTTCCGGCGCCGGCGCTGTGGCCATGGGCGCGGGCGCTGTGGCCATGGGTGGCGCCGCAGGGCTTTGGGTATAGCGCTTTTCGAGCCAGCGGCCGATCAGGGTCAACGGGTAGCACAGCGCGAAGAACGTCAGTGACAGCAACGCAAAGACCTGCAGCGATCGGTTGCCCAGGCGATCGTTCAGGTCGAGAAACTGCTGGGTGGTCTCGGCCAAGCCTATGAGTGAGCCTAGCGATGTTTCCTTGATCAGGATCACGAGCTGGCCGACGATGCTGGGCGTCACGTTGCGCATGGCCTGTGGCCCGACGACGCGCCGCAAAGCGGCCAGGTGGCCAAAGCCCATCGCGCGCGCGGCCTCGTACTGGCCCCGGTGCAGGGCCTGCATGCCGGCGCGGATCGTCTGCGACAGATAGGCGCCGTTGAAGATCACCAACGTCACCAGCACCGAGGTGAATCCCGACAGCCCATGGCCCATCAGCCATGGCAAGACCAGGTAATGGATCCACAGCAGATGCATCAACAGCGGCACGCTGCGCATGTAAAAGACCAGTCCGGTCGAGGCCGCTGCCACCGCTGGCCAGGTCGATGTCAGGCCCAGTGCCAGGATCACCCCGGCGGGCAAGGCCAGCACCAGCCCGGCGAGCGCCAGCAGCAGCGTCAGCACCACGCCGCCCAGCGGTCCGTTCGGGTAGTGGCCGATCAGGATCTGCAACCAATACCCGTGCACGATCTCAAGCAACTGCGCCTCCTTTGGCCCAGCGCTCGTAGCGCATGGCCAGCAAAGTCAATAGCGAGCAGACGATCAGATAGGACAAGGTGGCGAACGCATACGGCTCGACGATTCTGAAAGTGGCGTCCTGGACCCGCCGCGTGGCGTTGATCAACTCGACGACGCCTATCATCAGCGTGACGCTGGTGTTCTTCGTGATGACCATGGCCTGGCCGATCAACGGCGGAATCACGGCCTCGATGGCCTGCGGAAAAATCACCCACCGGAAACTGCGCAGGAAGCCGAACCCGAGGGCGCGCGCGGCTTCGATCTGTCCGCCGGAGATCGAGCGGATGCCGCTGCGGATGTCCTCGGCGACGAAGGACGCCGAATACACGATCAGCGCGGTGGCCCCCGCGATCATGCTCAGGTCCTGCTCGTAAATCCACTCCTTGACCGCCAGCGGCAAGAGTTCGGTGGCGCCGAAGTACCAGAACATCGCGTGCACCAGCAGCGGCACGCAGCGAACGAAGTCGACATAGGCGGCGGCGATGGCGCGGATCGGCCGCCAGCGCGACAGACTGGCCAGCGACACCAGGGTGCCGAGCAACAAACTGCCGGCGATCGCAATCGCGGCAAGCTCCAGCGTGGTCGCCAGGCCGGCGAGCAGCGAGGCGCCGTATTGCGCCCAGAGCACGACCGTCGCGTTCCATGTCATGGGGGTGTTCCTGTTGGGTGTCGCGTCACCGACGCATCTGTCGGTCTGCGCGGGCCATCGAAGCGCATCGCGGCGTTGCATCGCTTGCCGATACGCTCGGTCGCTCGGTATGGGCGGAGCGCAGCCTGCGACATCTGAGCGGTGACGCGACACTGGCCGCGCCGACGCCTGCGGTCATTGCGTGTCGGCAGAGAAGGTGAAGTTGCGCTTGCGCTTGAGCGGTGAGTTGGCGCCGAACCAGCGGTCGTAGCTGACCTGGGCCTGGCCCGATTTTTCCATGTCGAGCATGGTCTGGTTGACGGCGGCCAGCAGTTTGGGCCGCTCCTTGTGCACGCCGATACCCAGCTTTTCGAGCACCAGATATTCATTGAACATCGCGTATTTGCCCGGGGTCGAGCGCATCAGGCCGAGCAGCGTCGTCTCGTCGGCGGCCATGGCTTGCACCTTGCCTTGTTCCAGCGCCAGAAAGGCCGTGGCCGGCGTCACGAAGCCGATCGGCTTGGCGCCCGGTATCTTCTGGCTCACGGCCGGACCGGTGAGCCCCCCCTCGATCACCGACACCCGCTTGTTCTCCATGTCCGACAAAGCCTTCATCGGACGGCTCGCCGGCGTGATGATCGCGGTGCCGGTGACCAGGTGGGGGTGGCTGAAACTGATCAGTTCCTGGCGCTCGGGGGTGATCGTGACCGAGGCCAGCGCCAGATCGACCCGGCCCTGCTGCACTTCGGGAATCCGGGTGGCCGTGGTGACGAATTTCAGTTCCGGCTTCACCCCCAGGGTCTTGGCAACGGCCTCGCACAGATCGATGTCATAGCCCACGTTCTTGCGGGTTTGCGGGTCTTCGATGTAGGAAAAGGGAACGGTATTGCTGCCCACGCCGCAAATCAGCGTTCCGCGCGCCTTGATGGTGTCGATTTCGTCTGCGCTGGCCGTGCCGGCCAGGCTTGCCGCGAGCACCAGCAAGGCTGCTGCCGCGCACGAGGTGATGGCGTTTTTCATGGGTTCATGGCTCCTGCAAGAATGCGCGTCATGCGCGGGCATCGGTCGCCAGCCTCGACGGGGCGAGATTTTTCAGATTGAAGCGCGTCACCGCGCCGGTTTGCAGGTCAAACCCCTGGCGCTCGTCCAGCGCTTCCAGCGGCCTGCCATACAGGTGAAAGTGCCGCGTGCCGCCGTCGCCCTGGATGTGAATGCTGTGTATGTCTTGCGCCAGAAACTGAATGCCGGCACCACGGCGCACCGTGAATTCCCTCTCGAGCCTGATCTGCGCGCGGGTCGCGTCCGAGCCGTCATCGAGCCGCTGGTAGATCCGGTTGAGCTCCTCGCCCTCCAGCGCCTCGATCACTGCCCAGGTCATGTGGTTGTGCGCCAATGTGCTCTTGCCCGGGTTGAGCACGTTCAGGTAGAGCGAGAAATCGGTCTGCGGATCGGTATGGACAAGATAGCGCACGCTGCCCGCGTCCTGCGCACCCGGCGGTGGAAAGCTCGTTGCCGGAAACAGCGCTGCGTGCTCTGTCACCAGTTTGCGCAGTTCGGCGCCGACCTTGGACAATGCCGCGCGCGTCGTTCCTTCGCTTTCGAGATGCCGGCGTACCGCCTGCATCAGCGCCTTGGCAGCCGCATCGCGGCGCTGTGGCAGGGACAGCTCATTCATCGCACATTCTCCTGGGGTTGCAAAAAATTGTCCTGCGCTGCGGCAGCGCAGTTGAAATCGACGCCGCTTTCCTTGCTGATTTGCCCGAGCAGATCGACCTCCCACTGCAGGTAGGCCGTCATCGCGGCGCTGCGATCGTCATGGTCGTAGGGGCTGTACCAGATGTCGTCGTTGCGGTCAGCCATGTGCTGGAAGCCGGTCGCGCAAGGCAGTCCCGCCGTGCGCCAAGCCTGCGTGCCGCCACGCAGCACCCGAACCGGCACGCGGCTGGCAGCTTGCGCATCGGCAGCGGCCAGCGCGGCGAACTGCCCATCGCGCGAAGCGAGCACCAGCAGGCGGTGCTCCGGCAGCCGGCCCAGGCTTTGGCGCAGGCGTGACCGGACCGCAAACCAGGCGCCGGGGATATGGCCTGCGGCATAGGTCAGGCTGTCGTCCAGATCGACGACCAGCGCCTGGCCTGGCTGCTCCAGCCATGCCTTGAGCTCGAAGACCGGGAGCCAGTCGACCTGCGCCAGGTGCTCGCCGCCGAGAATCCTCGGCCCTTGCCAGCCACGGCGGAGCGCCGCGCCTGCGGAATGCAGCCCATCGCGCAGCACATGCACATCCTTGCAGCCCATTTGCAGCAGCCACGAGGCGGTCACCCGCGCGCGCACGCCGTTGTCGTCGACCAGCACCAGGCAAGCGTTGCGCACACCCACGTAATCGTCGGTGGACTGGACCAATTGCCCGCCCGGAGCACTGCGCGAGCCGGGCAGATGGCCGGCCTGGTATTCCTCGGGCGTTCTGACATCGAGCAGGTAGAGATTGCGCCCGCTGCGCTGCCGCAGCGCGGCCAACTGCCCGGCATCGATTTCGCTCACGCCGAAGCGCCGCGCAATGCGCTGCGATGCCGCGATGGCCTTGTGCAGCGCTCGTGGCGTGGGCGGCGGCGCCACTTCGGTCCGAGCATGCACCAGCGTGCCGCCGCTCAGATGCCATCCGGCGGTGCCGTTCTCGACGACGACGACGGGGTTGGCAATGCCGGCGTTGATCAGCGCCTGTGCGCCGATGATTCCACGGGTGCGTCCGGCACAGTTGACGACGATCGTCGTCTGATCGTTGTCGACCAAACCGAACACGCGATGAACCAACTCGGCGCCCGGGCAGGCGATGCCGCCCGGCAGGCTGTAGCGGTGGAACTCCTCATAAGGACGGCTGTCGAGCAGCAACATGTCCTTGCCCGATCGCATCCAATCGCGCAACGTGGCCGCAGAGATGCAAGGCGTCGCGCACGCGTGCTCGACATACTCCCCGAAAGCCTTGCTCGGCACGTAGACCCCCGAGAAAACCTGCAACCCGGCCGCCTTCCATGCGCTCAGCCCACCGCCGAGCAGGCTCAGGTTCGAGTAGCCCCAAGCGGCCAGCCGGCCGGCAGCGATCGCCGCCATGCCGTCCTGCGCGTCGCAGTCGTCGACCAGCACCATCCGCGTGTCGCGCCGCGGCACCAGCGCGTCGACGAGCCATTCCATCCGGTTCAGCGGCAGCGAGACCGCCGCAAAGATATGCCCGGCGGAAAACTGGCCGCCGTCACGCACATCCAGCAGCGCCAGTTCTGCGCCGTCGGACAGCAACCGCTGTAGTTCGATGGCGCTCACCCGGCGCCGGGCAAGCGGGGACGCGGAGCCGTCGTCACGGGACTTCGACAGGAGAAGGGGTTGAGCTTGTGTCATGGGCCGATACAAAAGGAATGCGATGAGGCTAACATCGCAACAAAATAAGTATTTCTGTATTTTTGGAATTTCAACTTTCATTTTTCTGAAGTCATGTCGATTCGCGAACTCGAAAGCCTGGTCGCGATCGCTGACAGCGGCAGCATCACGGCGGCAGCGGAGCGACTGTTTCTCAGCGTGCCGGCGGTCAGCGCGCAAATTGCCAGCCTGGAAGCGGCGCTGGGCACACCCATGCTGGACAGGAGGTACAAGCCGGCGCGCCTGAACCCGGCCGGCACGCTGCTGTGCGAGCGTGCACGCGCCGTGTTGAATTCATACCGGCAGTTCTACGAAACCGTGGCCAACACAGCCGACCTGGCCGGTGTGCTGGCGGTCGGCGCCTCGCCCACCGTCTTGACCACCGTGATTCCGAAAACACTGGTGGCATTGCGCAGCGCCCATCCCCGCATCCAGATCCGTATGCAATACGGCCGCGCCTGGAACCTCCTGAAAGATTTGCAGCATGGCCAGATCGATGCGCTGATCATCAGCCAGCCCCCGGTCTCGATGGGCAACACCCAATGGACGCAGTTCGCGCAAGAACCGGTGACGGTGATTGCCCCGCCCGGAGCCAAAGGGCGCAACGATGAATCACTGCTGGCCGAATATCCCTACATCCGCTTCGGCCAACGGTTCTGGGTGGCCGACACCATCGCCGCCCATCTGGCCGAACGCGGCATCGTGCCGCAACAGATCATGCAAGCCGACTCGCGCGAAGCCATCGCGCTGATGGTGCGCCACGGGCTTGGCGTGTCCATCGTTCCGGAGAGCGACCCGCCGCTGTCCAAGCTCTACGGGCTGCGCGAGGTCGCGCTCGGCAAACCGCCGTTGACGCGCAACATCGGCCTGGCGCAAACCCCCGGCAATCCCAAGCAGGCCCTGATCGATGCGCTGCTGCATGGACTCACGGAAGCCACCGTATCGAGCAGGATGAAGCCTGCGCCATCCCGCTCACTTGGTGGGACATAAGGATATTTGATGCCATTGCCCCGCCCCATGACAACGACTATGACAACGACTATGACAACGACTATGACAACTACTGCACCAACGCCATCAACTTCCCAAAACTGTCCACCACGTCATACCTCACATTCGCAGAGTTGATCCCATTGAAGAACTTGCGCGCGCACTCGGTCTTGGTTTCTTCAATTTTATTGAGCACCATGGATGAAATATCCCCTTTGGTCTCGGCAACGAAATACACATGCTTGACCATCCCCTCCTTGAACGAAATGGCCCAGTCGGGGGTGTAGTTGCCCACGGGGGTGGGGATATGGAAGCCGCGTGGCAATTTGGCGTAGACGACGACTTCGGCGCAGGTGTCCAATTCTTTCGCAAAATCCCGCTCGATGCCGGAATCGGTGACCACGTAATCGTAGATATGCCGCCGGAGCTTGTCCCCGGCCTTGCTGAAATCTTGCCCGGATTGCGCCACCGTGAAAATATCCAGATCAAACCTGTCCTCGGCCAGATCATAGGCCAGGTGCTCGATGAGCATCGTCCCCTTCTGCTCGTTGATCAGCCGTATGGCCTCGGTGATGAAACTCTCCGGGTTGGTGCAGAACTGCGCGAATGCGGCGGCATCGATCCCCTTGAGAATCTCTGCCGTCGTGCGTCGGGTCAGTTGGGTGCCGTCGGCGATTTTGCCGATCAGGTCGTACTTCACCTTTGAATGAATCGAATGCGCACTCTTTTCGGTCTTGCTGCTGCTGAGCACGAAGACCCTGCGGTTATCCAGTTCGTCATGGCCCACATGGTCGGCCTGCTCGCCGGTTTGAATCAGATAATGCAGGGGCGGCACGCGCAGATTCTTGTCCAGTTCGGCGATGGCCTTGTCGACCAATTCGGCGGAATCAAAATCAACGCTGTAAAACGCCTTGCGATTGATCCGGTTCCATAGTTCCTTGAACTCCTGCTTGTCGAAGTTGTCATTGAGCGGATTTGTCTTTGAACGGCGACCATCGCCGATCTTGGGCAACTGGCTGTCATCAAAGACGCTATCGATCAACTGGTACACCTGATCGGCATGGGCTTGCAATTCCGGTGGCAGCATTGCCGGGGTGCCGTCCTTTCTGGCCTGGTGATAAGCCTCCGTGATGTGATTCGCATTGCCCCTGTAACCGTTCTTGAGCAGGTACTTGTAAATCTGCCTGGCCAACTGCGGCGTGACCTCGACATCGCCGCTTGCGGTCTTGAGCAGTTTGCCGGTGAACCAGGCTTCATCAGCCACCCTGGGCCGCGCCGACAAGGATTCGCTGATATCCTTCTGCAGCGCCGCCACAAAATCCTTGTAACTCTCGCTGGCCACCACCGTCAGCACATTCACCTCATGCACGGTAGCGGGATCATCCATCCGGTCACCGCTCTGGTTGACAGACAAGCGCAGACCGCGCCCCACCTCCTGGCGCCGCGACACGGTATTGTCGCTGTGCTTGAGCGCACAGATCACGAACACATTCGGATTATCCCAACCCTCACGCAGGGCGGAGTGCGAAAAGATGAAGCGCACCGGCTCGGCGAAGGATAGCAAGCGCTCCTTGTCCCTCAAAATCAGATCATAGGCATCCACGTCATTGGACAAACCCGCATTCTCGCCGCGCTTGTCCATATCGGGATCGGCAAGCCGCTTGGTTTTTTTGTCGATGGCAAAATAACCGCTATGCGTTGCTGCGGCATCCATGCCCTTCAGGTACTGGATATAGGGACACTGGGAGGGCATTTCATCCAGACTCAGCACCTCGTTCAGATACTGGCGATATTCCTCCTCGAAAATCCGCGCATAATCGCCCTTCTCATCGGCTGCAGAATAATCGCGGTACTTGGCCACTTCATCGATAAAGAACAAGGTCAGCACCTTGATGCCTTGCTGGAACAGCGCCCGTTCCTTATCGACGTGCGCCTTGATCGCCTCGCGAATCTGAATGCGGCGCAGCGCCGCCTCGTCCACATCCCCAAGAACCTCGCCAGCGCAGAGTTCCACGCCATTGGTGAAACCCAAGGTATCGGTATTGGCGTTGATATCCGACACCACATAGCCATCATGGTACTGACCAAGTTCATCCGAAAGGTCGAACAGATTATCGCCCCTGGAGAGCTTGCGCACGATGCGCCTGATCTCGCCACTCTTGAGCTTGCACTCGAATTCGACACGCGCCTCGGGCGGTTTCTTGGTGGAAGTTTCGATGGACTGCAAATACAGATAGGCATTGGTTCCCGCCAAACCCTTCACCGCAATGCCACGCACGGCGATCTTCTTGACCAGTTTCTGGTTATAGGCATCCAGTGCGTCCAGGCGATGGATTTTATTGTGCGTGGTCTTGTGGGTGGCCGAATAACGCAAGGCCATCAACGCCTTGAATGCCTGCAGAGACTCCTGGGTCTGCGCACCTTCCATTTTCTGCGGCTCGTCCAGAATCAGGATGGGGCGGTTGGCGCTGATCACATCAATCGGCTTGCGGGACTGGAAATCGTCCAACTCTTCATAGATACGCCGGTTATCCGCCCCGCGTGCAGCAAACGCCTGCACATTGATCACCATCACATTGATGCCGGCATCTGAAGAAAAACTCTCCAGATGATGCAATTGCCTGGAGTTGTAAATGAAAAAGCGCGCCTTTCTGTTGTAGGTCTCCTGAAAATGCTCCGCCGTCATCGCCAACGACTTCGCCACACCTTCACGGATGGCGATGCTGGGCACAACGATGATGAACTTGCTCCAGCCATATTGCCTGTTCAGCTCGAAAATGGTCTTGATGTAGCAATAGGTCTTGCCGGTGCCGGTTTCCATCTCGATGTCGAGATTGAGCCGACTGACCTTGGTTTTGATCAACTCGTCGGACTGCGGCAGGTTCTGCTGGCGCTGAACCTGGATGATGTTCTTCAGCAAGCCGTCGTCTGTGAGCATCAGATCGGCGTTTTTGAATCCGTCTTGCATGTCTTGCGCAAAGATGGTTTCGGTGCTACCCGTCTTGGCTCGGCCCGGGTCGATGCGATAGCGGGTGGCTGGCGCCGAGGCAGGGGGCTGGCCTTTGAAGCAGTCGAGTACGGCTTGCACGGCTGCTGTTTGGTAGGGTTGGGTTTTGAATTTGAGTTTCATTTGGTACATCCGTTATTCGTCGAGGCAGCCGCTTTCCAATGGGATGAATATTGCGGCCCTTCAGATTGAGGTGTTGCCTGTGGCGGTATAATATGTACTGGCAATGGCATCGGCGAATCGACTCCAACAAGGATTGCCTCGCCTTGGCCTAACGTGGGCAAAAATGCAGCAGCAGAAGCATCCATGTTTCCGCAAGCCCTCTCTACAACTTGCCTGTCTTTCTCATTGATTAGACGATGAACAATAAACATCCCCATCTGACTGAGTACATCTTCAGGAATATCCCTTGGTCGTTGAGTTGCCAGCACTGTAGTTAATCCGTACTTGCGCCCCTCTTTTGCAATCACACCAAATGACTCCAGGGACACCCTGCTGTATTCGTCCCCCAAAGATTTATCCAAAAACTGATGAGCTTCATCAAGTACAACTACAGTTGGATTGGTGCGAAACGAGCCAGTACGAGCCAACTTCAACAGATAGCGACCGACTGCATTTGTAACCAATTCACGGGTATTGTGTTCAAACGGAAGGTACTCCATAGAAATTCGGAGAGCTGAATGATTTGATTTCATAAAATCCTCTACCATTTGTGGCAGTGGGATCAAGCCATCTGGTTTAAAGATGCATGCCATGAACGGGGATTTGAGGGTGGTTTCGATACGCGCAATAAGACTGGTGCAATAGGTCAGCTCGTTGCCCGCATCCCCCCACTTGGTATGATCTTTACCGAAATTTGCGGAAGGATAAGCGCATTCTTCCTGAATTTGTTTCGCCAAAAACTGTATGTCATAGAAAGCACCGTCTTGATCAAGCAATGCGGTATTTTGAATCAACTGTTGCTGAACTATTTCTTTGGTCCTATTAATTTTTGGGATGTAACCTTCAGGTGCCAGATCTTTGCAAAGGTGCGCAAGTTTGAGGCTTCGCAGAGCCTCACGTAACTTCGGTGCCTGAGACGCTCCGGTAGGATTGAAAAGCACAAATATATCTGACTCACTCAATTGATAGAAAGGATAGCCGACGAATTCCCGCTTGTCCTCGTCATTTTCCTTTTGTCCCCCTAAATAAACGTGCCTGACGCCAGTATTCAATGCCTTGAATTCACCTGTCGCATCGAACAGAATTACTTTCCCATTCAGTCGAACTATTTCTTCGACAAGACGCGCAACCGTCCAACTCTTCCCGCCGCCTGTCGTTCCCAAAACTGCACAGTGACGACCAAAAAGAGCTTCGGGAGTCAGCGACACTACTGTGTTCAATGAATGTGACAGTGAAGCCAAGCGGATGCTTCGATCAGTTTCGTACCCTTGCTCTATAGCGTATTTTATCAATGAGGGATGGGCCGAAAATACGTGTTGTGCAATGCGTGGGAGCGCTGGTATTCCACGAACGGCTTTTCCTGATGCAAGTTCGAGTGAGGTAAGTAGCTGAACCAGTCCTATCGGATTGGCAACGCTGTCAGTGTCTGCGGTGGGTTCTACCGTCAATCTGTCGCGCTCAGGAAGTTTTACTTCTGTAATCCGACCAACAATTGCGTATTCTTCGCCCTCAATCAGAACAAACTCGCCAACTTGTCCGGCAGGCATAGCATAACCCGCATGGTGGCCTGACACGGGCGAAGCTGCGTGAGGAAGATTTACCCTGACCATACTCGGATCAATCTGACAGACGGTGCCAATGTAACGAGCCGGATCAAATGGCGCTACTGGAAATCTACTCATGCTGTATCTCCTTCAATGCCGCGCATTCGTACCATGTGCTTTTCGAGATCAGTTTCCGCCACCATATCAGGTATTTCTCTGGCGATATCTTCAAATGTACCATTCAAAAATGTCAACCTGGCATCGCCTTGATCCATCATCTGCATGATGACTTTTAGATATTTATTTGCATTTTCCTTTTTCAAATTGGATTCCAAATATGGATCAACGACCACAACCTTCAAACCAAGATTTGATCGGATGGCAGACAAAACAGGTTCGGCAATGTGGTTATCATTAAATCCAAATCCAACAATCACTAACCCCGTATTAGGTTCACGTAAGGCTGCTTGGAGTGCGGCCATCATTTCAAGATAAGGTTGTGAGAATGCTTGTTCGTACTTGCTGCTACGCGGATAAATCAGCAATGGTTTATCGGTATTGTGTTTCTTTTCAATATCACTTTCACATCGCTCCCAATCAATTGAACCGTGCAATTTGTAAAGATGAAACACATTCGGTATGAATGCCGATGCGTTACCATCAGTGCCGCGACGTACTATGTCGTAGGTGAAATAAACAGGATCGAATGTTGGTGGTAACGTGGGAGAAAACCCATCGATTACAACAAAGCGCCCGCTTTTGGCCGCGTGCTCAAAGCAAAGATCATAGTTGGTTGTAAATATCTTTGTCCTACCCTTGCCCGATGAACGACGTGCGATTCGTTGAAGGAATGTGCGATGTATAGGCAGCGGATCTGTACTTTTTAAGAAGTCAACAGCGGCACGAATTTCTTTTTCCGCCAATGATTTGAATTTTTCAAGGCGTTTCAATTCACCGTTACGCAGGAAATTTTCAGCGACCTTGCACGCAGATAGTAGTTCTTCAATATTCTTATTACCAGCCGGGTGTCTTACGCTGGCAAGGAGCTTTGTCCACAGTGCTTTATTCTTTGAAGTATATGCGGTTTCCACTCGTTGCCAAAGGTCTTGCATAGTCGGGGCCTTGCACTTCGAGGGATCTGAGTCGTCCAGCACGCAAAGTGAAGTCCCAAGGCCAGACAATACAACCAGATTCTGACAGCGAATTACCTCCGACAGCGAACGCCGAATCTGGTCGGTTGCTTTATTTCGTTCAGGTTTCTTATCTGCTGACTGCTGCCCATTACTAGTTTTGGGCGAAAGCCATGACTGATTGGTATATGCTGATCTTATTTTCATATCGCTATTTCCATTTTTTAGGCAATCATCTGGATCGATCAAAACCTGAGAATTACTGTTACCCGTTATTTCGTTCATGAGTGCCTCATCAAATACATTTAACTTCAGTGGATGGTGACAACAGGGCGTCGATGATTTCCAGATCGCCCTTGAGTTCGTGCTCCCAGGAGGGGAGGTCTATATCGGCGAGTTTGATTTTGATTTTGTCACCGATGGTGGCGTCAAGGGATGAAGGATCGTCGCTGTCGCTGTCCCATGGCAGATCATCTTCGTCGAGGTTTTCCAACTGCTCAGTCTGGATGCTGGCGGCGTTGCCGGTCTGGTGAAAGGCGCTGATCGTGTCGAGCATGTTGGTGTGCTTGTCGCGCAGTGACTGTAGCGTCAGGCGGAAGGATGCGACCGAGCTTTCCAGGCGCTTGAGCAGGTTGATCGTCATCAAGGCTTGCAGGCTTTTTTCGCGGTCGGTTTGTTTGAATCTGCCTTTGCCTGCGACTTGCGTGTCGTATTGCTCTTCGTATTTTTTGAGCCGGCTCGGCAGGATGTGGCTGACAGGGGCGTACACGGCGAGTTTGAGGCGGGACAGTTGCTCGAATATCTGGTTGAAGCTCATCACCTCGCTGCGGGCATTGACCACCAGGGGGCAGCGCAGCGACAAGGGCTTGCGGCGTTCGGGGAAGGGGCCGATGTCCTTGGTGTCGTAAAAGGTCTGGATGTGCTTGCGCGAGCGCGCAATGGTGACGCTATCGAGTAATTCAAAGAAGTCGAAATCCAAAGCCTCCAGAATGGCGCGCGCGGTGCGCTCCGCTGGCGGGCGTTTGGCCCAGTCGTTGAAGCGGGCCTGCGCGGTGCGGAAAATGTCTTCCACCGTTTTGCCGGTGCGCAGCTTTTTGCTGAGTTGGCCGGAGTCGCCTTCGTAGGCCAGCGCCAATTGATTGCGCAGGTCGTTGAAGCGGTTGTTGACCGGGGTGGCGGAGAGCATCAGCACCTTGGTTTTCACCCCTGCCTTGATGACTTGGTTCATCAGTTTCTGGTAGCGGGTCTCGCGCTCCTTGAAGGCGTCGTTGTTGCGGAAATTATGCGATTCGTCGATGACAACGAGGTCGTAGTTGCCCCAGTTGACGCGGTTGAGCGGCGTGCCGGACGATGCGCCACTGGTGCGGCCAAGGTCGGTGTGGCAGAGCACGTCATAATTGAAGCGGTCGCGGGCGAAGATATTGGTGGTGAGGTTGCGGTTGTAGTTGAGCCAGTTGTCGGCCAGTTTTTTGGGGCAGAGCACCAGCACCGAGCGATTGCGCAATTCGTAATATTTGACCACGGCCAGGGCAGTGAAGGTTTTGCCCAGGCCAACGCTGTCGGCCAGGATGCAGCCGCTGTAGGTTTCGAGTTTGTTGATGATGCCGGTGGCGGCATCCTTTTGGTAGTTGAAGAGTTTTTTCCAGATGAGCGTGTCCTGATAACCCGTGCGGTCGTTCGGCAGGACATCTTCGTCGAGGTCGTTCAAAAACTCATTGAAGATATGATGGAGCATCAGGAAGTAGATGTTTTCGGGTGAGTTCTCCTGGTACACCGAGGCGATATGTTCGAAAATCTGCACCGTCACATCTTCGAGCTTCTCGCTGTCTTGCCAGATTTGATCGAACAGGCTGAGGTAGCTTGCGGTGAAGCCCGGTTCGTCCATTTTGTTGACGAAGTTGGAGATGGCGTTGCCCGGCTGGTAGACAATATCGACGGCGGTAAAGCCGTGCAGGGGCATGTAGGTGGTGTCCGTGGCGGCACTCTGCACGCAGGCGAATTGCTGCATGGGGGCTTGGTGGCGATTGCTTTTGAAGCTGGCCTTGCGGCGTATCCAGTCGGCGCACTCTTTGGCAATGGCGCGCTGATTGAGTTGGTTGCGCAACTGAATCTCGAATTCGCTGCCGTGCAGACTGCGTTCCCGATCGAGTTTGGGGATGTGGAATTCCTTGCGCTCCTTGCGAATCTTGTCCGTGACTTGGTTGGCGACGAAGGTGGGCGCGGTGAAGATGAAGCGCAGTTCGTCGATTTTTTCCAACTCTGCCTTGAGCGCTTCAAATGCGTACATCGAAAAGCAGGATGCGGCAATCTTCAGGCGGGCGCCGGGTTGGAGGGTCCGCTTCAGGTCGTCGCCGAGCAGGTGGGTGATGTTGTCGATGAGTTCCATCAAGTGTCGGCTTTTGAAGGCATGGCGTGGCCCGGAATTTGCCGATCGGGCGGCGCAGACGGCGAAAAAGAGGGTGGAAACGGATTCAGATCGTCGTCGATTCTAAATGCCGGCGTATCTTCTGGCCGGATTCGCTCGCAGATTGATACGCAGGCATCCAATGCCTGAATGCTGGAGGTTGTGCTGGCGTGTAAGCTATACGGGTTTCGGCGCCGGGGCGCTTTGCTTTGGCGTCGCCTTGCAAGCCTGCGCTTGCCAGCGCATGTTGCGCGCCAGGAGATGAGGCACCGATGAAACTGGCACTGCTGTCAGACATCCATTCCAACCGCCAGGCCCTGCACGCCTGCATCGAGCACGCCCGCGCGCAAGGTGCGCAGCAGTTTGCCCTGCTGGGCGACCTCGTGGGCTATGGCGCCGACCCCGTTGCCGTGGTCGAGCAGGCCATGGAACTGGCGCACCAGGGTGCGTTGCTGGTGCAAGGCAACCACGACGCGATGGCGCTGTCACCGCCGGCCACGCCACGCAAGCATGGCGAATTGGGCGCGCAGTGGACACACGCGCAGTTGGGCGCGGAGCACCGGGCCTTTCTGCAGTCGCTGCCGCTCACCGCGCGCTGGGGCAGCGTTTTGCTGGTGCACGCCAGTGCCGATGCGCCTGAGCAATGGCGCTATGTCGAAGACTCCGACGCCGCCGAGCGCAGCCTGAGCGCCGCCTTGGCCATGGACCCGGCCATCCGCTATGTGTTTTGCGGCCATGTGCATGTGCAGACGCTGTATTTCCTCAGTTCCACGGCCAAACTGATGCGCTTTGCCCCCGTGCCCGGGGTGCGTGTGCCCGTGCTGGCGCACCGCCAGTGGCTGGGCATCGTCGGCTCGGTGGGGCAGCCGCGCGATCGCGACGCCCGCGCCATGTACGCGCTGTTCGACGATGTGGCTGCGCAGTTGACCTTCCACCGCCTGCCCTATGACCACCTGGCTGCGGCGGCCGCCATCCGTGCGGCGGGACTGCCTGCCTTCTACGCCGAACGGCTGGCGAGCGGCCGATGAAGCGCCTGGAAGCCGGCGCCGAGATGGACGGTTTTCGCGTGCGCGAATGCCTGCACGCAGGCGGCATGGCGCATATCTACACGGTGGACTACGCCCAGGCCGGACGCAGCCCCGGCTTTGCCATGGCGATGAAGATCCCGCGCATGACGGCCGGTGACGGCGCAGAGAACATTGTCAGCTTCGAGGTCGAGCTGCAGATACTGCCCGTGCTCACCGGCCCGCATGTGCCGCGTTTCGTCGCCGCCGGCGATCTGCTGCGCCTGCCCTACCTGGTGATGGAATACATACCGGGGCAGACGCTGCAGCACTGGATCGATGCCCCCGAGCGCAGCGACAGCAGCACCATTGCGCGCCTGGGCACGGCCGTCGCGCATGCCGCCCACAGCCTGCACCAGCAGAACGTATGCCACCTGGATCTGAAGCCCGCCAACGTGCTCATCCGGGATGACGGCAGCGCCGTGCTGCTCGATTTCGGCCTCTCGTGCCACGCGCATTACCCCGACCTGCTGGCCGAAGAGATGCGCCAGGCCGTCGGCTCGCCCGCGTGGATCGCGCCCGAGCAGGTCGTGGGCGTGCGCGGCGACCCGCGCAGCGACATCTTTGCCATCGGCGTCATGCTGTACGAGCTGGCCACCGGCGAACTGCCTTTTGGCGCCCCCGGCACCCGCAGCGGCATGAGGCAGCGCCTGTGGATGACGCCGGCACCACCGCGCCAGCACCGCGCCGACATCCCGCCCTGGTTGCAAGAGGTCATCCTGCGCTGCCTGGAGCCCGAGGCCGCCAACCGCTACCCATCGGCCGCCCATCTGGCCTTTGACCTGTCCAACCCGGGGCAGATATCGATCACCGAACGCGGCCAGCGCACCCGGGGCCTGTCGCTGCGCAGCCATTTCAAGCGCTGGATCCGCGCCGCCGGCATGCACTACCAGCCCAGCCCCCGGCCCGCACAGCAGATCGAGGACACCCCCATCCTGATGGTGGCCGTGCCACATGCGGACGTGACGGACGCCACGCTGTACTCGCTGCGCCAGGCCGTGTCCCGCTCGCTCGGCATCAGGCCCGGCGCGCGGCTGGCCTGCGTGACGGTGCTGTCGCCGTCGGCCAGCAGTGCCAGCGACAGCGAACGCAGCGAAACCGCCCTGCACCGACAGCATATGGCGCGCTTGCAGCAATGGGCCCAGGCGCTTGAGCTCGGCGCGCACCCCGTGAGCTACCATGTGCTCGAATCGGGCGACGTGGCCCAGGCGCTGGTGCGCTACGCAAGCAGCAACCATGTGAGCATGATGATCCTCGGCGCCGCCACCCACGGCCTGCAGATGCAGCGCTTCATGGCCACCGTGCCCATGCGCGTGGCGCGCGATGCGCCCTGCACGGTGCTCCTGGTCAAGCAGGCGCTGCCGTTTGAGCAGTTGATCCGGGTTGCGGCGGATCGAGCTGTTTGACAAGCGCGTCGATCAGAGATGACCACAACAGGTTCGCGCTGTGCCCGGCAGACCAGGGCCTGCCATCTTGTCGGCGCGGCCCTGGCTCCGTTTCCCGGTTCCCGGTTCAGCCGAGGCATTTGCCGGAAACCGCCGCCTGATTCAGCCCTTCACGCGCACGACTTGCTCGAGGGTGTGCAGGGTCTCGGTCGGACCGCGCTGGTTTGCCATCACCTGGTCGATGTCCTTGTCCGCGCCTGGAATCTCATCGATCACGCCTTTGTCCTTGCGGCAGAGGATGCCGGCGGTCTGAGCCTCCAGGTCGGCTTGGGTGACGTGCTTCTCGGCATCGGTTCTGCGCATGCGGCTCCAGCGCCGTGGGCGCTGGAGCAGAAGCGCTCGGGATTGCCCTTGCCACGGACGATGTGTAATGTGTAACTGCGCGCCCCATGCTGCCCGGCACGATGCCCAAGTCGCCTTCGCGGGCGCGAATGGCGCCTTTGCGGGTCACCCAGAGCAGACTTCCAGCCGCCCTTGCTCAGTCGGCCTTGATGCCCTCCCTGAAGATCAGGGCCTTGAAGAACGCGCTGTCCTTCCGGACCCGGGTTGCGAATGCTGTCGGGCCTTCGAAGTCCGGGTACATGGATGCCATCAGCAGTTGCTGGCGCACATCAGGTGCGCGCAACGCCTTGCCCGCTTCTTCCTCCATGCGCGCCACGATCTCTGCGGGTGTTCCCTTTGGGGCAAAAATGCCGAACCAACTGCGTGTGTCGAGGTTGAAGCCGAGTTCCGCCAGCGTGGGGACATCGGGAATTTCGGGGTGTCTCTCGGCACTGCTGGTTGCCAGGCCCACCAGATCGCCACTTTTCACGCGCGGCAGTGTCACCGGGTCATACATGATGTCGATGCGCCCGCCGAGAAGGTCCATCATCGATTCCATCGAGCCCTTGTAAGGCACATGCAATACGTCGATACCGGCCTGCTTGTGCAAGAGCACTCCGGTCAGGTGCACGATGGTCCCGACTCCATTGGAGGCGAAGGTGTATTTGCCCGGCGCGGCCTTGGCGGCGGCGACGAATTTTCTGTAGTCGTCGAAAGCCTCGTTTTTGCGCCCTGTGATCAGGCCGTATCCGCAAGCGAGCTTGGCCACGGGGATGAAGTCCTGCGCCGAGAAATTGACCTGTCGCAGCCATGGCGCGATCGCGACGGCGGCGGTCGGCGCGACCAGGAAGGTGTAGCCGTCCGGCGCTGCGCGGGCTGCATATTCAGTGCCCAGGGTGGCGCCGGCACCGGGCTTGTTGTCGACGATGATGGATTGCCCGAGCGCCTTGGCAATGCGCTCGGCGGCAAACCGCGTGATCTGGTCTGACAGCCCGGCCGGAGGGTAAGGCGTAACGAAGTGGATTGGTTTGTGGGGCCAGCCGCGCGCGCCCTGGCTCCAGGCACGATGGCTGAGCAAGGACGCGCCCACCGAAGCGGCTATGCAGAAACGGCGTCGATGCAGGTGCATGGCTGCGTTCTCATGGTTCGGCAAGTGACGCGAGGCTCAACGCCCGGTGAAGCAGGGGGCGCGTTTCTCACGAAACGAGGCCACTCCTTCCTGCAGGTCCGCGCTTTGGGCGATCGCGTCGAGCATGATGCGCTGGGGCAGATACAGTTCGGTGGAGGATTTGGGCATCGTGCTGCGGGCGATCGACTTCATCGCTTGCACTACCAGCGGGGCATTGCGAGCGATCTTCGCCGCAGTTTCGAGCGCTGACGCCAGGGCCTGCCCTTTGGGCACCACGCGGTTGACCAATCCGATCTCGTAAGCGCGCTGGGCGCCCATCGCATCGCCCGTCATCAGCCATTCGAGTCCGGCCTTGTATTGCATGCGCGGCGGAAAACCCGCCATCACGCCGGCAAAGGCACCAATCTTCGCCTCGGGATAGATGAATTGGGCCTGCTCCTCGGCCACGGCCATGTCTGCCAGCATGACCATGGTGGCACCGGCGCCCACGGCAAAGCCATTGACTGCGCAGATGATGGGTTTGTCGCAGGGCACGAGGAGGTTGGGCATGCACAACCACACGTTTTTCGGCAGGTCCTTGAGGTCAGCGCCGGCGCTGAAGGCTTGCTCCCCCTGTGCTGTCAGCACGGCAACGCGATCGTCCCCGCAGGCGAAGCGCTTCCATGCTTCATGCAAACCCTGGACGACGGCGTTGTCGATGCAGTTGCGGGCTTCGGGGCGCCTGATGGTGATGAGGGCGATGTTTTCGCTCGATTCATAGGTGATGGCGGTCATGAAAAGCGTCTCCGCAGATGAGAATGGATGGGAATGGCCGGAGGATCAGCCCAGCGTCGCGCGCGCGTCGGCGGCGGCAATCCGGGCGCCATTGACGAGCAGCGGGTTGATGTCCAGTTCGCGCAATCGGCCCCGCGAAGATGCGGCCAGCGAACCCAGCCGCACCAGCATGTCCGCAATGGCGTCCACATCGGCGGCCGGCCGGCCTCTGTAACCGGCCAGCAGCGCGCGGCTCTTGAGCGCCCCGAGCATCTGCAAAGCGGCGGCCTGCGAGAGTGGCGCGGGCGCGAGCTGAACGTCCTTCATCAGTTCCACCAACAGGCCGCCCGCGCCGACCATCACCAGCGCGCCAAAATCCGGGTCATGCCGGATTCCAAGAATCAGCTCGAAGTCGGCACGCCACATTTCGGTGACGAGGTAGCCGTCCAGCGCCTGAACGCCCGCCCTGCGCGCGGCCTCGGCAATGGCGGTGCAAGCGGCGCGCACGGCTTCGTCGCCCTGTACGCTCAGGCGCACGCCACCGATGTCGCTCTTGTGGACGATCTTTGCGCTCACGGCCTTGATGGCGACCAAAGTACCGATGCCGCGCGCTGCCCGCACTGCGCCTTCAGGGTCGGCGGCAAATTGCCAGCGCGTGGTGGGAATGCCGTTGGCCTCCAGCAGGCGACGTGCGTCGGGCTCGGTCAGAAAGCCCGAGGGCAGATCGGCTGGAATGCCGCCGTCGGGCAGCAACCCGGCGGCAACTGCCGGCTCGGTTCTGCTGGCCAGCGCCGCCAGCACTTTCAGCGCGTCGTGCGGGCTATCGAAATAGCCGTGTCCGGCTGCGCGCAGCATCTGGCGCGCGATGTCGCCGTGGTTGCCTGCCCCTTGCACGAACAGCAGGGGTTTGCTGCTGCGGTCGGCGACCAAAATGGCGGCGGTGGCCACGCGCTCTTGCTGAGGTTGCGTGGTGAGCAACACGATGCCGGCGCCTATTGCGGGGTCCGCCATCACACGGTCGAGCGCAATCCCGACCGAGCCGCCGCCGACCTCGGGATCCGGGGGCGACAGGTGGTTGAGCATGCCGAAGTCGAACGGCAACTGTCGGTGCGATGCGGGCAGGACGCTTTGCACGGCAAGCTGCGTGGCATCGGACAGGATCGGCAACTCCAGGCCATGGGCCTCCAGCGCGTCGGCCAGCAGCGCACCTGCGCCGCCCGAGCCGGACGTCACGGCCACGCCGCGCGATTCGACCCGCTTGCCCCGCTGCAGCAGTTGGGCGCCTTGCAACAGGTCGTAGATGGTCTCGAAAAGGTAGACCCCCCAGCGTCGGCAGATGGCCTCGAAAGCGGGCCAGGCGCCCGCCAAACTGGCCGTATGCGAGGCGGCGGCACGCGCGCCCGCTTCGCTGCGTCCGGACTTGACGATGCACACTGGCTTGCGGACCGCTGCGGCCCGGGCCAGCAACGCCGTAAAGCGTGGGGCGTCCTTGACCGCTTCCATGTAGAGGCAGACGACATCCGTCATCGGATCGTCGATCAGGTATTCAAAAAAGTCATTGAGGTCCAGATCGCTCTGGTTGCCTACCGAAATCGTGCTCGAAAAACCTGTGCCGATGTCCACGCCGCGCGAGATCATGGCCCCCATCAGCGCACCGCTCTGGCTGGCCAGGCCGATCCCGCCCGCAGGCAATGTGTCGATGCCGCCCATGACCACTGCCGTGGTGGCGCACAGACGGTGGTGGGTATTCATCAGCCCCATGCAGTTGGGGCCGATCAGCCGCACCCCGCCGGCGCGCGCGAGTGCGACCAGCGCTTGCTCGTCAGCGCACCCTTTCGGGCCTGTTTCCGCGAAACCGGCAGTGATGCAAAGGGCACACCCGACCTCTTTTTCGACACAGTCTTCGATGGCGGCGTACACATGCTCCCTGGGGACGAGCAGGATGGCCAGGTCCACCGCAGCGGGGCAATCCGGCAGTGTGCGGTAGGCTGGCAGCCCCATGAGTTCGGTGGCGCGCGCGTTGATCGGGTAAAGGGCACCGCCATGGTGGTGCCTGAGCATGTAGCGCAGCAGGCGCCCACCCCATTTGTCTTGGCTGTCGGACGCGCCGACGATGGCCACCGAGGTCGGGTGCAGGATCTGGCGCACCGTTTGCCGGGGTGCCAGATGGAGACGGGATGCCGTGCCGGCGTGAAGGTTCATGACTTCCTCTTCGTTCATTCGCATCACTGCCCGCCCACGCCGATGACGGGCAGCAACTGGCTGTACATCTTCTGGTTGGCCGCGAGGCTGGCGCGAAATTCATCGGGTGCCTGCCAGGATGCAAAGGCGTTGGCGCGCACGAAGACTTCCTGGATGCCCTTGTGTTGCAGGGCCGTGCGCAGCGCGGCAGAAAGCCGCGCCAGCACATCCTTTGGCGTGCCCTTGGGGGCAAGCAATCCCCAGCCTGAACCTGCCGGAATGGTGACGCTGAAACCGGTCTCGGCCAGCGTCGGGACATTCGGCAACTCCGGATGGCGTTGGCGGTAGATGGTGGCCAGCGGCACTACGCGACCGGCCTTGGCCATCGGGGTGACGGCGCCGTCGATGATGAAGTCGATCGCGCCGGCCACCAGCGCATTGACCGCGTCCATGGAACCACGAAAGGGCACATGCAGCACCGAGATGCCGGTGTCCAGCGCCAGCGTCGCGCCATACACATGCCCTGCCGACGCCTCGCCGGCGGAGCCGAAGGACAGCTTTCCCGGGTTCTTTTTTGCGTGCTCGACGAACTGCGCCAAGTTCTTGACAGGCAAAGATTCGCGCACTGCGATGACGGCCAGGTACTCGGCCACGCCACCTATGAAATCGAAACTGTCCGCCGAGTAGCCGAGCTTGCGGATATTGGGCAGCAGTGTGAAGCTCGAAGCAGCACCGAACAACAGCGTGTAGCCGTCAGGCGCCGCCTTGGCGACAAACTCGGTGCCGATCTGCGTGGTCGCCCCGGGCTTGTTGTCGACGATGATCGACGCATTCCCGCCCAACGCCTTGACCAGGCGGTCGGCCACGAGCCGGCCCAGGATGTCGGAAGAGCCGCCGGGAGGATAAGGCACCACCATGTGGATCGGATGCGCAGGCCACGCATCCTGCGCCCTGGCAGGCCCACTGATGAGCCACGGCGCCAGCAGAGCCAACGGCGCCAACAGGCGCATTCGGTGTGGTTCTTCCATCTTTCTGTCCCCTGTAGAAATCCGCACGCTACGCCTCGTTGCGCATTTTTCATCCATTCATCGGGCGTGGGGGTCGAGCGGCCGGTCTGGTTCGATGTTAACCAGCGCCGTCCACTTGGCGACGCGGGATAACCCCGGTGGTGGCGCGCATCTGTCCTTGCGGGGCGGTGGCCCGTCTTCCAAGCCGCTGCCGGCTGTGATAGAACAGGCCGTCAGCGCATGGTATTCAAGTACAGTTTGCTACATATTCAATAGCATCATCATGGAGCGCAGAAAGTTCCTGGCCTGGTGGGCGCTCGCCGCGCTGCCCGTTCGGGCGGCCGATGCCCCGGCCCTGCTGCTGGCCAATGTGTACCGGCCCGGCCTGCCGCTGGCCGACTACTGGGTGAGCGAAAAGTATGACGGCGTGCGCGGCTACTGGGACGGTCGCGCGCTGCGCACCCGCAGCGGTGAAACCGTGGCGGCACCTGCCTGGTTCACGGCCGGTTGGCCCGGCACGGCGCTGGATGGCGAACTGTGGGCCGGGCGCGGACGGTTTGGCCATGCGCAGTCGACCACGCGGCAGCAGCAGGCCGATGACAACGCATGGCGCTCCATGCGGTTCATGGTGTTTGACCTGCCCCGGCATGGGGGCAGGTTCGATCAGAGGCTCCCGGCGCTCAAGGCCCTGGTCGCAAGCATCGGGCAGCCCTGGGTGCAGGCCGTGCCGCAACAGCGCGTCGCCACCGATGCCGCGCTGCAGGCATTGCTGCAACGCACGGTGCGCGCCGGCGGCGAGGGCCTGATGCTGCACCGGGGCGCTTCGCTGTACCAATCAGGCCGCAACGATGATCTGCTCAAGCTCAAGACGCATGAAGACGCCGAGGCCCGCGTGCTCGCCCACCTGCCTGGCAAGGGCCGCCATGCCGGGCGCCTGGGGGCGCTGCTGGTGGCCATGCCCTCGGGCCAGCGCTTCAAGCTGGGGTCGGGTTTCAGCGATGCGCAGCGGGCCGATCCGCCACCGGTGGGCAGTTGGGTCACCTACCGGTTTCGCGGCCTGCATGAAAGCGGCCTGCCGCGCTTTGCCAGCTTTGTGCGAGTGCGGGAAGACATGCCGCCCGACCGCTGATCAGGACGCCTTGCGGGCAGCCGCTGCACGGGATGCCCGGTGACCGTGGGGCCGGCGCCGCAGTGTCAGTGTCTATGGGTGGCGCGGCCCGCCAGCGCGTCGTGCGTCCACACCATTGGCCACGCAGTCGGCGTAGTAGCGTATCCGGCCATTGTCGTCTTCCACCTCCACCAGGCCGTGGATGTCGGTCTCGAAGCCTGGGCACAGATTGGCGAATTCGCGGGCGAACTTGAGGTAGTCGACGATCTTTTTGTTGAACACCTCGCCCGGGATCAGCAGCGGGATGCCCGGTGGGTACGGTGTGACCAGGCCCACGGTGATGCGGCCTTCGAGCTGGTCGATCTCCACGCGCTCGGTCCTGCGGTGCGCAATGTGCGCGTAGGCGTCCGAGGGCTTCAGCGCGGGCCGGAGGTCCGACAGATACATCTCGGTCGTCAGCCGCGCGATGTCGTACCTGGCGTACATCTCGTGCACATGCTGGCACAAGTCCTTCAAGCCCATGCGCTCGTAGCGCCGGTGCTGCTGGCAGAACTCGGGCAGGATGCGCCACATCGGCTGGTTCTTGCCGTAGTCGTCCTTGAACTGCTGCAATGCCGTCAGCAGCGTGTTCCAGCGGCCCTTGGTGATGCCGATGGTGAACATGATGAAAAAGCTGTACAGCCCGGTCTTTTCCACCACCACGCCATGCTCGGCCAAGTACTTGGTGACGATGGAGGCCGGAATGCCGGTCTGGTCGAACTTGCCATCGAGGCGCAGGCCCGGCGTGACGATGGTCGATTTGATCGGGTCAAGCATGTTGAAGCCGTCGGCCAACTGGCCAAAGCCATGCCACTTGCTGCCGGTCTTGCGGCTCTTGCTGTCGCTGCGGATGATCCAGTCATCGGCCCGGCCTATGCCTTCCTCGACCAGTTTGTCCGGCCCCCAGACCTTGAACCACCAGTCGTTCTTGCCGAACTCCTCTGCCACCTGGCGCATCGCGCGGCGAAAGTCCAGCGCTTCGAGGATGCTCTCTTCCACCAGCGCAGTGCCGCCGGGCGGCTCCATCATCGCGGCGGCCACATCGCAACTGGCAATGATGCTGTATTGCGGACTGGTGCTGGTGTGCATCAGATAGGCTTCGTTGAACAGGTGGCGGTCGAGCTTGGCGGTCTGCGAATCCTGCACCAGCACATGGCTGGCCTGGCTGATCCCGGCCAGCAGCTTGTGGATCGATTGGGTGGCATAGGTCACCGAATACCGGGGGCGCATGCGCTTCTTGCCCATCGCGTGGTAGCTGCCATAAAACGGATGGAATGCGGCGTGCGGCAGCCAGGCTTCGTCGAAATGCAGGTTGTCGACATAGCCATCGAGCATGCCCTTGATGGCCTCGGTGTTGTAGAGCACGCCGTCGTAGGTCGACTGTGTGAGCGTCAGCACGCGCGGCTTGACCTTGCCGGCGTCCACCCCCTGGAGCAGCGGGTTGGCCTCGATCTTGGCCTGAATCGTCGCCGGCTCGAACTCGCTTTTCGGAATCGGGCCGATGATGCCAAAGTGGTTGCGCGTGGGCTTCATGAACACCGGCACCGCGCCGGTCATGATGATGCAATGCAAGATCGACTTGTGGCAGTTGCGATCGACCACCACCACATCACCGGGCGCCACGGTATGGTGCCAGACCATCTTGTTGCTGGTGGACGTGCCATTGGTCACGAAAAAGCAGTGGTCGGCATTGAAGATGCGCGCCGCGTTGCGCTCGCTCGCGCCAATGGCGCCGTTGTGATCGAGCAGTTGGCCGAGTTCTTCCACCGCGTTGCAGACATCGGCGCGCAGCATGTTCTCGCCGTAGAACTGGTGGTACATCTGGCCCACAGGGCTTTTGAGGAAAGCCACGCCGCCGGAATGACCCGGGCAATGCCAACTGTACGAGCCGTCTTCGGCGTAATCCAGCAGCGCCTTGAAAAACGGCGGCTGCACGCTCTCCAGATAGCTCTTGGCCTCGCGGATGATGTGGCGCGCAACGAACTCGGGCGTGTCCTCGAACATGTGGATGAAGCCGTGCAACTCGCGCAGGATATCGTTGGGCAGATGGCGACTGGTCTTGGTCTCGCCGTGCACATAAATCGGAACCTCGGCGTTCTTGCGGCGCACCTCACCGATGAAGTTGCGCAGGCTCAGCACGATCGGGTCAAGCCCCCCGCCCAGCGTGAACTCCTCATCGTCGATCGACAAGATGAAAGCGCTGGCGCGGCTTTGCTGCTGCGCAAACTGCGACAGATCACCATAGCTGGTGACCCCGACCACCTCGAAGCCCTCGGCCTCTATGGCCTGTGCCAGCGCACGGATGCCCAGGCCCGAGGTATTCTCGGAACGGTAGTCTTCATCGATGATGATGATGGGAAAGCGAAATTTCATGCGCCGCCTTTGTGCAACCGTGCCCTGCCCGGCAAAAACCGCAAATAGCCGCGAAGTGTAAGGAAATAACGCCGACCGGCCTGTAAACTGCAATCCTTTTGCGCCGGGATGTGGTGTGCCCAACACAGCCACCCAACCCGCGCACCGACAAACAGGAAAAGCGTCATGCAGGACTCCTCCATCTGGTGGCTTGTAGCAGGGGCTGCGATCGTGGCCGAACTGCTCACGGGCACGTTCTATCTGCTGATGATGACCCTGGGTCTGGTCGCTGCCGCCATTGCCGCGCACCTGGGCCTGCCGGTGGCGCTGCAAATGGTCACGGCGGCCAGCGTCGGCGGCGGCGCCGTGTTTGCCTGCTACTACCTGAAGAAAAAACGCCCGGGCGACCCCTCAGCGCACGCCGACTGCAGTGTGAACCTGGATATCGGCGAGACCATCCTGATCGACCGCTGGGGCGCCGATGGCACCGCCACCGTCAAGTACCGTGGCGCCCAATGGACCGCCATCCATCGCCCCGGTGTCACGCCATGCGCCGGAACGCACCGCGTCGCGGAACTGGTGGGCAACCGCCTGCTGGTGGACCCACTGTAATCACTCACCCTGAAAGAGAGACCACCCATGGAAGTCGCCATCGTCATCCTGATCATTGCCGCGATCTTCATCGCCCGTTCCGTCAAGGTCGTTCCCCAACAAAACGCCTGGGTCAGGGAACGCCTGGGCAAATACGCCGGCACCCTCACGCCGGGCCTGAACTTCCTGGTGCCCTTCATCGACAAGGTAGCCTACAGACACAGCCTCAAGGAAATCCCGCTCGATGTGCCCAGCCAAGTCTGCATCACACGCGACAACACCCAGTTGCAGGTCGATGGCATCTTGTACTTCCAGGTCACCGACCCGATGCGCGCCAGTTACGGCTCGTCCAACTACATCATGGCCGTGACCCAGTTGGCGCAAACCTCGCTGCGCTCGGTCATCGGCAAGCTGGAACTGGACAAGACCTTTGAAGAACGCGACATCATCAACGCCCAGGTGGTGCAAGCCATCGACGAGGCGGCGCTGAACTGGGGCGTGAAGGTGCTGCGCTACGAAATCAAGGACCTGACCCCGCCGAAGGAAATCCTGCACGCGATGCAGCAGCAAATCACCGCCGAGCGCGAAAAGCGCGCGCTGATTGCCGCATCCGAAGGCCGCCGCCAGGAGCAAATCAACATCGCCACAGGCGAGCGCGAGGCATTCATCGCCCGCTCCGAAGGCGAGAAACAGGCCGTCATCAACAAGGCGCAAGGCGAAGCCGAATTCATCAAAGCCGTCGCCGAAGCCACGGCACAGGGCATCGAACGTGTAGCCAGCGCGATACGCCTGCCAGGCGGCGAACAGGCAGTCCAACTCAAGGTGGCCGAAAAGGCCGTCGCCGCCTACAGCCAGGTGGCATCGGATGCCAACACCACCCTGATCGTGCCGAGCAACATGACCGAGGTATCGGCACTGATAGGCTCGGCGATGAAGATGCTCCAGGCCACGACGACCAAGGCCGGGTAGGCGACGGGCCACAGAAAACCGGGGGTTTTTCCGGCTTGAATGACCCAAACCTGCCCGGACGGACTCTTGCCCTGTGGCTACAATGGCGGGCTTCGGAGAGGTGGATGAGCGGTTTAAGTCGCACGCCTGGAAAGCGTGTGTGGGCTAATCCCCACCGCGGGTTCGAATCCCGCCCTCTCCGCCAAGCACATTCCGCCAAGCCCCGGGAAATCCCCGCCGCAGATCGTTCAGGGATGAAGTGGCCGGCTGCGGCTCACAGGGTCGCGGCCACGGCTTCCAGTTGCTTGAGTTGACGAACCAGCCGCGCGACGAAGGTCTGGGCGACGTGCGGCAGGGCGCGGTGGCTCGGCAGCAAAATGCCGACCTGCAGCGCGTTCAGTTCCGCGATGTCGAACGGTCGCCAGACGACATCACCGCGCCGCAGTTCTTCGATGAAGGCGATCTTCGAGAAGAACGAGATGCCCTTGCCGGCGATGATCAGCCGCTTGACCATCGTCGTCCAATTGCAGGTCACGACCGGCTCCAGTTCGTCCCAGAACTGGGCGAACTCGCGTGACATCGATCTGTCGATCGGCGGCTGGCCGAGCGAGCGCAGGAACGGTTGCCGCGCGCAGTCGGCCAGGCTGACCGCAGCCTTTGCCGCCAGCGGGTGACCGGCCGCCATCACCACGCCGGTCGGCAGCGCTGCCAGGGCCACCGTTTCGATGCCGGCCGGCAGCCGGCCGACAAAGGTCATCCCGATATCGAAGCGTCCGGACTGCAACTGCGGCAGCACTTCCATCGGGCCGAACGAGGCGACCGTGTACGTCACCGCCGGGTAGACCTGCGAGAACTCCTCGATCGATGCCGGCAGAAAGTCCACGAAGAGCGAATCCATCGACGCGAGCTTCACATGACCGGTGCGCTCGCCCTTGAGCGCATCGAGTTCGCTGCGCATGACCTGAAAATCATGCAGGGTCGATTGCACATGCCTGAGCAGCCGCTCGCCCGCAGCGTTCAGGCGCATGCCGTTCGGCATCCGATCGAACAGTTCGCCGCCGAGTTCGTCCTCGATCTTCAGGATCTGCCGGTTGACCGCACTCGCGGCGACGTACAGGTTCTCGGACGCCTTGCGCACCGAGCCGCAACGGGCCACCTCGACGAAGTATTTCAGGACGCTGGCGTGCATGGGCAGGACGATCCGGTGCTCGGGTAACGCTCACCCGCCGGATGCACCTTGCGCCGGCCAGGCAGCAACGACCGGATGATCGCAGGTTACGGCGCCCACGTCGGCGGCACCGCCCGGCGAGCCCAGGGCACTGACTTGCGCCCCGAAGAACTCACGGTTGATCGCCAGGAACGGCCGCAGCGGCGCCGGCAAGCGGTGATCCTCGTAAATGGCCTGGGTCGGACAGGCCGGCTCGCAGACCCCACAGTCGATGCACTCGTCCGGGTGGATATACAGCGTGCGCCCGCCGGTGTAGATGCAATCGACCGGACAGCACTGCACGCAGGCGCCGTCCTTGACATCGATGCAGCCAGTGGTGATGACGTAGGCCACGACGCGCTCCTCAGCGCCCTTGCCACTGCGGCTTGCGCTTTTGCTGGAACGCGAGCACGCCCTCGTCGGCGTCCTGCGATTGCAGGGCTGCCACCAGCGCGGGCAGGCGCACCGCCTGGGCCTGCGCCGGCGACAACGTGGCCGTCTGCCGCACGACCTGCTTGATCGCCTTCAGCGACAGCGGGGCACAGGCCAGGATCGCCGCGCTCCAGCGCCCGACCGCAGCGTCGAGTCCGGCGCGCGGCACGACCTCGTTGACCAGGCCGAGTTCGAGCGCGCGCTGCGCGTTGATGCGTTGTCCGGTGAACATCATTCCCATCGCCTGGCGAAACGGAATCTGGCGCTGCAACAGCGTCATGCCGCCATCGAGTGGCATGCGCCCGAGCAGTGCCTCGGGCAAGCCGAAGCTCGCCTCCTCGCAGGCCACGGCGATGTCGCAGCCAAGCACCATCTCGAAGCCGCCGCCGAGCGCCAAGCCGTTGACACGGGCGATCACCGGCACGTTCAGCGTCTCGCGCAACGCAATGCCGCCAAAGCCGCCGGGGCGCGCCGTGGCCCAGTAGTCGAGGCCCTTGACCGAGGGGTTCTTCAGGTCTGCGCCAACGCAGAACGCACGCTCGCCGGCGCCGGTGAGCACCACCAGGCGCACGCCGTCGTCGGCTTCCAGTGCGCTCCAGATGCGCTGCAACTCGGCCTCGGTCGCAAGGTCGATCGCGTTCATCACCTGCGGGCGATCGATCGTGACGGTGGCGACATGCCCGGCGAGTTCCAGACGCGCGCTCACGACGCGACTCCTTGAACGAGGCGGCGCGCCTGGGCCAGCACCTCGGCGGTGTGCTGCCCCAGGCGCGGCGGCCCGCAGCGCAAGCCGGCCTGCACCCCCGACAGCCCGATCGGGCTGGCGACGAAGCGCAGCGCCCGCCCGCCCGCATCGCGGCCCTCGATGATCATGTCGTTGTGCAGCGTCTGCGGGTCGGCCAACGCCTCGCGCATATCACGCACCGGCGCCGAAAGCAGGTCCTGCTCCTCAAGCCGGGCCAGCCAGTGCTCGCGCGTGTCGCTGGCGAAGCGCTCGCGCAGCAGCCGGTGCAGTTCGGCCTTGTGCTCGAACTGCTGCGCGAGCGAATCGAAGCGGGCATCGAGCGATAGATCGGGCAGGCCGAGCGCGGTGCAGATGTCGCGCAGCGGATGGGTCTTGAACGCGCCGACCAGCACCAGCGCGCCGGTCTTGGTCTCGAACACGCCCGACAGCGGCATCGCCGCCCAGTTGACCTCCGAGTCGGCCATCATGATCATGGCTGCCTCCTGCATCTGCATCGCCAGCATCGAGTTGTACAGCGACACGCTGACCTTCTGGCCGACGCCGGTGCGCCCGCGTTGCAGCAGCGCGAACAAGATGCCCTGCACCATGTGCATGCCCGCAGCGTAGTCGGCCAGCGCGGTCGGGTAGATCGACAGCGGCAACTCGGCGTCGGCGCGGCGCGCCATCACGCCGCTCAGCGCCTGGGCCAGAACGTCCTGACCGCCCTTGTGCGCATAGGGGCCGGTCTCGCCGAAGCCGGTGCCGACCGCGTAGATGATGCGCGGGTTGATGCGCCGGCAGTCTTCGTAGCCGAGGCCGAGCCGCTCCATCACGCCGGCGCGGAAATTGTTGGCCACCACGTCGGCGTCGGCGATCAGGGCCTTGACCAGCGCCATCTGCGCAGCGTCGCGCAGATCGATCTCGACGCTGCGCTTGTTGCGGTTCAGGCTACAGAAGATCGGGTTGTCCTGGCCCGCAACCGGCCCGAAGGTCGAGCGGCTCAGGTCGCCCGCGCCCTGGCGTTCGATCTTGATCACGTCGGCACCATGATCGGCGAGCATCTGCGTGCACACCGGCCCCATCATGACCTGGGTGAAGTCGATCACGCGCACGCCGTCGAGCGGCAGTCCGCTGGTGATGGTGGCGGCTGCGGCTGCGGCTGCGGCTGCGGCGTTCATGCGGCCACCCCGGTTTCGGCCTGGATGCGCGCCAGCGCAGGCACGTCCGGATTCGCGCCGGTCTGCTCGCCGGGATCGGCGCCTTGCGCACGCAGCAGGCGCTGCACCGCGCCGACATCGACATTGCGCACGCTGACGCCGGCATCGAGCGCAAGCGCTGCGGCAACGCCCGCCGCCTCGCCCATGGCCATGCACGGCGGGATCTCGCGCGAGATCTTCTGCGCCGCCGCTGTCGACGAATAATGCCGCCCGGCCACCAGCAGGTTCTCGACGCTGCGCGGCAGCAGCACGCGGTACGGGTAGTAGTAATCGCGGCCACGCGCCACGCTGTCGGCAAACCGGGTGCGCTGCATCACGTCTGCCTTGCTCATCACATGCTCGCCTTCCAGAAGGCGGGTCTGGCGCACGCCAGTCTGCGGCGCCATGTCCACCAGAAAACAGCGGCCGAAGCCCGGCATCTTCGCGCGCACCAGCCCGATGGCCTCGTGGACGATGCGCCGGCCTTCGACCTCGGCGCGCGTCAGGTCGGCCACCTTGAGCGGATCGAGCCCCTGCATGTGCGGGCAATTGCACCAGACCACGCCAGGCAGCGGTGTCTTGAGCCACCAGTAGGCCCAACTGCCGCCGAGGACCCGTTTGACCTCGCGATCGAGCGCCTCGAAGGCTTCCGGCTCCTCGCGCTCGAAGCACTCGGCCTCGTCGGTATCGACGCCGCCGAGGCGGAACACGGTCGTGACGATGTAGCCGCCACCGACATGCGGCGCACCGGCCGACGCAGCGACGTCGAGGTCGCCCGTGGTGTCGATCACCACCTTGCCAAGGAGCGCTTCGCGGCCGCTCTTGGTGTCGCAGATCACGCCCCTGGCCTGCTTGCCTTCGAGCAACGTGCGCGAGAACCACGAATGCAGGCGCAACTCGATGCCGAGCTTCTTGACCATCTCCATCGAGACGCGCTTCCAGGCATCCGGGTCGAACGCTGCGGCAAAGCAGATCGGGGGCGACTTGTCCTTGCTGTGCAAGTCGAACGTACCCCAGCGCGCCCAACGCGCCACCGAAGCCGGCGCGCTCCCCCACTCGTCCTGCCTGGGGAACGCCGCGAGGCCGAGCGCGGCCATGCGGTCGATCATCTCCATGCAGGTGCCGCGCACCGAGATCTCTTGCAGGTGGCTGTCCCACATGTCGTCGAGCACCAGCACCATGCCACCGGAGGCCAGGCCGCCGAGGTGGTTGTAGCGTTCGAGCAGCGTGACCCGCGCGCCGTTGCGGGCTGCAGCAAACGCGGCCGACAGGCCGGCCGGACCGCCGCCCACCACGACCACGTCGGCCTCGGCAGCGACGCGCACATCGCTCGCCGGCTCTTTGATCCAGTCTCCGATTTGGCTCATTGCATTCTCCTCGTTGATTCGCGCGCACCGCAGGCTGCGGGCTCAGCGCATGTCTTCGGGCTGCCAGCGGATCAGCCAGCGCTCGGCCAGCGTGACCAGCAGGAAGAAAGTTCCCGACAGGGTCGCGCTCATCACGATCGCCGCGTACAGCAGCGCCGAGTCGAAGTTGAAGGTGGCCTGGATGATCATCGCGCCGACCCCGGCGTTGGCGCCGACCCATTCGCCGACCACCGCACCGATCACGCACATCGAGGCCGCGATGCGCAGCGCCGAGAACAGATGCGGCAGCGCGTTGAACAGCCGCAGCCGAAAAAATATCTCGACCTTGCTGGCCGACAGCATGCGCATCAGTTCCATCGCCTGCGGGTTCACCGACTCCAGCCCGCGCACCACATTGACCAGCGTCGGGAAGAAGCACACCAGGGCCGCGATCGTGATCTTGGGCGCGATACCGTTGCCCATCATCAGCACCAGGATCGGCGCCTTGGCGACGATCGGGATCGCGTTGAACATCAGCACGACCGGAAAGAAGATGTCTTGCAGCGTCTTGTGGTGCACGAACACCGTCGCCACCAGGATCGCCGCAAGGTTGCCGATCGCGAAGCCGCCGGCGGCCTCGATGGCGGTCGGAATCAGGTTGGACAGCAGCATGTCGCGCTTCGCGTACAGCGTCTGCAACACCAGCACCGGCGACGGCGCGATGAAGGGCTCGACGCCGAACCAGGCGACGACCGCCCACCACATCAGCAGCAGCCCGACGATGCCGAGCGTCGGCAGTACGCGGCGGCGCCAGAGGCGCCGGTGGCGTGCCGCAGCCCATGCCGCGCGCTCTGCGTCATCGCTTCGGGCAAGCGCACCAGGGGCTTGCGTTTCGATCGGACGGATGGCCATGGCAGCTCCCTTCAGCAGGTCGCGAGCACATGCCGCAGATGAGCGGTCAGGCGAACGAACTCGGGGGTCTCACGCACCGCGAGCGTGCGCTCCCCGGGCAGTTCGACCGGCACGATCTCGCGCACCCGTCCCGGGTTCGCGGCCAGCATCAGCACGCGCTGGCCGAGATAGGCGGCCTCGTGGATGCTGTGCGTAACGAACAGGATCGTCAGGCCGGTTTCCTTCCAGACCCGGCGCAACTCTTCATTGAGGCGGTCGCGGGTGATTTCGTCGAGGGCGCCGAAAGGTTCGTCCAGCAGCAGGATCTTCGGGTCGCTGACCAGCGCGCGGGCGATCGACACGCGCTGGCACTGGCCGCCCGAAAGCTCGTGCGGCCAGGCGTTCGCGCGCTCCTTCAGACCCACCATGTCGAGCAGTTCGAGTGGCCCGCGGCAACTCTGGCGCGCCGCACCGCCGCCGACCTGCAGCGGCAATTGGACATTCTGCAGCGCAGTGCGCCACGGCAGCAACGCCGCATCCTGAAACACGAAGCCGATATCGCGCCGCTGGCGCGCCGCCTGCGGTGTCGTCGAGAGAACATCGACCTGGCCGCTGCTGGGCGCGATCAGGTCGGCGATGACACGCAGGAAGGTCGACTTGCCGCAGCCCGACGGACCGAGCAGCGTCAGGAATTCGCCGGCCGCGACATCGATGTCCAAGCCCTGGATCGCGGTGACGTTGCCGCGCCCGGTGAAGAAGCGGACGCCGACATTGCGCGCGCGGATCGCGGGTTCGACGCCAGCCACGGTCGCGTCCATCGGCTCAGGCTCTCAGCCGCGCGGCACTTGTCGCCTTCAGCACGTCGAGTGTCATCACGTCGTCGAGTTCAGGGGTCTTGGCGCTGAACTGGCCGAGCCGTGCGTACAGCGAAATCTGCGCCTGCCAGCCGTCCGGGTCCATTGCGCCCCAGCCCTGCCTCCTGGTCAGTTCGCTGAAGCTGTAGCGCAGCATCACGTCGAGCGCGACCCGCTCATCGCCGTGGTTCAGGTTCGGGTATTCCTTGATCAGCAGATCGACCGCTGCATCGCGATTCGCGTTGGCATAACTCCAGCCGCGCGCGGTGGCGCGCAGGAACGCGGCGAGCACCTGCGGCTGGCGCCGCAGCGTCTTGGTCGTCGCGTAGTACGGCAGCGCATACAGGTGCACGCCGGAATCCCACAGGCTCAATTCGACGCGCTCCTTGCCCAGCACCTTCAGCGCGGTGGTGTTCGTGAGCCAGCCGGTCACGACATCGACCTGTCCGCTCATCAGCGGCGTCATGTCGCTGCCGATCGGGATGATGTCGACATCCTTCTCGGCGATCTTGTTTTGCACCAGCAAGGCGCGCAGCAGCACCATGCCGGTGGCCTGGATGCCGACCCTCTTGCCTGCCATGTCGGCGGGTTTGCGCACCGGGTTTTTCTGCAGCGAGAAAAAGCAGTACGGGTGGCGCTGGGCGCCGACGGCGAAGCACTTGACAGGAATCCCCTGGGAGGTCGCCAGCATGATCGACGGGCTGGACGACACCTGGCCCACCTCGTTGCGACCGGACGCGACGACCGCCACGCCATCGATGTTCGGCCCGCCGGGCTGGATCGTCAGGTTCACGCCCTCCTGTTCGTAGTAACCCAGACGCTTGGCCACCACCTCGCCGATCTGGTTGCCACCGATGAGCCAGCCCAGTTGCAGGCTGACGTTCGCCTTGTCTGCGGCAAACGCATCGATCGGGATGACACCGCTTGTGGCTGCCAGTCCGCCGGCCAGCAGCGACGCATCGAGCATTTGCCGGCGTTGCGCATCGAAGTTCGACATGACAAGTTCCGATCTTGCGGGAGATGGAGGGTGGGCATGTTGACCGCATCCGCTTGCGGGAGCGTTTGCTGCGCGCCAGCATGGCCGATCCGGATGGATCATGGGCGACGAAGGTCCGCCCGGCAAGCATGACTTTTCGCCGTGTGCGTTGCCCAAATGAGTACGCGGCCCGTGGGGGATGATCGGCAGTGAAAGCGGATCGGGCCCACCGATGAAACCGATGAGACCGATGCATTGGCAGGACGAATCCATCGCGCCTGCGCTGCCGTCGGACCCATCATCGGTCGTCACCGAACCGGAGCGACCCGTGGGACGGAGCCCGAGGCGTCCATCCGGACGGAACACGCCAAGGCGCGTGCTTTCGAAAACCGGGGCCACAGCCGAAGGCTACCTCCGGCGATCCACGAAGCAGTGGCGCAAACCGGCGTGCCCGTCAACAAAAGCGTCAGCGCACTCAAGGATCGAATCGGGAGCGCCGTATCAGCCAAGTTGCGCCCCTGCGCGACCATCGCCGCGTATCGAGGCGTGCTGGCGCGCAGGAGGGACGCGAAGTCACCCCCATGCAGCGTGCAACGACCAGCAGCATGCGCCGTCTGCGTCATTCACCGCAGCGCATCAGGATCTTGCGTGCCTTGCGTGCCTCCTCCGAAGGGCTGCGCGGCCCGCCACCACGAGGCAGGGCACCGGCATGGTTCGGGCAGCAGGGCTGGCTGGTGGTAGCAGCCGGCTGCGACCGGCGCAGGAACGGCGCCGCAAAGGCATCGCAAAGGCACCGCAAACGCGCTTGGCCGACGGGCATGGCCCCACAAGCGCGCTTGATCAACGAACCTCCGGCGGGAGCCTCAGGCAGCCTGGGCCGCAAACCCGAGCACCGCCTTGACTTCGAGGAACTCGCCGAAGGCGTGGTCGCCCCACTCGCGGCCATTGCCCGATTGCTTGAAGCCACCAAACGGCGCCATCAGATCCATGGCTGCGCTGTTGATGTTCACCTGCCCGGCGCGCAGCCGTGCGGCAACCTTGCGCGTCGCTTCAGGGTCGGTGCCCGACACATATGCCGCCAGCCCATAGGGCGTGTCATTGCCGATCGCCACCGCTTCATCGACCGTGTCGTAGCCCAGGATCGACAGCACCGGGCCGAAGATCTCCTCGCGGGCCACCGTCATCCGGTTGTTGACGTTGGCCAAGACCGTCGGCTTGACGTAGTAGCCGGTCTCCAGGCCCGCAGGTTTGCCCGGGCCGCCTGCCACCACCGTGGCGCCCTCTTCGATGCCCTTGTTGATCAACCGCTGGATCCTGTCCCACTGCGTGGCCGAGATCACCGGGCCGATGTGCGCGCCGCTGGCCGGGTCTCCCACCGTCGTGGCCTCGGCCGCAGTCTTGGCGATCGCAATCGCCTCGGCCATGCGCGAGTTCGGTACCAGCATGCGCGTGGGCGCGTTGCACGATTGGCCGGAATTGCCCATGACGCCGCGCACGCCCGCCGTGACGGCGCTCTTGAAGTCGGCATCGGCGAGGATGATGTTCGGCGATTTGCCACCGAGTTCCTGGTGCACGCGCTTGACGGTCTGGGCCGCGTTGCGCGCCACTTCGATGCCCGCGCGCGTCGAACCGGTGAACGACACCATGTCGATGTCCGGATGGCTGGCGATCGCCGCGCCAACCGTCGGACCGTCGCCGTTCACGAGGTTGAAGACCCCTGCCGGGACGCCGGCCGCGTGCATGATCTCGGTCCACACTTGGGCCGAGAACGGCGCAATCTCGGACGGCTTCAACACCATCGTGCAGCCCACGGCGAGCGCTGGCGTCACCTTGCAGGCAATCTGATTGATCGGCCAGTTCCACGGCGTGATGAAGCCGCACACGCCGATCGGCTCCTTGACCAGCAGCGTCGTTGCGCGCTGTTCCTGGAACGAGTACTTGCCCAGCACGCTGAGCGCCGTCTGCAGATGCGCCAAGCCTATTGCCGCCTGCGCATCCTTGGCCAGCGCGACCGGAGCGCCCATCTCTTCGGTGATCGCCGCAGCCATGTCGGCGTAGCGCTTCTTGTACTCGGCAATGATGCGCTCCAGCAGGGCCATACGCTCGCCGACACTGGTCTGCGAAAAGCTGGAAAAGGCCGCGCGCGCGGCCTTCACGGCACGGTCCACATCCTCGGCCGAGCCCACCGAGATGCGCCCGGCCGAGGCCTCGGTCGCGGGGTTGATGACATCGATGCTCCGTGCCGTTACCGGATCGACCCAGTGGCCATCGATGTAAAACTTCAGGTAGTTACGCATGTCTTCTTGCTCCAAAAAAGTGCCATCGTAGTACCTTCTACAGAATATATCCAACGACTGCCCACACACGCTGGTGACAGCCGCCGGCCCCGTCGCCGAATGACCCACCGGCAGGCCAATCGCCTGAAGTGCTTGCGCGCCAAGCGGCCAGTGGGGATCTGCGGCGCGGCGCGGCGCGATGCGATGCGGGCCTGCCAGTTGCGCACACCCCGGTGCGCAATGCCTCTGCGCTAGTGTCGCGTCACGGATCAGATGTCGTAGGCTGCGCGCCGCCATCGGAGCGCAGCGCAAGGCGCATCGCGCAGCCCATACCGAGCTGTATTGGCAAGCGATGCAACGCCGCGATGCGCTTCGATGGCCAGCGCAGACCGACAGATGATCGGTGACGCGACACTAGGTTCAGCCACGGTGTTCATGCCGTTCCCGCCGCCGGCCGCGCATCGACATACACCCAGGCCGACAAGCCGGATGCGAGGGTGATGCGCTCGCGCCGATAGTCGGCGACCTCGTAGGAATCGGCATGCCGCAGTTCCTCGGGCGTGATCGCAAAGACCGTTCCGTCCACCAGGTCCCGAGGCTGCCCCGTAGGCACGAGCATCGGGTGATGCGTCATGCCACTGGTCCGGACGACGGCTGCGTCCCGGATCTCCAGCAGGGCTAGTGTCGCGTCACGGATCAGATGTCGTAGGCTGCGCGCCGCCATCGGAGCGCAGCGCAAGGCGCATCGCGCAGCCCATACCGAGCTGTATTGGCAAGCGATGCAACGCCGCGATGCGCTTCGATGGCCAGCGCAGACCGACAGATGATCGGTGACGCGACACTAGCCTGTGCCCGGGCAAACGGTCCGGGGCACCGTCGAGCTTGCGGCCGAAGGTCGCGATCTGGACCGGCTCCAGCCTCAACGTGCCATAGGAAAACAGATACTCCGTGCGGTCAGTGGGCAGCGACATGGCCAGGCCGTTCATCGTGCATCAGGATGGATCGGCGCTGAGCAGATCTTCGAAGAACGCGCCGAAAGGGCGCTGCGGGTGCGCGATCTGTATCTCCAAAACCCAAAGTCCGGTCGTCGGGCACAGGCCGAAGTCGCCGAGCCTGCCCGCCTTGTAGATGGCATGCGGAAAGTCGCAGGCGCGATGCCCCTTGACCTCCAGGTTCAGGCGCCAGCCCAGTGCTTGGGCGCGTTCTTCGGCGTATCGGTACAGCGCCTCGCCGCTGAGGCCATCGCGTCGCCAGCGATCGCTGACTTCGCGCCACAACTGGTGTGCCGCCTGCGCGCAGGCGGCCATTTCGGGGTCATCGCCGACGACGAAGGTGTCGCCGGCGTCGCCTTCGTGCCCGTCCCACACCGGCCCGATGTCGATGAAGAAAATATCGTTCGCGCCGAGGATGTTCTCTGCCGCGACCGGCTCGTTGAACATCTTCAGCGTGTCGCAGCCGAAACGCACGAGCGTGCGATGCCAGATGCGCTGCATGCCCATTTGCTGCAGCACCTGCATGGCAAGCCCGGTGGCCTGGTCCTGCGTCATGCCGGGCCGGATCGCCCGCGCGATGCGCTCGACCGCCGCCAACGACAGGCTGCGCGCCCGCAGCATGGCGGGCATGGAAAAGCCGGCACCGACGGCTTCGCGAGAGACTGCATCCATCGTGCTCAAAGGGGACTCCTCGCAGGAAAGGCCGGCAATCGGCCCATACGCTGTATTCTGCCGAACATATTGCGTGCCTGTGCGATCCAGAATCCAGGATCGCGCACGAGCCGGCGTAAAAACATGCCAAAGCGCGCCGCTTCCGGCAACAAAAAGCCAGCGCGGCCTCGGCATGGCGCTGCTGGTCGGCGTCGCGCTCACGGGGGAGCCTTCGCCTGCGGCTGCGCCATGAGCGCCTTCGCCAAGCCCGCCCCCGCATCCGGCCAGGCGCTGGCCCAGTCGAGGTCGACTCCCGTCGCTATCGGGGGCGGTCGAATGGCTCCATTCTCCGCCGCTGACGGCCGACGATCGGCGCGGCAAGGAACGGTGGCGGATGGCAGGCCGGTTCGCTTTCGCGTTCGTATCGATGGCAAGCCACCCTTGTCTGACCATGGCGCCGACATCGATGACCAAGGCAACGGGGCACGATCAGCGGACCGTGGCTGTACCGGTTGATTCGCCAGGCGTCGCCGATCACCCACCGCCGGTTCGAGATCGAGTTCCTCGACCTGGCGCGCAGGTCTTCGCGTTCACCTGCGGCCGAGCATGGGTCTGCTGCATGGGGAAGGTGCCAACGCGGGGTCGAACGGGGATTCTACGGACGCCTCCAAGCGCCATGGCCCGTGGTCTGATGCCCTGGCGTCCGTTGCACTCCAGGCGCACCCGGGCCCGCCCGCGAAACGTCGGACCAGCGCCGGACGCCATCCTGCGTGACACACAGGCCATATACCGCGCGCGATGTACACCGGGATGCACTGGGCGCGGCTGCCCCGACCTCAGGCCACCCTCGTTCGCTCGGCCGCTTCGAGCGTGGCCCATTCCTCGTCGCTGTACAGGCGCGAGCGCGTCAGGAACCGCTGCCCGGTCGGGCCTTCGAGCGAGAACATGCCGCCACGGCCCGGCACCACGTCGATGATCAGATGCGTGTGCTGCCAGTACTCGAACTGCGGCCCGCTGATGTAGAACGGCACACCGCCGATATGCCCGAGCAGCCGGTCGTAGTCGCCGACGATGAACTCGGCCTGCGGGTAACACATCGGCGCGCTGCCGTCACAGCAGCCCCCGGACTGGTGGAACATCAGCGGCCCGTACTTCGTGCGCAACTGGTCGATCAGCGCAATCGCGGCCTCGGTCGCCGTGACGCGCAAGACTTTTTCTGTCATCGGAGCCTCCGATGTGTGGCCAGCGAAAAAGACCCGGCCGCGCGGGCCGGGTCAGCGGTGTGACGATGGATCGGAATCGATCAGAAGAACCCGAGCTTGTTCTCGCTGTAGCTCACCATCAGGTTCTTCGTCTGCTGGTAGTGGTTGAGCATCATCTTGTGGTTCTCGCGCCCGATGCCCGAGTTCTTGTAGCCGCCGAACGCAGCGTGGGCCGGGTAGAGGTGGTAGCAGTTGGTCCACACGCGCCCGGCCTGTATGCCCTTGCCCATGCGGAACGCGGTGTTCATGTCGCGGCTCCACACGCCGGCGCCGAGGCCATACAGCGTGTCGTTGGCGATCTCCAGCGCGTCTTCCTCGTTCTTGAAGGTCGTGACCGAAACGACGGGGCCGAAGATCTCCTCCTGGAAGATGCGCATCTTGTTGTGGCCCTTGAACACCGTAGGCTTGATGTAATAGCCGCCTTCGAGATCGCCCTTGAGCAGGTTGCGCTCACCGCCGATCAGCACCCGTGCGCCTTCCTGCTTGCCGATGTCGAAGTAGGACAGGATTTTCTCCAACTGCTCGCTGGAAGCCTGGGCGCCGATCATCGTGGCCATATCCAGCGGGCTGCCCTGCGTGATCGCAGCAACCCGCCCGATGGCGCGCTCGATGAAGCGGTCGTAGATCGACTCCTGCACCAGCACGCGCGACGGGCAGGTGCAGACCTCCCCCTGGTTCAGCGCGAACATCGCAAAGCCTTCGAGCGCCTTGTCGAAGAACGCATCGTCCTTGTCCATCACGTCGGCGAAGAAGATGTTCGGTGACTTGCCGCCGAGTTCCAGCGTCACCGGAATCAGGTTCTGGCTGGCATATTGCGAGATCAGCCGGCCGGTGGTGGTCTCGCCGGTGAAGGCGATTTTGCCGATGCGGTTGCTCGACGCGAGCGGCTTGCCGGCCTCCAGGCCGAAGCCGTTGACGATGTTGACCACACCCGGCGGCAGCAAATCGCCGACCAACTCCATCAGCACCAGGATGGACACCGGGGTCTGCTCAGCCGGCTTCATGACCACGCAGTTGCCCGCCGCCAGCGCAGGCGCCAATTTCCAGATGGCCATCAGGATCGGAAAGTTCCAGGGGATGATCTGGCCGACCACTCCGATGGGCTCGTGCAAGTGATAAGCATAGGTATCGTTGTCGATCTGGCTGATGCTGCCTTCCTGCGCGCGGATGCAAGACGCGAAGTAGCGCAAGTGGTCGACGGCCAGCGGTATGTCGGCCAGGGTGGTTTCGCGGATCGGCTTGCCGTTGTCCCAAGTCTCTGCGGCCGCAAGCATTGGCAGATTCTGTTCGATCCGGTCGGCCATCTTGTTCAGGATGGTGGCCCGCTCCGTGGGCGAGGTCTTGCCCCACGCGGTCTTTGCCTTGTGCGCGGCGTCCAGCGCGCGCTCCACGTCCGCTGCGGTCGAGCGCGGGATATCGCAGAACGGCTTGCCCGTCACTGGCGTAATGTTCTCGAAATACTGGTTTTCCACCGGCGCGACCCATGCGCCGCCGATGTAGTTGCCGTAGCGCTTCTTGAAGTTCACCGGGGTACCGAATTTGCCCGGTTCGAGCATGTCCATGTGCGTCTCCTGATGTGTCGATGATCGCGGCGGCGACATCTGCGGTCGCTCATCCGCTGGCTTTGCCGACCGTGCCCGCGCAGGTTCGTGGTTGCGCGGGGTCGGTGCCGCATTCTACGTCGTATTCCATCGGATATGTCAAAGGACGGCGCTTGCAAGCGGCGTTCCGGCCAGCGGCGGCCTTGCTGCGCGGTCTGCCTTATGCTTGGCGCACCGCATTCGTCGTCCCGCGCCGGTTCACGCCCACCACATATGCCCGACACCCCCTCTCCCACGACCGGCAAAAACCAAGCCACGCCGGCGCGGACACGCTCGGCCCCGGGTCCGGTGCTCAAGTTCCGCATACGGATCACCCATGGTGATGCGATCGCCGTCGGCCCGGGCAAAATCGCGCTGCTCGAAGCCATCGAAGCCACGGGCTCCATCACTGCCGCAGCCAAAACCCTGGGTATGTCGTACCGCCGGGCCTGGTTGCTTCTGGACGAAACGAACCGGTCGTTGAAACGGCCGGCGGTCGACTCCACCAAGGGTGGTCCGCATGGCGGCGGCAGCCTGCTGACCGATGAAGGCAGGAAACTGATCGCGCTGTACCGACACATCGAGGCCACTGCGCGCACCGCTTGCCGCAGCGACATCAGGCGCCTCATGGAGATGCTCGCCCGTTGAACATGGGGCAGCAGCCCCGATTCCGATGCGTTGCGGCCGGCCCCGAGCGTCGGTCGAGCGGCAAGGCGTTCTTCTCGTACACCACCAGCACACCAGCCCCCGTCACGGTGCTGTACAGCTCGCTCCAACGGAACAACGCCCGGTAGCCGTCGTCGCCGCAAGCGATGATCATGCATTCCTTGAGCGCCGGTCTCGGCAACTGCGGCAAGTCTGTCAACGCCAGGATGTCCAACAGCGACACGCCGCGATAGCCTTCGGCCAGTTCGATCTGGCGACTGCTGATGCAAACGATCGCGGTGGGGATCTGATTCGCGCCCTGACTGACAAGACTGGCCCGTTTCGCGCCAAGGGACATGTCATCCAGGTCGGCAACCGCGTCTGCATTGCCGAAGGACGTATCGTCGATGTCGATGGCAGAATCGATGCGCCTGCGACCACGATTTGCCTGGTATTTCCGTGGCCTTGAATTTTCTGACTGGTAAGTGGCAGAACGGCCCTCCATGCCGACTCAGGGTGACTTCTTCCTTCTCGCTTTGGCAAGTCTGTTGGGGCCTGGCTTTGGGCGCACAAAGCCAGCAGAACCTTCAGGAAGCCATATAATTTCACCATACTCCATCACGTGAGCCAGCGGAATTTTTGGATTATTGATGTCTTTGCCTCCGTCGTCATGCCACTTCTTTTCCCACCGTGCATAAAATGATTCCATGTGATCAGGTTTGAGGCGATAAATGACCTGGAGCTCTATGTTCTTGAATGCGGCAAAATACCAATCGACCTTCCTGTATTTTGCGATAATGGCAGGGTTCATATGGTGGTGCGTTGTAAACTGGTGTTGCAACTCCAGATTTACAGTCTTGATTTCATACTCGTTGCCAAATGAATCGACGGCATCATTGCCTTCTCTCGTGCCGTCAGTAGTGAGACCAAGTATCATCAACAACTGAAGGTACTTTCCTCCATTGTCTTGAAAAATGTCGTTGATTTTGTACTTTGAAGCAAGCACCTGATATTCCCTGATGCAAGGAAAAAGGCGCTCAAATTTTTGCTTATCCGTTTCTTCGGCTGAGTGATTAGCTTGCGTCATCTGGATTCAAAAGTACTCTGATGTCAACACCAAGAGCCACAGCCAACCGTTCCATGTTGTCTACGGTAATGTTCCTTTCTCCGCGCTCGACCGAACTGACATAAGTTCTATGCAGATCACAAAGATCAGCAAGCCTCTCTTGCGAGATGCCTTGGCCGGTGCGAACCTTCCGCAGGTTGCGAGAAAAAGTGAGTCGGGCTGTCATGCTCATGGCACATGGATGAAGTTCTCAATGATCTCCGCTTGACAACTTTGAATCTACAGACTATAAGTTTCATCCTTTGAGGATTGCACAAATCTGACCACATCGCCATGACACCTGATCTGCCCGTTTTCAACCAGCAGCCGCTCTACCACACTGACTTGGGGGCGGCTTACGTCGCTGATTCGCTCGACATGCTCCGGCAGTTGCCTGACAACAGCATCAACTTGGTCATGACCTCTCCCCCTTTTGCGCTTCAGCGTCAGAAGGACTACGGAAACAAGGATCAGCATGAATACATTGACTGGTTAACCGAATTCGCCACGCTCGTTTACCAAAAGCTCACACCTGATGGTTCTTTTGTGCTGGACTTGGGGGGAGCGTATCAGAAGGGCTTACCCGTTCGCAGCCTCTACAACTATCGTGTCCTGATCAGGTTCTGTGACGAGATCGGCTTCCACTTGGCCGAAGAATTCTTCTGGTTCAATCCCTCCAAGTTGCCCTCCCCGATCGAGTGGGTCAACAAGCGGAAAATTCGTGCCAAAGACTCCGTTAACACCGTTTGGTGGTTGTCAAAAACTGAGTGGCCGAAGGCAGATGTCTCCAAGGTCCTGGCCGAATATTCGGAGCGGATGAAAAAACTCATCAAAGATCCAGAAGCCTACTACTCACCGGCGAAACGACCATCAGGCCATGATATTGGTTCTTCTTTTGGCAAGGACAACGGAGGATCCATTCCTTCCAACTTGCTTCAAATTTCCAACTCTGAAGCAAATTCCCAATATCTGAAGCTGTGCAAAGAAGTCGGGATTCAAGCTCACCCTGCGCGATTTCCCGCCAAATTACCTGAATTTTTCATCAGGTATCTGACAGAACCCAACGACCTGGTTGTGGACATCTTCGGCGGCTCAAACACCACGGGTCATGTTTGCGAATCGGAAGGCAGGCGCTGGCTGGCATTTGAACAACTTCAAGAGTATCTGTCTGCTTCCGTGTTCAGGTTCATGCAGGATCAACCAATCGAGAGCATCAAGACCACCTTTGCAGAATTAATGGAAAACAAGATCAAACACATCAAATCAAATGGGCAAGGCAAGTTGTTCTAACCTGGCCATCCCGGAATATGAACTGGCAAAAGCCGCAGATCGTCCAGCGTGAACGTCCGCTCGCGCGACACATGGCCGGTGACCCTCAAGACCGGCTCGGGTACGGACTGAAAACCTCGATGTTGCGCGATCGGATCAGTGAGGCTCACTTGGCCGTATCGTCCCGGACAATGGCCGCCAGTTCTTCGGGCGAGGAACTCCTGGGCTCTGCGCCGGACTGCACGATCTTTGCGTTGGCCGTCGGGTCCGCAACCGCCTGGCGCACAGCCTGGCTCAGTGGCTGCACGATATCAGCCGGCGATCAGCCGGCGTCTCGGCGGAAACGAACATCGCGTACCAACCAGTTCGTTGTTCGTATCCACATTCATCCACATTCGCAAATCCCTGCTCCTGGAAAGTCCTGGCCTCGGGAAGCGCCGGATGGCGTTTCGCAGCCGCGATGCCCAGCGCCTTCAAGCGGCCAGCCCGAACATGGGCCAGCACAGCGGGCACATCGGCAAAAGCACCCGCCACCCGACCGCCGAGCAGGTCGTTCAGAGGTCGTTCAGAACCGGGGTTATGCCGTCGTAGGGGATGTGCGCCAGTTCCACACCGGCGGCCAATTCCAGTTGCACCAAGGCCAAGTGGGGGATGCTGCCCGTGCCGGAGGAAGGGCCGATGGTTTGGTTTTCCTGCTCTACGGCCGGGGCAATTCCTGATCCCTCGGCGGCATGTCCAGAATCACCGTGGCAGGCCCGCCCATATGGGGGCCCAGTCGCGCCTGACGGGGGGCCAGGGTTTGCAGCAGCAGTCCTTGGTCGACCGCAGCCCCGATGCGAAATGGTCGGGCCGGTTTGCCATCGACCGCAATCAGCGCCGCGCCGCCGCCACTGCGGCGACCCGACAGCACACCGATCAGCGCGAACCGGCCCGGCGGCGCAGCCACCGGCGCTGCCGCGCCGGGCGCCGAAGAAGGCAGCGCGCCCAGCAAGCGCGCCAGGGCCTGGGCGTCGGGCGCCACGGCGTCGGGCACGGCGGGCAGCATGGCTTGGGCTGCGGGCGCGGACAGGCGCAGCCCCCAAAAAACCACGCTGGCGCCGGCTGCGGCCCACAGCGCCAGAGTCCCCAGACGGGCGCCCCATGGGCTATGCGGGCCGTGCGGGCTGTGCGAATTGGTCACCATGCGGGGATTATGATTCAGGCGCTTGTCCCCCTGCCCGGAGATCCTCTGCAGTGAACCATTTCCTCCCCCTTGCGCTGCGCGGCGCCCGCCGCAGCCTTGCCAGAGGCTTTACCCTTCTCGAACTGATGGTGGTTTTGGTCATCATCGGCGTGCTGGCCGCTCTCATCGTGCCCAATTTGCTCGATCGCGCCGACGACGCCCGCATGACCGCCGCCAGGACCGACATCACCAATCTGATGCAGGCGCTCAAGCTGTACCGCCTGGACAACCAGCGCTACCCCACGGCCGAGCAGGGTTTGCAGGCGCTGCTCGTCAAGCCCGGCGCAGGCCCGATGCCGAACAACTGGAAGCCGTACCTCGATAAACTGCCCAACGATCCCTGGGGACGCCCGTACCAATACCTGAATCCGGGCATCAAGGGCGAGGTCGATGTGATGTCGTTCGGCGCCGACGGGCAATCGGGCGGCGAAGGCAAGGATGCAGACATCGGCAGTTGGCAGTAGCCATGCCAGCCCGCGGCCCTGGCAGCCATGCACCCCCACGCTGGCGCGGCTTTACTTTGCTGGAACTGCTGATCGTCATCTGCATCATGGCCCTGGCCACGGCCGGGGTGGGGCTGGCCTTGCGCGACGACGGGCAGATGCTGCTCGAACGCGAGGCCGCCAGGCTGGCCGCGCTGCTCGAATCGGCCCGCGCGCAGTCGCGTGCCGCCGGGGTGCCGGTGCGCTGGCGCGTGCTGCCGCAGGGCTTTCGGTCCGGGGGCCTGCGGCAGGACTTCCGTTTCGAGGGCCTGCGCCCCAACGCGCAGGCCGCGTTGCCCAGCCAGTGGCTCGACGCCGGCACCGTGGTGCACGGGCAGACGGTGCTGCAACTGGGCCCCGAGCCGCTGATTGGCCCGCAGCAGGTGCAAATCGGCCACCCCTCGTACCCCGGGCGCAGCTTGCGCGTCGTCACCGATGGTGTGCGCCCTTTCGCCGTCGAGTCGGTGCCGTGATGCAGCCCTGGCAGCGCGGCTTTACGCTGGTGGAAGTGCTGGTGGCCCTGGCCATCGTGGCGATTGCGCTGATGGCGGGCCTGCAGGCCACCACCGCGCTGACGCGCAACGCATTGCGGCAGGCCGACATCATGCTGGCCCAACTGTGCGCCGAAAACGAGCTGGTCAAGGCCCGTCTGTCGAGCCAGATGCCCAGTGTGGGCGACAGCTCGCTGGTCTGCGAACAGGCCGGGCGCCAGTTGCAGGTTCTGCTGATCGTGCGCCCCACGCCCAACCCGGCCTTCAGGCGCGTCGATGCGCAGGTGTTCGATGGCGACCGTTCGATCTTGCGCATTTCCACCATCATCGGGCGCTATTGAGCGACTGGACATGACCGGGACCATCGCGCGATCACTGGAGCACCTCCGCCTTCGGCTGCGGTATGAGCGCCTCCGGGCGGCCGCGCGGCGCTCACCGGAGCACCTCCGCCTTCGGCTGCGGTATGAGCGCCTTCGGGCGGCCGCGCGGCGATCACCGGAGCACCTCCGCCTGCGGCTGCGGTATGAGCGCCTCCGGGCGGCCGCGCGGCGCTCATGCCGCCAGCAGGGCTTCACGCTCATCGAGCTACTGCTGGCCATCGGCGTGATGGCGCTGCTGGCCGTCCTGAGTTGGCGCGGGCTGGACGGCATGGTGCGGGCGCAGGAAACGACGCGCCAGCGGGCCGATGAAATGCTGGTGCTGCAAGCGGCGCTGGGCCAGTGGGGCAGCGACCTGGACGCGCTGCTGCCGATGGCCAACACCACGGCGCTGGACTGGGACGGCCAGGTGCTGCGCATGACGCGCCGCAGCAGCGCCGTCCCCGACGAGGGCGCGCTGGTGGTGGCCTGGACCCGCCGCAGCGCCGCCGGCACGGGCCAGTGGCTGCGCTGGCAATCGCCGCCGGTGCGCACACGCGGGCAGTGGCAGCAGGCTTGGCTGCAGGCGGCCCAATGGGCGCGCACCCCGGGTGTCGACGAGCGGCGCTACGAGGTCGCGCTGCTGCCGCTGGACGGTTGGCAGATCTTCTATTACCGGGGCGGGGCCTGGTCCAACCCCTTGTCCAGCAGCGACTCGGGCAGCAGTTCCGCCGCCATCCCCGACGGCCTGCGCCTGCAAATCACCTTGCCGGCCAGCCAGGCGCTGGCCGGCCAGCTCACGCGCGACTGGGTCAACCCGGTGCTCGGCGGGAGGCGTTCATGAGGCCCCCCGGCCTGCGCGCCAGCCCCGGCCTGCGCCAGCGTGCCCGGGGCGCGGCGTTGCTGCTGGCCATGCTCACCGTCACGCTGGTGGCCACGTTTGCCGCTGCCGCGATGTGGCAGCAGTGGCGCGCGGTCGAGATCGAGTCGGCCGAGCGCGCCCGCGTGCAGTCCGCCTGGATACTGGTCGGCGCGCTCGACTGGTCGCGCCTGATCCTGTTCGAGGACAAGCGCTCGGACGACGGCACCGACCACCTGGCCGAGCCCTGGGCCGTGCCGCTGCAGGAAGCGCGCCTGTCTACTTTTTTGGCCGCCGATCGCAATGTGACGCAGATGCAGGACGCCAGCACCGACACCACCGAAGCCTTTCTCTCGGGTGCGGTCTCTGATCTGCAGGGGCGCCTGAACATTGGCAATCTGTTCCAGGGCGGCCGGGTGCAGCCGCTGGCGCAGCGGCAGTTTGGCCGTTTGTTTGCGCGGCTGGGCCTGTCCGATCAGCAGTTGAACCTGCTGGTGGACGGCATGCGCGAGGCGCAGGCCGGCGCCGGCGGCGAGGGCGGCACGGCGCCGCTGCTGCCGCCTGGCGTCACCCAACTCGGCTGGCTGGGCCTGACACCGGCCACCGTGGCCGCGCTGGCGCCGCATGTCGCGCTGCTGCCGGTGCCCACGCCGGTCAATATCAACACCGCCGATACCGAGGTGCTGCTGGCCGCCATCGACGACCTGGACAGCGCCAGCGCCCAGAAGATCGTGCAGGCCCGCGAGGCCAAGCATTTCCGCACGCTCGACGATGTGCGCAAGCTGCTGGCCGGCAGCGGCGTCAACCTCGGCGACGACAACGCCTACTCCGTCAACTCGTCCTGGTTCGAGGTGCACGGCCGCCTGCGGCTGAACGACACGGTGGTCGACGAGCGTTCGCTGCTGCGCAGGGATGGCCGTCTGGTCACCACCATCTGGCGCGAGCGCGGCGCGCTCGCGCGCGAGCCCTCCGGAGCGGCGCCCGAGGCCCGGCGCTGAGCATGTCCGGGCATGTCTGTGGCATGCCATGGCCCGCGCCCGGCGCCGCCGCCGGGGCGGGGCATCCGGGCCAGCGCCTAAAATGGCCCGCAAAATCCGTCCTCCATGAGCACCCTGATCCTTTTCCTGCCGCCCGGCCGCCCAGGGCCGGCCACCGAGTACAGCTACACGCTGACGGCAGACGGCCACCATGCCACCGGCCACGCCAGCGCCCCGGCCGCCCTGCTGCCGGAACCGGCCAGGCCGGGCGCTGAAGTGGTGGCCGTGGTGCCGGCGCGGGCGCTGTCCTGGCAGCGCCTGCTGTTGCCGCCCGGCCTGCCGCTCGGCGCAGGCCAGCAAACACCACGCTTGCGCTCGGCGCTCGAAGGTCTGCTCGAAGACCGGGTGCTCGACGATGTCGGCCAACTGCACTTTGCCATCGAGCCTGGCGCGCAGGTCGGCCAAGCGCTGTGGGTGGCGGTATGTGACCGCGACTGGCTGCGCGAGAACCTGCAAGCCCTGGAGGCCGCCGGCCGCCGCGTTGCGCGCGTGGTGCCCGAGTTTGCCCCCGGCCCCACGGCCAGCGCCGGCCCTGAGCTGTGCGCGCTGGGCACGCCCGAGGATGCCTATCTGGTCCTCAGCGGCCAGGGCGCCGACCAGGGGGTGGCCGTTTTGCCGCTGAGCCGCATGGCACTGGCACTGGCGCAAACCGGCAGCGCCGCCGACCAGACCCCGGTGCTGCGTGCCGAGCCTGCCGTGGCGGCGCTGGCCGAACGCACGCTGGGCCAGAGCGCGGGCTTGTACACCGCCAGCCAGCGCGCACTGGACGCCGCGCGCAGCCATTGGGACCTGGCCCAGTTCGACCTGGCCAGCAGCGGCAGCCGGCGGGCCATGCGCAAAGCCGGCAGCACGCTCAGCGCCTGGCTCTACGCCCCGCGATGGCGCGCGGCACGCTGGGGCGCCGGCCTGCTGGCGCTGACGCAACTGGCGGGCCTGAACGTCTGGGCCTGGCATGAACGCCAAACCCTGGCCGCCAAGCAGGCCGCAGTGCACGCCGTGCTCACCCAAACCTTTGCGCAGGTGCAGGTGGTGGCGAATGCGCCGGTGCAGATGGAAAACGAACTGGCCCGGCTGCGCCAGGCCGCAGGCAGCGTCTCGGCCAGCGACCTGGAGCCCATGCTCGCGGCCGCAGACGCCGCCCTGCCCGCTGGCCGCCTGCCCACAGCCATCGAATACAGCCCCGGCGCGCTGCGCCTGCGTGGCCTGGCGCTCGTGCCCGACGAAGCATCGGCCCTGTCCGGGCGTCTGCAGGCAGCGGGCTACCAGGCCAGCGTCGAAGACGGCAACCTGTGGCTGCGCACGCAGGCCAGCCCATGAACCGACCGATGCCGCCGCCGACGCTGCGCACCGCCCTGCGCCAACACTGGAAAACACTGGCGCCGCGCGAACGAAGCCTGGTGCTGGCCGCAGCCGGCCTGGTGACGCTGGCGCTGCTGTGGTGGCTGGCCATCGCCCCGGCCTTGGCCACGCTGCGCACCGCCCCGGCACGCCATGCGACGCTCGACATGCAACTGCAACACATGCACCGCCTGCAAGCCGAGGCGCAGCAACTGCAAGCGGCCCCCCGCAGCAGCCCCGGCGACACCGTGGGCGCGCTGCGCGCGGCGCTGGCGCAGCAACTGGGCCGCAGCGCGCAAGTGAGCGTGCAGGGCGCGCACGCCAACGTCACCCTCCAAGGGGCTTGCGCCGATGCGCTGGCCCAATGGCTGGCCCAGGCCCGCAGCAATGCGCACGCCAACACGCTGCAAGCCCGGTTGACGCGCAGTGCGGCCACGGCCACAGCCACGGTCTCGACCCCATCCGGCGGCGGCGCTGCGGCCCCCGCGCCCACACCATGCCGCCCGGGCAGCGCCATGCCCCGTTGGGACGGCACCCTGGTGCTGGTACTGCCTGCGCCCGCCCCTTGATGCGCCGGCCCGGCCCCAAGCCCGTTCCAATCCATCCCAACCCATTCCACCCATTCCCATCGCCCCATGGTCCACCCTGCCCGCCCTGCCCCCGGCCCCGCGTCCCGCCCGATGTGGGGCTGGGCGCTGGCCGGCGCCTGCGCCGGCGTGCTGCCTGCCCTGCTGGTTTTTGCCCCCGCGCATTGGCTGGCCGACAGCGTCGCCCATGCCAGCAGCGGGCAGTTATTGCTGCTCCAGCCGCGCGGCACGGTGTGGAACGGCTCCGCGCAACTGGTGCTGGCCGGCGGCAGCGCCAGCCAAGACCGCGCCGCGCTGCCCGGCACGGTGACCTGGCAATTGCGCCCCCGTTTCAATGGCCTGCGCGCCAGGCTGCATGCCAGTTGCTGCACCCCCGAGCCGTTGCAGGCCCGGGTCGATGCCGGCTGGAGCGGCATACGGCTGCGCGTGGCCGATGGCCAAAGCCAATGGCCCGCCGCACTGCTGGCCGGGCTGGGCACCCCGTGGAACACCTTGCAGCCCCAGGGCCAGCTCGCGCTGCAAACCCGGGCGCTGGAAATGCGCTGGACGGCCGGCCGCATGCAGCTATCGGGCCAGGCCCGGCTCGATGCGCTGGCCATGTCCACGCGCCTGTCCACGCTGCGCCCGATGGGCAGCTACCGGCTGGTGCTGCAAGGGGGCGAGGTGCCCGCCGTCACCCTGAGCACGCTCGACGGCGCCTTGCAACTGAGCGGCAGCGGCCACTGGGTGGGCCAGCGCCTGCGCTTTGCCGGCCAGGCCAGTGCCAGCCCCGAACGCGCAGCGGCGCTGTCCAACCTCTTGAACATCATCGGACGGCGCAGCGGCGCACGCTCCATCATCACCGTGGGTTGAACCTATGACTTGCCTGCTTTCGCCCCGCCTCCACTCAGCCATCAAAACGGTCGCTGTCAGTGCATTGTTTGCCTGCGCCAGCGGCCAGATGTCGGCCCAAACGGCGATCGACACTGGCACCAGCAGCGTGCGCGCCGGGGAACCCGTCACGCTGAACTTTGCCAATGCCGACATCGAGGCCGTGGCACGCACCATGGCCACCATCACCGGCCGCAACGTGGTGGTCGACCCGCGCGTCAAGGGCCAGCTCAACCTGGTCACCGAACGCGCCGTCACGCCCGCCGCCGCCTTCGAGCAGTTTCTGGCGGCGCTGCGGCTACAGGGCTACACGCTGGTCGAGGCAGCGGGCCTGTACAAAGTGGTGCCCGAGGCCGACGCCAAACAACAAGGCGGCAGCGTCAGCGTGGCGCAGGGCAGCACCGGCAGCACGCCCGGGGGCGGGCAGATCGTCACGCAGATCTTCAAACTCGACTTCGAGAACGCCGCCAACCTGGTGCCGGTGCTGCGCCCGCTGATCAGCCCGAACAACACCATCAACGTCAACCCCGGCAACAACTCGCTGGTGATCACCGACTACGCCGACAACCTGCAGCGCCTGGCGCGCATCGTGGCAGCGATGGATGTCTCCAATGCCACCGATGTGGAAGTAATTGCGCTGGAAAACGCCATTGCCACCGACCTGGCACCGCTGATCGTGCGCCTGATCGATGGCGGCAACGCCGGCACACCGGCGGCCGCGCAGGGCCAGGCCGACAACTCGTTCAAGACCACGCTGATCGCCGAGCCGCGCAGCAACGCGCTGATTCTGCGCGCCGCCAACCCGGCCCGCGTGGCCTTGGTGCGCTCCCTGGTCGAGCGGCTCGATCGGGCCCCCGCGCCCGGCAGCAGCGCGGCCAGCGGCAACATCCATGTGGTCTATCTGAAAAACGCCGACGCCACCAAACTGGCCGCCACCTTGCGCGCCGCAATCAGTGGCAACGGCAGCGGCATGGCGTCATCAGGGCCGGGGCCGTCCGGCAGCACGACGGGCAGCGGCGGCGGGCTGCTGTCAACGTCGACCGGTGGCAGCAGCCCGGGCCAGAGCCTGAACGCGGCCAGCAGCAATCAGCCCGCCACTGGCGGCCAGATCCAGGCCGACCCGACGACCAACTCGCTGATCATCACGGCCCCCGACCCCCAATACCGCCAATTGCGCGCCGTCATCGAGCAACTCGACGGGCGCCGCGCGCAGGTGCTGGTGGAAAGCCTGATCGTTGAAATTTCGGCCAACAAACTGGCGCAGTTCGGCGTCCAGTGGCAAAGCCTGCTGGGCAAAAAGGGCGCCAGCCTCCTCGGCGCCATCGGCACCAACTCCGGCCAATCTGGCGGCAACATCACGAGCCTGACCGCCGCACTGGCGTCCGGCAGCACCACCAGCATCGCCACCGCTGCCAATTCGCTCGGTCAGGGCATGAACCTGCTGCTGGCGCCGCGCATCAACGGCCAGTATTACCTGGGCGCACTGGCCAACTTTTTGCAAAACAGCGGCGATGCGAACGTGCTCTCCACGCCCAATCTGATGACACTGGACAACGAGGAAGCCAAAATCGTCATCGGCAACAACGTGCCCTTCGTCACCGGCTCTTATGCCAACAGCAGCAGCAACAGCACGGTCAACCCGTTCACCACGGTGCAGCGCCAGGATGTCGGGCTGATGCTGCGCGTGCGCCCGCAAATCAATGAAAACGGCACCGTCAAGCTGTCGGTCTACCAGGAAGTCTCCAAGATCGACGCCTCGACGCTGACCTCCCCGAATGGGCCAACCACCAGCAAACGCTCCATCGAATCGAATGTGCTGGTGGAAGACGGCAGCATCATCGTGATCGGCGGACTGCTGGAAGACAGTTACTCACTCAATCAGGACAAGGTGCCGGTGCTGGGCGACATGCCGGTCCTCGGCAACCTGTTCCGCAGCGAAAAGCGCACCAGAAACAAAACCAACCTGATGATCTTCCTGCGCCCCACCGTGTTGCGCAGCAGCGCGAGCTCCGACATCCTGACCGCCGACAGATACGACGCCATCCGCGCGCTGCAACTGGGCATCCAACCCGTCGCCCATCCGATGCTCGATGCCGTCGATGCCGCCCCGGTGCTACCCCCGCCGCGGCCTGGCACCGGGCACGATGATTCACCGGCCGCGCCGGAAGCAATCCGGCCGGTCGACACCGCCCCGGTCACTCAGTTTTGATGCCCAGTTCCGCGATGATTTTTCCATAGCGCCGGGCATCGGCGCGCAGCAGGGCGGCAAACTCCTGCGGGGTTTTTTGAACCACCTCGACGCCGATCGATGCCATACGCTGCCGGGTTGCGGTATCGGCCAAGGCCGCATTTGCAGCGGCGTTGAGCCGTTGCACCAAATCCGGGGCCATGCCTTTGGGGCCGAACAAACCGTACCAGACGCCGAGTTGGTAACCGGGCAAGGTCTCTGCCACCGTCGCAACCCCGGGTAACAGCGCCGAACGCTGCGCTTCGGTGACCGCGAGCAATTTCAGCTTGCCGTTTTTGACATGCGGCAAGGTCTGGGTCGCTGCGGAAAATATCACCTGCGTCTGGTCCGCCACCGTATCCATCACCGCCGGGGCACCGCCCTTGTAGGGCACATGCGTCATTTGAATACCGGCCGCGCGCGCGAACCATTCAGCGCTCAAATGGTTGGTGGAACCGGTGCCCGCCGAGGCATAGTTGAGCTTGCCAGGATTTTCCCTGGCATAAGAGATGAAGTCTGCCAGGTTATTGGCCGGAACGGAGTGATTCACGGCCAGGGTGTTGATGACATTCGCCAACTGGGCAATCGGCGTGAAATCATCGACCCCTCGGAAAGGCATATGGGGCATCAGCGCCGGATTCATTGCGTGCGTGCTCATCGAACCGACCAGCAGCGTATAACCATCCGGCCGGGCTTTGGCGACGACTGCCGACCCGATATTCCCGGAGGCTCCGGCCTTGTTGTCGACAATCACCGGCTGCCCCAGGGATTTTCCCAGCCGATCGGCAAGCGCCCGGGCCAGGATATCGGTGGAGCCTCCCGCAGCCCACGGAACGATCAAGGTCACCGGTTTTTCGGGATAAGCGGCATGGGCCAAGGTGGACGCGGCCAGCGCCAGCGCCAGAAAAATGGGACGAAAAAATCGGGGTTTCATGGTCCGGGTGCCGATGGGTCGATGGGTCGATCGAGAAAACGTCAACGCCCGACGGCATAGCCCTGCATTCCGCGCGGATTCGCGGCGGCCCGCAGCAGCAGGCGGCCCTGCGCGTCGCGCCAGCGCGAGCACGCGGACATGCGGCTTTCGGACCACGGCGGCCCGACATGGACCTGGTGCCCTTGCTGCCTCAGCGCGTCGATCTGATCGGGCGCAAACCGGGACTCCAGGGTCAATTCATTGAGCCGGGTTGCGCGCGGCCAAAAGGACGCGGGAAAATGATCGACATGCCAAGCCGGTGCGTCGATCGCCTCCTGGAGATTCATGCCATGCACCGCGTGGCGCAAAAAGAACGCGCATGACCACTGATCCTGCTGATCCCCGCCGGGTGTGCCAAACACCATATAGGGCTCGCCATCCTTGAAAGCCATCGATGGCGACAGCGTGGTGCATGGCATCACGCCCGGCGTCAAGGTATTCGGCAGCGATTTGTCCAGCCAGGTCATTTGCAACCGGGTATTGAGCGCAAAGCCCAGCGCAGGAATGGCCGGGCTCGATGACAACCAGCCCCCGGAAGGGGTGGCCGCCACCATATTCCCATGGCGGTCGATGACATCGATATGGCATGTGTCGCCGACGAAAACCTCACGCCCGGGCCATTGCGCTGACGCAACCAGAGGGGCAAATGTCGGCTCGCCGACACCGAACCGCGTGTCTGCGGTCAACAGCGTGCGCCGGGCCACATCGAGATCGGGAAGCTGCGGTTTTCTGCCCAGGGGAGAGCCGGGGCGCAATATATCGGAGGCCTGGCGCTGGACCAGCCCCCAGCGTTGCTGCAAATAATCATCGGCCAGCAACGCCATTTGGGCCTCATGCGAGGCATCGGGGGCGCACCCATACCAGGCCAGGCGATCGGCCAGCGCGAGTTTGGCCGCCTCGGCAATGCCATGCACAAACCCTGCGGTATCGGGCGCGCAATGCGCCAAACCGGCATGGCGGAGCATTCCTGCCTGCTGCAAAAAAACCGGCCCTTGGCTCCAGAAACCGCATTTCATCAGCGTATGGCGCCCAAAATCCAGTTGCAGCGGCTTTTCGACGGCGGCTTGCCAGTGCGCCATATCGTCGTAGCGCAGAAATCCCGAATGCGCCTGCCCGGATGAATCCGGTATTTTTCCGGTGCGGCAAAAATCGTCGATGGCGCGGGCCACGAATCCCCGGTACCAGCCGGCGAGCGCGGCCTCGATTTCCCCGGTGCGCTTGCCACCGCCTTGGTCCTGCGCCTGGGCGATGATTTTTTCGTAGGTGGCGGCCAGTGCCGGCAAACGAAAAAGCTGCCCGGGCACCGGGCATTGGTTGTCGGGCAGCCAGACATGCGCTGATGTGGGCCAGCGGCGACGAAACAGATCCTCGACGGCGAGGATGGCCTGAATCGCCCGTGGTATCAGCACGAATCCCTCCCGGGCATAGCGCAGCGCCGGCTCCAGAACGGCGGCCAGAGACCATGTCCCATGGTCGCGCAGCATCGTCAGCCAGGCGCCGAAGGCGCCAGGGACGGTGGCCGGCAGCAAACCGATGCCGGGCACCTGCTCCAGCCCCAGCCGCTGGAACGCTGCTGTGCTGGCGCCCGCAGGCGCCACGCCTTGTCCGCAGATCGCCTGGGCCTGCCGCTCCGATTCGTTCCATAAAAGAATGGGGACTTCTCCCCCCGGGCCGTTCAGGTGCGGCTCCACGACCTGCAGCACGAAACCGCCGGCGACAGCCGCATCGAACGCATTGCCGCCGCGCTCGAGCACCCCCATCGCAGTCTGCGCCGCAAGCCAATGGGTGGATGCGGCGACACCGAAGGTGCCGATGATTTCCGGACGGGTGGTGAAAATGCTCATGCGCTGGATGGATTGAAATATGTGGGCAACGGGCAACGGGCGAGCGCCCGGGTGGCAGCCAGTTTAGCAAGCGCCCGGAGAGCGCCTGGAGAGCGTCCGGCGGCCACGCAGACCGCCGTGGCCGAACATGGGGCAACGATTCTTGCACGACCACACCAGGCGCGGGCTTGCCGTGCGCGGTGCATGGTGCATGCGTTCGGGCGCGCCGCTACGATGGCGGGGCTTGCCGGCATTTCCGCCCGGACACCAGCCCTCTTTCAGGAGATGAATCCATGAACGCACCCACCCATGCGGCCGCACTGGCCCCCAGCGTCAAGCTGTTGATCGGCGGCCAGTTGCTCGAATCGGAAAGCACCGAATGGCGCGAAGTGGTCAACCCCGCGACGCAGCAGGTGCTGGCCCGCGTGCCGTTTGCCACGGCCCGGGAGATCGATGCCGCCGTGGCGGCGGCCAAAGAGGCTTTCAAGACCTGGAAGAAGACGCCCATCGGCACGCGCGCGCGCATCTTCCTCAAATACCAGCAGTTGATTCGTGAGCACATGGCCGAACTGGCCGCGCTGCTGACGGCCGAGCAAGGCAAAACCCTGGCCGACGCCGAAGGCGATGTGTTCCGCGGCCTGGAAGTGGTCGAACATGCGGCCGGCATCGGCAACCTGCAACTGGGCGAGTTGGCCAACAATGTGGCCACTGGCGTGGATACCTACACCCTGCTGCAGCCGCTGGGCGTGTGCGCGGGCATCACGCCGTTCAACTTCCCGGCGATGATTCCGCTGTGGATGTTCCCGATGGCCATTGCCACGGGCAACACCTTCGTGCTCAAGCCTTCCGAGCAGGATCCGATGGTGACCATGCGCCTGGCGGAGCTGGCGCTGGCAGCCGGCATTCCGCCCGGCGTGCTGAATGTGATCCACGGCGGCGAGATGGCGGTCAACGCGCTCTGCGACCACCAGGACATCAAGGCGGTGTCGTTCGTCGGCTCGACCAAGGTCGGCACCCATGTGTACCAGCGCGCCACGCTGGCCGGCAAGCGCGTGCAATGCATGATGGGCGCGAAGAACCACGCCGTGGTCCTGCCCGACGCGAGCCAGGAGCAGACGCTCGATGCGCTGGTCGGGGCCGCGTTCGGCGCCGCCGGCCAGCGCTGCATGGCCCTGTCCGTGGTGCTGCTGGTGGGCGCTACGCAAAAGTGGATTCCTGAACTGGTGGCCAAGGCCAGAGCGCTGCGGCTCAGCGCCGGCACCGAGCGCGGCGCCGACCTGGGCCCGCTGATCTCCTGCGCCGCCCGCGCGCGCGTGGAAGGTCTGATCGAACGCGGCATTGCCGAGGGCGCGACGCTGGAGCTCGACGGCCGCAGGCCCCTCGTGCCCGGCTTTGAGAGCGGCAATTTCGTCGGCCCCACGATTTTCTCGGACGTCAAGCCCGGCATGGCCATTTACCAGCAGGAAATCTTTGGCCCGGTGCTGGCCCTGGTGCCCGCACCGGACCTCGACGCGGCCATTGCGTTCATCAACGACAACCCGAATGGCAATGGCACGGCCATCTTCACGCAAAGCGGCGCTGCGGCGCGCAAGTTCCAGGAGGAGATAGATGTCGGCCAGGTGGGTATCAACGTGCCCATCCCGGTGCCAGTGCCGCTGTTCTCGTTCACCGGTTCGCGCGCGTCCAAGCTGGGCGACCTCGGCCCCTACGGCCGGCAGGTCATCATGTTCTACACCCAGACCAAGACCGTGACGGCCCGCTGGTTCGACGCCAGCGGCAGCGCGCGCGGCGTGAACACCACCATCAGCCTTCGATGAATTTCAGTGAATCGCCGCGTACATGATCGCTTCCTGTGTGGCTTCGGTGGCCGAGAATTCCGTGACCACTTTGCCTTGCTTGGCCACGAGGATGCGGTCCGACAGCGCCATCACCTCCGGCAGGTAGGATGAAATCACCACCACCGCCTTGCCGGCATCGGCCAGCCGGTTGATCACGGCATGGATCTCGGCGATGGCGCCCACATCCACGCCCCGCGTCGGTTCGTCGAAGATGATGATGTCAGGCTCTTGCACCAGCGATTTGGCAATCACCACTTTCTGCTGGTTGCCCCCGGACAGTTCGATCACCTTCACGTCCTTGTCGATGGCGCGCACGTTGAGCAGCCGGCTCCAGTGCGCGCCGATTTCCCGGATGCGGGCCTGTGCGACCAGGCCATGCGCGCCGGGCAATTTGCCCAGCAGGCCCAGGTAGATGTTCCGGGCGATCGACATGATCTCGAAGAAGCCTTCGAGCTTGCGGTCTTCGGTGACGTAGGCGATGCCGTCGCGCACCGCCTGGCGCGCCACCCGGTAGCGCACCGGACGGCCGCGCACCAGCACCTGGCCACCGTGGAAGAAGTCGCGCTTGATCAACCCCGCCACCACCTTGAAGGTTTCGGTGCGGCCCGCCCCGACCAGTCCGAACAGGCCGGTGACCTGGCCCGCGAAGACCGACAGCGAGTTGTTCTTGACCATCGCCGCCATGCGCAGGTTGCGCACCGACAGCAGGCATTCGCCCTGCGGCCGCACGAAGTTCTTTTTCTGCCCGTAGATGGTTTGCGAGAGGTCGCGCCCGACCATGGCCTGCACGATGCGGTCGCGGTCGAAGCGGGCCTTGGTGTCGGTCACCACATGGCGGCCGTCGCGCAGCACGGTGATGCGGTCGGCCAGCAGCAGCGCTTCTTCGAGCGCGTGCGAGATGAAGATGACCGACACGCCGCGCGCCTTGAGCGCGAACACCAGGTCGAAGAAGTATTTCTTCTCCTCGGGCGTCAGGCTGGCGGTCGGCTCGTCGAAGATGATGATGCGCGCCTTGTGCAGCACGGCGCGGGCGATTTCGACCATCTGCTTCTTCGCTGCGCCGAGCATGCTGACCGTGGCGGTCGGGTCGATATCGAAATTGAGCGATTGCAGGAACTGCTGCGCCGCGATGTATACGCCGCGCAGCCGGTTGAAGAATGCCTCCTGGCCCAGGAACAGGTTCTGCGCCACGGTCATCGTGGGCACCAGGCTGGTCTCCTGGAACACCATCGCGATGCCCTGGTGCCGGGCTTCGAGCGGGTTGCGCAGTTGCACTGGCCGGCCTTGCACCAGCATCTGGCCCGAACTGAGCGTGACCACACCCGCCATCACCTTGGTCAGGGTCGATTTGCCGGCGCCGTTCTCCCCGAGCAGCGCATGGATTTCGCCTTGCCGCAGCGTGAAGTCGACGGCCTCGATGGCGGGCACGCCCATGTATTTCTTGGTCGCCTGGCGCAGTTCGAGCAGGTCGGGCGGCCGGGCGGCGCGCACTGGGGCACCTTCGCCTTCGGCTGCGGTATGAGCGCCTTCGGGCGGCCGTTCGGCACTCATGCTGCGGCTCCTGCGCCGGTCAGCGGTATGCGCAGCAGTCGCCCGCTGCCCTTGGAGACCGCATAGAGCGCGTCGCCGGTGTCGGCGATGGCCGTGATGCCGTGGTGCTTGCCGCCCGCCGGGCTGTGCAGCGATGACGACACCTGCCCCTGCCGGTCGACCCGCAGCACCAGCCCGTAGGAGCGTGGCGGCGCCCATGGTTTGAGCCGGCCCATCTGCTTGACCCCGGCGCCCTGCAATGGCTCCAGGAAGCTGTCGCCGCTGGACAGGGCCGGCGCGATCCAGTAGCGCGGGTCGATCTCGCGCAACATGCGCTTGCGGTAGGCATGCTCGCGCAGCACGAATTCGACCAGTTGCGTGCGGCAGATGAAGCAGCTGAGCCAGAAGCCGCCGTCGGCAGCCGGCGCCATGCGCGAAGGGTAGCCGGGCAGTTCCCCCACCTGCGTGACCCGGGGCGCGCCGCTGCGCGCGGTCGATCCGGGCACGGTCGGGCCAAGCACGCCGCCGCGCGCGGTCGATCCGGGCGCGCTCGGATACGGCACGCGCAGCACCCGGTGCCGCCAACTCTCGCTGACGAGCAGGCTGCCATCAGACGAGGCGAGCGCGCCGCGCGCGTGGCGCAGGTTGCGGGCGAGTTCCTCGGCCTGGCGCGCGGACGGGTCCCAAAGGCATAGCCGGCCGGTGGCGCCATGCGACATCAGGTCGTGGCACCACTGCCCGGCATCATGCTCGGCCGAGCCGTCGGTGATGAGCAGGCGGCCCATGGCGTCGAAGGCCAGCGCGTTGACGCTGCGCAGCGGCTGGCCGGCCACGGCCTCCAGCGTCAGTGCGTTGCCTCCCGGCGGCGCGGCGCCCGCCAGCGACAGCAGGCGCAACTGCGTTCCACCCAGCGCCACGGCGCTGCGGCAAGCGCCGCCGAAGGGCTGCACGGCCAGCGCCGTGATTTCGCGCTCGAAGCGCTGCACCGGCAGCGCGCGGTGGCCGTCGGCGCGCTCGATGCGGTACAGCAGCGGCCCGGCGCTCGCCCACAGCGTGCTGCCGTCCCAGGCCAGGTCGTCCAGGCCTTCGAGCGTGGCCACCACGGCGGCCTCTTCGAGCGCCCGGTTGGGCTTGAGCACCCCGTCCATCACCGGCACCGTGATGGCTGCGTCGCCGCGTCCGAGGAGCCGGTCGGCGAATCCGCGCAAGGTCTCCAGCATCAGGCTTTTCTCCAGCGTCGTTCGTACTGCACGAAGTCCGGGTCTGCGCCCGGCAACTGGTAGCGGCCGATGCGGTTGTTCGAGATGCCGCCGAGGTACAGGTAGCCGCGGTGCTCGCGCATCGAGGTGATCATCGGATGGTTCTGCCCGCCCAGGTCCCAGAGCGTTTCCAGCACCTGGCCGGCTTCGCTGAACTTGAGCACACAGCCGGTGTTGATGTTCGGAAACAGCCATTCGTCCAGCGGCACCCGCAGCGCCATGCGCCGGCGAAAGCCCGGCATGCGCAGCGCCAGGTCGTAGGCCGGGCAGCGCATGCCGACCAGCGCGAGCCAGTAGTGACCGTCGGAGGCTTGGTTGATGTTGTCCGGGTAGCCCGGCAAGTTCCCGATCACGGTCTGCACCTGGCCGGCCTTGGGCCCGTCGAACCAGTAGCGCTTGATGCAGCAGCCCCAGGTCTCGGCGAACAGGATCGACTGCCCGTCGCTGCCGATCGCGATGCCGTTCGGAAAACGCAGGCCGCGCAGCACGGTGCGCGTCGAGCCGTCGCGCGGGTCGTGGCAGATGATGCGGCCGTTGCCGCGCGCCTCCAGCCCGTCGATCGGCCATTCGTGCATCTCGTAGCGCACCGTCGCTTCGCTGAAGAAGATGCGGCCGTCGTCGGCGATGTCCAGGTCGTCGGCCAGCCGCAGCCGGCTGTCGTCGTTGATCGAGGCCCAACTGCGGTTGGTTTCGTCGCTCACGCGCTCGACCACGCGCTCTGGCGTGATGCGGTACAGCCCCATGCCGCCGACGCACACATGCAGGTTGTCCTGGCGGTCGAAGGCCAGGCCCAGCGGCTGGCCGCCGATGTGGGCGTAGACCTCCATGCGCTCGTAGTCGGGCGCGAAAAAGCGGATCACGTCGCCGTGGCGCGAGCCTGCATAGAGGTTGTCGTCGCGGTCGAGGATCACGTCCTCCGGCGCCTCGATGCGCCCGAGCCCGATCGGCGTCACGTCGCGCAGTTTGTCGTTGAGCGCGTAGCTGCCCGCGCCTTCTGCGGTGCAGGGCGGCGCCGGCGGCAACGCCAGGTAGGTCGGGCTGACGTAGACCTTGCCGATGATGCGCTGGCGGTTCTTGAGCCAGCGCACATCGATCACTGCGGCCAGCACCAGGATGGTCGCCAGCACCATGCGGGTCACGCCGCCCGGGGCCGACAGCGAGGTCAGCCCGTTGGTGATCAGCAGCACCAGCAGCGTGCCCACCAGCGCCTTGGTGACCGAGCCGCGCCCGCCGCCCAGGCTGATGCCGCCCAGCACGGCGGCGGTGAGCACCAGCACCTCCATGCCCACGCCGATGTCGGCGCCGGCCGTGGCCAGGCGCGAGGCGAAAAAGCAGCCGGCCGCGCCGCACAGCAGGCCCGAGGTCAGGTAGCACAGCGCCACCGTGCGGCGCACCGCGATGCCGCCGTTGTAGGCCGATCGGCGCGAGCCGCCAATGGCCATGATGTGCCAGCCGATGCGCAGCCGCGTGAGCAGCACATGGCCGCCAATGGCCACCACCGCGTAGACCCAGGCCACGGTCGGCAAGCCCAGCAGCGTGCCGTTGCCCAGAAAGTCCCAGGCCGCCGAGTCGGGCACGGCGCCGGCGATGGCGGTGGAGTATTGCAGGCTCAGGATTTCATAGATCGAGCGAAAGATGATCAGCGTGATCAGCGTCGTCAAAAAGGCGCGCAACTGCAGGTAGCCGATCAGCAGGCCGTTGACCGCGCCCAGCAGCGCGCCGGCGAGCAATGTGACGAGCACCGAGGCGGCCATCGGCCACTTGAGCACATGCATGCACATCAGCGCGCAGAAGTTGGTCAGCGCGAAGATCGAGCCTACCGACAGGTCGATGCCGCCGACGATCATGACCAGCGCCAGCCCCAGCACGATGAGGCCGATCTCGCCGGCCTGGCGCAGCGTGTCGGCCAGCATCACCGGCGAATGGAAGTTCGGGATCAGCTGCTCCGAGGCCAGCAGCACGGCGACCAGCAGCAGCACCGGAATGGCGCTCTCCGTCCAGCGCTTGGACAGGAGCTCGCCCACCCAGTGGTCAGGCCAATAGCGATAGCGCAGACGGGTGAGGGTCTCGTTCATCGGTGGATCGGCATGAACCGCGCAGCAATCGGGGTTGTCGGGGTTGTCGGGGTTGCGGCGTTGCGCGCGGCGGCTACCTGGCGGCCGCGAGCTTCCAGCAGGTGCCCTCGGCGCCGGCGTTTTCCTTGGTGATCGGCAGCAGCGTGGTGTAGATGTTCTGCCGCGCCGCGCCCGGCTTCACGCCGCCTTGCACCAGCCACTTGATCATGGCCGCCATGTTGCTGGCCTGCGTCGGCACGTCGTAGCTCACGAGGTAGTCGAAAGCGCCCGACTTGACCTGGTCGCACGCGCTTTTTTGCTCGCCGCCGCCCGAGGTGGCCAGGAACACCTTGCCGGTCAGGCCCGCCTCCTTGATCGCCGCAGCCGTGCCGATGTCCATGCCGTCCCAGAAGCCGACGATGCCGCACAGGTCGGGGTGCTGCTTGAGCACGGTCTGCGTCAGCGCCTTGGCCTTGGTGGCATCCCAGTCGGCGGCCTGGTTCGACACCAGTTTGAGCTGCGGGTTCTTCGCCAGCACATTTTCCACGCCCTTGAGCGTGTAGGCGCTGGTCGCGGCCGTGGGCGCGCCCTGGACGATGGCGATCTTGTTCGACTTGCCCTGGCAAGCTTGCATCACCGCCGTGGCGCCGCGCTCGCCGACATCGATCCAGTCGGCGCCGACGAAGACGGTGGACGGCTGTGCCGAGCGCATGTTGATCTGCACCACGTAGATGCCCTCGGCCTCGGCCTTGGTGATCAGTTTGGCGTAGGTCTGCACGTCGGGGTTGTGCACCACGATCACGGCGGGCTTTTCGGCGATCAGCGCGGTGAAAGCCTGCGCGCCGGCGCCGGTGTTCCAGTTCGGGTCGCGCAAGACCACCTTCATGCCCGAGGGCTCCAGTTCCTTCTTGAGCCCGAGGTACCAGCCATTGGTCAGATCGAACCCCATCGCGACCGGGATGAAGCCGACCGTCTTGCCGGCCAGCGCTTTCTTGTAGCCGTCGCGAAAAGGCTCATCGAGCCCCTTGCCCTGCGCGGCCGCGTGCTGCGCGCCGGCCAGTGCCAGCACGGTGCCGACGGTGGTGGCGAGTTTGTGTGCGAAGTTCATTGCGCTGTGCTCCTTTGCTCTGTGGTCTGGACATGTATCGGGATGGCGCCGAAAAGTGCCTGGCGCCCGGGCATCGGAAATCGGTGGCGATTGCGGTGGCGATTGCGGTGGCGATTGCGGTGGCGATTGCGGCGGTGGTTGGCGCGGTGATTGGGGCGGCGAGGCTTTCAGATATCCCCCTGTTGCGCGGTCTCTTCGTTGCGCGGGTTGAGCATCGAGTCGATCAGGATCGCCACCAGCAGCAGCACGCCCTTGATGATGTTCTGCACCGAATAAGACAGATCCATGATCGTCATGCCGTTGAGCATGGTGCCGATCAGCAGCGTGCCGATGAGCACGTTGAACACGCCGCCGCGCCCGCCCGACAGGCCGATGCCGCCGAGCACCACGACCAGCACCACGTCGTAAATCATCGTGGAGTTGAAGATGCGCGTGGGCATGCTGTTGATCGAGGCGGCCATCACCACGCCGGCGAACAGGCCGATCAGCGCGGCCAGCATGTACTCCAGCAGCACCATCGGTCGCGTCGGCAGGCCGGTGGCGCGCGCGGCGAAGGGGTTGTCGCCAATGGCCTGTATGAAAGCGCCGGCGCGCAGGCGGCGCAGGAAAAATGAGCAGGCCGCTGCCGCCACGGCGAACATCACCACCGGCATCGGCAGCCCCGCCAGCGTGCCGCGCCCGAGCCAGGCCAGCGGATCGAGCGCCGCCGGCCACTGCACCACCTCCAGATGCAAGAGCGAGGCCTGCCCCAGCCCCGCCAGGAACAGCCCGCAGGCCAGCGTGGTGAACAGCGACGGCACCTCGGCATAGGCAATCAGCCAGCCGTTGACCAGGCCGAACAGCAGCGTCAGGCCCAGCGCCAGCGCGCAGGCCGAGGGCAGGCTGTGCCCGTCCTGCACCAACTGCAGCAGCAGGCCCGAAGGCACGGCCAGCGCAGCGATCATCGAAATGTCGATGCCGCGCCCGATGACGACGATCGCCATGCCCAGACCCAGGATGCCGAGGAAGGCCACGTTCTGCACCAGCGTGAGCAGGTTATCGATCTGCGCGAAGCCCGGCAGGAACAGCAACAAGCCTGCGAACAACAACGCAAACAGCGCCAGGACGATGCTCTGTTGGGAGAGCTTGGGCTTTTTCATCGTGCAGTTCGTTCGTCAGGCGCCGGCGGCGCAGACCTTCAACCCCGGAAGCGGCCAAGGCCCGAAAGCCTGGCCGGTTGCAGAAAATGCGGCAAAAAATGCGGCGCAACGGCGCCAGAGGCCCGGGCTTGCAAGCCCCTGGTCGACCGGTACGATTATTTGCAACCGCCTGCGGCTGCCGTTGCGGTACTTTCCCTTAGCCACAGCGCTGGCGCGGGGAGTGTGGGAGCGCGGTAAGTGCCGGGAAAGCGCCCGGTGCATGTGCCGTGGGTCGGGCACCGCACCACGGCGGATGGCGCGCCGCATCATGGAAAACGGCTATGGCCGCCGTGCATGGATGCCGCATATGATGGCCGACGCCCTGCGCACCTGTGCCGAAAACGCCCCATGGACTTTGAACTCACCGAAGAACAACGCGCCTTTGCCAAGAGCGCGCACGACTTTGCCCGGGCCGAATTTGCGCCCCATGCCGCGCAGTGGGACGAGCAGGCCATCTTCCCCAGAGCGGCGATTGCCAAGGCCGGCGCGCTCGGCTTTTGCGGCCTGTATGCCTGCGAGGCCGCCGGCGGCCTGGCCCTGCCCCGGCTCGATGCCACGCTGGTGTTCGAGGAACTGGCGGCCATCGATCCATCGACCACCGCCTTCATCTCCATCCACAACATGGCGACCTGGATGCTCGGCCGCTGGGCCACGCCCGCAGTGCGCGACCACTGGGGCCCGCTGCTGACCCGGGGCGAGAAACTGGCCTCCTACTGCCTGACGGAGCCTGGCGCAGGCTCGGACGCCGCCGCGCTCACGACGCGGGCCGAGCGGGTCGGCAGCGACTATGTGATCAACGGCAGCAAAGCCTTCATCTCGGGCGCCGGCAGCACCGACATGCTGGTGTTGATGGCGCGCACCGGCGCTGCCGGCGCCGGCGGCATCAGCGCCTTTGCCGTGCCCGCCGACACCCCCGGCATCAGCTACGGCAAGAAAGAGCGCAAGCTGGGCTGGAACAGCCAGCCCACGCGCAGCATTGGCTTGGAGCAGTTGCGCATCCCTGCCGAGCACCTGCTCGGCCGCGTCGGCGAGGGCTTCAAGATCGCGATGCAGGGGCTCGACGGCGGGCGCATCAACATCGCCAGTTGCTCGGTCGGCGCAGCGCAAGGCGCGCTGCAGGCAGCCCGGCAGTACATGCAGCAGCGCCGGCAGTTCGGCCAGCCGCTGGCCAGCTTTCAGGCGTTGCAGTTCAAACTGGCCGACATGGCCACCGAACTGGTCGCCGCGCGCCAGATGGTGCGCCTGGCGGCCAGCAAGCTCGACACCGGCGCGCCCGACGCCAGCACCTATTGCGCGATGGCCAAGCGCTTTGCCACCGACATCGGCTTTGCCGTCTGCAACGAGGCGCTGCAACTGCACGGCGGCTACGGCTACATCCGCGAGTACCCGATCGAGCGCCTGCTGCGCGACACCCGCGTGCACCAGATACTGGAAGGCAGCAACGAAATCATGCGCCTGATCATTGCGCGGCGCATACTCGATGGCGCCTGCGGCGATACCATCCGCTAGCCACGCAACCACGCTGCGCCAGCCAGAACCGGAACACACCCAGCCAGCGCTGAGTCGGCCATTGTTTCGATAGCCGTCTGCGCAACATCCACCCGCACCCTATCCATATTCATCACCAGGAGACTGTCGAGATGTCGATTGCATTCATCGGACTGGGCCACATGGGCGGCCCCATGGCCTTGAACCTGCAACGGGCGGGCCATGCCGTGCAGGGGTTTGACCTGTCACCGGCCGCGCGCGCACAACTGGCCGCCGCAGGCTTGCCGATCGCCGCCGATGCCGCCGCGTCGGTGCAGGGAGCGGATATCGTCATCAGCATGCTGCCGGCCAACGCGCATGTCGAGGCGCTGTACCTGGGCCACGGCGGGCAGGCGGGACTGTTGCCGCAACTGGCAGCCGACACGCTGGTGATCGACTGCTCGACCATCGCCGCCAGCAGCGCGCGCAAGGTGGCAGACGCGGCCTTGGCGCAGCAGCGCGGCCTGCGGTTCATCGACGCCCCCGTCTCGGGCGGCACCGGGGGCGCCGTGGCAGGCACGCTGACCTTCATCGTCGGCGGTGACGAGCAGGCGCTGGAGCAGGCCCGTCCGGTGCTGGAAAAAATGGGCCAGAACATCTTCCACGCCGGCGGCGTGGGCACGGGCCAGACGGCCAAAATCTGCAACAACATGCTGCTGGGCATCCTGATGGCAGGCACCAGCGAAGCGCTTGCGCTGGGCCTGGCCAATGGCCTGGACCCGCGCGTGCTCAGCGACATCATGCGCGGCAGTTCGGGCAGCAACTGGGTGCTGGAAAAGTACAACCCCATGCCCGGCGTGATGGCCTCGGCCCCGGCCTCCAAAGGCTACGCCGGCGGCTTTGGCACCGACCTGATGCTCAAGGACCTGGGCCTGGCGCAAGACAGCGCAACCGCCGTGCAGGCAGCGACCCCGCTGGGCAGTCTGGCGCGCAACCTGTACGCCGCGCACAGCCTGGCGGGCAACGGCGCGCTGGATTTTTCCAGCATCATCCGGATGCTGCAAAAGCGGTGATGCGCGGCGCCCTGGCCCCCCCAGTCGCTTGCGGCTTCCGTTGCGTCGCTTGCGGCTTCCACCCCGTCGCCGGCGACTTCTGTCCCGCCATTGCCATTGCCGGCGCGACCCCCAAAGTGAACATCCCGAAGGAGCAACAACGATGAAAAGACGATCGCAGCACTGGTTCGGTGGCACGGGCAAAGACGCCTTCATCCACCGCAGTTGGATGAAAAACCATGGCCTGCCCGACGACGCCTTCGACGGCCGGCCAGTGATCGGCATCTGCAACACCTTCTCCGAATTCACGCCCTGCAACGCGCATTTTCGCGGCCTCATCGAGCACATCAAGGCGGGCGTGCTCGAAGCCGGCGGCCTGCCGCTGGAGTTTCCGGTCTTTTCCTGCGGCGAATCCAACCTGCGCCCGACGGCCATGCTGTTTCGCAACCTGGCCTCGATGGATGTCGAGGAGGCGATTCGCGGCAACCCGATGGACGCCGTGGTGCTGATGGCCGGCTGCGACAAGACCACGCCCGCGCTGGTCATGGGCGCGGCCTCGTGCGATCTGCCGGCCATCGTCATCTCCGGCGGGCCGATGCTCAACGGTCGTTTCCAAGGCCGCGCGATCGGCTCGGGCACCGACGTATGGAAATTCTCCGAAGACCTGCGCGCCGGCGTGATGAGCGCACAGGCATTCGCCGCTGCCGAAAGCGCCATGTCGCGCTCGCCCGGTCACTGCATGACCATGGGCACGGCCTCGACCATGGCCTCGATGGTGGAGGCGCTGGGCATCGCCCTGCCGGGCAATGCGGCCTACCCGGCGGTCGACGCGCACCGCAACCGCCTGGCCCGGATGACCGGCCGGCGCAGCGTCGAGCTGGTCCACGAAGACCTGCGGCTGTCCCGGATACTCCAGCCGCAAGCCTTCGCCAACGCCATCCGGGTCAATGGGGCGATCGGCGGCTCGACCAACGCCGTGGTGCATCTGCTGGCCATTGCCGGGCGCATCGGCACGCCGCTGACCCTGGACGACTGGGACCGCCTCGGCCGCGATGTGCCGACCATCCTGGACCTGATGCCCTCGGGCCGCTTCCTGATGGAGGACTTCTGCTACGCCGGCGGCATACCCGCCGTCATGAAGGAAATCAGCCATCTGCTCGAACTGCAAGCCATGACGGTCAGCGGCAAAAGCGTGCGCGAGAACATCGCCGATGCCTGCAACCACAACCCCGAGGTGATCCGCCCTCTCGATCGGGCGCTGACGCCGCAGGGCGGCATCGCGGTGCTGCGCGGCAACCTGGCGCCCGCCGGCGCCATCATCAAGCCGTCTGCCGCCACGCCCGCGCTGATGCAGCATCGCGGCCGCGCCGTCGTGTTCGAGGACATCGACCACTACAAGCGCAGCATCGACGACCCGGCGCTGGACATCGACGAAAACTGCATCATGGTGCTCAAGAACTGCGGCCCCAAAGGCTACCCCGGCATGGCCGAGGTCGGCAACATGGCGCTGCCGGAAAAGCTGCTGCGGCGCGGCCTGCGCGACATGGTGCGCATCTCGGATGCCCGCATGTCCGGCACCGCGTTCGGCACCGTGGTGCTGCATGTGGCGCCAGAAGCCGCCGTCGGCGGCCCGCTGGCGCTGGTGCGCAGCGGCGACATGATCGAACTCGATGTTCCGGCACGCCGGCTGCACCTGGATGTCGCGCCGGCCGAGTTGCAGGCACGCCGCAGCCGTTGGCGCGCGCCGGCCGCCGCCATGTCCGGCGGCTACCAGGGCCTGTACGTCGAGCGCGTGATGCAGGCCGACAGCGGCGCCGACCTGGACTTCCTGGTCGGTTGTCGCGGCCATGCCATCCCGCGTGAAAGCCATTGAGAGCGGCCATGCAGAAATACCGGCCCGAAGACCTGCACGGCATCCACGCCATCGTCTACGCCTTGTTCGACGCCGACGAGCGACTGGACCGCGCAGCCATGCGGCGCCAGGTGCAGGCTTGTTTGTCCTGCGGGGTCCACGGCATGGCAGCGCTCGGACTGGCCACCGAGGTGTCCAAGCTCACCGAAGCCGAGCGCCGCACGGTCATGGACTGGGTGGCCGAAGACACTGCGGGCAAGGTGCCGCTGGCGTTCACCATCTTCGGCGCCTCGGTCGCCGAGCAGACGGCCCAACTGCGGCATGCCCAGCAGGCCGGCGCAGATTGGGTGATCCTGCAACCACCGACGGTTGGCACGTTCAGCGCCGCAGAGTACATCCGCTTCTTTGGTCGCGTCGCCCAGGCCACCACCCTTCCCGTGGCGATACAGAACGCGCCCGCCTTCCTCGGTCGCGGTCTGTCGGCGGACGAAATCCGCGAACTCGTCGAGCAACAGCCGAACATCCGATTGATCAAGGGCGAAGGGCCGGTGGTGGAAATTGCCGGGCTGCTGGAACGCACCGCAGGCCGCGTGTCCGTCTTCAACGGCCGTGGCGGGCTGGAACTGGTGGACAACCTGCGCGCCGGTTGCCGCGGGATGATTCTGGCGCCCGACTGCATCGACTACGCAGTCAGCGCCTACGAGGCTTGGCGCAGCGGCGACGAAGCGCGCGCCGAATGCCAGTACCGCGAGATGCTGCCGGCCGTCGTCTTCGTGATGCAAGGCGTGGAAAACCTGCTGTGCTACGGCAAACGCCTGTTCGGCGCGCGCGCGGGCATCGCCATCCACGACCGCGCCCCGGCGCAGCGCGCCACGCCGGCCGGCGCGGCCATGGTCGAGCGTTTCGCAGCGGCACTGGGGGCCTTGGGTGATGCGCGCTGACGCACCGGCGGCCTGCGGTCAGCGCCGGTGACCGCAGGTCAGGCACGAACCCCCGGCCACGCCCGGCAGATGCCGCGATGAATGCATCCAACCCCGGCCAGCCCGCGCGCGGCGTCGACCGGCGACAAGCACAAAGAGACAAACCCAAGGACTGCCAATGATCGTCGAGAAGCAACTGATCGGCAAAATCTCGCGGCGCCTGATCCCCTTCCTGGGGCTGCTCTACCTGATCGCGTACATCGACCGCCAGAACGTCAGCTTCGCCAAGCTGCAGATGGTCGATGCGCTGGGCATGAGCGAATCCGCCTACGGCCTGGGCGCCTCGCTGTTCTTCATCGGCTACTTTTTCTTCGAGGTGCCCAGCAACCTGGTGCTGGCCAAGGTCGGCGCCAGCAAGTGGTTCGCCCGCATCATCGTCTCCTGGGGGCTGGTGACGGTGGCGCTGGCGTTCACGAACAGCCCGACCATGTTCTACATACTGCGCTTCCTGCTCGGCGCATGTGAAGCCGGCTTCTTCCCCGGGGTGTTGTACCTGCTGACGCTCTGGTATCCCTTCGCTTACCGCGCAGCCATGGTCGGCCTGTTCATGATCTTCAGCGCGCTGGCCAACGCCATCGGCGGTCCTCTGGGAGGCATTTTGCTCGACCTGGACGGACTGCAGGGCCTGGCCGGATGGAAATGGATCTTCATCGTGACCGGCATCCCCGCCGTCGTGATGGGCGTGGTCACGCTCTTCTACCTTCCCGACAGCCCGGACGAGGTCCGCTTCCTGAGCGCCGAGGAAAAGCGCTGGTTGCACGAGCAACTCGCCGACGAACAAACCCGGATGGGCGACGCCGGGGGCCATGCGCTGCGCGCGCTGATGGATCCACGCGTGCTGCTGATGTCCCTGTGCTTCATTGCCTTCCCGCTGTCAGCCTACGGACTGAGTAACCGTCTTCCGAGTCAAGTGCCGTGCAGCGATTTATCCCAAGGTTTGCCGGTTCTGACCATGGCGTTGAGCGTGGTCAGGAGTTTGCGCATGCACGCCACCAGAGCGACCTTGGGCAGCTTGCCGGCAGCCTTGAGGCGTTCGTAGAAGGCCTTGATGGCCGGGTTGTAGCGAGTGGCAGTCAGCGTTGCCATGTACAGCACACGCCGGACCTCGAAGCGTCCTCCTTGCACCCGTCGTCGGCCCTTGCTGCTGCCGGAATCGTTGGCCATGGGCGCCACGCCTACCAGGGCTGCGATCTCGCGCCGGTTGAGCCGGCCCAGTTCGGGCAACTCGGCAATCATCGTGGCGCTGGCCACCGGACCAACGCCTGCGGCCGACTGCAGCAGCCGGTCCAGATCGCCGAAGTGCTCCCGCACATGGCCCACCATCTGCGTCTCCAGCTCATTGAGCTGTGCCTTGATGGCAGCCACGATGGCCTCGATGCTTGGGTGCAGCTTCGCGGGGGTGATCTGCAGGCGCTGGCGTTCGGAATGAAGCATGGTCAGCAGCTGGCGCCTGCGTGTGACCAGCGCAGCCAGCCACTGCTGGCACTCGTCGGTCAGGGGGCGCAGGAAGCGGCTCAGGTCTTCGCGGCGCAGCAGCACCGCGGCCAGCTCCGCGAGCATGCGTGCATCGACCGCGTCGGTCTTGGCCAGCCGGCCCATGGACTTGGCGAAGTCGCGCGCCTGGCGCGGATTGAGCACCGCCACGGGCAGGCCTGCGGCCTGCAGGGCACACGCCAGCGCCACCTCGTAGCCACCGGTGGCCTCCATTACCACCAGGCCCACATCCAGGGGCTGCAAAAGCGCTGCAAGGGCCGAGTGGCCTTCAGCATCGTTGGTAAACCGCTGGGCCCCGCTCTTGGGCTCCAGCACACAGACATCGATGTGCGCCTTGGCTACGTCGATGCCCACCGTCATTGAGGTAACAGACATGATCTTCAGATCCCTTGCTTGTGCATGCGCGCTCAAGCTTGGCGCGCGTAACCGTTCGGGCTTCACGAAGACCAGCGCGGCGGCCGTGCGTTCTGTACTCAGTCACGGGCTCCATCACCCCAGCCGCTACCAAACTGCACGGGCCCGTCTGGCCGCCTCAACGGCGTTCAGACTCTACCGCGCTGGGCCGGTTTAAAGATACAAGCTATTGGCTGCCCACGGTGGTCAAGGGCTTTGGCGTCGGCAACACGAACAACGGGCTGCTCAATGTGATCCCGTGGGTGCTGGTGGCCATCGGTCTGTACGCCGTTCCCCGGGCGGCCGCGCATGCCGCCTCGAAGACACCCTACATCGTCGCACCGGCATTCTTCGGGGCCCTTTGCCTGCTGTTGTCGGCGCTGTTGCAAACCCCGGCGCTGCAGTTCATGTTCCTGTGTCTGGCAGCGGCCGGCATCTTCTCGGGGGTGCCGGTTTTCTGGAGCCTGCCGACGCGCTTTCTCAAAGGCGCCGGCGCAGCGGCCGGATTGGCCGCCATCAACTCCGTCGGCAACCTGGGAGGCTTCATCGCCCAGAACGCAGTGCCATGGATCAAAGACCGCACCGGCAGCACGATCGCGCCCATGTTCTTCCTGGCGGCATGCCTGGCACTCGGCGCCACTCTGGTGCTGATCGTGACCCGATCGACCGCGCGCAGCCAGCGCTGAGGCCAATAGGCGCCACCGAGCCGGCAACCGGGCTGAGAAACGGCCAGACCCGACATCCAACCCATCGAGACAAAAGCATGCCTGCAAGAAAACGCGACCCCGATGCATCCGCCAAAGCCGCTGGGGCCAAGCGCGCCGTGTGGCGCCGGCGACAACTCCTGCAATCGCTCGGCATGGCTGCCCTGCCTTGGGTCATGGCCCGCGCGTCGGCTGACGGGTTTCCGAGCCGCCCGATCGAGATCATCGTGCCGGCCTCTGCCGGCGGCGGCACCGACGCATTGGCCCGCGTCTTCGCCGAAGCCGCCAGGAAGCACCTGCCCCAACAGTCCTTCGTGGTGAACAACAAGCCGGGCGCCAGCGGCATCGTGGGTATGAACGACGTGCTGGGCAGCCGCCCCGACGGCTACAAACTGTGCATGTTGACCGCCGAGGTGACGACACTGCCCCACCTCGGCCTTGCCAAGTTTGACCACACGAAATTCGAGCCGATCGCGCGCCTGAATGCCGACCCGGCCGCCATCACGGTGCGCGCAGACGCGCCATGGAACACAGTGGAGGAATTCCTCATCGCCGCGAAAACGCAGGCCGGCGCGATGAAGGTCGGCAATGGCGGAAGCGGCTCCGTCTACCACCTGTCGGCCATCGGCCTGGAGGACAAGGCGGGCGTGGCATTCAACCACATCCCCTACGCAGGCGCCGCGCCAGCCGTCGTGGCATTGCTCGGCGGGCACATCGACGCACTGGACGTAAGCCCGGCGGAAGTCGGCCCCCATGTGCAAGCCGGCAAACTCAAGATGCTCGGCATCATGGCCAACGAACGCATCGCCGCATTCGGCAACGTGCCGACCTTCAAGGAACGAAAGATCGACCTGGCATCGAGCACCTGGCGCGGCCTGGCCGCACCCCGAGGCACCCCGGCGCCGGTGATCGACACGATGCGATCGGTGGCGCGCAACGTGGCGGCAGACCCGGTGTTCAAGGACGGCTTGAACAAGCTCACCCTGGGCTGGGCTTATCTCGACGCCCCCGAGTTTGCACAAGCCATCTTGCGCGACCACGAATACTTCGGCCATCTGATCCGAAAAAACGGCATCAGAATCCAGGCCGGTTCACACGGTTCACACGGCTCACACGGTTCGCCCGAGCCAGCCCAAGCGCGGTCGATCGCTTGCGATTGGGCGCACGCATGACCCGGCCCGGCATCATCGTCATCCCGGCAACGGGTGCCGGCAAGGCGGCCCGTTCGTTTCATATCGCTCGGCACCTGGATCGCCCGTGCGCCGCGCTTGGGCCGCTCGCAAGCGGGCCAAGTGCCTTGCGCCAAGACCCTTGCAACTCTCATCATGAAAGCAGCGGCAGCCCCAACTCCTTAAGGTATTCGTTGTGCTCATTTCTCGCCTTCTCGATTTCCTTTTCAATATCCACTAAGCGGGCATTGACGGCTGCGAGGTCGACCTCTTCCTCTGCTTGTGCCGTGCTGATGTAGCGGGAGATATTCAGGTTATAGTCATTTTTCTCGATCTCCTCCATCGACACGCAGCGTGCATAGCGTTCTTCTTCGTTGCGGAACCGATAGGTATCGATGATCTTGTCGATATGTTCAAGCAGCAAGCGATTTTGCCGCTTGCCTTTTTCGAAGTGCTCGGCGGCGTTGATGAACAGCACATCATCGGGCTTCTTGCATTTTTTCAGCACCAGAATGCACACCGGTATGCCGGTGGAGAAAAACAGGTTTGCCGGCAAACCAATCACCGTGTCGATATGACCGTCTTTCAGCAGCTTGGTGCGTATGCGTTCTTCTGCACCGCCACGGAACAGCACGCCGTGCGGCAGGATGATGGCCATGACGCCTTCCTGCTTCAGATAATGAAAACCATGGAGCAGAAAAGCGAAGTCGGCAGCAGATTTTGGCGCGAGGCCATGGTTCTTGAAGCGCACATCATCGCCCATCGCCCCGGTGGGGTCCCAACGATAGCTGAAGGGCGGGTTGGCTACCACGGCATCAAATCTCGGCATCTTGGCCGGGTTACTTTCACGCAGCATGTCCCAGTCATTGATCAGGGTGTCACCGTGAAAAATCTCGAACTCCGAATCCTTCACCCCGTGCAGCAACATATTCATCCGTGCCAGGTTGTAGGTAGTGATGTTTTTTTCCTGCCCGTAGATTCTGCCGATTCCATTGGGGCCAAGCTGCTTGCGCACGTTCAACAATAGTGCGCCAGAACCGCAGGCAAAATCGAGCACGCTATTCAGATGCTTTTTCTTACCGGCGGCTGGATTCTGGCTGTCGAGCGCGACGATGGCGGAAAGAATGCTGGAAATCTGCTGTGGCGTGTAAAACTCACCCGCCTTCTTGCCGGAACCGGCGGCAAACTGGCCGATGAGGTATTCATAGGCATCACCTAGCGTGTCTTTATCGACGGAAAATTTCGTCAGGCCATCGGCAATTTCCTGGATGATGCTACAGAGCTTGGCGTTGCGTTCGGTGTAACTTTTGCCCAATTTTTCCGAACTCAGATTGATTTCTGAAAATAGACCGTCAAAGGTGCTGGCAAAGGATTCATTCTCGATGTAAGAGAAACTTTCTTGCAGGGTGCGCAGCAAGTCCTTATCCTGTGTGCGGGCCATTTCCGCAATGCTGCCCCAGAGGTACTTTGGTCGAATCACATAATGCGTTTTGCTGCGCATCTGCCTTTCAAAATCATCCGTATCAGATGGATTTTGTTCATACCAAACGGCCAAAGGTGCGCGGCGGTCTTCACTTTCCAGTGCAGGGTAATCGCACCCCAATTCTTTCCTGGTGGCTGCTTCGTAGTTATCTGACAAATAACGCAAGAAGAGGAAGGACAGCATGTAGTCACGGAAGTCATCCGCATTCATCGCGCCGCGCAGTCGGTCGGCAATATTCCAAAGAATACTTCCCAGTTGTTTCTGATCTTGTTCAGTCATGATGCCTGTGCTTCCCCGGATGCTTCCGGGAATAGTTCGGGGTTAAAAGGGTAACGGCTCAGAAAGCCGTTCAGAATTTTTTGAAGTATAAACCGCATTTGGAATCAAAGCGCCGTGGTTTGTCAAAAATATCAATTTTTATGAAACGCAGGTGGTAATCACAAATTACATTCTTCTAATCAACGTCCGCACCCAAGACATCGCTGCTTCAATCGCCCAATCCGTTTGGAATAGCGTTAGTTCTGGCATTGACTCTGAACCTGAACCGTGAGCAATTGGATTTCGGACTTTCCGAAAGTAGTCTTTCAGCATATCACCTTCCCAAGTAGCCAAGTAACTACCATTTGCCTTACTTATAAGATTGTCTACATACTGCAATGCACCGTTTTCCGTGCCACGAGTCCATCCTTTGGTGTCCGAAATTATCTTAATCGCACTTTCGAGAGCCTTCGTGGCGAAAATCACCGAATCCCTATCATTAGAATCCCTGCGGTCAAGAGCTTCCTTCATATCGGTGTCAACGTTTCTCCAAAGGGGATCAGACACAAGATCCCAGAACGGTTTCCTGATTTCTTTCTCGATATGTTGATCAATTGCGAGTTGGATGAAGCCATTATGATAGGTCAGAGGTGCTTTTGCACGGCGAAAGCGTTCATTTAATTCGTCTATCTGAGTTTCAAAGGCTGAATTGAGCACCTTGTTATTATTCACTATCAAATCCACTGAATTGCCCAGGGGCCCTCCGCTCCTACAAGCGTCCGTTATCTTCGCCTTGCGTATTTCTGAAGCTAACTGCGAGTTGGCAGATGCAATATCATCGCCTCTGAGTCTTAACGCCAGTTCGATAAAACTGATTCGCTCCTTGATAAAGCGATCAGCCTCGCACTGTCTAGAATAACTAGCATTGACGAATTGCTCGCATACGTGATCCCAAGGAAACAAACCGGAGACAGGAAACTCTTGCCCAAAGGCGTTCCTTTGAGTTACCGAATAATATCGAGTGGAAAGCTCGGCAACTCCTAACTCGCGCGCCAATTTGTCGTGAAGTATTTTCCATTTATTTTTACGTTCATTCACATTGCCGTCATGTGAATAGGGAAGCAAGGCATCCTTAACGACACCAAACACTTGATTGAGTAACCGTTGTTCTATTTCTGTGTAGTTCGACCAAATTGGTTGGTCTAAATAGCGGTAGGCAAAGATATCGGTAAGCATTTTGGATTTTCCAAGTAGTTTATCGCATGGGTTATTGCGCGGATTCGGTGGCTTGGTAAACTACAAGAGATCAAACGCAGACTGCTTCGGCTCAATTCTCTACACGCTGAGTAGAGAATATCTTGCTCGGGAAAGGTCTTCAATCAGGCGCTTGCCGTATTGGGTTTTGTGCTGGCCTTGCTGTTCTTCTTGCACAATTCGCTTGCCAACGAGCCAGCAGACTTCCACCATTGCGGCGCTCACCGCCAAGCATGCCTTGCGACGCGCCTGTTCAAGGGTATTTTTTATATCACTGTGAAACGAAGTTGTCGCACTCATGCGATCGCCTCCTCAGCAGTGGGAAATAATTGCTGCATCAGGCCCTTTTTATGAATTTTCAGAGCTTCGAATTTTTGACTTTGCACGTTGATCAATTCGTCGATACTGGATAGGCAATCGGCAATTCTGATTTGCTCTTCCATTTTTGATGGAGTCGGAATGGAAAAAGATCGCACCTGGGTAAAATTTAGCCCTTGCCTATTTCCTCCTGCTTGAAAACTATCAATCTGCCGCTGGCCATATTGTGATAGCAAGTACTGATTGAGAAACGTTGGGTTCAACTCTTTTTGTTTGAGACGAATAATGCAGACATGCTGATTAACATTGCCGCCGATGACTCTTGAATCAGCAATGGCACTTATTCCAATTGATGCTCCGGTGATATTCAAAAAAACGTCAGAATCATTTATTTTTGTGGAAACAAAGGAAGCATGAGTTTCATCATCAATAAATGCAACATTATTCAAAAGTAATTCACCCCAATCAATGTTCTGGCTACGAATGAATGGCCTACCTGCATTGATGTAATTTTTATCGCCGCCATTCGGCGTGATTCCACTACCGACTTTGATCGTTCTGGAGCCAAGATCGCAGGACGCCCACACCCTTGCATCCTTAAACTCAGGAAAGCGCAGCTTGGGCAAAGTCTCGCCTTCAGCCGGGAAAAGCTGCTGCATCAGCCCTTTTTTATGGGCCTTGAGCGTATCGAGTTTTTGAGCTTCTGCTGCGATCAGTTGGTCGATGGAAGAAAGGCAGTCAGCGATTTTTTGTTGTTCGGAATACTTGGTGATTAAAATTGGAAGTTGCTTTATAATATCGGCATTTAAATTTTGAACGCCACTACCGGCCGCACTATTTAGAAAATACTTCTGACTGGTTGGAGACAAATTAAATAGTAAAGATAATCCTTGCTTACCTGTTCATCAATTTTGGCAACAGCAATCCAACCATCATGTATGCATGTTTTTATTTTTAAAATATAAGGTCGCCCAAAACTCATTGAATTTGACATGATTAAATCTCCAGGATTAACCTCTCTGGTTTTACTTAATGCGGTTGCCAAAACTCTTTCTTTTGTGAGCACGACATATTTAGAATCTTGAGCTACATCACCAATTTTTAGCCAATTCAAACCATTAAAATCAGAAGTCATATATTCATCAATAGGTCGCGGAGAGCTTCCTCGTAAAATTTGAGAAAAATCACCCAGCTTTTTCTCCTTCCACTTTCCTGTATCCCGAAACTCAGGAAAACGCAGTTTCGGCACCAAGCCCTTGTTCATATCCTTGCTCATACACCACCCAGCACAAACCGCGCTTGCTCGCGGCGCAACATTTCGTAAGGTGTCATAAAATGCAGACCAAGCCCTGTGCAAACATTGGGAATCTTGATGCGCCGGGTGGAGTTGGCGGGCACTTCATGGGTAATCACCACATGGGCTTCTGCCAATGCATGGGCGATCAGGTAGAAATCTGCCACTTGCAAGAAGGTGCTGATGGCCGCCGGTTCATAGCCTTGCCCTGTAACCCAGGCGCTGACTTTGCCGAATTGGTCAACGATATGTGGTTTGGTCTTGCGGAACAGCTTGCCGTTGTGTTGCCGTATCCAGTCGGTCAACTCGTCGGCACCTGCGGCAATTTCGTCGGCTACCTTGTCAATACTGAACACTTGGCCTGCGGCGTTTTTCTCGATGAGCCAGTTCCAGAAGGCAGGGCAAAAATCCAGCCCGTAGTGCAGATTTTTGGCCTGAATAAAGACATTGGCATCGAGCAGGTAGGTCATGTCATTACCTCCAGTTCGCGCGCCGCCTTGTAGAAGGTGGCGCTCTTTTTTATCCCCAACATGCGAAAGGCGTCCTGGAACAATGTCTGGCCTTCCAGCGTGCTGGCGAGCACTGCGCGGGCGAAGCGTGTGCCGGTGCGCGCCGCCAGCGTTCGGTAGAAGTCGCCGCCACCTCTGCGCACATCAAGCGCTTGGATTCGCTGCAATTGCTCGTGGTAGTTTTGCCAGAGAACGGCTTCGGTGATGAAGCCGGCATCAAACAAGCGGCGCAAGACCACCAACGTGCTGACTTTGAACTGCCGCGCCAAGCGCTGAATTTCTTCCGGCAAGGGTAGTTCGGGTTGATACGCTGCACGGGTGGCGCGCATTGGCATCAGCAATTCAGCAGCGACGGCATTGCACCAGCGCTCGATGGCCTGTTCGGGCAGGCGTCCCGCTTCAGTGTCAGAAACACCGCTTTCACCCAGCCACAGGTGCGCCATTTCGTGGGCCAGGGTAAACATTTGCGCGGCCTTGCTATCTGCCGCATTGAGAAAGATGAGCGGCGCCAGATTGTCGACCAAGGCGAAGCCGCGAAACTCCCTCACATCCAGCTTGCGGTGAATGTTGCTGCCAACGATGCTGCTGGCCATCACCAGCACGCCGGCCTTTTCTGCACTTACCATGAATTGGCGCAGGGTTTCACTCCAGTTGGACAATTGCTGGCGCTGCGCCAGAGAAAGTTGCAAGGTTTTGCTCAGGGCTTGGGCGACTGTCGCCGGGTCGTCCCCGGTGCTGGCACTGCCAATGAAATCAAGGGCGGGCAACGCATGAGTGAGTGCGTGGTCGCGATACCAATCCTGCCGTTGTTGGCATAGGTAAAGCATGTCCAACAGATTTGGGCTGGGGCGCGTGATGGCGTGGTCAGCCAAGGTGCGGAAATCAGGAATGGGCAGCGCTTCCTGCACTGGTTGGGGCAAGAACAAGTAGCCAATGGGAATATGCACCGCGTGGGCAAAATCTTCCAGTTGTCGCAGTGTCGGCTGTGCCTTGCCTGCTTCCCATTCGGTCAATTTTGGAAAGCGGCGCGCCAAGGCGAGTTCATCCAGTCCGGCACGCTCGCGTGCCCAAGATAACAGGCCAGGATTCATGGCAATGTATTGTCTATTGCTCATACGCCGCCAACCCTGAAATCTCCCGCCCTTGAGCGCGTTTGTGCAACAACGGAATCAGGTCTTCCATCAACGCCAGTTCTTTTTGCCGCCTGATTTTCCAACCCAACTCCAGCGAGGCCAGCAGGTCAGTCAATTGTTCCCCATCGAAAATCATGCGGCGCAGAATGCCTTCCACAAAGGTTTGCAGGGCAGTGCTGTCCAATCCGTTCTTCTCGGCAATCCCGACCAATTCTCTCGCACTCTTTTCTGCCTTGAAGCGCTCGAAACCGTGGCGAATGTCTTCTTCACTCAATCCCTTGCCCACTTGCAGGGTGTCGATATAGGCAACGATGTCATCACGCTCGTCGATGAATTTGGCATCGGACTGGATCAGACCAATCAATTGGGGGCGGGACATTTCGCGCTTATCCGGTGTTTGCTGCGAGTAGCGGGCAATCAGGCCCATGATGTAGTCGTAGTCAATCATCGCAGAGGCAAACAACACGAACTCAAAATCGAGTTGCCGCACTTCGTCACTGGCCACATCGCTGCCCTGTTTTTTCTTCAGGCGCTGGGCGGTTTCCAGATACATGCCCTTGAAGGCGCGCAAGGTGCCTTCGGGCAGCAGGGCTTCGATGCTTTGTTTGTGCTCGACGCTCAGATCGGTGTATTGGTCAAGCTGGGTTTTTAAGCGCTGCACTTCTTTGAACAGCTTGATGAACTGGACATGCGCTGCGTCGCCCTTGAGATTGTTCACATCCTCCGGCTCGTAGGAAAGTCCTTGGCTTTGCATAAATTTCTGTAACTCGGTGACAGCGCTATCGAGTTTGCCAATCACGGTGGGGGCAGCATCTACCAGCCAGATTTCTTTGGCGCGGTCGAGGCTTTCGCCGGAGAACAGGATGATAGCCTCATCGACGGCCTCCCGTTGCTGGCGAAAGTCCAGGATATTGCCGTATGGCTTGGTATCGTTCAGCATGCGGTTGGTGCGTGAGAACGCCTGAATCAGCCCATGGTACTTGAGATTCTTGTCGACATAGAGGGTGTTGAGGTATTTGGAATCAAAACCGGTGAGCAGCATATCCACCACGATCGTCACGTCAATCTTTTGCTTGTGGGGCAAGTCCTGGTTGGGGTATTGCTGGTCCTTGATGCGCTTTTGCACATCCTGATAGTAACGATCGAATTCGCCAATGCTGTGGTTGGTGCCAAAGCCTGCGTTGTAATCTGCAATGATGACCTTGAGCGCGGCTTTTTTCTGGTCCGATGCTTCATCGTTGTCAGCTTTTTCTTGCGGCAGGTCTTCCTGAATCTGCTGCACGTCTTTGTTGCCTTCGGCCGGCGGCGAAAACACGCAAGCGATATTCAGTGGCTGAAAATAGGCGTCTGCGGCCTGCTTCTTGGCTTGAATGTCTTTGAACAGGGCATGATATTCAATGGCGTCGTTGATCGAAGCCGTGGCCAACATGGCATTGAACTTGCGACCGGCGGTGGCAGCGTCGTGTTTGTTCAAAATGGTTTCGATGACTTTCTTTTTCTGCACACTCTCGCCCGGCTTGGGCTTGTTCTTGCCTTGGGGCTTGTAATGGTCGATATGGAAGCAAAGTACGTTGCAATCGGCGATGGCGTGGGTGATGGTGTATGCGTGCAATTCCCGCTGAAAGATGTCTTTCGTGGTTTTGTAAGATGCCTGCTGGCCTTCAACTTGCTGGTAAATGGCGTTGTCGCGGAAGATGGGCGTTCCGGTAAAGCCGAACAATTGAGCCTTGGGGAAAAATTCCTTGATGGCCTCATGGTTCTCGCCGAATTGCGAGCGGTGGCATTCGTCGAAGATGAATACGACACGCTTGTTGCGTAGCGGTGCCAGCCGTTCCTTGTAGTTTTTGCTGTCATCCAGCGCCAAGCCAAGTTTTTGAATGGTGGTGACGATGACCTTGTCGGCATAGTCATCGGAAAGCAGCCGCCGCACCAGGGTTCCGGTGTTGGTGTTTTCTTCGACGCAGCCTTCCTGAAATTTGTTGAATTCTTCGCGCGTTTGCCGATCGAGGTCTTTTCTGTCCACCACGAACAGGCATTTGTCTATATCCCGCTTGTCCTTGAGCAGGGTGGATGCCTTGAAGGAGGTGAGCGTTTTACCGCTGCCCGTGGTGTGCCAGATGTAACCGTTGCCACTGTTCTGGTCGATGCATTCCACAATGGCCTCGACAGCATAGATCTGGTAGGGGCGCATCATCAGCAACTTCTGTTCGCTGGCGACCAGCACCATATAGCGACTGATCATCTGGCCCAAGGTGCATTTGGCGAGAAACGTTTCAGCGAACTGGTCCAGATGGGTGATTTTCTTGTTATTTTTGTCAGCAAATTGATAGAACGGTAAAAAGCGCTCGTCGGCATTAAAGCTGAAGTGGCGACTGTTGTTGTTGGCAAAGTACCCGGTATTGGTGCTATTGCTGACGATGAACAGTTGCAGGAAACAAAGCAGACTTTTGCCGTAGCCATTGCCTGGGTCGTTCTTGTAATCGACAATCTGTTGCATGGCCCGGCGCGGGCTGATGCCCAGGGCTTTCAACTCGATTTGCACTACCGGCACGCCATTGATAAGCAGAATCACATCATAGCGGTGGTGGCTGTTGTCGGTGTTCATGCGGAGCTGATTGACTACCTCGAAGGTGTTTTTGCACCAGTCCTTGGTGTTGACCAAGGTGTAGAACAGCGGCGTGCCATCGTCGCGCTCGAAGTTGTCGGGCTCACGCAGGCGCCGGGATGCCGCGAAAACATCTGCCGTAACCAGGTCGTCCTTCAGTCGATCAAATTCGCTGTCGCTCAACTGAACACGATTCAGTTTTTGAAATTTTTCGCGGAAGTTTGCCTCCAGCGAGGCTCTATCACAAATCTCCGACCGATAGGTGTATTTAAGCTCGCGTAGCTTGGCAATGAGGTCTTGCTCAATCTGGTTTTCTGTCATCAGGATTCAAAGCCGGAAAATTTGTCTGGATTTTATCGCTTTTATTGCACTTGTGGTTTGAGCATACACACATGCTCATCGTGGTGACTATAATTATTGGCTGACATGAGGCATTCTTTCAGTATTTCCACTGAACCCAACACCCCGCAGAAAGAGAAAAGAGATGCACAGCGAGCCGCAAAACGCAGCGCCGTCGATCCATCGGACTGCGTTCGACGCCCTGCCCGTTCATGGCCGCTTCGGTTACTGCGCGATCATACAGCGCCCACATTACCGCTGGCCCCATGGTGCCGGGCTGGCCGTCTATCTCGGCTTCAACATCGAGCATTTCGCCTTTGGCCAAGGGCTGGGCGCGCGCCTGGGGCCGGTGTGCCCGGAGCCTGACGTGCTCAACTACGCATGGCGCGAATACGGCAACCGTGTCGGTGCCTGGCGCTGCCTGGAGCTGTTTGACAGTCTCGGCTTGCCGGTCGGCGTGTTGGCCAACACGGCGCTCTATGATCACTGCCCCGAACTGATCGCAGCCTTCGTCGCGCGCGGCGACGAACTGATCGGCCACGGTCACAGCAATGCCCATCAGCAAGGCACGCTCGACGAAGCCGCCGAACGGGCGCTGCTGCAACACTGCCGCAGCCGAATGCAAACGCACAGCGGCCAGGCGCCGACCGGCTGGCTGTCGCCATGGATTTCGGAGAGCTTCGCCACGCCGGATCTGCTGCTGGAAAGCGGCTATCGCTACACCCTGAACTGGTGCCACGATGACCAGCCGACGCGCATGAAGACCCGCAACGGCCAAGCCCTGTGGTCGATTCCGTATCCGCAGGAAGTCAACGACATCCCGATGATCGTGGCGCGCCAGATGGACGGCAAGGACTTTGCCCAACTCATCATCGACAACTTCGACGAGATGCTCGAACAGTCACGCAAGCAACCGCTGGTAATGGGCATCGCCCTGCATCCCTATCTGGTCGGCCAGCCGTATCGCCTGCGCCACCTGCGCCGCGCGCTGCAACACATTGCACAAGGGCGCGACAAGGGCGATATGTGGTTCACCACGCCAGGTGCGATTTGCGCTTACGTCGATGGCCTGGAGAGCCTGAAATAGAAACCCGCCGTGTGGGCGCGCACGGGCAGTCCGTCCACGCACCATCCTGGTATCCCGACATGCCCACCACCACCGAACCCGGTCATCCCGTCAAGGCGACCGTCCGGGACGGCTCGATCGCGCCGCACGGGCTACCGGCCAAAGTGCGAAGCAGGGCGAGAGTGCTGCTCTTCTTGGGCATCTCGAAGGCCGATGGCACCGCAGCATCAGCGCGTTGCCGCGCTTTCGATCAGCCGGAACCTTCGGCACCCGGACATTGGTCTTTCACGTAGGCAACGATCTCGGCGTGCGTTGCAAACCATGCGTTCCGGATTTTGCCGTGCTTGATGATTTCTTCCAGAATCCAAATACGGGAGCGGGCAGAAATGATGTGCGGGTGCATTGTCAGTTGAAAAATTCCACCATCGCTGATCGCGTAATCGAGCTCCTTCAAAAAAATGTCAAATACATCCTTGGGCGGGGTGTATGGCCGCAGGGACTGAAAGCGGTTCATCATGAAATAAACTGCGTCATCCCTGATCCATTCGACAGGAAGCTCGATCACTCCACTCGGCGCACCATTCAGGAGCAGTTCATAACAGTCCTCGTCTGCCATCAGCGATGAGTCATAGGCAAGTCCCAATTCCACGGCAATTTTCAATGTCCGGGGGCTGAAGTCCCACGAAGGTGTCCGCATCCCTGTCGGGCGCACACCAGTAACGCTTTCAATCGTTTCTGCGGCGCGGAACATCAGTTCACGCTCGACATCCCCGGGAAGGGCCGTGTTGATTTCATGAATCCAGCCGTGCAATCCAATCTCATGGCCGGCGCCTGAAAGTCTGCGCTGCTCCTCCGGGTAAAGGAGCGCGACCACGGCAGGAACATAAAACGAGGATCTGACGCCATACTGGTTGAGCAATCGTTCAATGCGCGGAATCCCGACCCGATTTCCGTATTGCCCCCAGCTCAGGCGTCCAATGGAATGTCCACCATCGCGCAGTTCATTGGACTCATGATCGCTATCGAAGGACAGCGCGATTGCGCACGGTGCATCTCCTGGCCATTTGTCTGGCCTCAGAGGCCGGCCGGCACGGACTTGCCCGACCAAACCGCGCCACGTCGATTCGGACCACTCCCACGGAGATTCTTTCCCGGTTTTCTGATGATCCATGTTTCGCTTTCTATTCAGTACCCGCCATCAACGGACAAGATCTGTCCCGTTATCATGCTGGAATACCGGCTTGCAAGAAATACGGTTGCATCGGCAATATCGTCGGCACAGACCAGCCTTCGAAGGTGAATTCGATTCAGCAAGGCCGCCTGGCCCTCTGCGCCCATTGCGACCCATTGGGCTTCCGAAGCGTCGTTGGTACGAGCGAAACCGGGGGCCACGGCGTTGACTCGAACCCCGAAAGGCCCCAGTTCATGCGCCAATTGGCGCGTCAGGCCCAATATACCGTGCTTGGCTGCGCAGTACGCTTGCACTCCCGTCAATGAGGCCCGCAATCCAGCCCCGGAACTGATATTGACAATGGCACCAGCCCGCGCGTTTTTCATGCCGGCCGCCGCCGCTTGGCTCAACGCAAAAGTGGCACCCAGATTGATCGCAATGACACGATCCCAATCCGGATCAGCAACGGTTTCGATGGGCTTGTTGGTCTGACCGGCGACGCCACCGGCATTGTTTACCAGCACTGACAAGACGCCTGCGGCGTGCGCTTCCACGGTTTTTATCCAGTCGCGCGCCTCCTCGCGGTGGCAGAGATCCACCCTGTCAGTGACGACGCCATGCGCGCGCAACCCGGCCATTGCTTCATCGTGAATATCGCAAGCGTAAACGCTGGCCCCCAGTGCCGCAAATCGCAGCGCAATCGATCGGCCAAAACCGACGGCAGCGCCGCTCACGGCAACGGTTTCATTTTTGAAATCAATTTGCATTTTTTCTCCACAGTTCTGTCAGATTGGCATTGGACTGGATGCGTCGACCATTTTCTATCTCGTGAATCATTTCCACGAGATTTTCCAGGACCGGACACTGAATCTGGTGGATCTTGCCGATGGCCACGACTTGCCCGATGAATGCGTCCACTTCTGTTTTTCGCTTTCTGACCGCAAGGTCGCGCCAGATACCCGAGTGGGTTTTGGCATTCGGGCGATTGAATGCCGCCATTTTTTCCACGGATTTTTTGGAAGCCTCCACCGTGCCTTTGGCTGGCGCGAAAGCATCGGGCATGAATCCATTGAAGCCCGACGGGGCAACTCCTTCCGCTTCAGCCACGGCCAGTACTTCAGCGACCATCTTTCTCCACAGTGGCAGCAACTCTGGCCGCTCAAGACAATCTGCGATGCCATCCTGGCCCAGTGCTTGCGCGAACAGCAAAGAGCCGTAGGCAAGTTTCCCCCAAAGGAAGGCCCAAATATTGCTCGTCGCTTCGGCCCTGGGTTCGAACAGTTTCAGATCTGCCAGCAGTTGCCGGAGGCGCATCGTATCCTCGCCCTTCAATTCGCCGACGACCACGGCTGCCCGGTTGCCATACATTATTGCGCCGGCTTCGATCCAGTCGGCGCCGAAATTGATGAATGCGCCAATGGTCCGTTCGCGCCCTGCGATTTCGGCAATGGTACGCTCGCACAGGCCATTTTGGAGCGAGACGACGAAACCGTCCGGAGCGAGATATGGAAGAAGCTCCTCGCAGGCTTGCTGCGTATGGTGTGCCTTGACGCAGAGGAATATCCGGTTCCATTGACCCCGAAGCTCTTCCGGCAAGAATGAATCCGCGTGCACGGTAAAGTTGTCAATGGGACCGGAGATGCTCAAGCCCTTCTTGCGATCCCGTATGGCAGCAACATGCTGCGCATCGATGTCGACGAAAGTCACATCGAGTCCGGCCCTGCACAGGTAGGCGCCCACCGTGCCGCCAATGGCGCCAGCGCCCCATATCAATATATCTCTATTCATGATTGCTGTATTCAGTTCAGATCTTCATGCGCAGTTTCACGCACGCCGTGCAATGAAGAGGTTCATGATGATCTGGACCGCCATGATCGCAGGCAGCCAGGGCCCGTTCAAAATGATTCTGAACACCGGGTATGAGCGCCGCGCAAATCCGATGCAGCAGGCCAGAAGAAGTGGTTTTCTGCCCATGCGCTCGGAGAGCCAGCCAAAATATGGTGTGGTAATCACCAGCACGATGGGTGCAACGGAGTTCGAGAGCAATGCCTGCTGCGGGGTGAGACCGGCGTGCCGGGTCAGAAATGTCGGCATATAAAAAATGCCTGGCGATGTCTGTTGCGAGAAAGGCGTAGACGATGACGTCGTCGTACTCCAGCGCATTCCCGACCATCGCTGCTGCGAGTTGGCGCCTTGTCCGCATCGTCGCCGTGCCTGCGCGATGGTCCGCCAGCGGATGGTCGATTTCGATATGGCCCCTGTTTTCAAGGAGCGTGCTTGGCAAGCCATGCGACAAATCATGGGTTCACATATGTGTAGCAGGCAGTTGGTGCCGGTAAGGCAGCCCCTCCATATCGCCCAGCACCTGAATCGCCTGTGCGCCGACCCAGTTGGCGCGTTGCAGGGCCAAGGGCCAGGCCAGACCCTCCAGGCGGGCGCTGATCAGTCCGGCGGCGAAGCCGTCACCGGCGCCCACCGTGTCGACCACTTGGGGGACGGGGCAGCCGGCGCTGTAGCCGGCTTGGCCGTCCAGCGTCCGGAAGTACGCGCCATCGGCGCCGAGCTTGAGCACCACCGCCTCGGCGCCCTGGTGCAGGTAGTAAGCGGCAATTTCTTCGGGGCTGGCAAGCCCGGTCAGTAGCCGCCCCTCGGCAATGCCGGGCAGGACCCAGCGCGCCGAGCGCGCCAGGCGGTTGATGCTGGCGCGCATATGCTGCTGCGAGGCCCACAGGCTCGGGCGCAGGTTCGGGTCGAACGACAGGCCGCGTCCGGCCGAGCGCGCCAGTTGCATGCTGTGCTCGCAATAGCCGAGGGTGGCGGGGCTGAGCGCGGCAAAGATGCCGGTCATATGCAGGTGGCGGGCCGAGAGCAGGTAGGTCTCGTCGAGTTGTGCGACCTGCATCGCGCTGGCGGCCGAGCCTTTGCGGTAGTACTCGACCTGGGGGTCTTCGCCACTGCGGCTGCGGGCCTTGAGCATGAAGCCGGTGGAGCGCGTGGGGTCGATCACGACCCGCGAGCAATCGACGCCCTCGCCGGCCACCGTGCGCTGCACGAAGCGGCCGAAGGAGTCGGCGCCGAGACGGCTGATCCAGCCGACGCGCAGGCCGAGGCGGGCCAGGCCGATCGCCACATTGGTCTCGGCGCCGGCCAGACGCTTGCTGAAATGCTGCTCTTCGGCCAGGGCGGCCGTGCTGTCGGCGACCAGCAGGGCCATTGATTCGCCGATCGTGACCACATCGAGCGGGAGTGCGGCGGTGCTGCTGCCCGTTGACGCACCTTCGCCTTCGGCTGCGGTATGAGCGCCTTCGGACGGCCGGGCGGCGCTCATGCCAACCCCTCCAGCGTGGGCAGTACGCCCCGGGTGCGCAGCGCGTGCAACTGTGCGGCCACCGCGTGCACGAAGGGCTGGCTGTGCTGCAGGTCGGTGCCGAACACCGGTGCCAAGCCGCTGAATGTGCGCACCCAGGCTGATGTGGCTTGGTGGACGGGGGTGGTGGCGCTATCCGACGCTGCCGCTGCGTCGGCCAGCGCATGCTGCTGCGCCAGCGCGTCAGCCTGCGGGTCGTGGATGCGGTAGGGCTGGCCCTGCTCGTCGCGGCCGCGCAGGTGGTGCAGCCAGGCGGCCACGGCCAGTGCCAGCAGTTCGATCGAGGCCCCTGCGGCCAGCCGGTCGCGCACCGTGCCGAGCAGGCGCTGGGGCAGTTTTTGCGAGCCGTCCAGCGCGATTTGCGCCGTGCGGTGCGCCAGCGCGGGGTTGGCAAAGCGCGCCAGCAGGCGTTCGCGGTAGGCGTGCAGGTCCAGGCCGGCAAGCGCGGGCAGCGTCGGCGCGATTTCTTCGGTCATCAGGCGCTCCAGGTAGCGGCGCAGGGCCGGCTGCGCGATGGCTTGGTCCACGGTCTGGAACCCGGCCATCAGCCCCAGGTAGGCCAGCGCCGAGTGGCTGGCGTTGACCATGCGCAGCTTGAGCGTCTCGAACGGCTGGGCGGCCTGCGCCAAGCGCGCCCCGCTGCGCTCCCAGGCGGGCCGGCCGGCGACGAATCGGTCTTCCAGCACCCAGTCGAGAAAACGCTCGCCGACCACCGGCCAGGCGTCCTCGACGCCCAGCGCCGCGCGCACCAGGGCGCGGTCGTCATCGGTGGTGCGCGGCACGATGCGATCGACCATGGAACACGGGAAGCTGCAGCGCCCGGCGATCCAGTCGGCCAGCGCAGGGTCGATGCGGGCGGCGAAGTCCAGCACCAGTGCGCGCAGCAAGTGGCCGTTGGACGGCAGATTGTCCAGCGACAGCAGCGTCACCGGCGCCAGGCCCAGGCGGCGGCGTTGGCGCAGGCCGGCGACGATGAAGCCCAGGGTGCTGCAGGGCCGGTCGAGCGCGGCCAGGTCGTGCTGCACCTGTGGGTGCTGCACCTGCAGCGCGCCGCTGGCAGGGTCGTGGCAGTAGCCTTTTTCGGTGACGGTCAGGCTCAGGATGCGGGTGTCCGGGTGGGCGATCAGCGCGATCACCGCCGCCGGATCTTCGGCTGCGACCAGGCACTGGCGCAGGCAGCCTATGACCTGTAGTGCCGTGCGGGGGGTGCCGCTGTCGTCGATGTCCCGCAGCGCCAGGGTGTAGAGCCCGCCCTGGGGCGCCAGCGCGTCGCGGGTGTCGGGGCTGCGCAGCGACACGCCGGCGATGCCCCAGCGCAGGTCGCCGCTGGCGTGCAGCGCGGCTTCGTTGACGGCCGCCAGATGGGCGCGCGGGAAGGCGCCCAGGCCCAGGTGGACGATGCCGGTCTTGAGCGCGTCGCGGTCGTAGCCGGGGCGCGCCACCGAGGCCGGCAGCCGGGCCAGGGTGCAAGGTGACAGGGTTTGCATGGCGGCGGTTCTGGCCAGTTCACCAACTCCACAGCGTGCCGTCATGCTGCTGGCGGTTGACCGGCAGGTAGGCGCGCTGATAGGGGTATTTGGCGGCCAGCGCCTCGTCGATCTCCACGCCGTGGCCGGCGCTGTCGCCGGGGTAGAGCATGCCGCGCTCGAAGCGGTAGCTGTGCGGGAATACGGCGTCGGTCTCCTCGGTGTGGTGCATGTACTCCTGGATGCCGAAGTTCGGCACCCAGATGTCGAAGTGCAGCGCCGCGCCCATGCACACCGGCGACAGGTCGGTGGCGCCATGGCAGCCGGTGCGCACCTGGTAGAGCGCGGCCAGGTCGGCGATGCGGCGCAGGTGGGTGATGCCGCCGGCATGAACCACGGTGCTGCGGATGTAGTCGATCAGCTGGTTTTCGATCAGTTCCTTGCAGTCCCAGATGGTGTTGAAGACCTCGCCGACGGCCAGCGGTGTGGTGGTGTGCTGGCGGATCAGGCGAAACGCCTGCTGGTTCTCGGCCGGCGTGGCGTCTTCCATCCAGAACAGTTGGCAGGGTTCGAGCGCCTTGCCCAGGCGCGCGGCTTCGATCGGCGTGAGGCGGTGGTGCACGTCGTGCAGCAGGTGTGGCTCGAAACCGATCTTTTCGCGGATGCGCTCGAACAGCCGGGGCGTGTGGCGCAGGTATTTCTCGCTCGACCAGTCATGCTCGGACGGCAGGTCGGCGTCGGCAGGCTCGTAGAACAGCCTGCCCTTGCCGACGCCGTAGACCTTGTCCAGGCCCGGCACGCCGCTTTGCGCGCGAATCGCCTGGTAGCCGGCCTCGACATAGCGCAGCACCTCGTCGACCGTCTGCTCGATGTCGCTGCCGTTGGCATGGCCGTAGACCATGACGCCGGTGCGGCTCTTGCCGCCGAGCAACTGGTACAGCGGCAGGCCCGCAGCCTTGGCCTTGAGGTCCCACAGCGCCGTGTCCACGGCGGCGATGGCCGACATCGTGACCGGGCCTCGGCGCCAGTAAGCGCCCTTGTAGAGGTACTGCCAGATGTCCTCGATCTGGTGGGCGTCGCGCCCGATCAGGCAGGGGATCACATGCTCGCTCAGGTAGCTGGCGACCGACAGCTCGCGGCCGTTGAGGGTGGCGTCGCCGATTCCCGCAAGGCCCTGGTCGGTCTCGATCTTGAGGGTGACGAAGTTGCGGCCAGGGCAGCAGACGATGACGCGGGCGTTGGTGATTTTCATGGCGCGGGCAATGGGCGGAACAAGGGAAACGAAGGAAACCAAAGAGACAAGGAAACAAGGAAACACGGCGCGGCATTCAACCATTCCAGCCGAGGTGGCCGAGAAAATCGCGGGTGCGCTCCACCGTGGGGTGATCGAAGATCTGGCCGGGCGGCCCCTGCTCGATGATGGCGCCGGACTCGAACACCACCACCCAGTCGGCAACCCGGCGCGCAAAACCCATCTCGTGGGTCACGACGATCATGGTCATGCCCTCGTGGGCAAGCTGCTGCATGACGCCGAGGACTTCGCCCACCGTCTCGGGGTCGAGCGCGGAGGTCGGCTCGTCGAACAGCATCACCTCGGGCTCCATGGCCAGCGCGCGCGCAATCGCCACGCGCTGCTGCTGGCCGCCCGACAGGTTGGCCGGAAAGCTGTCGGCCTTGTCGGCCAGGCCCACCTTGTCGAGCAGGCGCCGCGCGCGCTGCCGGGCCTGCTGCTGCGGCATGCCGAGCACGGTGACCGGGCCCATGGCCACGTTGTCCAGCGCCGACCGATGCGGAAATAGCTCGAAGCTCTGGAACACCATGCCCATGCGCTGGCGCACTTTGCGCATCCGGCGCTCGTCGCTCGGCAGGGGTTGGCCATCGAGCAGCACGCAACCGCCGTCTATGGTCTCCAGCGCATTGGTGCAGCGCAGCAGGGTGGACTTGCCCGAACCCGAGGGGCCGATCAGGCACATCACCTCGCCCTTGTTGACTTGCAGCGATACGCCGTCGAGTGCGACGAAGTCGCCGTAGAGCTTGCGCAGGTTGTCGTAGACCAGCACCGCCGCCTGGTCGGCATTCTTGCGTGCGCTTTGGTGGTTCATTCCTTGACTCCGTAGTGGCGATGGATCCAGTCGACCAGTTTCGCCTGGGGGTAGCCCATCAGCCAGTAGATGGCCGCCATCGCGGTGAGCAGTTCCAGCACGCGAAAGGTCTGGGCGCGGATCTGCATGGCGCTGTAGGCCAGTTCACCGACGGCGATGACCGAGACCAGCGAGGTGTCCTTGAACAGCGCGACCCAGGTGCTGGCAATCACCGGCAGGATGCGCCGCGTCGCCTGCGGGATCACGACCTTGCGCAGCGCCTGGTGACGCGACATACCCATGGCCAGCGCGGCCTCCAACTGCCCCTTGCGGATCGAGTTGATGCCGGCGCGGAAGGTCTCGGCGTTGTAGGCCGAGATGTTCAGCACCAGCGCCACCAAGGCGGTCGCCAGCGGCGACATTTGCAGGCCGGTGGCCATGGGCATCACGTAGAACGCCCAGTAGATCACCAGGATCAGCGGCAGGTTGCGGAAGAACTCGACGAAACACAGCGACATCCGCTGCAGCAGCCGGTTCGCCGACAGGCGCATCAGCGCCAGCACGATGCCGCCGGGAACGGCCAGCAGCATGGTCAGCACGGTCAGGGCGATGGTCAGCGCAGCGCCTTCGAGCAGGGCCTGCCGGTGTGTCCAGATCACGGACCAGTCGAATGTCATGCTCTGCCTCCTCTCATCTCGGCTCGGCTCATCTGTGCTCAGCGCGGCCTCAGGAGCGGCCCAGATGCGCCAGGCGCTGGTACAACCGGTCGACGCCACGGGTGACCGGAAACAGGATCAGGAAATACGCCAGCATCACGGCACTGGACACCTCCACCGGGCGGTAGCTCTGGCCGGCCACGGTCTCCGCCTTGTGCATCAGTTCCGGCACCGCGATCACGGAGGCGATGGCCGTGTCCTTGATCGCCATCGTCAGGATCGAGCCAAAGGCCGGCAACATGCGGATCGTGGCCTGCGGCAGCAGCACCTTGCGCAAGATCTGCGCGCGCGACATGCCCAGCGCCAATGCGGCCCGGGTCTGGCCCGGCCGGATGGACTCGATGCCGGCGCGGATCACCTCGGCGGCATAGGCGGCGATATGCAGCGTCAGCGCCACCAGCGCCGCCCAGAACGGCGCAAAGTTCAGGCCCACGAGAATCGGAAAAGCAAAGTAAATCCACACCAGCACCACCAGCACCGGGATGGCGCGCATGCTGTCGATGTAGAACACCAGCAGCGGCCGCAGCCACCGCGGGCCGTAGAGCCTGAGCAGCGTGATCACCAGGCCGGCCAGGATGCTGCTGACCGCGCTGATCACACTGAGCACGACCGTGACGCCCAGGCCCGTCGCAAAAAAGCGCCAGTTCTCGGCAATGGGAGAAAAATCCAGGTCCATGGTGGGCCGCCAGCGTGAGGGATTGACAAAACGGCCGCGTTCAGAACGTGACCATGACCTTCATGGCCTGGTGCCGGTCGGCCGCCAGCGCAAAGGCTTCGTGCACCCGCTCCACCGGCAGCGCCTGCGTCAGCAATGGCGCGACATCGAGCAGGCCGCGGCTGAGGTAATCCACCGCCCAGGCGTACTCGTCGACAAAGCGGAAACTGCCGATGTAGTGCAGGCTCTTGACCATGATCTGGTTGAATGGGCAGCCCTCGCTGCTGCCGCCGAGCGAGCCTACCTGCACCACGGTGCCGCACGGGCGTGTCGCGCGGATGCAGTTGGCCAATGCGGCATGGCTGCCCGAGACCTCGAAACAGACATCGACCTGGCCCCGGCCCTGGGTCAGCGCCTGCAACGCGGCAGCGTCGCGGCTCAGGTTGATGCTCATCGTCGCCCCCACCCGGGCGCAGACAGCCAGGGGCTGGTCGACGATATCGGCCGCGATCAGCGCGCTGGCACCGGCCAGGCGCGCGGCCATCAGCACCAGAGCGCCGATCGGGCCGGCCCCGACCACCATCACGCTCTTGCCCAGCAACGAGCCGGCTTGCCTGACCGCGTGCAGCGCCACCGCCAGCGGCTCGCCAAAAGCCGCGACCTCGTAGGAGAGCGCGTCGGGCACGGCAATGCACTGCGCGGCATCGAGCACCACCTGCTCGCGCATCGCACCCTGCATATGCGGCCATTTGCTGGCGCTGCCGAAGAAGTGGACGTTTTCGCAATGGTTGGCCGCGCCGGCGCGGCAGAAACGGCAGACACCGCAACTGCGCGATGGATTGAGCGCCACCCGCTGGCCCGGTTGCAGGCCCTGCACCTGCGCGCCCAGTTCCAGCACCTGGCCGGAAGCCTCGTGCCCCGGGGTCAGCGGCGCGCGGATGACAAAGTCGCCGACCCGGCCATGCTGGTAGTAGTGCAGGTCGGAGCCGCAGATACCGACCGCCTTGACCCCCACGCGCACCTGGTGCGCGGCCAACGGCTCGGCAGGCCGGTCGGCGATGCGCAGATCGCGCGCGCCATGGATTTCGCAGTTGCGCATGCTGTGCTCCGGGTCACTTCAGGTTTTGCGTGGCGCGGCGCTCTTCGTCCGTCAGGGCCGGTTGCATGCGCCGGGCCACGGCGCGCAGCCACTCCAGGTAGGCCGGCTGCTCCTTGGCCACCCCCATGCCGGTGTCGATCTGGAAGATCTTGCTGTCCTGGCAATCGTTTTCCTTGGGGAAGACGGCCAGGCCCTTGAGTTTTTTGCTGATGCTGGGCCAGAGCATGCGGTTGATCGGGGCCATGTCCGAGCGGCCCGCCAGCACCTCCTCGATCGGCGCCACCGAGCCCGAATTGGCCACGCCGCGCAACTTCGCCTTGGCAAAGTGCTGGCGCACCAGGGGCTCTTCACCCGCGCCCGAGAAATAGGCGATGGTGAGCTCGGGCCGGTTGAAGTCCTCCAGGGTTTGCACGCCGGTGAAGCGCGGGTTGTCGGCACGGCCGAACAGGCACACGCCGGTGTTCGAGAAGATGACGAAATCGATGACCTTGGCGCGCGCGGCGGTCTCGTTCAGGGGGCCGATCATGATGTCCATCTGGTTGGCCACCAGCGCCGGCACCTTGGTCTCGTGGCTCACGACGACGGGCTGAATCTGCACGCCCAGCAGTCGGGCGAATTCCTTGCCCAGGGTCCAGGACGGCCCCGACCACGGCTCGCCTGCGCCGCTGGTGTTTTGCGCCAGCCAGGGCGGGTTGTTGACCACGCCCACGCGCAGCACGCCGGCCTTGCGGATCGCGTCGACGCGGGCACTGACGCCAGGCGCCGGCGGGGTCTGGGCCAAGGCAGAAATGCCGCCGCCGAGCAAAGCGGCCGCCAGCGCGCCCAGACCCACGAGACCCACGGCCCTGCCCGCGCGGCGGGCAACGGCGGCACGGGCAGGCAGTGCGGCGCTGGCACGGCCCAAGCTGTTCGATGGGTCTGATCGGCCCCATCGGGGCAAGGTTTTTTTCACGTTCATATCTCCTGGTGACATTTATTGCAGAGGTTTCGGATGCGCTGCCTGCGCCGCTTGAGTGCCGGTTGGACGCCCGTTCAATGCCAGCTCTGGGCGAATTCGCAAATCACCCGCTCCAGATGCGAACGCATCGCGAGCCGGGCGGCATCGGCCTGGGCGGCGACGATGGCCGCGAAGATCTGCTGGTGATCCTCTTGCGACTTTTGCCGCAGCCCGGGCGAGTGGAAATGCTGTTCGATCTGGGTCCACAGCGGGCCGCGCTCCTGCTCGCGCAGGCTCTGCACGGTGCGGCGCAGCACACTGTTGCCCGAGGCCTCGGCGATGTGCAGATGGAACTGCACATCCGCGTCCTCGTTGGCGGCCTTGTCGTGCATCTGCTCGCGCATGGTCTTGAGCGCGGCAAACATGCGGTCGAGGTCCGCATCCTTGCGCGAGACGGCGGCCACGGCCGCGATCTCGGACTCGATCAGGCAGCGGGCGCGCAGCAGTTCAAACGGGCCCGGCCCGGCCTCCCGGGCCGCCGGCAGGCGCGCGCTGCCGTCTTGCGTCTGGCACACATAAATGCCCGAGCCGCCACGCACCTCGACAACGCCCTGGAGCTCCAGCGCAATGATGGCCTCCCGCACCGCAGTGCGGCTGACGCCGAACCGATCGGCCAGAGCGCGCTCGGAGGGCAAACGCTGGCCAGGCAGAAATTCCCCCTGTCTGACCAATTGATGGATGTTGCTTGCCAGGCGCAGGTACGACCTGTCGTTGAGCCGATCCTCGTTGTCGAGGGCTTGGCCGGCCTGTGGGTGGATCAGTTGGAGTGCCATGGCTGAAAATTGGATAGACCAATTATCAAACGGCTTACCAAAATAGCGATAGTGGTTTACCACTAGAGCCGCGTCATCGGCCAGATGTCGCAGGCTGCGCGCCGCCACCGGAGCGCAGCGCAAGGCGCATCGCTTGCCAATACCGAACGTATTGGCAAGCGCTGCAACACCGCGATGCGCTTCGATGGCCCGCGCAGACAGACAGGATCGGTGACGCGACACTGGCCAGCAGGCCGGCCAGAAGGAATCTGTCACCGCACGAAAATGGTCGTGACCTTGTGTAACATATCTGGAACCATGGGTGATGTCTGTGTTCAATACGTTCAAGCCCGGCTAGACTCCGGCTAGACTGTTGGAACGGTCCAACGAAACCGGCCATAAAACCGGCACATCCAGGCAGGAAATCACTCCCAGGCCATGAGCAAGAAAACGCCAGGCTTTCGGGCCGCAACCATTCTCGACGTCGCGTCGGTCGCCAATGTCTCCAAGTCAACGGTATCGCTGGTATTGCGCGGCAGCGACCTGATTCCGACGGAGACATCGGACCGGGTGCGCAAGGCGGCGGCCAAAATCGGCTATGTCTACAACCGGCGCGCAGCAGAGCTCAGACGGCAGTCGTCCAACGCCATCGGGGTTGTCATCAGCGACCTGCGCAACCCCTTCTTTGCCGAAGTTCTGGTGGGACTCGAGCGCCGGCTTGCCGAAGCCGGCTACACCGTCTTCATGGCGCATACCAATGAAGACCTCGAAAGACAGCAACGGGTGCTGACCATCCTGAGGGAGCAAGGCATTGCCGGCATTGCCATCTGTCCGGCGCTCGGAACGCCGATCTCGCTGCCCCGGAGCGTCAAGTCCTGGGGCGTCCCGCTGGTGGTGATGGTGCGCACGCTGGGAGGGGGCGCGAGCTACGACTTCGCCGGCGCCGACAACAGCCTGGGCGTTCGCCAGGCCATGGACCACCTGATCGGCAAAGGGCACAGACGGATTGCCTTTCTGGGCGGAATCACGGGGCCGGTGCTGCAACAGCGCCTGGACGGTTACAAAGAGACGTTCACTGCGCACCGCATCAGGTTCCACCCGGACTTGATCGTGACATCGCAGCCCACGCGCGAGGGCGGGCACGCCGCAATGGTGCGCTTGCTCAAAGCCCGCAAGAGCGTCAAAGCAGCCGTTTGTTACAACGACCTGACCGCCTTCGGCGCGCTTTCGGCATTGGGGGACGCCGGCCTGCGCGCCGGTGTCGACTTCGATCTCATCGGGTTTGACAACATCCTGGACACGATCCATTCCAACCCGCCGCTGAGCACGGTCGATATCAAACCCGAGCAGATGGGGGCCGAAGCGGCAGTGCTGCTGCTGGCCCGTATCAAGGAACCCGGCCTGAAGGTGCAGCGCTTCATTCAAGAGCCGACCCTGGTGCTCAGGCAGTCCGGATGACCGGCCTGCCCGCCCGTCGCGCCGGTGTCATATCGGTGTTTACCCTGGTTTTCGGATTTTGCTGTTGACGGCGGCCTATGGGAACGTTCCAATGAATGCTTGCGATGCCGTTAGATCGTTCCAACAAGGTAGCACATGCCCCCGTCCAACCCACCATCCAACCCTCCCCGCCCGGCCATTGGCTGGGGGCTGATAGGGGCCAGCACCATTGCCGCTGAACATATGCTCGGAGCCATCCGCGCCCAAGCCGGCCACGATGTCGTCGCCGTGATGAGCAGCAACGCCCGGCGCGGCCGGGAATATGCCGAGAAGAACGCCATCGCGTCGGCTTGCGGGTCGCTGGACGAGTTGTTGCAGAACCCGGCGGTTCAGGCCGTCTACATCAGCACCACCAATGAGTTGCACAAGGCGCAGGTGCTTGCCGCCGCCGCCGCCGGCAAGCATGTGCTGTGCGAAAAGCCGTTGGCGCTCACGCTCGCTGATGCGCGCGAGATGGTGGCGGCCTGCGCTGGCGCAGGCGTGGTGATGGCGACCAACCACCACCTGCGCAACGCGGCAACGCATCGCAAAATTCGGGAACTGGTGGCCCAAGGGGCCATTGGCAAGCCCTTGTTCGCCCGCGTGTTCCACGCGGTCTACCTGCCCGAGCATCTGCAGGGCTGGCGCCTGGACAGGCCCGAGGCCGGCGGCGGGGTGATTCTGGACATCACCGTGCACGACGTGGACACCTTGCGCTTCGTGCTCGGTGCCGAGCCTGTCGATGCGGTCGGCCTGGCGCAATCAGCGTCGCTGGCCAGGCATGGCCTGGAAGACGGGGTGATGGCCGTTTTGCGTTTCGACAACGGTGTGCTGGCGCAAATTCATGATGCCTTCACCGTCAAACATGCCGGGACCGGCATCGAAATCCATGGCGCGACCGGCTCGATCATCGGCCGCAATGTGATGACGCAGCGCCCGGTGGGCGAACTGGTGCTGCGCAATGCCGACGGCGAAACCCCGCTGGTCGTCGAGCACGAGAACCTGTATGTGCGCGGCGTCGCCGCGTTTTGTGCCGCGCTGCGCGGGCAAGGCCAGCCCGCAGCCAGCGGCGCAGATGGTGTCCGTTCCCTGGCGGCGGCGCTGGCCGTGTTGCAGTCCTGCAAGACCGGGCAACGCATCGCCATCGCCCCGTGACCTGCCCGTGGCATTCCTTGGCATTCCTTGACCTCCCTGGCGCCCCCGGGTGGTTGGGTTGATTTGGTTATTTGGCAGATTGAATCGCGAGACTGCGCAACGTGAACAAACTCATTACGCCAGCACAGGCTGCCGCTCTCATCCGTGACGGCGATGTGCTCAGCATCAGCGCGTCCAGTGGCCTGGGCTGCCCCGACAAAGTCCTGCAGGCCATCGGCGCGCGCTTCGACAGCGAAGGTTCGCCCCGGGGTCTGACGACCCTCAACCCGATTGCCGCTGGCGATATGTATGGCATCGAGGGGATCGACCACCTTGCCAAGCCCGGCCTGCTCAAGCGCATTCTGGCGGGCTCTTACCCCAGTGGCCCGTCGTCCCTGCCGATGCCGGCGATCTGGCGCATGATCGTGGACGATCAGGTTCAGGCCTACAACATCCCCAGCGGCATCTTGTTCGACATGCACCGGGATGCGGCGGCCAAGCGCCCTGGCGTCTTGACGCAGGTGGGCCTGGGCACCTTCGTCGACCCCGCGCAGCAAGGCTGCGCGATGAACGCCAGCGCCGCCGCCCGGCCAGTGGTGCGCAAAGAGCATTTCGATGGCCGCGACTGGCTGTACTTTCCTGCCGTCGTTCCCGACGTGGCCATCATCCGCGCCACCACGGCCGACGAGCGCGGCAACCTGACCTACGAGCATGAAGGCGCCCTTCTGGGCGCGCTGGAGCAGGCGCTGGCCGCGCGCAACAACGGCGGCATCGTGATTGCCCAGGTCAAGCGCCAGGTCTTGAATGGCACGCTGCGTCCGCACGATGTGCGTGTGCCCTGCCAACTGGTGGACCATCTGGTGCTGGACCCGCAGCAGATGCAGACCACCCAGACGCCCTACGACCCGGCGATCAGCGGCGAGATTTTTCAACCGCTGGCGCAATTTGCGCCGCAGCCCTGGGGGGCCGAGAAGGTCATCGCGCGGCGCGCGGCGATGGAATTGGGCGCTGGCAACGCGGTCAACCTCGGCTTTGGCATTGCGGCCAACGTGCCGCGCATCCTGCTGGAAGAAGGCTTGCACGGCGCCGTGACCTGGGTCATCGAGCAGGGCGCCGTCGGCGGGATGCCGCTGCTCGGCTTTGCCTTCGGCTGCGCAGCGAACGCCGACGCCATCGTGGCATCGCCCCAGCAGTTCACCTACTTCCAGGGTGGCGGCTTCGATGTGGCGCTGCTGTCGTTCCTGCAAGTGGACGCCAATGGCAGTGTGAATGTCTCCAAGCTGGGTGCCAAACCGTATCTGACGGCCGGCTGTGGTGGTTTCGTCGACATCACCGCCCATGCCCGGCGGATTGTCTTTTGCGGCTTTTTCACTGCCGGCGCCCGGCTCGAAGTCGGCGACGGCAAACTGAGCATCCTGCAAGAAGGCAAGACCAAAAAGTTCGTCCACAGCGCCGAGCACATCAGTTTCAGCGGTTTGGTGGGGCAGCAGCGCCAGCAGCAGGTCAGCTATGTCACGGAGCGCTGCGTCATGGTTTTGCAGCAGGGGGCGCTGGTGGTCACCGAAATCGCTCCCGGCATCGACTTGCAAAAAGATGTCCTCGACCAGGCCGAGACGCCCCTGCGGGTTGCCGACGACTTGCGGCCGATGGCTGCGGCCATTTTTCAGCCCCCGCCGATGGGACTGGTGCTCAAACCTGCCGGGGTGCGCCGTGGCCGATGAATGGGTGCAGACCGCCATCGACGGTGCGCTGGCAACCGTCACCCTGAACCGTCCCGACAAGCTCAACACGCTGACGCCGGTGATGCTCGACGCGCTCGAGAACGCGGCCCGCCGGCTGGAGGCCGAGCGCGATGTGCGCGTCGTGATCCTCACCGGTGCCGGCGAGCGGGCGTTTTGCGCCGGCGCCGACATCCATGCCTGGGCCGCACTCCAGCCCCTGGACATGTGGCGCCGCTGGGTGCGCCGCGGTCATCAGGTGTTCGACCAGTGGGCGCGTCTGCGCCAGCCGGTGATTGCCGCCCTGAACGGGCACGCCTTCGGTGGCGGATTGGAATTGGCCATCGCCTGCGACCTGCGGATTGCCGACCAGGCTGCCCAATTCGCCCTGCCCGAGGCCCGCATCGCCACCTGCCCTGGCTGGTCGGGCACGCAACGCCTGGTGCGCCTGATCGGGCCGAGCGCGGCCAAATACCTGGCTTTGAGCGGGCAGCGTCTGGACAGCGCTGGCGCCCTGCGCTGCGGCTTGCTGCATGAGGTGACGACGACGGCAGCGAAAGGGGCCGCCCTGGAGCGTGCGCAGCAGTTGGCGCAGCAGATGTGCGAACAAGCGCCGGTGTCGCTGCAACTGGCCAAGCAGCTGATCAACGCGGCGGCAGATGAAGATGCCGCCGCTTGCATGGAGGCCATGGCCGGCGCATTGGCCGCTTTCACCGACGATGCGAAAGAGGGTGTGTCCAGCTTTCGGGACAAGCGCCCGCCGCACTACACCGGCCGCTGACCAGCGGCCACTGATTCCATGACCCCCCCATACGACCCGCGTACTGCGATGAACCCGCAAACGAATCCACCGCCCTACCAGGGCCGGCTGCTCATCGATGGCCAGTGGTGCGATGCCGCCGACGCGCGCCGGCTCGAGCGCCGATCGCCGGCGCACGGCCAACTGGTGGCGGTCTATGCCGAGGCCGGCGTGCCGGACGCACAGCGCGCCATCGGCGCCGCCCGGCAGGCTTTCGACAAAGGCCCGTGGCCGCTGCTCAAGGGGGCAGAACGGGCGCGCATTTTGCGCCATGTGGCCGACGGCATCCTGGCGCGCAGGCATGCGCTGGCCCGCATGGAGTCGCTGGAAAATGGCAAGCCGCTGGCCCAATCGCTGGCCGAGATCGAGGGCGCCGCAGACCTGTGGCAGTACGCGGCCAGCCTGGCCCGCAACCTGCACGGCGACAGCTACAACACGCTGGGCGCGGCGACATTGGCGCTGGTGCTGCGCGAGCCGATCGGCGTGGTGGGCATCATCACCCCCTGGAACTTCCCGTTCCTGATCGTCAGCCAGAAACTGCCGTTTGCGCTGGCCGCGGGTTGCACCGCCGTGGTCAAGCCTGCCGAGGTGACCTCCGGCACCACGGTGATGCTGGGCGAGATCCTGCTCGAAGCCGGCATTCCGGCCGGCGTGGTGAATATCCTGGTCGGCCAGGGCGCCGTGGTGGGCGAGGCGATGGTCAGCCATCCGGATGTCGACATGCTCTCGTTCACCGGCTCGACGGCCGTCGGCAAGCAAGCCGTTGCCCGGTCTGCGGCCACGCTCAAGAAGGTCGCGCTGGAGCTCGGCGGCAAGAACCCGCAGATCGTCTTTGCCGACTGCGATTGGGAGGCTGCGGTCGATGCGGCGGTCTACGGCATCTTCTTCAATGCCGGCCAATGCTGCAACAGCGGCAGCCGCATCCTAGTGCAGGATGCCGTGGCCGACAAGTTCGCGGAGGCGGTCATCGCGCGCTCCCGGCAGGTGCGGGTTGGCGACCCGTTCGACGAGCGCACCCAGGTCGGCGCCATCACGACGGAGCGGCAACTGCACACCATCCTCGCGCATGTCGAAGGCGCCCGCCAGGCGGGCGCGACGGTGGCGCTGGGCGGCGCGCGCCTGGACCGCCCGGGCCTGTACATGGAACCGACGGTGCTCACCGGCGTGACCCGCGACATGGCGATTGCCCGGCAAGAGGTGTTTGGCCCGGTGCTGTCGATGCTGCGCTTTGGCACGCTCGACGAGGCCGTCGACTTGGCCAACTCCACGCTGTACGGCCTGTCGGCCGCCGTCTGGAGCCAGGACATCAATACCTGCATCACGGCGGCGCGCCGCATCGAGGCCGGCACGGTGTGGGTCAACACCTTTCTCGAAGGCCATGCGGAACTCCCCTTCGGGGGCTACCGCGAAAGCGGCATCGGCCGCGAACTGGGACGGTTTGCCGCCGAGGACTACACCGAAACCAAGACCGTGCACCTGCATCTTGGTGCGCGCACCGACTGGTATTTGCCCCCGGCCTGATTTCTTTCCCCTGCCCCGCCCTGCAACCCTTCGACTGAGGAGATTCTGATGAAAAAACACATTCTGGGACTGGCCATCACCGCCGCCTGCGCGCTGCCTGCGGCCGCGCAGCAAAGCGTCGAGGTGCTGCACTGGTGGACCGCCGGCGGCGAAGCCGCCGCGCTGAACGTTCTCAAGGGCAACCTGGAAAAGCAAGGCGTCAAGTGGAACGACATGCCGGTGGCCGGCGGCGGCGGGGAGGCGGCGATGACCGTGGTGCGCGCGCGCGTGACCGCCGGCAACCCGCCCACCGCCGTGCAAATGATGGGCTTCGACCTGCTCGACTGGGGCCGGCAAGGGGTTCTGAGCGACCTCAACGAACTGGCCACCAAACAGGGCTGGGACAAGGTGGTGCCGCCTGCGCTGCAAAAGTTCTCGAAGTTCAACGGCAAGTGGATTGCGGTGCCCGTGAACATACACTCGACCAACTGGGTCTGGGCGAACAAGGAGGTGCTGGCCAAGGCCGGCGTCACCAGCGACCCCGGCCACTGGACTTGGGATGACTTCATCGCCGCCGCGCAGCAGGTGCAAAAAGCCGGCTTCATCGCCATCGCTCACGGGGGCCAGCCCTGGCAGGAAGCCACGGTATTCGACGGCGTGGCGCTGTCCACCGGTGGCGCCGACTACTATCGCCGGGCCTTGATCGAACTCGACGGCAAGGCGCTGAATTCGCCGACCACCGAGAAGGTCTTCGAGCGCATGGCGCAACTGCGCAAACTGGTCGACAAGGACTTTTCCGGCCGTGACTGGAATGTGGCCTCCGGCATGGTGATCAGCGGCAAGGCCGGTTTTCAGTTGATGGGCGACTGGGCCAAGGGCGAATTCATCACCGCCAAGAAACTGCCCGGCAAGGATTTCCTGTGCTTTCGCACCCCCGGCACGCAGGGGAGCGTGACCTTCAACGCCGATCAGTTTGCAATGTTCAAGGTCGGCGCCGACAAGGTCGCGGCCCAGTCCTTGCTGGCCAGCGCCATCATGGAACCGGCATTCCAGTCGACGTTCAACGTCGTCAAGGGCTCCGTTCCGGCCCGCACCGATGTGCCCGACACCGCTTTCGATGCCTGCGGCAAAAAGGGCATGAAGGACCTGGCCGAGGCGAGCAGCAAAAACCAACTGCTCGGCTCCATGGGCCATGGCTATGCGGTGCCGGCGTCGATCAAGAACGCCTTTTATGACGTCATCACGCGGCACTTCAATGGCCAGATCGACAACAAGAAGGCGGTCGCAGAAATGGCTGCGGCGGCCAAGGATTGACCATTGACCCACACCCCCTTGGCCACCTGCGGCGCCGGCCCCTCCACGGGGCGGCGCGGGCGGCGCACCGTGTCATGAGAAACCGGGTCATGGAGAAATCGCGATGAAAGCCGGCCTGCTGCCCAAACTGTTGATCAGTCCGAGCGCCTTGCTGGTGCTGGTCTGCGTCTACGGCTACATGATGTTCACCTGCTATTTGTCGTTCACGAACTCGACGATGATGCCGAGCAATGAACTGGTCGGCATGGCCAACTACCGGCGCTTGGCGGGTCTGGAGAACTGGTGGGTGGCGGTTGCCAACCTGGGCGTCTTCGCGACGCTGTACCTGGGCTTTTCTTTGCTGTTGGGTCTGGGTTTGGCGCTTTTGATCGACCAGAAGATCCGCTGCGAAGGCGTGCTGCGCTCGATCTTCCTGTACCCGATGGCGCTGTCCTTCATCGTCACGGGCACGGCCTGGAAATGGCTGCTCGACCCCGGTGTCGGGCTGGAGCGCTCCATCCATGGGTTGGGCTGGGAGAGCTTTGCCTTCGGCTGGATCAAGGACAGCCAGATGGCCATCTACTGCGTGGTGATCGCTGCGGTATGGCAAACCGCCGGGTTCGTGATGGCCATGTTCCTGGCCGGTCTGCGCGGGGTGGACACCGAGCAGGTCAATGCGGCCCGGGTCGACGGCGCCAGGATCTGGCAGATCTATCTGCACATCATCGTCCCGCAGTTGGGCCCGGTCTTTGTGTCGTCCTTCGTGATCCTGGCGCATATGGCGATCAAGTCCTACGACCTGGTGATCGCATTGACCAATGGCGGCCCGGGGCGCTCGACCTGGCTGCCATCGGTTTTCATGTACCAGTACACGTACACGCGCAACGAAATGGCGGTGGGTGCGGCCAGTTCGGTGCTGATGCTGCTGGCGCTTGCGGTGGTGGTGCTGCCGTACCTCTACAGCGAAATGAAGAAGGTGAAAAATGGCTGATCGCGCTTTGGCGCCCCGACGCGCTGGCGCGCCCGGCCCGGGCCGCATCGCCCTGTACCTGGCGCTGGTGCTGCTGGCGCTGGTTTTTTTGCTGCCGGTCTACGTGATGCTGGTCAACTCCCTCAAGCCGCTGGACGAAATCCGTGACGGCGACCTGCTGGCATGGCCGGTCCACTGGACCATTGCGCCTTGGCTTTCGGCCTGGAGCCAGGCGCAGATCGGCGTGCAACCTACGGGACTGAAGCCCTATTTCGTCAACTCCTTCCTGCTGGTCCTGCCTGCCGTGCTGCTGTCGACGCTGATCGGCGCGATCAACGGCTACATCCTGACCCAGTTTCGCTGGCGCTGGGCGCATCTGCTGTTTGCGGCGATGCTGTTTTCGGTGTTCATCCCGTTCCAGATCGTGCTGATCCCGATGGCCAAAACCCTGGGCATGCTGGGCCTTGCCGGGACGATCCGGGGCCTGATCTTTGTCAACGTGGTCTACGGCATCGGCTTTACCACGCTGTTTTTCCGCAACTACTACGCCGCCTTTCCCCAGGAACTGGTGCGCTCGGCGCGCATGGACGGCGCCGGCTTCTTCAGTGTTTTCGGCCGCATTTTGCTGCCCAACAGCGCGCCCATCATCGTGGTGACGGTGATCTGGCAGTTCACCAACATCTGGAACGAGTTCCTCTTTGGCGCCTCGTTCAGCGATTTCAGTTCCTACCCGCTGACCGTGGCGCTGAACAACCTGGTCAACAGCAGCACCGGGGTGAAGGAATACAACGTCCACTTCGCCGGCGCGTTCATTGCTGCGGCTCCTACGCTGCTGGTGTATTTGCTGTCCGGCAAATACTTCGTTCGCGGCCTGATGGCCGGGTCGGTAAAAGGTTGAAGGCAGTCCCATGGCAGCGCTCGATTTGATCCAAATCCACAAGAGTTTCGGCCCGGTCAAGATTCTTCATGACATCTCGATCGCTCTGCAGGACGGTGAATTCCTGGTGCTGATCGGCCCTTCGGGCTGCGGCAAGAGCACCTTGATGAACATCATTGCCGGTCTGGAAGAGCCGAGCGGCGGCAGCCTGAAACTGGACCAGCGCGACATCACCCATCTGGGCCCGGCGGACCGCAACATCTCGATGGTGTTCCAGTCCTATGCGCTGTACCCGAACATGACGGTCGCCAGGAACATCGAATTCCCGCTGCGGATGCGCAAGGTGGCCAGGGAGCAGCGCCAGGAGCGCGTCCAATCGGTTGCCCGGATGCTGCAGATCGAGCATCTTCTGGAGCGCAAGCCGCGCCAGCTCTCCGGCGGGCAGCGCCAGCGGGTGGCCATCGGCCGGGCCTTGGCGCGCGAGCCGCAGTTGTATCTGTTCGACGAGCCGCTGTCGAATCTCGACGCCCAGTTGCGCGTGGGCATGCGCACCGAAATCAAGAAACTGCACCAGCGGCTGAAAGCCACCATCGTCTATGTGACGCATGACCAGATCGAAGCCATGACGCTGGCCACGCGGATTGCGGTGATGAAGGGCGGGCGGCTCCAGCAGTTGGGAACCCCGGCCGAGGTCTACCACCAGCCCGCGAACGCCTTTGTCGCCGGTTTCATGGGCGCTCCCCGGATGAATCTGCTGCAAGGGCATTTGCAGGCCAGCGGCACCGGGCTGTCCATCGTGCTCGGCCAAGGCGCGCAAGGGGCCGCAGCCATCGCCGTGCCGCCGGCGCTGGCGACGCCCGCGCTGTCTGGCTACATCGGCCGGCCCATCATTGCCGGCATCCGCCCCGAGGCGGTCACGCTGGTCGGGCCGGATGCGGTGCCAGGCCCGCTGCAAGCCTGCGTTCAAGCGCAGGTGGAAGTGATCGAGCCCACCGGCGCCGATACGCTGGCGCTGCTCGATCTTGGCGGGCAGGAGTTCACCGTGCGCCTGGAGCCCGATGTCCGGCTCGATGCGCTCCAGAGCGCCCACTTCCTGATCGACCTGCGCCGGCTGGTCTGTTTCGACGCGCAGTCCGAAGAGCGGATCGCCTGAACCCATGCCGGCCACCATGAACCAAGACCCGGCGGATGTGGTCATCATCGGCTCCGGTGTCGGCGGCGGCGGCGTGGCCTTGCAACTGGCCGGGTCTGGCGCCAAGGTGCTGGTGCTCGAACGCGGCCGGTTTCTGCCCCGGGAGCCGCACAACTGGGACCTGGAGGAGGTCTTCGTCAAGCAGCGCTACAAGACCGATGACATCTGGTACGCCGACGGCCGCGCCTTCCGTCCGGGAATGTTCTACTTTGTCGGCGGGCTGACCAAGTTCTATGGCACGGCGATGTTCCGTTTGCGCGAGCGCGATTTCGAGCGCGTGCAGCATGAGGAGGGCGAATCGCCCGCCTGGCCGATCCGCTACGCCGATCTGGAGCCTTGGTACGCGCTGGCCGAGCGCCTGTTCGGTGTGCGCGGCCAGGCGGGGATCGACCCGACCGAGCCGGCCAGGAGCTGTGCTTATGCGCACCCACCGGTGCCGCATGAGCCTGTGATGCAGGCGATTCATGACCGGCTGCAAGCCCAGGGTCTGTCGCCCTTTCCGATGCCCAGCGCGATCGACCTGGGCGACGCTGGCCGCTGTCGGCGTTGCAGCAACTGCGACGCCCTGCCCTGCCGGATCGATGCCAAAGGGGACGCCGAGATCAAGCTGATCCGTCCGGCCCTGCGGCAACCGAACGTCGAACTGCGCACCGGGGTGCTGGTCGAGCGCTTGCTCACCGATGCCGGCGGCAGGCGCATCGTCGCCGCGCAGGTGCTCGAAGATGGCGTGCGCAAGCACATTGGCGGCAAGCTGTTCGTGCTCAGTGCCGGCGCGATCAATTCGGCGGCCCTGCTGCTGCGCTCGGCCAACCGGGCGCATCCCGGGGGTCTGGCCAACAGCAGCGATGTCGTCGGGCGCCATTACATGACCCACAACACCACGGCCTTGATGGCGCTGCATCCGCTCAAGCGCAACCGCACCCGTTTCCCGAAAACGCTGGCGCTGCACGACTTTTACTTCGGCTCCGCCAGCTACGGCTACCCGCTGGGCAGCTTGCAACTGCTCGGCAAGATTCGCGAACCGATGTTGCGCGGGCCGCTGGGCCATCTGCCCCGGATGCTGCGCGCATTGCTGGCGCAGCACAGCGTGGACTGGTACGCGCAAAGCGAAGACCTGCCGGACCCGGACAGCCGGGTCACCCTGCGCCAGGACGGCGCCATCAACCTGCACTGGAAGCGCAGCAACCTGAAGGCGCACCAGCGCTGGGTGAGCCAATGCAAAGAGATTTTGCGTGGCACCGGCTATCCGCTGGTGTTGGCCAAGGGCTTTGGCACCGAGGTGGTGTCCCATCAATGCGGAACCGTCCGCTTCGGCGCCGATGAGCGCACCTCGGCGCTCGATGCGCTGTGCAAAGCCTGGGACCACGACAACCTGTACGTGGTGGACGCGGGCTTTTTCCCTTCTTCGGCAGCCGTCAACCCGGCGCTGACGGTGGCCGCGCAGGCGCTGCGCGTGGGCCGGCATCTTCGGGAGCAACTGTCGTGACGCGCCCTGCCTTGGCCATCGTCACCGGCGCCCGCCGTGGCATCGGGGCCGCCATCGCCATCGACCTGGCAGCCCATGGATTCGCCGTCGCCATGACCGATCTCGCCGACCCTGCCGATACCGCCGACCCCGGCGCCGCGCACACCCTGCACGCGATCGAGTCGCGCGCTGGCCGGGCCCGTTTTTTCCCTTCGGACCTGGCCCGGGTCGAGGCCCATCCGGCGCTGGTGCAAGCCATCGCCGATTGGGGCGGGCCGGTCGAGGTGCTGGTCAACAACGCCGGCATCGCCGCACCGAGCCGTGGCGATCTGCTCGATGTGCAGCCCCGCGCCTTCGACGAGGTGCTGGGCGTGAACCTGCGCGGAACCTTCTTCATGACCCAGGCCGTCGCGCGCCACATGCTGCAAACGACGCCGGCGCATCCGGCACGCCCGCGCACGATAGTGACACTGTCCTCGGTCAGCGCCGAACTGGCCTCGATCGAACGCGCAGAGTATTGCCTGTCCAAGTCCGGGCTGCCCATGCTCACCAAACTGTTTGCGCTGCGCCTGGCAGCGGCCGGCATCGCCGTGTTCGAGATCCGGCCCGGCATCATCCAAACGCCGATGACGCAGCCGGTGGCCGCCCAATACGGGCAGCGCATCGCCGAAGGGCTGGTGCCCATGCAGCGCTGGGGGCAGCCCGAGGATGTGGCGCGCGCGGTGTCGGCACTGGCCAGCGGGCAGTTGGCTTTTGCCACCGGCAGCGCGCTGTCGGTGGACGGCGCGCTCTCCATTGCACGCTTATGACATCGACGACGCTGATCACGCATGGAAAACTACGACTACATCATCGCCGGCGGCGGCTCCGCCGGTTGCGTACTGGCCAACCGGCTGAGCGCTGACCCGTCGGTCAGCGTGTTGCTCATCGAGGCCGGAGGGCCGGACCGGCACCCGCTGTTCCACTGGCCTGCCGGCTTTGCCAAGATGACCAAGGGCATTGCCTCCTGGGGCTGGAGCACGGTGCCGCAAAAGCACCTGCAAGGCCGGGTGCTGCGCTTTACCCAGGCCAAGGTCATCGGAGGCGGCTCATCGATCAATGCCCAGCTCTACACCCGTGGCGCCGCCGCAGATTACGAGACCTGGGTGCGGGACGCGGGCGCGCTCGGCTGGGGCTATGCCGACGTGCTGCCGTATTTCAAACGCTCGGAAAACAACCAGCGCTTTGCCAACGAGCACCACAGCTATGGCGGCCCGCTCGGGGTGTCCAACCCGGTCAGCCCATTGCCCATTTGCGAAGCCTTTTTTCAGGCCGGGCAGGAGCTTGGCATCCCGTTCAATGCCGATTTCAACGGCGCCGCCCAGGATGGCCTGGGCTACTACCAACTGACGCAGTTGAACGCCCGCCGCTCATCGGGCGCGACCGCCTTTCTGAACCCGGTCAAACAGCGGCCGAATTTGACGATCAAGCTGCACACCCGGGTGCTGAAAGTCCTGCTCGAAGGCCCGCGCGCAAGCCGCCGCGCAGCGGGTGTCACCTTGGTGACAGGCAAAAGCCGCAGCCCGGCGACCCTGCGGGCTCACCGCGAGGTGATCGTCTCGTCAGGCGCGATCGGCTCGCCCCAATTGCTGATGCTGTCAGGCATAGGCCCGGGCGCGCATTTGCGCAGCCTGGGATTGGACGTGGCCCATGACCTGCCCGGCGTGGGCGCAAACCTGCAAGACCATCTGGACCTGTTCGTGATCGCCGAATGCACCGGCGATCACAGCTACGACAAATACGAGCGCCCGCAGCACGCGGCCTGGGCCGGCTTGCAGTACCTGCTGTTCAAGCGCGGGCCGGTGGCATCGAGCCTGTTCGAGACCGGCGGCTTTTGGTACGCCGACCGCAGCCACCCGGCGCACTCGCCCGACATACAACTGCACCTGGGCCTGGGCTCGGGGATCGAGGCCGGCATGGCCAGGATGCAGAACTCCGGCGTGACCCTGAACAGCGCCTATCTGCGCCCCCAATCCCGGGGCAGCGTGCGGCTGGCCAGCGCCGACCCTGGCGCCGCACCACTGATCGACCCCAACTACTGGGCCGACAGCCATGACCGCGCAATGGCCATCGGGGGCCTGCGGCTGGCGCGCGACATCATGCAGCAGCCGGCGCTCAGGCGCTATGTCAAAACCGAAGTACTGCCCGGCGCCCGGCGACAAAGCGACCAAGACCTGTACGACTACGCCTGCGCCCATGCCAAGACCGACCACCACCCGGTCGGAACCTGCCGGATCGGCCCGGAAAGCGACGCCCACAGCGTCGTGGCGCCAGACCTGAAGCTCATCGGCATCGAAGGCTTGCGCGTCGTCGATGCATCGGTGATGCCCTTCGTGCCCTCCTGCAACACCAACGCGCCGACCATCATGGTGGCCGAAAAAGCCGCCGACCACATCCTTGCTCGTCTTTGACCCAGCCCCTGGAGAACGCCATGCACATCCGTCTTCCGCAGATCGACGGGTCCGTCAAGACCTACGCCCTCAAAGCCAGCCCCATAGCGCCCGCGCCTGCGCCCGCGCCAGCGGCCCGGCCCGGCCCGTTCAACCGCAGCGTCTACGCCGCTGCGCATGTGGTCGTCGACCCGTGGGCCACGGTCGACCCCTGGGATGCAGCGCCGGTGATCGATTGGGACAGCACGCTGGCTTTCCGTGAACACCTCTACCGGCTCGGCTTCAAAGTCGCCGAGGCCATGGACACCGCGCAGCGCGGCATGGGCCTGGACTGGCCGGTGGCGCGTGAACTGATCCAACGCAGCATCGGCCATGCCCGCGCCGTCGGCGGAGAACTGGCCTGCGGGGTCGGCACCGACCAACTGGCCCCGGGGCCGCAGGTCTCATTGGCCCAGGTCGAGGCCGCCTACCGCGAGCAACTCGGCGTGGTCGAGGCCGAAGGCGGCCGGGTCATCCTGATGGCCAGCCGCGCACTGGCCCGGGCGGCCAACGGCGCCGATGACTACCACGCACTGTATGGCCGCATCCTGAACGATTGCTCGCAGCCGGTGATCCTGCATTGGCTCGGCCCGATGTTCGACCCGGCACTGGCGGCCTACTGGGGTTCGGCCGATCTGGCCACGGCGCTGGAGACCGTGGCCCGGCTGATTGCCGACAATGCGGCCAAGGTCGAAGGCATCAAGGTCTCCCTGCTCGACGCCCGATGGGAGCTGGAACTGCGCCGCCGCCTGCCCCCGGGCGTGAAGATGTACACCGGCGACGACTTCAACTACGCCGAACTGATGGCCGGCGACGAGGCCGGCCACTCCCACGGCCTGCTGGGCATCTTCGACCCGATCGCCCCGGTGGCCGCCGTAGCGCTGGCGCAACTGGCCGCCGGACGCCCCCGGGAATTTCGCCAACTGCTGGACCCCACGGTGGCCCTGTCGCGCGAAATCTTCCGCGCACCCACCCGCCACTACAAAGCCGGCGTGGTGTTTCTGGCCTGGCTCAACGGCCACCAAGCGCATTTCTCGATGGCCGCAGGGCTGTCATCGGCCCGTGGCCCGGTCCATTACGCGAAGCTGTTCGAGCTGGCCGACGCCTGCGGTGTGCTGTCCAATCCGGAACTGGCGCTGGCCCGGATGAAGCAGTTTCTGTCGGTGAACTGCGGGATTGCGGGCTGAGGAATGGCAAAACCCTCGCCGGCTTGTATGGCCGAGGTGATGATGATGGCGCTTGGTGGCGTCAACCGCGACGCCAGCCCAGTGTCGCGTCACCGATCAGATGTCGTAGACTGCGCGCAGCCATCGGAGCGCAGCGCAAGGCGCATCGCTTGCCCATACCGAGCTGTATTGGCAAGCGATGCAACGCCGCGATGCGCTTCGATGGCCAGCGCAGACCGACAGATGATCGGTGACGCGACACTAGCGGGCCTGCGCAGCTTCGACAAGGCGCTCGAGCCAGAACACTGGGCGCGCTACATCGCCCAATTCAGCAACCAGAGCACAGCAGTCGAGCAGGAGATCGCGTGATGGCCGCAGTGATGGAAAAGACAGTTCTGATCCACGGCCGCAGCCCCGACGAGGTACTCGACTTCTGCTTGGACGGCGCCAACTTCCCGCTGATCTTCCCAGAGCCGATCCGCCCGATCGGCAAGGTCGACCCAACTCAGTTGAAGATCACTGTCGGCCGCGAGTTCGAATTCTTGCACTGGATGCTGTATTGCATCCCGTGCAAGTGGCGGGTACGCATAGCGCAGGTGCACCCCGGCACTGCCTTCGTCGATCAGATGCTGCGCGGCCCAATGAAGCGTTTGCGCCATGAGCACATCGTGAGACCAGATCCTTGCGGCACGCTGTACACCGACCTCGTCAGCTACGAGGCCTACGGCGGCCGACTGGTTGAGAAGCTGTTCGTGAATCGATACATGAACCGGCTGTTCGAGGCACGCCACCGCAACATGCGCCGCTTGTTGGAGAACATCCCATGATCGACGTTCTTCCCGGCACCGACCGCCGCCCGACCGACCTTTACATCGACCTGCCTTTCCGGCTCTATCGTCACGATCCGCTCTGGGTGCCGCCACTGCGCGCCGACATCCGCAAGCTGATGTCGCCGAAAAAGAACCCGCTGTTTGCCGAGGCGGCCATCGAGCACTTTGTTGCATTCAACGAAGCTGGCGTGGTGGTGGGTCGTATCAGCGCGACGATCCACCACGACTACAACAGCCGCTTTGGCGAGCAGCACGTGTTCTTCGGCTATTTCCGATGACAAACCGCCAACTCTGCTGCAGACCTACAACCTGCCTTACTACCGCACTCTTCTGGAGCGAGCAGGACTCTCGTTAGCTTTTACCTTCAGCACCTTTGGCATAACCAGCCGAGCGAACGGACGCACCGAGCGTTTGCGAAAGCTCGGTGAGCGGTTGCGCGAGCGCCACCGCATCACTGTGCGTAGCGCCACCCGACAGGACCTTAAGCACAAAGATGAAAAAACACGGAATCCGCCTTGCGCCGCAGGTCGCCGCCGGACGACGGCGCTACAAATCCAGTTCCAGGGTGGCACATGCGGCCCGTGACACGCACAGCATGATCCGGTCTTGCGCGCGCCGCTCATCTTCGTTCAGGTATTGATCGCGATGCTCGGCACTGCCTGACAGCAGGCGCGTCTCGCAAGTCCCGCAATACCCTTCGCGGCACAGGCTTTGCACCTGCACCGGACTGCGCCGCTCGATGGCGTCGAGGATCGATTCGTCCTCGGCCACCACGAGCTCGCAACCGCTGCGGACGAGCCGCACAGTGAACGCCGCGCTGGGCGCTGGCGCCGGTTGCGCAAACTGCTCTACATGCAGCCGCCGTTCGGCACGCAAGCGCCCCCCTGCGGCCTCGATCTCGTCGATCATCCGGCGCGGGCCGCAGACATACAGATGGTCGGCGTCATCGAGCGCGGCCAGCAGTTGCCGCAAATCGACACGCTGCCCCCGCGCGGCGTCATACAAACTGACGTTCCCGCGCGCACCGAGACCAGCGCAGAACGCGGCGTCTGCGGCGCTCCTGAACGCGTAGTGCAAGTGGCATGTCGCATCCTGCGCGCGCAGGGCTTGGAGGTGGGCCATGAACGGCGTAATTCCGATGCCGCCGGCGATGAACACATGCCGGCGCGCGCTCGGATCGAGCGCGAACAGGTTGCTCGGCGCGCTGATCCGGATCGCATCGCCCGGTTGCAGGGTATGCATCCAGGCCGAGCCTGCGCGCGACTGCGGCTCATGCCTGACCGCGATTCGCACCGTGGCGCCGCCGCCATGCGCGTCCAGCAGCGAGTAGGCATTGACGCCGCCGCCAAACCCATCCGCAATCCGCACCAGCAGGTGACTGCCGGACGTAAAGTGCGGGTAGACGCCCTGTCGGACCCGCAATGTGAACTGCTTGATCGCACGCGCCAGCGGCGCGGTATCGGACACCACGGCGTCGAACCAACCGATGTCTGTCATTGACATGCCTGCGACGACCTGTTGCGATGGATGCCGCCCATCATCCGGTGGAAATCCGCGACCGGGCACTCGCAGATCACGGCCACGGTAGCGCCGCCCGGCACTGCGTTGGACATCACACCTAGTGTCGCGTCACCGATCATCTGTCGGTCTGCGCTGGCCATCGAAGCGCATCGCGGCGTTGCATCGCTTGCCAATACGCTCGGTATGGGCCGCGCGATGCGCCTTGCGCTGCGCTCCGATGGCTGCGCGCAGCCTACGACATCTGATCGGTGACGCGACACTAGCCATGCCCGGAAACCGTTGAACGCCTGGTTCTTCGCAATGCTGCCGAACGGATGGCCCGAGCCTGACGAGCGGCTGACACCATGCGGCAGCGTCCCGTGGCCATGGAAAGTGTGCGTGTAGCGGCGCGAATCGACGGAACTGGAAAAACCCGGATGTGCCGGCGGGCGGTGATGGTATTCCATAGGGTTGTCAACGATGATTTTTCAGTTTGCTGGTGTGTCGGTGATCGTGCGCGGTGCACGCTGCAACTGTGTTGCAACGTTCGCGCAATTGTTGGCAAATGCCAGTTCGCCGTCAAGTTGGAACCTCCACGCATGGTATCGACAGGCGATCACATTTTTTGCGCTCCCGCCGTCGTTGGCCGATTCGTGGCCCCGGCCGTTTTTCGGCAATCCGGTCATTCGATGCGGAGGTTCGCCTCCTTCACGATCGCGGCGTACTTTTTCAAATCGCCTAGTGTCGCGTCACCGATCAGATGTCGTAGGCTGCGCGCAGCCATCGGAGCGCAGCGCAAGGCGCATCGCGCAGCCAATACCGAGCGTATTGGCAAGCGATGCAACGCCGCGCTGCGCTTCGATGGCCAGCGCAGACCGACAGATGATCGGTGACGCGACACTAGGAACTGGCGCCCGAACTCCGCCGGCCCATTGCCGCTGCCGCTGACGCTGGCGCTGATAGCCCCCGAAGGCGAGTGACACCAGCAGCCTGGCAAAGCCCGCAGTGCGGCACCCCTGGCATGGGTCGCGCCCGTTGCATGCGCCGCCGGTGGCGCGCAGCGCCATGGCCACTTGCAGGCCTGGTTTGCCTCGGGTTATTCCCTGGCTCGGTGCCATTCTTGCCAGCAATAATCGATTGACTCTGATGAAAATGGGAGACGACCAATGAAAGCTGCTGCCGACTGCTCGCGCCGCCAGGCGCTGGGCACGGGCCTGGGTTTCGTTGCCACCGCTCTGGCGCCAGGGGTGGCGGCAGCGCAAGGCCCTGCCGCGTGGCCCGGCAAGGCCGTGACGCTGGTGGTCGGCGCGCCGCCCGGCGGTCAGACCGACTTTGCGATCCGGGTGCAGATACCCGGCTTGCAGGCCGCGCTGGGCCAGCCTTGCGTGATCGACAACCGCCCGGGCGCCGGCGGCAACATCAGCGTCGAGCATGTGCTCAAGGGCCCGAGCGACGGCTACCGCCTGCTGGTGGGCAACGGCGGCAACATGACCATGAACCCCCACACCTACCGCAACACACCGATGGTCGACCCGCGCAGGCTGGTGCCGATCGGCCTGCTGCTGCAGTCGGCGCTGGTGCTCGCAGTGCATCCGGACGTGGGTGCGAAGAACTTCAGCGAGTTGCTCGCCTGGGTCAAGGCGCAGGACGGCATCGACTACGCCTCCTCCGGGCCTGGCAGTCTCACGCAGGCGGCGATGGAACTGCTGCGCGAGCGCATGGGCCGGCCGGCGATGACCCACATCGCCTACAAGGGCAGCGCGCCGGCGCTGCACGACTTGATCGCTGGCCGCGTGAAGCTGATGTTCGACGCGGTGTCGGTCATCGCACCCTTCGTCCGGTCAGGGCAGTTGCGGGCGCTGATGGTCACCAGCGACAGGCGCGTGCCCGCGCTGGCGCAGGTTCCGACGGCGGACGAACTCGGCCTGAAGGATTTCATCGTCACCTCGTTCATCGGCCTGTACGGCCCGCCCGGCCTGTCCCCCGAGATCGTCAGGAAGGCCAACGCAGCGCTGAACCAATCGATGGCCGATCCGGTCACGGTCAAGACGATCACCGATCGCGGCGACGAGCCGGGCGGCGGCACGCCCGAGCGCCTGATGGGCATGACCCACGGGTACTACGAGACTTGGAGGCAGGTCGTGCAGGCCAACGATATCCGGGCCGATTGAGCGCCTGTGCCATGGCGCCCCCGGTTCCCGGACCGTGGGCACCGCGCGGCCGCCCGAAGGCGCCCATACCGTAGCCGAAGGCAAAGGTTCCCCAGTGAACGACAAGACCGAACCGATCACGCTCAAGGGACTGACCTGGGCGCATCCACGCGGCTACGACCCGCTCGTGGCCTGCGCGAGCCGTTACGCGCAACTGAGCGGCCATGTGCGCATCGAATGGCGCCAGCGCTCCTTGCATGACTTTGGCGCCGCGCCGATCTAGTGTCGCATCACCGATCATCTGTCGGTCCGCGCTGGCCATCGAAGCGCATCGCGGCGTTGCATCGCTTGCCAATACAGCTCGGTATGGGCTGCGCGATGCGCCTTGCGCTGCGCTCCGATGGCTGCGCGCAGCCTACGACATCTGATCGGTGACGCGACACGAGGAACTGGCGCGCAGCTTCGACCTGCTGGTGATCGACCATCCCTTCATCGGGCAGGCCGATCGGACCGGCTGCTTTCGCGATCTCCGTGAACTGATCGCCGCCCCTGTGCTGTCGCGGCTGACGGCACAGGGCGCAGGCCCGTCCGGCCAAGCCTATGTCTGGCGCGGCAAGGTCTTCGCGCTGCCCACGGATGCCGCAGCCCAGGTCGCCAGCTACCGCGAAGACCTGCTCGCCGATCTTGCGCCCGAGCCGCCCAGGCGCTGGGCCGATGTGCTGCTGCTGGCCGAGCGCGCACGCGCAAACGGGCAGACGCTGTCCTGGGCCGGCACACCGACCGACGCCGCCTGCACCTTTCTGACGCTGGCCGCCAACCTGGGGCACCCGCTGGGCCGCAACGAAGGCGAGTTCCTGCCGGCCCATGTGACCGAACAGGTCATGCGGCACCTGCACTGGATCGTGCAACATGCGCAGCCGTCCTGCCTGGTCGACAACCCGATCCGCGTGTACGAGGCGATGCTGGCCGGCGAGCGCATGGTCTATTGCCCTGCGGCCTTTGGCTACTCCAACTACGCGCGCCAAGAGCGCAGGCCCTGGCTGCGGTTCGCGCCGCTGGCCGGGCCGGGTGCCGAGCCATCGTGTGGCGCCCTGCTCGGCGGCGCCGGCATGGCGATCTCCAGCCACAGCGTGGCACCGCGCGCGGCCGCCGCCTTTCTCGCCTGGTTGCACAGTGCCAAAGTGCAGCGCGGCCTCTACGCCAGCGCCGGGGGCCAGCCCGGCAACCTGGCTGCCTGGCGCGACCGGAGCGTCAACGCCATGGCCCGCGACTTCTTCGCCGCCACGCTGACGACACTCGAAGCCGCCTGGGTGCGCCCGCGATTCGCCGGCATCGTTGCCTTCGTGGAAGCCGCCGGCGGCGAAATCAACCGCTGTCTGCGCGGTCAGACCGACATGCGCCGGCTGCACCGAGCGCTGACCGCGCTGTACCACCAAGCCTGGGCGGAGCGCGGCCAGGCGCTGTCGCCGGCGCTGAAACACGCACCATGAACCGCGCCTCGGCGCCCCTTCTGGAAATGGAAATCTGCAGCCATGCCGCGCTCGTCCGCTGGAACCGGACCGGGTAGTTCGACGCAACGGACAGCCCGATGGCCGATCCGTCGTGCGCCGCGTTCAAGGCCGCCGGTACGACACCGGGCGTCTTGGGGCGCTTTGGGGCGCTTTGGGGCGTCTTGGGGTCTTGGGAAGGCCGACCGGGCGCATGGCCCCATTCCCCTGCGGATGCGGCCCCCTGCGGATGTGGGGTGGCAAATCCGGCGGGCCGAACGGGCCGCAGACCGTCAGCGGCCCGGGCTGGCAAGGGCGGCCAGATCGATCTCGGTGATGTGCCAGCGGCCAAGATTTGCCGTGTAGAGTTTGTCGCCCTTGAAGGCGATGTTGGTGGGATGCGCCAGCGTGGTCGCTGTCGGATCCTCCATCAGCACTTCGAGACCCCGATCTTTGCGCCAGCGATAAATCCGGCTTGGCTCGTAGCATGAAATGAACAGCGAACCGTCGGGCGCGCAGGCCACGCCGTCCGGAACGTTGTGCACCCCCTCGACGACGACCCGCCGGGCTCCGGGCGCACCGTCGGCGAGGATCGGCACATAGCTGATGCACGGTGCATTGCTTTCCACCACATACAGGCCGTTGCCATCCGGCGCCATGGCCATGCCATTGGCAAAGGACATGGCCTCGCGGCACCACAGGCCGCCGTCGCCGGTCTTCAGGTCGTAGCGGAAGATGCCGGAGCGGTTGTCTTGGCCGACACTGTCCGACACGAAGAGCCAGCCCCTCAGCTCGTCGACGACCGGGTAATTCGGCACGCGGATGCCCGCCGAAGCAAAGCGTTCCATCTGCGCTGTCCCGGCATCCCGGCGAAAGATCGCCGAGTGCTTCCAATCGCAGGCAAAACAGTTCCCGGCACCGTCGAAGGCAATGCCGAGCAGAAACCCTTGCGTGCCACCCATGCGCTCGACCGAAGCACCATCGGCGGCCAGCCGCAGCAAATCGCCGGTTTCGGTGCCGCACCAGATGGATCCGTCGCGGTGGACGGCCACGCCCTCCGGGTGCGCGACGCGCGGGCTGGTGAAGATGCCGTCGAAGAAAACTTTCGCGGCCGACATTTCGAGCAACGGTTTTGCCATCGCAGGTCCCTTCACCCGTGCGGCAGCCCGGCAGCCCGTCGCCATCCGTCGAGCCGAGGCCGGTTCGGCATGGCTGCGCGCTCTTTCACAGCGCGGATGCCTCGATCCGGTAGCGGGTCACGAACGGCCTTTCGGGCGAGAATTCCAGCGCCGTCGCAATGCCGGATTGCGCGAGCGGATTGTCGGCCAGTGCGGTCGCCAGGCCGAGGCCGAAGGGCGAGCAGACCGGTTCGATGCCGATGGCGACATGGCGCCCATTCCACGGCGCGGCCTTGCGGCCCCGATGGGAGTACCAGAGCAGAAGGCTTGGGAAATGCGCCTTTTGCCACGAGAGTCGGACCCGGTAGCCGTCCGCATGGTTGGCAAGCGCCACCGTGCCGTCGAGTCCATGGACCTGCAGCAGTTCCTCCGTCACGGCGGCCAGTGGCAAGCGTGAGGCGTCCAGCATGCCGCCGGAGCGTGCCGGAACGCTGGCCAGATCGGTGAAGGTTTTGCCATCGGCAAACAAGGCAGCGCCCGGCTCGACCTCGTGTGGATAGGTGTGGCCATGATCGAAATGGCCGAGTTCCAGCGTGGCGGCACCGGTCTTTTCCGGCAGCCGGAAGACAGGATGCAGGCCAATGGGCAGGCGGCAGGCACGGCGGACGATGACTTTCAATTCAATGTCGATGGCCGGCGCCGACGGGTCGGGCACCACCGTCCGTTCGACGCGCTCGACCGGGCTTGCGGTGGGATAGGCAAGCGCCAGGGCCAATGACTGGCGCTCGCTGGCGCGCCAATCCCAGTCATGGTTCGATCCATGGCCATGGACTTCTTCGTCAGGCTCCGGCGCAAGCATCACGCGCGACCAGTCCCCGGGCCATCCGTCGGCCGGCACCGAATAGCCGAAGGGGACGCACGGCCATTCGCCGCGCAGCTTGCGCAGAACGCCCGGCAGCGCTTGCGCCTGCGGTTCGTGCGACCAGGGGGCGATGTGCAGCGGCGAAATCTGCCGACCATCCGCAAGCACGAATGTCACGGGCGCAAGCATCGCGCCGAGCCGCTGGACGGTCAGCGCGCCATGCGCCCAGCCGAGTCCGCGGTAGTTGTCGCTGTCCTTCATGGTGGCTCCTTCTTCGTTGGTGTTGCGTTTTTTCCGGCGAACGCCTCGATCCGCCGCTGGCCGGTCTCGCTGCGGTAGAGGCGGCCCAGGATATCGCGCTCCATGGCGAGGCCGCCGGCCAGATCTCCCGACACGGCATGCGCCGTCAACGCTTTCATGCCTTCGATCGCGCTGGCAGGCTCGGCGGCCATCATCCGGGCCAGTTCCAGCGCGCGCGGTATCAGCCTTTCGGCATCGACGACCTCGTTGACCAGGCCGGCAGCGATGAATTCGCAGGCCGGCACAATGGCGCCGGTCATCAGCAGGAGGTTGGCGCGGTTGCGCCCGAGCTTGGCGACGCTGCGTTGTGTGCCGCCACCGCCAGGGATCAGCCCGAGCTTGATCTCCGGCAGACCGAGCTTGGCGAATGGGTTGGCGATCACGATGTCACAGCACAGCACCAGTTCCATGCCGCCGCCCAACGCGAAGCCGTTGACCGCTGCGATCACCGGTTTGCGGTTGTTCTCGATGGCCGCGTACATGCGCGCTCCGGCTGCCTGGAAGGCGTCGAATTCCGGCGCCGTTTGCGCGGCGTATTCCTTGATGTCGGCACCGGCCATAAAGCCGCGCCCTTCGCCGGTGACCACGATCGCACCGACGCCCGCATCGCTGGACAGCGCCTCGAAAGCCTGCGTGATCTCGCTTTGCATCAGCCGGTTCATGGCATTGAGTTGGTCGGCGCGCCGGAAGGTGACGAGCGCGACGCGGCCCGAAGTTTCGACCGTGAGGGTTTGACAGGCGCTCATGGTGTCAGGCCATGTCCACGGTCATGTCGCCGCACGCCTCCAGAGCGGCAATCTCCTGGCTGGACAGGCCGAGCTCGGCCAGTATCTCGCGGCCATGCTGGCCGACCAGCGGGGCCGGCCGTTCGATGGTTGCGGGCGTCTCGCTCATTTTGACCGCCGGCCCGACCACCCTGACCTTGCCGCCGCGCGGATGCTCGTAACTGGTGATCATGCCCATGTGCATGACCTGCGGATCTTCCGCCGCGCGGCGGATATCCTTCACCTCGGCGCACCAGATGTCGACGGCCAGCAGCCGTGCCAGCAGATCCTGCGTGGCGAACTTTCTGGTCTCGGCATTGACCTTGCCGAACACCTCGTCACGCTGGTCGAAAAGGGTCTTGAGATCGTCGTAGACCGCAAGCTGCGGTGCTTGCAGCACTTGGTAGAGCGCCTTGAACGGGCTCATCGCGATCGATATGTAGCCACCGTCCCTGGTTTCGTAGATGCCGAACGGCGCCTGCATGCCGGGATGGCCGATCCCGGAGTTCGGCCGCACGAAATCCTCGCCGAGGTTGAGCACGGCGACATATTCCTGGTTCAGATGCGCCAGCAGGCCGGCCAGCAGATTGACCTCGATCTTCTGGCCCTTGCCGGTCTTTTCGCGATAGTAGAGTGCCGACAGGATGCCGTAGACCATGTTCATGGCGCCGATCTGATCCGCCAGGCCGGCGCCAACGGGAACCGGCGCCTGGTCGCCCCGGCCGGTATTGGCAATCAGCCCGCACAGCCCCTGGATCAGCATGTCCTGGCCGGGGCGCTCGACATAGGGGCCTTCCTCGCCATAGCCGGAACCCGAGCAATAGATGATGCCCGGATTGACGGCCTTGAAGTCCTCGTAGCCATAGCCGAGCCTGGCCAGCACGCCGGGGCGGAAATTTTGCACCACCACGTCGGCGGTCTGCGCCATCTCCATGATGATGGCGTGCACCTTGCGGCTCTTCAGATTCAGGGCGATCGAGCGCTTGTTGCGGTTCCAGGCCAGGAAATTCGGGCTTTCCGAGCCGCCCACCCATTTGGCAAAAAAGGTCATGCCACGGAACATGTCGCCGGCACCGGCGCGCTCGATCTTGATGACGTCGGCGCCCATGTCCCCGAGCAGTTGCGTGGCAAACGGCCCCTGTAGCAGATGGCTGAAATCGAGGATGCGGATGCCTTCGAGGGCCTTGTTCATTTCATGTCTCTTTCATGTCGTCAAAGCAGTTCCGGGACGTAGCGCGGCGCGGCGGTCAGCCCGCCATCGACGCGCAGGTCGGTGCCGCTCGTAAAGCCGGCGGCGTCGGAGGCGAGATAGACGGCGGCCTCGGCCACTTCGCAAGGCTTGCCGATACGACCGAGCGGATGCATCTTCACCCACGCCTTGGCGAGGTTGCCGCCGATCTGCCGGGCCAGCCGGTCATTCATCGGCGTGTCGATGGTGCCCGGCGAGATCGAGTTGACGCGGATGTTCACCGGACCGAATTCGACCGCCATCTGGCGCGTCATCGCCATCACCGCACCCTTGGCGCCGGCATAGGCGGTCCAGCCATCGAGACCGATATGGCCCTGGGCCGAGGCCATGTTGATGATCGATCCCGACTTTTGCGCGATCATGTGCGGCAACGCGCACTTGCAGCCGCGAAACACGCTGGTCAGGTTGATCTCGATCAGGCGCTGCCATTGTTCGTCGGTCATCTCGTGGACGGGCATGCCGCCGATGGCGATCGCGGCGTTGTTGACCATCACGTCGAGATGCCCGGTCTGACGGACGGCGGTGTCGACCAGGCGGGCGATGTCGTCCGCCTTGGCCACGTCGCAATGCAGATAGTCGGCAAGATGGCCTGCCGCGCGCAGTTGCGCAGCGCAACGCTCGCCCTGCGCGTCGCTGATGTCGCTCAGAAAGACATGCGCACCCTCGCGCGCCATCGCCTGCGCGATCGCATGGCCGATGCCGTCGGCGGCACCGGTGATGACGGCGGTTTTTCCTTCGAGTCGAGCCATTTCAGCCTCCTGTTGCGCGCCGGCGCTTGGCTTCGTCGAAAGCCACTGCGGCGATGATGATCATGCCGGTGATGACCAGTTGCCATTCGGTCGGCAGCCCAAGCCCGCGCAGGCCATTGGACAGGAACTGCAGAATCAGCACACCGAGCGCCATGCCACCCAGGTTGCCGATGCCGCCGGCGAGACTGACCCCGCCAAGCACGGTCGCGGCGACCACCTGGAATTCGAAATTGAGCCCCGCCGTGTGCTGCGCCGAACCGACGCGGGCTGCCAAAATGATGCCGGCGACGGTGGCCAGCAACGAGCTGATGATCATGCACAGGAACTTCACCCGCCGCACATCGTAACCGGCAAGGCGCGCGACTTCCGGATTGCCGCCAACGGCATAGACCTGCCGCCCGAAAGGACGATGGCGCATCATGTAGGCGAAGAGCGAAAGCAAAATGATGGCGATCACGGCCGCATAGGGAATGACGCCGAACAGCCGTCCATCGGACAGCGCGATGAAGCTGTCCAGCGCGGCATCGTCGGAGATGGCGCGCTGGCCGGTGTAGAGGTAGACGCCCCCGCGCATGACGAACATCATGCCCAGCGTGACAATCAGCGAGTTGATGCCGGCATAGGCGGTGAGCCAGCCGTTGACGACCCCGATCGCCAGCCCGAACATCAAGGCGGCCGAGACACCGAGGGCCAGCGATTGCGTATCGTTCATGACGACGATCAGCGGCAGCGCAATGGTCGCCAGCAGCGCGCCGATCGAAATATCCACTTCGCCGGAAATGAAGACGATGGCGCAGCCCGTGCCGGCAATCAGCGGCAGCGACGCCTGGCCAAGCACGTTGCTGATATTGCGCACGGAAAAGAAGTTCTCTGCCGCCACGGAAAAAAAGGCGATGACCAGGATCAGGCAAACCAGCAGCGCCATTTCCTGACGCCGCAACAGGCGCGCAAGCAAGGACGGTTGCGCCCGCACAGGGGCAGACATCGGGGCGCTGGTCATGGCATGCCGGCCTGTGCCGCGGCGTGGAAACACAACCGACACGCCCGGAATGACCGGCCGAACCCGATGGGTTCGACCGGAATTCCGGCGTGCGCAAACAGGGCCATCTCAACCGATAGCGGCATCGAGAATCCTTTCCTGCGTGGCGTCTGCCCGTGAAAAAGTCGCTGCAATGCGGCCCTCGGCCATGACCACGACACGGTCGGCCAAGCCGAGCAGTTCGGTCATTTCGGACGTCATCATCACGACCGCCAGGCTTTCACCGGCGAGGCGGTCGAGCAGTGCAAATATCTCCGACTTGGCGCCGACATCGATGCCGCGCGTCGGCTCGTCGACAACGATGACTTTCAGTCCGCGCATGAGCCAGCGGGCGATCAGCACCTTTTGCTGATTGCCGCCCGACAGGTGCTTGATCTGCTGGAACAGGCTTGGCGTCTTGACCCGGAAGCGGTCGACATAGTCCTGCACGGCGGCGCGCTCCCTGGCGGCGTCGACGAAACCCATCGTGGCAAAGCGCTTCAGCGCAGCCAGGCTGGCGTTCTGGTAGACGGGCAAATCAGCCATCAGACCTTCGCTCTTGCGGTCCTCCGTCAACAGGCCGATGCCCAGGCGGACGCCCGAGGCGGTGTCATGCGGCGACAGCACCTGGCCGTCGACCGTGATCGTGCCGGCGGTGATCGGATCGTAGCCGACGATCGCCTTTGCCAGCTCGGTGCGCCCGGCGCCCATCAGACCGAAGAAGCCCAGAACCTCGCCGGTGCGCGCCTCGAAGCTGACATCCTTCAATTTGCGCGCCGTCGACAGACCTTGGACGCGCAGCGCAACGCGCGTGCCTGCCGGGCCGCGCTGGCGGGGGAACAGATTGTCGATGCGCCGACCGATCATGTCCTGGATCAGCGTGTCGTTGCTGTGCTCGCCGATGGGCCGGGTGGAGACATGCCGGCCGTCGCGCAGCACGGTCACCATGTCGGCGATCTCGAAAACCTCGCCGAGCTTGTGGCTGACATAGACGACAGCGATGCCGAGCGCGGCAAGCCGGCGAATGACCGTGAACAGCAAGGCCACCTCGTTCGGTGTCAGCGATGAAGTCGGCTCGTCCATGACGACGACACGCGCCTCGTGCGCCAGCGCACGGGCAATCTCGACCATCTGCTGCTGGCTGACAGGCAGCGAGCCCGTGCGTGCTGCCGGATCGACATCAAAGCCGATGCGCTGGAACAATGCGGCGGCGTCGGTCCGGATCTTCTTCCAGTCGATCGCGCCGGTCTTGCCGGTCGGGTAGCCTTCCAGAAAAATGTTTTCGGCCACCGTGAATTCCGGGATCAGTGCGATTTCCTGAAACACGACCTTGATGCCTTGCTTCAGGCTGTCACGCGGCGACCCGATCTCGACATCACGGCCCTGCATCCGGATGGTTCCGGCATCCTTGGCATGGACGCCCGCCATGATCTTGATCAGCGTCGATTTGCCGGCGCCGTTTTCCCCCATCAGCGCATGCACCTTGCCGGGAGCCAGCGTCAGGTCGACATTTTCGAGTGCCACGACGCCCGGAAACCGCTTGCCGATGCCGACCATTTCGAGCGCCCCGACATCGATGGCCGCTTTGCCGACGAAGGCCCGATGCAGATCAGCGGGCATTGGCTTTGCTCCGCACGACATCGAGATAGGTCGCCAAAATGATGACGACGCCCGGCACGATCATCTGCAAGTCCTGGTTCCAGCCGAGGAGGATGATGCCGTTGTCGATGACTTTCAGCACCAACACACCGAGCAATGTGCCGAAAAGAGAGCCGCGACCGCCAGCCAGGCTGGTTCCGCCCAGAATGACAGCGGCAATGACCGTGAGCTCGAAGCCGCGCCCGGCCGTCGGCTGACCGGCATTCATCAGCGACGACAGGATCATGCCGGCCACGCCGACGCACAGGCCGGTCAGGACAAAGGCGAACAGTTTCAGCCGTTCGGAACGGACACCCGACAGGCGCAGCGCCCTTTCGTTGGCGCCGACGGCGTAGATGAAACGCCCCAGCACCGTCAGGCGCAGCGTCATCCAGGCGATCAGGAAAATCACCGCCGCGACGATGACCGGAATTGGCACCACCCCGGCATGGCCCGCGCCGAGCGCGGTAAACCCCGCCAACTGGTGCTGGTTCTGCACCGCCTCGCGGGTGAAAAGATAGACGCCGCCTTGCAGCATCATCATGGTGCCGATCGTGGCGATCAGTGAATTGACTTTCAGGCGCGTGACGATCAAACCGTTGGCAAGGCCGACCCCGCCGGCAAAAGCCAGCGCCGCCAACATGCCCAGCGCAAGGCTATGCGTCGCATTGAGCACGGCCATGCCGATGCAACCGACAAAGGCCAGCGAGGCACCGACCGACAAATCGACCTCGGCGGCAATGACGAGCATGGTCATTGCGCACGCAGCGATCAACACCAAGGCGCATTGGCGCAAGATGGCGATGATGTTGGCCCCGGAATGAAATCGTGGCTCTGCGGCCGAGATGGCGATGCAAAGCGTGGCCAGCACCAGCGCCAGAACGAGCGAGCCCGATTGACCGAACCGTATCGACATCGAACGCCGGGGCATCCTGAGGGAATGCCTATTTCTTCAGATCTGCAGCGGTCTTCATGCACTTGGCCGGTGGCGTCAGCGCATTGACGGCGTCCCACTTGATGGTGCGGGTGGTGCCGTCATAACTGTAATATTTCTTCCAGTCGTCGCCATTCATCGGCGCGGTCGGGCTGACGATGTGCTGCGGCACCTTCTCCTGGTTGAAGAGCTTCACCGCCGCGTCGATGGCTGTGTACCCTTCCTTTTCCGGGAACATGGCCGCCTCGATGCGGTAGGACGGTTCCTTCTCGATGGCGTTGATGAAGGCCAGCCCCTCACCGCCGGTGCCAACGGTCAGCAGGTTGTCCTGCGACTTTCCGGCCGCCTTCCACGCTTGCAGGCCGCCCAGCGACGACGAGTCATTGATGCCGTAGATGATGTTGATGTCGGCATTCTTGGCCAGAGCCGCCGAGGAGACTTCGAGCGCCCGATCCGGATTGCCGCCGCCATCGAGGTCGTGCACCATCGTTGCGCCGGGAATGACCGTCCTGATCCCATCCATGAAGCCCTTCGAGCGCAGCACGGTGGCCGACAGGAGCGGCAAACCGACATTCATCACTTTGGCTGTCCCGCCCAATTTTTTCTTGGCGTATTTGCCGGCCTCGATGCCTGAAAAATAGCCGGTGTCATAGTCGCAAATGGCGACCATGGTCGTCATGCCCTTGACCGGGTTGCCTTCCAGCACCACCGGGATGTTGGCTGCCTTGGCCTTGCGCAAAAGTGGCACCACGCCCTCTTCGTTGACCGGCGTGATGATCAGGACATCGACGCCCTTGGCAATGAAATCCTCGGCCGCAGCCACCTGCTTTGCGATATCGAGATTGGCATCCTGCACCTCCACCTCGATGCCGAGGTCCTTGCCATGCGCTTTCATGCCCTTGATGACATTCTGGTACCACTCATGGGTGGCGTAGTTCGTGACGTAGCCGATCTTCCTGGGCATGTTCCGCGCCTGCGCCGGGGCCGCAAAGGTTGCCGCGAGGGTGACCGCTGCTACCGGGATGAACAGCAGCGTTTTGGACCAGTTCATATTTATTGTCTCCTTGTCAAAGTTCATCGGCACGGGCTTGCCCATCGAGCGCCAGGTCGAAAGCCGGCTGCCGGGTCGGGCCATCGTCACTCGGCTGGCGCACGCAAGATGGCCGCACTCTGTTGCATCGAGTTGCAGATTATGGTCTACGGCAAAAACGGGAAATACGGGTAGTTACCCAGTCCGGATTCCATGCGCTGCATGCACGGATCGATCACACGCCGATGGCTCGCAAAATGGTGGTCAATGCGGGTCCACAGAGCGATCGACGCGCCATCGTCCGATGAACGCCAGTCCGCCCCGCGCCCGGGCGCGGCCCTTGAAACCAGGCTGGCCGTGCCTCATGTGCCTTGCAATTCGGAGGATCCCCAACATGCGTCTCGACAAATTCACCACCAAATTCCAGGAGGCATTGAGCGATGCCCAAAGCCTGGCGCTGGGCAATGACCACGCCTACATCGAGCCGGTGCACCTGCTCGCGGCCATGCTCAGGCAGGCCGATGGTCCCAGGGCCTTGTTGCAGCGTGCCGGCGCCAATGTGCCTGGCCTGCTGGCAGCGGCCGAGGCGGCCGTCAAACGCCTGCCCCAGGTGCAGGGCAATGAGCAGGTGCAGGTCGGGCCCGAACTGGGCCGTGTGCTGCAGGCCACCGAGAAAGAGGCCATCAAGCGCGGCGACCCGTTCATTGCCAGCGAATTGTTCCTGCTGGCCGTGATCGACAGCAAGGGCGAGGCGGCGCAACTGGCCAAAGAGCATGGCCTTGCGCGCAAGAGTCTGGAGGCCGCGATCGAGGCCGTGCGCGGCGGCCAGAAGGTGGACAGCGCCGAGGCCGAAGGCCAGCGCGGTGCGCTCGCCAAATACTGCCTGGACCTGACCGAGCGCGCGCGCTTGGGCAAGCTCGACCCGGTGATCGGCCGCGACGATGAAATCCGCCGCGCGATCCAGGTGCTGCAGCGCCGCACCAAGAACAACCCGGTGCTGATCGGCGAGCCTGGCGTGGGCAAGACGGCGATCGTCGAAGGTCTGGCCCAGCGCATCGTGGCCGGCGAGGTGCCCGAGTCGCTCAAGGGCAAGCGCGTGCTGTCGCTGGACATGGCGGCGCTGCTGGCCGGCGCCAAGTTCCGTGGCGAATTTGAAGAGCGCCTGAAAGCCGTGCTCACCGAACTGGCCAAGGACCAGGGGCAGACCATCGTCTTCATCGACGAGTTGCACACCATGGTCGGCGCCGGCAAGGCCGAAGGGGCGATGGACGCGGGCAACATGCTCAAGCCCGCGCTCGCGCGTGGCGAACTGCACTGCGTGGGCGCGACCACGCTCGACGAGTACCGCAAGTACATCGAAAAAGACGCTGCGCTGGAGCGGCGTTTTCAGAAGATCCTGGTCGACGAGCCGACGGTCGAGGCGAGCATTGCCATCTTGCGCGGCTTGCAGGAAAAGTACGAGGTGCACCATGGCGTGGACATCACCGACCCGGCCATCGTGGCCGCCGCCGAACTGTCCAACCGCTACATCACCGACCGCTTTTTGCCCGACAAGGCGATCGACCTGATCGACGAGGCGGCCTCCAAGATCAAGATCGAGATGGATTCCAAGCCCGAGGTGATGGACAAGCTCGACCGCCGCCTGATACAGGTACAGATCGAGCGCGAGGCGGTGCGCCGCGAAAAGGATGAAGCCTCGCAAAAGCGCCTGGCGCTGATCGAGGAGGAGATAACCCGGCTGCAAAAGGAAATCGCCGATTACGACGAGATCTGGCAGGCGGAAAAAGCCCAGGCGCAGGGCAGCGCGCAACTGCGCGAAGCCATTGACAAGCTCAGGTTCCAGATCGAGGAATTCACCCGCAAGGGCGACTTCAACAAGGTGGCCGAACTGCAATACGGCCAGTTGCCCGCGCTGGAAAAGCAGCTCCGGCAAGCACAGGCCCAGGAAGCGGGCAAGGACGGCGCGCCGGCCACCCGCCGCCTGCTGCGCACGCAGGTGGGGGCCGAGGAAATCGCCGAGGTGGTCAGCCGCGCCACCGGCATCCCGGTGGCCAAGATGATGCAAGGCGAAAAAGACAAGCTGCTGCAGATGGAAGCCAGGCTGCACCAGCGTGTGGTGGGCCAGGACGAGGCGATCGCCGCCGTGGCCAACGCCATCCGCCGCTCGCGCTCGGGCCTGTCGGACCCGCAGCGTCCCAGCGGCAGTTTTCTGTTCCTGGGCCCCACGGGCGTCGGCAAAACCGAGTTGTGCAAGGCGCTGGCGGGCTTTTTGTTCGACAGCGAAGACCACATGGTGCGCATCGACATGAGCGAGTTCATGGAAAAGCATTCCGTGGCCCGCCTGATCGGCGCACCCCCCGGTTACGTGGGCTATGAGGAGGGCGGCTATCTGACCGAGGCCGTGCGCCGCAAGCCCTACAGCGTGCTGCTGCTCGACGAGGTGGACAAAGCCCATCCCGACGTGTTCAACGTGCTGCTGCAAGTGCTCGACGATGGCCGTTTGACCGACAGCCAGGGCCGCACCGTGGACTTCAAGAACACGGTGATCGTGATGACCAGCAACATCGGCTCGCCGCTGATCCAAGCCATGGTGGGCCAGGACCCGCAGGACATCAAGGACGCGGTGTGGGGGGAACTGAAGAACCATTTCCGGCCCGAATTCCTGAACCGGATCGACGAGACGGTGGTGTTCCACGCGCTCGATGCGCAGCATATTGCGTCGATCGCGCGGATACAGTTGCAGTCGTTGCAATCCCGGCTGGCGAAGATGGACTTGCAATTGCAGGTCTCGGACGCCGCTGTGGCAGAGTTGGCCAAGGTGGGGTTCGATCCGGTGTTCGGCGCGCGGCCGCTCAAGCGGGCGATACAGCAGCGCATCGAAAACCCGCTGTCCAGGCTGCTGCTGCAAGGGCAATTCCCGCCCAAGAGCGTGATCGCGGTCAGCGTGAACCCGATGCTCGATCCGGGGGTGTTCCAGTTCGGCGCTGCGCCGCAGTGAGGCCGGGGACGGGTTCCGCGTTGTCTGAAGGAGAGGTGTCGTTTGAACCAGATCGTTACGACTTGTTTGCGCTGGCTGCTGCGCGCGCTGCTGCTGGTCATGGGGCTGGTGTTCTTTGTCAGCCTGCTGGCCGCCGCCATGGTGCTGGCGCTGGCGTGGGCGCTGTGCGCGCTGTGGGCCAGGCTGACGGGCCGTCCGATGAGCCCCTGGGGGCGGTTCATGGGGCGCGTCGATCCGCGCACCGGGTTCCATGCCGCTTTTCGTTCGGGCGCGCGCTGGACCACGCCACGCCGTGGCGGCGGCCTGCCCGGTGCGGACGAGGTGACGGATGTCGAACCCCGGGACATGCGCTGAGGGTGCGCTGATCCGCCCATGACCGCCGCCGAACTCCAGGCTTGCTTCGATCTGCAACACCGGGCCAGCCGCGCGCAGCCCGATGTGCCGCTGCAACTGCGCCGCGAGCGCCTGCTGCGCCTGCGCCGGCTGCTCGACGAGCATGGCCCGGTGCTGGCGGCGGCAGTGCAGGCCGACTTCGGCATCCGCTCGCCGCGCCTGACCGAGATGGCCGATTTCCTGCTGCTGCGTGCCCTGCTGTCGCACACCCTGCGCCATCTGGCCCGGTGGATGAAGCCGCAAAAGCTGCGCACACCGCTGTATCTGCAGCCCGCCAGCGCCTGGGTGCAGCGCCAGCCCCTGGGGGTGGTGGGCGTGATCGCGCCATGGAACTACCCGGTGCAACGGGCCTTGGCGCCCACCATCACGGCGCTGGCCGCAGGCAACCGCGTGCTGCTCAAGCCCAGCGAGCACACGCCGCACCTGGCGGCCCAGTTGACGGCCCTGGTGGCGCAGCTTTTTGCGCCCGACGAATGGTGTGTGCTGCCGGGCGATGCCGCACTGGCGGCCCGGTTTGCCGCGCTGCCGTTCGACCACCTGGTGTTCACCGGCTCCAGCGCCGTGGGGCGCCTGGTGGCGCAGGCAGCAGCGCAGAACCTGACCCCCACCACGCTGGAGTTGGGCGGCAAGTCGCCCTGCATCATCGACGCCGATTGCAATCTGCAGGACGCAGCGCTGAAGATTGCCCATGGCAAGCTGCTCAACGCCGGCCAGACCTGCATTGCGCCCGACTACCTGTTGCTGCCCCGGGGGCGCGAGGGCGCGTTTGCGCAGGCTTACCGGGCGGCGGTGGCGCGCCTGTTCCCCGCCGGCATCGAGGGCAATCCCGACTACGCCGCCATCATCACGGCGCGCCACCATGCACGCTTGCAGGCCCTGCTGCAGCAAGCGCAGGCCCAGGGGGCCGATGTGCAGACCGTGGCGCCGGTGCCGCTGCCGAAAACCAAACCCAAGGCCCAACCGGCGCTCGGCGATGGCGCCAGCCGCCAGATGGCGCCATCGCTGGTGTTTGGCGCCACAGCGGCGATGGCGCTGATGCAGGAGGAGATTTTCGGCCCCATCCTGCCAGTGCTCCCCTACGAGCACCTCGACGACGCGCTGGCCCATGTCAACGCCGGGCCGCGCCCGCTGGCGCTGTACTGGTTCGGTCGGAACCCGGCAGCGCGCGCGGCGGTGCTGCGCGGCACCGTGAGCGGGGGCGTGACGCTGAACGACACGCTGCTGCACATGGCGCACCCCGGCTTGCCGTTCGGTGGTGTGGGCCACAGTGGCTGGGGCGCCTGCCACGGCGAGCAGGGCTTTGCCCGCCTGTGCCAGCAAAAAGCGGTGCTGCAGCAATCGCGCTGGTCCCTGGCGGCCTGGTGCTACCCGCCGTATGGGGCCCGCTTCGACCGGGTCATGGCCTTGCTGCGCCGCTGGCTGTAGCGGCCTGGCCCGGCCCCGGCGTTTGCGGCGACAATGCCGGTCTTTTCATTTCCTGTTTTCGTTCGGTTGTTCCATGTCCAGCATCCAGGTTCGCCCCGCCACGCTGCGCGATGCCAAAGCCATTGCCCAGATCCACACCGTCGCCTCCCAAGAAGTCTACAAAGAGCTGGTGCCCAGCGCGCAGTTGAAATCCCTGACCCTCGAAGAGCGCCATGCCTACTGGCGCGAGGCCATCGAATATTGCGAGCCCCAGGTCCAGGTGGCCGTCGCCGGCGAGAAGATCGTCGGCTTTGTCGGCTACGACCGCTCGCGCGATGAGCAATCGCGCCCCACCACCGGCGAAATCTGGGCCATCTACGCCGCCCCCAGCCATTGGAGCCAAGGCGTGGGCCTGGCCCTGTGGGATGCCGCCCGTGACGGCTTGCATGAAGAGGGTTGCACCAACGTCACGGCCTGGGTGCCGCTGCGCAACGAGCGCGCGCTGCGCTTTCACGAATTGGCCGGCTTCAAGCGCGATCTGGCCAGCGCCAAGACGGCGCTGATCGGCGGTGTGAAGATCGAAGAAGTGCGCCTCAAACGCCCGCTCAACAGCCAGAGCAGCCTGGCCGGCGCACCCCGATACCCCGGCAAATGATCGAATGGCGCCAGCAGGATTGGGCCACGACAAAGGCTTTGCGGTGTTTGAGCGCCACTGCGGCCCACCGCAGTCAGGCTGAAAGCCATCGGGCGCAAGCGCCCGCAAGTGGAAAACCGGCATGGACCCGAAGCGGGTCGGTGCCGGCGCGGGCCACAGGCCGGGTTGGCTGCGCATGCGCCACCTGCCGGCGGGCAGTGGCGCTCGCACACTCGCGGCAGGCCCGGGCGGCGAGGAAGGGATACGGATTCAGGCGTATGATAGCGATTCGCATTCGCTATCAGATGCGCTCCCCAACCTTTCAAGGAATGACAGACATGAACAAATGGTTCTCCGCGTCGCTTGCGCTGCTCCTCGGAGCGAGCATTGCCCATGCTGCCGAAACACCGATCGGCAAGCATCAGATCGTCAAAGGGATGGAGATTGGTGCCGTCTATCTGCAGCCCGTCAAAATGGACCCGGACGGCATGATGAAGAAGGTCGAAGAATCCGACATCCATCTGGAAGCCGACATCCACGCAGCGAAGGACAATCCCAACGGATTTGCCGAAGGCGACTGGATGCCCTATCTGGTCGTCAAGTTCGAGCTTGTCAAGCCGGGCAGCAGCTTTCGTCTCGATGGCGAACTGATGCCGATGGTTGCCAATGACGGGCCGCACTATGGCGATAACGTCAAATTGGCCGGTCCCGGCAAGTACAAGCTGAAATTCACGATCCAGCCGCCGACGGCCAACTCCCACGCGCACTTTGGTCGCCATGTCGACAAAGAAACCGGGGTCGGTCCATGGTTCGCCCCCTTCGAGTTGAACTACGACTTCGTCTACGCGGGCACGGGCAAAAAAGGCGGGTACTGACTGAGGGTGAGGGCGGGCACTGGCACCGCTTGGCAATGGCAGTGAATCCTCTCGAAAGGCGCGGCATGCTGAATAAACGATGGTGTTTGGCGTTCCTTGGAATGTCGATGGCAATGTCGGCGTTGGCCGCCGGGGAGGATTTGCCGGTTTTCAGGCTGGACTGCAACAACGGGGTATTCACACCGAAGCAGTTGCTGGTGCCCGCAGGCAAGAAATTCAAGATCGAAATCTACAACACCGGCACCGAGGCGATTGAATTCGAGAGCCGGCAGTTGCGCAAGGAAAAGGCACTGAGCCCCCAATCCAACTCCTTCGTGGTGGTGTTTCCCCTCGAACCTGGTGAATACAAGTTCTTCGACGACTTCCACATCCAGACAGGTCAGGGCAGCATCATCGCCAAGTGACGGCGCTGCGCGTTCTCATCGGGCCAAGCACTCATGCAAAACCTGGGACAAATCCTTTTCGTGATGTGGCGCGAGACGGTCGAGGCCATGCTGGTCGTCGGCATCCTGCATGCATGGCTGGCACATGATCCTTCGGGTCGGCGCGGCAAGAAATACCTGTGGCTCGGCGTCCTGGCTGGCCTGGCCCTGGCGTTGCTCCTTGGTTTGGGTATCGAAGCCATGGGTTCCATTTTGTCGGACGAGGGGCAAGAGTATTTCCAAGCCGCAATGCTGTTGGTGGCTGCCGCATTGATCGTTCAGATGGTGTTCTGGATGCGCATGCATGGCCGGCGTTTGAAGCAAGACCTGGAGCAATCGCTGTCCAGGAGCACCCGGACACAGCATTGGTGGGGCGTATTTTCCCTGGCCGCCATTGCCGTCGCCCGGGAAGGCAGCGAGACGGTGGTGTATCTGTCGAGCCTGGCAATGGGAGAAAACGGCTTTGCATCGCCCCGGTTCTGGCTGGCATCCGCGCTGGGGGTGGTGTTGGCTGGCACCACGTTCTATCTGTTGCAACTCGGGGGTAAACTTTTTTCGTGGCGTATTTTTTTCCAACTGACTGAAATTCTTTTGCTGCTGTTTGGCTGCGCGTTGCTGATGAACGGTGTCGAAAAGCTGATGGACATGCAGTTGTTGCCCGTTTTGAAGTCCCAGGTCTGGGACAGCTCGATGTGGCTGGATGACGGAAGCATTTTTGGCGGCATTGTCTCGTCCTTCACCGGTTATCGATCCAGACCAGCACTGATGAGCCTTCTGGTATTTTCCGGCTACTGGCTGGCCATCACCGGAATGCTGAAGGCGCCGCGATTTCCGGGCCGACAATGAATTCCATGCATTCCAGCGCATTGTCTGCGGCGGGCGATTGGCTGCAGGCGCATGGCCAGGCGCTGCGGCGCCTGCAATGGGTGGTGGTGCTGGTCTATGCCGTGCTGCTCGTCGTTCCGGCCCTGCTCCCTTTGCCAGACGAAACCGCGCACATATGGTCGAATCTGACGGTTTTTGCGCAATTCGTCTTTTGGGGCATCTGGTGGCCGTTCGTTCTTCTGAGCATGATTTTGGTCGGGCGCGCCTGGTGTGGCATTTTGTGTCCCGAAGGCGCCCTCGCGGAATGGGCCAGCGGCAAAGGCCGCAACCGTGCCATTGCGCACTGGGTGCGCTGGAAGGGATGGCCTTTCACGGCTTTTGCCGTGACGACCATTTACGGGCAAATGATCAGTGTGTACCAATACCCGAAGGCGGTGCTGCTGGTCTTGGGCGGCTCCACGGCTGCGGCCATGGCCGTGGGCTATCTTTACGGCCGTGAAAAGCGCGTCTGGTGCAAATACCTGTGCCCGGTCAACGGGGTATTTGGTTTGCTCAGCAAGCTCGCACCTTTGCATTTTGCCGTCGATGTGGGTGCGTGGCGCCGCTCTTATGGGAAACCCATTCGCATCCAGGCGGTGAATTGCGCACCCCTGGTCGCGCTGCGCCACATGGAAGGCGCCAGCGATTGCCACATGTGCGGTCGTTGCAGCGGCCACCGCCAGGCCATTGCGTTGACCGCCAGATCGCCCAACGAAGAGGTTGTCCAACGGGGCGCCCGTCTGGCCAACGGGTGGCAAACCGTGCTGATTTTGTTTGGCCTGTTGGGCATTGCCATCGGCGCATTCCAATGGTCCGCCAATCCGCACTTCGTCGTGATGAAACAATGGATTGCGCAATGGCTGGTGGAGCACGATATTCTGTGGCCGCTGCATGACGACACGCCCTGGTGGCTATTGACGAATTACCCGGAGCAAAGGGATGTTTTCTCCTGGCTGGATGGTGGCCTGGTGGTCGGGTACATCCTGGGAGTGGGCGCGGCCATGGGCGCGGTGCTCGCGCTGATCCTCGCAGGAACCTGCCGCCTATGGGGGCCATGGAAAACGCAGCGCTTTCACCATATTGCCCAGGCCCTCATTCCTGTGGCCGGCTGCGGCGTTTTCCTGGGCTTGTCAGCGCTGACCATCCAGCTTTTGAAGGCTGACGGCGTCCCCGTGCATTGGGCCAATGGCGTTCGCCTCGTGCTGCTGGCCGCCGCCAATCTTTGGTCTTTGTGCCTGGCCCATGGAATTGCCAAACAATATTCGCCGTCCCCGTGGCTGCGGGGACTCGGTTTGGCGGTGTTTGGCATTTCCTTGGCATGGGTGGACTACGCCTGGATCCTGATGTTTTGGCTCTGGTCCTGAATCCGCGCCCCCCATTGCATTGCTGAAACCGGGGCACGCAGGCCGGTGCATGGCCTGTGGCAAGAAAGACGGCAGTCGGCCGGCCGGGCCGGGCGGCCAGCCCGGCGCTGGCAAGGCCGCCCTGATCTACCGCAGCATCCGCTGCGGCCTGAGCGCTGGCGCCAATTCAGTGCCAGTCATCAGTACCAAAAGCCAAACGAATGGGCATCCGACGCCTGCCCGACGATGGACAGCGGCATCTTCGCCACGGCGCCGGGCGCGCTGATGCTGCCGTTGACCAGTCCGTCGGCGTCGTACTCGCCGCCGTCCTGGATCTGAAAGTCCAGCCTCATGCGCCCGCCTTCGCTGCTTACCTTGCCGCCGTAGGGTTCGCTGGCCAGGTTCACCCAGGTGCCGGCGCTGTTCTTGACCCAGTAGCCGGTGGCGCCGGTGGCCGGGTCCACATACAGGCTGAAGCTCTCGGTGCTGCGGCCTTCGGCCAGAGATACCTTGAATGAGGTCAGGCCGATCGGCATCTCCATGCCCTTGGGCAGATTGGCCGGGGCATCGCTGCGCACCAGTTCGGTGATGCGCGCGTTGCTGTCGGGGATCAGTTTGCCGTCCCGACTGCCGGCCACCAGGGTCAGGTCGCGGGTCGAAGCGACGGCGGCCTGCTGGCTGTCTTTGACGCCGTCGCCGTTGCCGTCACCAGACAGGCCGGCCGAGCCATCGGGGCGCAGCAAGCCGGGGGTCTGGTCCTCTTGGTCGTTGGGCACACCGTCGCGGTCGGCGTCCGGTGCGCCCGACGCATCCGGTGCGGGGGGGGGGGGGGGGGGGGGTGAGGTTGGTCACCGGCCTGGCCGCGAAACTGGCCGCGTCGTCGCCGGTGCCGGCTTCCTGTAGCGCTTTGTTGTCGCTGGTATCGGTGTCCTGGTAGGCGATGCTCACCTGCTGGCCGGCAGCCACGGCGCGGGCCAGGGTCAGCGTGACCGTCCTGGCCGCTGCATCCACCGTCACCCGGCTGACATCGATGCGCGTGCCATCGACCAGCACGGTAAAGGACTCGTTGGTCGGGGCACGGTCCGCGTTCCCGTCGAGCGCCGTTGCGTCGCTGTAGCTCAGCACCAACTGGTCGCGGTTCGCCGTGGCGCTGCTGAGCGCAAAGACCATGGTGTCTACGGTGTACTGGTTGAACGCGTAGGTGTTGTTGGCGACGGTGTTGCCTGCGGCATTCCTGACATTGGCCAGGTTCAGGGTGAGCCGGTGGTTGGTGGTGCGCGCCAGGTTGGCCGTGGGTGTGAAGGTGGCGGTCCAGACTTTGCCGTCGGTGCCGACCGCCGTCAGGTCGCCGAGCGTGCCGTTGGCCTGGGACAGGTCGATGGCATCTTTCGTGAAGCCGGTGACGCGCTCGTTGAAGGTGATGGTGATGGTGGCGCTTTCGCCAGCGGTGAGGCGGTTATCGCTGATCGTCACGTTGACCGTGGGGCGCACGGTGTCGATGCTGAAGTTGCCGCTGCTGGGGATGCCCGATCCGGCGTTGCCCTGCGCGTCCCGGACGCCGGCGAGGTTCACGCGGATGGTGTTGTTGGCGCTCTCGGTGTCGGGCCGGGGCGTGTAGGTGGCTGTCCAGACCTTGCCGTCGGTGCCGGCCGCCGTCAGAGCGCCCAGCGTGCCTTTGCTGGTGTCGTACTGGATGTCCTCGGTACCAAAGCCGGTGACGCTCTCGCTGAAGGTGAAGGTGACGGTGGCGCTTTCGCCAGCGGTCAGGCGGTTGTCGCTGATCGTCACCGTGACCTCGGGCGGCTTGGTGTCGATGCTGAAGTTGCCGCTGGTGCCGGTGCCCTCTCCGGCGTTGCCCTGCGCGTCCCGGACGTCGCTGAGGTTCACGCGGATGGTGTTTTCGGCGCTCTCGATGTCGGTCCGGGGCGTGTAGGTGGCGGTCCAGACCTTGCCGTCGGTGCCGACCGCCGTCGGAGCGCCCAGCGTGCCTTTGCTGGCGTCGTACTGAGCCTGAGCGTATTCGAAACCCATGCCGTCGGAACCGACGAAGCCGGTGACGCGCTCGCTGAAGGTGAAGGTGATGGTGGCGGTTTCGCCAACGGTGAGGCGGTTGTCGCTGATCGCTACCGTGACTTCGGGGCGCTTGGTGTCGATGCTGATGGTGGATTGGTCGAACGGCTGAGAGCCATTGTTGACGTTGCCGGCGCTGTCCCTGAGGCCGTTCAGATTGATGCTGATCGAGCTGCTGGTGCTCGGCAGGTTCGCCGTGGGTGTGAAGGTGGCCCTCCAGATTCTGCCGTCGGTCGTGTCCTGCCTCAGGTTGCTCACTGAACCGTTGGCGATCTGAATGGCAGCTTCGGTGAAGCCACTGACGCTCTCGTTGAAGGTGACGGTGACGGTGGCGGTTTCTCCGGCAGCAAGGTGGGTTTTGTCAAACGTGGCGCTGATGGGAACGGGAGCCTTGGTGTCGATCTCGAAGTTGTTGCTGGTGGGGCTGACCGTTGCGGCGTTGCCTGCGGCGTCACGGATGGTATTGAGGTTGCGCAGGCTGATGGTGTTGGTGGCATCCTCGGTGTCCGGACTGGCCGTGTAGGTGATGGTGTAGGTGCGGCCGTCGGCTGAGCGGTTCAGCGTTCCTATCCGGTTGGTGCCATAGGGCGTGACATGGGCGTTGCTGAAATCGATGTTGTCTACCGTGAAGCCGGTGACTGCCTCGTCGAAGGTGATGGTGACGGTGACCAGTCTGTCATTGCTGCTCGTGACGGGGTTGGGGGTCACGGCGATGGTGGCGCTGGGCGGCTTGTTGTCGATGGTGTAGGTGGCGAGGTTGACGTTGCCCGTGCCCGGGTTGCCCGCGACATCGGTGATGCCGGCCATGTTGATGCCGATCTGCAGGTCCTTCGCTTCGGTGTTGGCCGCCAGGTTGGCCGGCGCCCTCAGGTCTACCTGCCAAGACCTGCCGCCGTCGGTGGTGCGCAGGTTCTCCAGCGTGCCCATGCCCGCCGGTATCGTCAGGTCAGCCGTCGTGAAGCTGGCCTGATTCAACGGCTCGGAGAAGACAAAGGTGATGGTGCTTACTTGGTTGGCGCGGATCAGGTTGGGGTTGCTGATCGTCGGGGTGCCCGTGATGGTGGGCGCCCGGGTGTCGACGATGAAGATGGCGCTGGTGGCGTCGTTGGCGGTGCCGTCAGGGTTGTAGCGGATGGTGCACTCGGTTCTGTCCAGGTTCGGGGTAGGCGTGAAGTCGGCTTGATAGACCTGGGTGGTGGGGGTGCTGAGGGCCTCGACGTATCGGAAGTCGTAGCCGGCGGATATGGTGCCGCCAGTGATGGTCACGTCATTGACTGTCCTGACGCCAGACCTATTGGTGGTGCCCATGAAGTGGGTCTTCTCGACAGTAAAGGTGACTACGGCGGTCTCGCCGGCTTTGATGGTTGTCTTGTCAAGCGTGATGGTGGCCATGGCGCTATCCTTTCGATCGGGCGAGGATTGCGCTGATGCGCTGATCAGGGGATGGGTGGGCGGTGGCCACGGTGCTTTCCTTTCAATGAAATGGATGGATGCAGGAGCTTGATCGGGTTTCGTTCGCCCCTCGTGGCCAGTGCCACGGCGGACGGGGGTGTCAGCGATGCCCGTCGTCCGCCCGGTGGGGCGCAACGGCTTGCATTGCTGACAATGGTGAAACAAATTCCGCTGCGTGGAATATAGCCCAGCGGCAACCCGTCACCCGGCGAGCACCCACCGGCGGGTCGGCCGCAATGCGCGTTGGCAGATGGACCCCAGGCAGCAGGCTAGTGTCGCGTCACCGATCATCTGTCGGTCTGCGCTGGCCATCGAAGCGCATCGCGGCGTTGCATCGCTTGCCAATACAGCTCGGTATGGGCAAGCGATGCGCCTTGCGCTGCGCTCCGATGGCTGCGCGCAGCCTACGACATCTGATCCGTGACGCGACACTGGTTCGTGCGCAATGGGTGGCTACCCCACCCACCGGCGCGCATTGCGCCACAGGCGCATCCAGGGGCTGAGTGCGCTGCGCTCGCCCGGGGTCCAGCTCATCTGGATGTTGCGGAACACGCGCTCGGGGTGCGGCATCAGCGCCGTGAAGCGGCCGTCGGCCGTGGTCACGCCCGTCAGGCCGCCGGGGCTGCCGTTCGGGTTGAACGGGTAGCGCTCGGTGACCGCGCCGTGGTTGTCGACGAAGCGCAGGGCCGCGATCGCTTGCGCGGCATCGCCGCGCTGCCTGAAGTCGGCGTAGCCCTCGCCATGCGCGACGGGAACCGGCAGGCGGCTGCCGGCCATGCCTTGCAGGAACAGGCTGGGCGATTCGGTCACTTGCACCAGCGACAGGCGGGACTCGAAGCGCTGGCTCTGGTTGGTCGTAAAGCGCGGCCAGTACTGCGCGCCGGGGATGATGTCGGCCAGTTCGGCAAACATCTGGCAGCCGTTGCACACTCCCAGGCCGAAGGTGTCGCCGCGCGCAAAAAAGCCCTGGAACTGCGCCGCCAGCGCCGGGTTGAAGCTGATGCTGCGCGCCCAGCCGATGCCGGCGCCCAGCGTGTCGCCGTAGCTGAACCCGCCGCAGGCCACCAGGCCCTTGAAGTCTGCCAGCCGGACGCGGCCGGTTTGCAGGTCGGTCATGTGCACGTCGCAGGCGGCAAAGCCGGCCTCGGTGAAGGCATAGGCCATTTCGACATGCGAGTTCACGCCCTGCTCGCGCAAGATGGCGACCCGGGGACGGGCCAGGCGCAGGCCGGGCGCGGCCGGGGGCTCTGGCGCGTCGAACGTCGGTTGCAGGTGCAGGTGCAGGCCAGGGTCGGTGGGGTCTCCGGCTGCGGCATGTTCGGCATCGGCGCTGTCCGGGTTGTCGCGCTGGCGGCAAATCTTCCAGCTCACCGTATCCCAGGCCCGCTGCAAATCGGCCAGCGGCGCGCTGAACACGGGCTGCGCATCGCGCCAGACTTGCAACACGCGCGGGCCGGCCGGGCGCGTGCTGCCAATGAAGTGGCTCCAGCGCGCCAGGCCATGCGCGCGCAGGGTCTGCATCACCTCGTTGCGCTCGGCCGTGCGCACTTGCAGCACCACGCCGAGTTCTTCGCTGAACAGCGCCTCGAGCGTGCGCTCTTCACGGCGCGCGTGCACTTGCCCGGCCCAGTTTTTCGCATCGCCGGTGTCCATGCGGCTGTCGCCGATGCCGTCGCCCTCGGTCACCAGCAGATCCACGTTCAGCGCCACGCCGACCTGGCCGGCAAAGGCCATCTCGGCGACCGTCGCCAGCAAGCCGCCGTCGCTGCGGTCGTGGTAGGCCAGCAGCCGGCCCTGGGCGCGCAGGGCGTTGACGGCGTCGACCAGCGCGAGCAGGTCTTGCGGCGCATCGAGATCGGGCACCCCGTCTTTTTCCGGGCAGCCGCTTTGCTCGAGCGTCTGGCCCAGGATGCTGGCGCCCATGCGGTTGCGGCCCCGGCCCAGGTCGATCAGCACCAGTGTGGTCTCGGCTTCGGTGGCGTCGAGCTGCGGCGTCAGGCTGCCGCGCACGTCGGTCAGCGCGGCAAAGGCGCTGACGATCAGGCTCACGGGCGAACTGACCGTCGTCTGCCCGGCGCCTTCGCGCCACTGCGTGCGCATCGACAGGCTGTCCTTGCCGACGGGGATGGCCAGGCCCAGCGCCGGGCATAGCTCCAGGCCCACGGCCTCGACGGTGGCGTACAGCGCCGCGTCCTCGCCGGGTTCGCCGCAGGCGGCCATCCAGTTGGCGCTGAGCTTGACGCGCGCCAGTTCGATCGGGGCGGCCAGCAGGTTGGTGATGGCCTCGGCCACCGCCATGCGGCCCGAGGCCGGGGCATCGAGCGCGGCCAGCGGCGTGCGCTCGCCAATGGCCATGGCCGCGCCGGCAAAGCCCTGGTAGTCGGCCAGCGTGATCGCGCAATCGGCCACCGGCACCTGCCAGGGGCCGACCATCTGGTCGCGGTGCACCAGCCCCCCCACGGTGCGATCGCCGATGCTGACCAAAAAGCGCTTGGACGCGACCGTGGGGTGGGCCAGCACGTCGGTCACCGCCTTGTGCAGTGGCAGGCCGCTCAGGTCGAGCGGGACAAAGCGGCGCCGCAGGCTGCTTGCGTTGCGCTGCATCCGGGGCGGCTGGCCCAGCAGCACGCCCATCGGCAGGTTTACCGGCAGTTGCTGGTCGGCGGCCGTGGCGGCGCTGTCGTGCAGCACCAGTTGGCGCTCTTCGGTGGCGCTGCCGAGCACGGCCAACGGGCAGCGCTCGCGCTCGCAAAAAGAGCGCAGTTGCGCCAGCGATTCGGGCGCGATGGCCAGCACATAGCGCTCCTGGCTTTCGTTGCTCCAGATTTCCATGGCAGACATGCCGCTGTCTTCCAGCGGCACGGCGCGCAGATCGAGGCGCGCACCACGGCCGGCGTCGTGGATCAGTTCCGGCAAGGCGTTGGACAGGCCGCCCGCGCCCACATCGTGAATCGCCAAAATGGGGTTGGCCGCGCCCTGCGCCGCGCAGTGGTTGATGACCTCTTGCGCCCGGCGCTGGATCTCGGGGTTGCCGCGCTGCACCGAGTCGAAGTCCAGCCCGGCCGCATTGCTGCCCGTGGCCATCGAACTGGCCGCGCCGCCGCCCATGCCGATGCGCATGCCCGGCCCGCCCAGTTGCACCAGCAGTGTGCCGGCGGGAAAGGCAATTTTTCTGACCAGCGCGGCATCGATCACGCCCAGACCGCCGGCGAGCATGATGGGCTTGTGGTAGCCGCGCACCACGGCGTCAGCGCCGCAACCCACGCGCTGCTCGTATTCGCGAAAGTAGCCCGCCAGATTCGGGCGTCCGAATTCGTTGTTGAACGCGGCAGCGCCCAAGGGGCCTTCGAGCATGATCTGCAGCGCGCTGGCAATGTGCCCGGGTCGGCCGATCTGGCTGCCCCATAGCCGGGACACGCTAAAGCCCGTCAGCCCCGCCCTGGGCCGGGCGCCCCGGCCGGTGGCGCCCTCGTCGCGGATTTCACCGCCGGCGCCGGTGGCTGCGCCGGGCCAGGGCGAGATCGCCGTGGGGTGGTTGTGCGTTTCCACCTTCATCAGCAAATGCTCGGTGGAGCTACTTTTTTGATAGCTGTAGGCGTATGTATGGGCGCATGATGGGTCTGCGCCATCGGTCATTTTTGCGGCAAATTGCTCGACCAGGTGGCCTTGCATCACGGCGGCGTTGTCCGAGTACGCGACCAGCGTGTGCCCGGGCGCGCGCTGGTGCGTGTGGCGGATCATGTCGAACAGGCTTGGCTCCTGCGCCACGCCGTCGATGGCAAAGCGCGCGTTGAATATCTTGTGCCGGCAATGCTCGCTGTTGGCCTGCGCGAACATCATCAGTTCGACCTCGGTGGGGTTGCGCGCCAGGCCGGTGAAGGCGCTGACCAGGTACTCCATCTCCTGATCGGCCAGGGCCAGGCCCAAGCGGGTGTTGGCCGCTGCCAGCGCCGCCAGGCCGGCGCCGAGCACATCCACATGCTCCATGCGGGCCGGTGGCAGCGCAGTGAACAGCGCCGCCAGGCCAGCCGGGTCGAACAGCACCGACTCGGTCATGCGGTCATGCAGCAAGGCGGCTATCCGGTCGCGCTCGGCATCGGTCAGCCGGCCCGCCCGCAGGCGGATGCGGTATTCGGTGCTGCGCTCCAGATGGCGCACGGCCAGGCCGCAGTTGCGCGCAATGTCGGTGGCCTTGGACGCCCAGGGCGACAAGGTGCCCAGGCGCGGGGTGACGATGATGGCGCAGCCATCGACGGGGCCGGCGTAAGGGTCGCCGTAGCGCAGCAAGGCCGCCAGGCGCTGCTGCTGCGCGGGCGCAGGGGCGGTATCGGTGAGCACCAGATGCACGAAGCGCGCTGCGATGCCGGTGATGCCGGGGTGAATGTCCGCCAGCGCGGATTGCAGTTGTCGGGCGCGAAAGGGGCTGAGGGCGTTGCCGCCCGCCAGCGTGGTCATGTGCAAGGTCACGGAAGCGGCCTGTAGGGGGGTGGGAGGGCGCCGGGCCGATGGGGGCCGCAAGCAGGGTGGTCAGAGCGCGGCATTTTACCGGCGGGTGCCGCGCCCCGGCGTTCGGGCCGTCGGGCCATTGGGCCGTAGGCGGGCGCCGGCGGTGTCCATCGAAGTGCCGGCGCGGACAGGAACGGGATGGCTATGGATAATCGCGCCATGAGCATCACCATCAAAAGCGCACAGGACATTGCCGGCATGCGCCTGGCGTGTCGCCTGGCTTCCGAAGTGCTGGACTCGATTGCTGCGCATATACAGCCGGGCATCACCACCCGCGACATCGACCGGATCGGGGCCGAGTGCATGGCCCGGCAGGGCACGGTATCGGCCACCGTCGGCTACCAGCCGCCCGGCTATCCGCCCTACCCGGCGTCGCTGTGCACCTCGGTCAACCATGTGGTCTGCCATGGCATCCCGAACGACAAGCCGCTGAAAAAGGGCGACATCGTCAATGTCGACGTGACCGTCATCACCCCCGAGGGCTGGTATGGCGACAGCAGCCGCATGTACCTGATCGGCGAGGCCTCGATCGCCGCCCGGCGCCTGTGCGCCCTCACCTACGACGCGATGTGGCACGGCATCGTGCAGGTGCGGCCCGGCGCCCATCTGGGCGATGTGGGGCATGCGATACAGCAGTTCGCCGAAAGCCAGGGCTGCTCCGTCGTGCGCGAGTTCTGCGGCCACGGCATCGGCAGAAAGTTCCATGAAGAGCCTCAGGTGCTGCACTACGGCCGCCCCGGCACGCTGGCCGAGCTCAGGCCCGGCATGGTCTTCACCATCGAGCCCATGATCAACGCCGGGCGCCGCGAGGTCAAAGAATTCGGCAACGACGGCTGGACCATCGTGACCAAAGACCACAGCCTGTCGGCACAGTGGGAGCACACCGTGCTGGTCACGCCCACCGGGTATGAGGTGTTGACCCTGTCGGCAGGCTCGCCGCCATTGCCGAACTTCGTCGCGGCCACTGCGACCTGAGCGCAGTCTATGGCCTCGGCCCGAGCGCAACGACACGACGCCGGTGCGGCACCCAGGCAACCCCGAGCCGACACACCGGAGCGCATGCGCACCACGACCATGACCGAACTGCCTGCCCTGCGCGCCGCCTATCGCCACGACAAAGCCACGCTGCTGGCCGCGCTGCAGGCCACCGGCGCATCCGCGCGCGGTATCCGCGTCTTGCTGCGCAAGCTGTCCACGCTGGCCGGCAAGCTGCTGCAAACGCTGTGGCAGCGCGCCCGCTTGCCCGACGACATGGCCTTGGTGGCGGTGGGCGGCTTCGGGCGCGAGCAACTTTTCCCCTACTCCGACGTCGATGTCCTGCTGCTGCTGCCCGAGGCCCTGGCGCCCGAGACCGGCAACGCATTGCGCGCGCAGATCGAGGGCTTCATCGGCAGTTGCTGGGACGCGGGGCTGGAGATCGGATCGAGCGTGCGCACGGTGGCCGAATGCCTGGCCGAGAGCGCCGGCGACGTCACCGTGCAGACCTCGCTGCTCGAAGCGCGCCTGCTGTGCGGCAGCGCGGCGCTGTTCGGCCAATTCCAGCGGCAGTACCGCGCGCAGCTCAACCCCGAAGCCTTCGTGCTGGCCAAGACGCTGGAGATGCGCCAGCGCCACACCAAGTACGAAAACACCCCCTACGCGCTGGAGCCCAATTGCAAGGAATCCCCGGGCGGGCTGCGCGACCTGCAAATGATCCTGTGGGTGGCGCAGGCCGCCGGCCTGGGCAGCGGCTGGAAGGAATTGGCCGCCAACGGCATGGCGACCGCGCTGGAACTGCGCCAGATCGAACGCAATGAGGCGCTGCTGTGCCTGATCCGCGCGCGCCTGCACGCCGCCGCAGGCCGGCGCGAAGACCGTCTGGTGTTCGACCTGCAAACGGCAGTGGCCGAGTCGTTCGGCTACCGCTCGCAAGCCCCCGACGGCTCGCGCCTGCCGATGCGCGCCAGCGAAACCCTGATGCGCCGCTACTACTGGGCGGCCAAGGCGGTGTCGCAGTTGAGCCAGATCCTGCTGCTGAACATTGAAGAATCTCTGGCCCCGTCAACCCACGAACCGCGCGCCATCAACGCCCGCTTTTTCGAGAAGGCCGGCCTCATCGAAGTGGCCAGCGACGACCTGTACAGCCGCGACCCGCACGCCATCCTGGAGACCTTTTTGCTCTACCAGACCACGCTCGGGCTCAAGGACCTGTCGGCCCGCACGCTGCGCGCGCTCTACAACGCCCGCAGCGTGATGGACAGCGCCTTCCGGCGCGACCCGGTCAACCGCGCGACCTTCATGCGCATCCTGCAACAGCCCTCGGGCATCACGCACGCGATGCGGCTGATGAACCAGACCTCGGTGCTCGGGCGCTACCTGTGGCCGTTTCGCCGCATCGTGGGGCAGATGCAGCACGACCTGTTCCATGTGTACACGGTAGACCAGCATATCCTGATGGTGCTGCGCAACATGCGCCGCTTCTTCATGGCCGAGCATGCGCACGAATACCCCTTTTGCTCGCAACTGGCCGGCGGCTGGGACCAGCCCTGGGTCCTGTACATCGCCGCCCTGTACCACGACATCGGCAAGGGCCGCGGCGGCGACCATTCGCGCATCGGGGCGCAAGAAGTGCAGCGCTTTTGCCGCCAGCACGGCGTGGCCCGCGCGCAGGCCCGGCTGATCGAATTCCTGGTGCGCGAGCACCTGACGATGAGCACCGTGGCACAAAAACAAGACCTGAGCGACCCGGACGTGATCGCCGCCTTTGCGCGCCAAGTCGGCAACGAGCGCAACCTCACGGCCATGTACCTGCTGACCGTGGCCGACATCCGCGGCACCAGCCCCAAGGTCTGGAACGCCTGGAAGGGCAAACTGCTGGAAGACCTGTACCGCGCCACACTGCGCGTCCTGGGCGGGCGGGCGCCCGACGCCGCCGCCGAGATCGAGGCCCGCAAGCGCCAGGCGCTGGTCCAACTGGCGCTCAGCGCCCTGCCGTTCGAGGCGCACAAAGCATTGTGGGCAACGCTGGACGTGAGCTACTTCATGCGCCACGACGCCGCCGACATTGCCTGGCATACGCGCCACCTGTCGCGCCAGGTAGGCACGGCCAAGCCCGTGGTGCGCTCGCGCCAGTCGCTGGCCGGCGACGGGCTGCAAGTGATGGTCTACGCCGCCGACCAGACCGACCTGTTCGCGCGCATCTGCGGCTACTTCGACCGCGCGGGCTTCAGCATCCTCGACGCGCGGGTGCACACCGCCCACAACGGCTATGCGCTCGACACCTTCCAGGTCGTGGCCTCGTCGCAGCCGGGGCATTACCGCGAACTCACGCACATGGTCGAAAGCGACCTCAGGCATGTGCTCGAAGAAGACGGCCCGCTGCCCGAGCCTGCCCGCAGGCGGGTATCGCGCCGGGTCCAGAGCTTTCCGGTCGCGCCGCGCGTGAGCCTGCGGCCGGACGAAAAAGCGCAGCGCTGGCTGCTCGCGATATCGGCCAGCGACCGCGCCGGCCTGCTCTACTTGGTGGCGCGCATCCTGGCCAGACACCATCTGAGCGTGCAACTGGCCAAAATCAGCACGCTGGGCGAGCGCGTCGAAGACAGCTTCCTGATACAAGGCCCCGAGCTACAGAACAACGCCCGCCAAATCCAGATCGAGACCGAGCTGCTGCGCGAATTGTCTGCATGAGCGCTGCCCGGCCAGCCCTCAGCCATCCAGCGCCTCCACGCCATCGTCTTCGGCGGCCCGGGTGTCCGGAAACAGGACCTGCGTGAAGCCAAACTGCCTGAAATCCCGCACCCGCATCGGGTACAGCTTGCCAACGAGGTGATCGCATTCATGCTGCACCACGCGGGCATGAAAACCATCGACCGAGCGATCGATCGGATGGCCATACGGATCGACACCCGTGTAACGGATGCGCGACCAACGCGGCACCATGCCACGCAAACCGGGCACGGAAAGACAGCCCTCCCAGTCCTCTTTCTCGTCTTGGCCCAAGGGCGTGATCACCGGGTTCAGCAGCACGGTGAGCGGCACCGGTGGCCGGCCCGGGTAGCGCGGGTTGTGCTCGCCGGAGCCAAAGACCACGAGCTGCAAATCCACGCCGATCTGCGGCGCCGCAAGCCCGGCGCCATTGGCGTCATGCATGGTGTCGAGCATGTCACGCACCAGGCCATGCAGGGCCTCGGTGTCAAACCCGGTCACCGGCCGGGCAATGCGCAGCAAGCGGGGGTCGCCCATTTTCAGGATGCGGTGGATGGTCATGGGACAAAAAATCTCCACAAAGATGCATGCCGGCCGGCAGCCGCCGATGGCAGCCGATGGCCGCCGATGACAACCAAGGGCAGCATAACCGCTGCGCAGCGCCATGGAATCCGCGCCTCGTTCCTCGATAGCTCCGTCGGTAGAGCGCCGGACTGTTCATCCGTAGGTCCCTGGTTCGAGCCCGGGTCGAGGGGCCAGTCCCAGTCCCCCGCCACGAAAAAAGCCTGCCTGTGCATTCAGGCGTGCCCGGCAAAATTTTCGATCGACACCAGGCAGGTATGGGCAGCGCAACCTTGGCCGAAGTGCGAACTGCCCTTGTCGATCGTGAGCACGTTCGGGTTGCCCGACAGGTCCAGCGCGTTGCTGCCCTCGTCCTGCGGGTCGTACCAGGAGCCGGTGGGCAGCATCAGCACGCCGGGGCGCACGGTGTCCGTCAGCCATGCGCTCGCCAGGCACTGGCCGCGCGCATTCCAGAGCCGCACGGTGGCGCCGTCGACGATGCCGCGCAGCGCTGCGTCGCGGGGGTGGATGCGCACCTGCTCGCGACCATGCCGCTTGGCCGCCATGCTGGCGGGCGCATCGTCGAGCTGGCTGTGCAGCTTGCTTTCAGGCTGGCGCGAAATCAGGTGCAGCGCGTTGCGCTCGCCCGCGCCAGCGGCGCCGAGCCATTCGGCCGGCTCGATCCAGGCGGGGTGTGGCGGGCAGTCGTCGAAACCCAGGGCCTCCAGCGCCTGGCTCCAGAGGACGATGCGGCCGCTTTCCGTGTTCAGCGGATGCGCGCCAGGGTCGGCGCGAAAGCTCTGAAGGCAGGTGAAGTGCGGGCGGGTCGGCACCTCGGCGGCACCCTCGGCCCAGAAGGTGTCGAAGTCCGGCATCTGCTGCTGAAAGCGCCGGGCGACATCCTCGCGCGTCACCTCGTAGAGATGGCGCAGCCAGTCCATCTCGTCGCGGCCCTCACTGAAAGCGGCTTCCACGCCGAGCCGTTGCGCAATCGCGCGAAAGATGTCGTAGTCGGAGCGGGCCTGGCCCAGCGGCTCGATCGCCTTCTGCATCGCGATCAGATGGCTGGAGCGCCGATTGCCGGCGATGTCGTTGCGCTCGATCGAGGTGGTGGCCGGCAACACGATGTCGGCGCGGCGCGCGGTCGCGGTCCACATCGGCTCCTGCACGATGATGGTCTCGGGCCGCGCCCATGCGCGCCGCAGCCGATTCAGGTCCTGGTGGTGGTGGAACGGGTTGCCCCCCGCCCAGTACACCAGCCTCGTGTCGGGGTAGCGCAGCACCTTGCCCTCGTAGGTGAAACTGTCGCCCGGGTGCAGCAGCAGGTCTGCGATGCGCGCCACTGGAATGAATGGTGCATTCGGCTTGCGCAGCGCCGGCAGCGCCGGTGACTTTGCCATTGCGATCGGGGCGCCCACGCCGCCCAGCGAGCCATAGCCGTAGCCGATGCCGCCGCCGGGCAGGCCGATCTGGCCCAGCGTGGCGGCCAGCGCCAGGCCGGCCCAAAAGGGTTGCTCGCCATGGTCGGCACGTTGCAGGCTCCAGCTCACGCAAAGCATCGATCGGGTGCCGGACAACTGGCGTGCCAGCGCGCGGATGCGGGGCGCATCGATGCCGGTGATGCCCGCCGCCCAGTCTGCGTCCTTGCGCACGCCGTCTTGCGCGCCGAGCAAATAGCGCAGGAAGCCGTCGGCGCCGCTGCAGCAGCGCGCGAGGAAGTCTGCGTCGTGCGCGCCGGCGGCGACCACTTCGCCGGCCAGCGCCAGCATCAGCGCGGTATCCGTGTTCGGTCGCACCGGCCACCACTGGGCCGGCACCCATTCGGGCAGGTCATCGCGCAACGGCGAGATCAGCACGATCGGCACCTTGCGCGCGACCAATTGCCGCAGGTGCGATTCGAGCGTGTGGCGGGCAATGCCGCCGGCCTCGCTCTGCGCCGTGCGGGGCGAGAGTGCGCCGAAGATCACGAGCGTTTCGGTGTGCTCGGCCACCGTGTCGAGCGTGCTCGACTCCCCGCGGCAAACCTCGGCGTTGCCCAGGACATGGCGCAGGATCACCGTCCCGGCCGCGAGGCTGTAGGTCTCGGCATGGCCGGTGTAGCCGCCGACCAGATCGAGCATGCGCTTGAGCTGCGACGGCGCATGGTGAAAGCGCCCGCTGCTCGTCCAGCCGTAGGAGCCGGCAAAGATCGATGCGTTGCCATGCGTGCTGCGCACGCGCTCGATCTCGTCCGCCACCAGTTGCAGGGCGTCGTCCCAACTGACCGGCACAAAGGCCTCCTTGCCCGGAGCGCGCGCGTTGGGGCCGCGCTGTGCGCGCCACGAGGCGCGCACCATCGGCTGCGCGATGCGGTGCGCGGAATCGGCCCATGTCGCCACCGAGTGGATGATCGGCGAAGGGGCGGGGTCGTCGACGAATGCCTCGACGCCCTGGATGCGCCCGTCCTTGACCAGCAATGTGTAGGCGCCCCAGTGACTGCAGTGGGACACGCGGCGCACGGAATCGGCAGACGGCGGCATCACATCACCGCCTCGATCATGCCAGGGGCCGCGACGGCGGAGCGCCGCAGCCGCCTGGGCGCTGGCATCCGGCGCGTGCCGGTGGGCAGCGGGGGTTGCGCCGGCGCCGAACAACGGACCGGCAGGCAGCGGATGCCGGTCTGGCGCCGCGACGAAGTGCAGCGGCGCGGCGCCGGCAGGCGCCAAGCACATGCCGGCAGCATGGCCGGCCGGGGTTGCACAAAGAAGGGGGGTGTGCCATTCATCGGCTGTCTCCTCGTAGGTTGTCGAGGCGCTCGGCCTCGGCCTGTAGCGCAGAGATGTCCGGCCACAGCGGGGCGAGTGTCGCGTCATCGGTCATCTGTCGGTCTGCGCTGGCCATCGGAGCGCAGCGCGGCCTTGCATCGCTTGCCAATACGCTCGGTATGGGCTGCGCGCTGCGCTCCGATGGCTGCGCGCAGCCTACGACATCTGACCGATGACGCGACACCAGGCTTTCGAGAAGCCGCAGATGCAGTGCATATTTGCGCTGCAAGAAAGCCGCCTGCGGCGCGTCCTCTGATTCTGGTGCGCCCAGCCGGCCCTGACGCGCCCGCCAAGTCCGGGCCAGGTCGCACAAGCTGCCGTGGCCTAGTGTCGCGTCACCGATCATCTGTCGGTCTGCGCTGGCCATCGAAGCGCATCGCGGCGTTGCATCGCTTGCCAATACGCTCGGTATGGGCTGCGCGATGCGCCTTGCGCTGCGCTCCGATGGCTGCGCGCAGCCTACGACATCTGATCCGTGACGCGACACTAGGTGGTGGGCCGCGATCAGCCGCAGCCGCGGCGCACGCGTCATGGTCTGCCCGGTGACCGGGGCCAGGTGCGTGATCAGGATGTCGAGGCCGGCGACGATGTCGAAGTCGTCCTCGGGCCGCCGCACGCATTCGGCGATCGGCAAGCACGACTCCTTCTTCGTCGATACCAGCCGCAGGGGCCCGTCGAGTTGCATGCTGCGCAGTGCGAAGGAATGCTTGGCCAGGCATGCGCGCAACGCCTTCCCGAAGAACGCGGGCGGCATGAAACCGTCGCCAGCGATGCCGATGTTCAGGTTGGAATCGGACACGGGCGGGAGTTTCCGGGCAATGGACGGCAATCGGCGGCAATCGGCGGTAATCCGGCAGCCATCGGCGGCACTGCGCCATCAGACGCCCGGGTGGCGGGGCAGCACGTCGGCGAAAGCCTCGGGATCGATCCCGCGCTCGCGCAGGATCTGGTCCGTATGCTGGGCGAAAGCCGGCGGACGGCTGATGTAGCTGGCCGGCGTGCGGGACAGCTTGATCGGGTTGCCCGTGCCACGGTAGCCGTCCACCTCCACGATCATCTGGCGGTGGCGCGTGTGCGGGTCGGCCACGACCTGGTCGATGGTGCGCACGGGCGCACAGGGCACACCGGCCGCGATCAGTTGCCGTGCCACCTCCTCGCAGTCGCGCTCGGCGAGCAGGCGCGTGAGTTCGGCGCATAGCAGGGCGCGGTGGCTGTTGCGCGCAGCGTTGCTGGCAAAGCGTTCGTCCCGTGGCAGGTCGTCGCGGCCGAGCAGGCGGCACAGTATCGCGAACTGCCGGTTGTTGCCGACGGCCAGGAAGATCGGCGTGGTGCGCGTGTCGAACGCATCGTAGGGGCAGATGTTGGGGTGTTTGTTGCCGCTGCGCCGGGGCGTCTTGCCGCTGAGGTAGTAGTTCGCAAGCTGCGGGTGCAGCAACGCGATGCCCGAGTCGTAGAGCGTGGCCTCGATCAGCTGGCCCCGGCCGCTGCGCTGGCGCTCCTGCAGCGCGAGCAGGATGCCGATGACGGCGTTCTGGCCGGTGGCCAGGTCGATCACCGGCACGCCGACGCGCAGCGCGCCGCCGTCGGCCTCGCCATTGACGCTCATGATTCCGCACAGGGCTTGCACAGCGGCGTCGTAGCCGGGCTGTGCGCCATAAGGGCCATCGGCGCCGAAGCCCGACACGCGGCAATGGATGAGCCGGGGAAAGCGCTCGCGCAGGGCCTCGCTGCCCAGCCCCCAGCGCTCGAGTGTGCCGATCTTGAAGTTCTCGATGAACACGTCGGCATCCGAGAGAAGTTCCATCAGCAGTTGCTGGCCGGCCGGCTGCGCGCAGTCGATGGCGATGCCGCGCTTGTTGCGGTTCACGCCGACGAAATAGCTGGCCGCATCGCCGTCGAAGGGAGGGCCCCAGCCCCGGGTCTCGTCGCCGCCGGGGGGCTCGACCTTGATCACATCGGCGCCATGGTCGGCGAGCATCTGCCCCGCGTAGGGGCCGCCAAGCACGCGGCTGGCGTCGATGACCCGCAGGCCGTTGAGAGCGCCGCGCAGGCAGGCGGTTGGGTGGGGGGCAGTCACGGTGTCAGGTCCTCGGAGCGGGAAGTGGGTCGGTCGAGCGGGTCGGTCGGTCGAGCGGGTCGGCCGCGCCTTTGCGGGCCAGGTCGGTGTGGAACCGGGCTGCGAAGTCCGGATAGGTCTGCGCGAGTTCGGTCAGCACGCAGCCCCTGAGCAGCGCCAGCTCGGAGGCAGAGGGCGGCGGGGTTTCGCCGAGCGCAGGATCGACATCGAAGTCAAAGCCGGTCGCCGCGCGCAAATCAGCCAGCGAGCGGCCCGGGTGCATGCTGACCAGCCGAAAACAGGCGCGCTGCGGGTCGAACATGAAGACTCCCATCGACGTCAGCAGCGCATGGGGCCCGCCGGTGCGGTAGATGCCCTTGGCGCTGCTGCCCGGCGCGCTCACGAAATCGACCCGATCGACCAGCACGCGCCGCGAATGCTCTTCACGAAAAAGGATCACGCGCGGCACCACGAAATACAGGTAGGCCGAACCGAAGGAGCCGGGCCAGCGCACGCTGCTTTCGGGGTAGCTGCCAGTGCCGACCAGGTTGACGTTGCCGTGGCCGTCGATCTGTCCGCCGCCCAGAAAGAAGGCGTCGATGCGGCCCTGGCCAGCACAGTCGAACAGTTCGCCCGAGCCGTTGGTGAAAAAGTTGTGCTGCACGGAGCCGAGGATCGACAGCCGCACCGGCGGCGCGCCCTCGGCCTCGCTGCGGGCGCGCAGCAGCATCGCTGCGGCAGCGGGGATCGGCGACGAAGCGCCCACGGCCACATGGCGCACGCCTTTGAGCAGGCGGGCGATGGTGACGATCAGGAGTTCGCGTGGCGCTGCGGCGCTCACTGGAGTGCCTGCGCCTTCGGCTGCGGTATCGGCGCCTTCGGGCAGTCGGGCAGTGCTCATGATGTGGCGCACTCGGCAGCGGCGGTTTCCAGGTAGGCGCGAAACCCTTGCCCGGTGCGTGCCGCGCGCGCATAGCGGATCAGTTCGGCGGTGTCGGTGCCGTACTCGCCCCACAAGCCATAGGGCAGCGCGCCGCGCGGGGCCAGCGCAATGCCTTCGACGTAGAGCGCAGGCAGCACGCCGGCGGCGACCGTCTCGTCGCTCAGCAGGCTGCGTTCGACGATGCGCTCGACCGTCGCGAACGCCCGGCGGCTGGCATAGACCATGGTGGCCAGCTCACGCCGGCGGCCAATCCAGACGTTGCCCTCGCGGTCCGCCATCGGCGCGTGCAAAAGCGCAATGTCGGGCCGGATCGCAGGCACCAGGACGACCGGGTCCGGGCTTTCGGCGAAGGGGTTGTCGATGACGCGCCAGTCGGCGCGGTGCTTGAGCACGTCGGTGCCGATGAGCCCGCGCATCGACGCGAAGGGCGCGCCTTTCTGGGCTGCCGTCAGGCCCGCATGGACAGCGGGGCAGGTGCTGTCGAGCAGTTCGATCGCGCCGAGCGATACCGCGCGGTTGAAGCAAGGCGCGCCGCCAGCCTCGCCCAGGCTCACGGCGCTGGTCTCGATGGTGCGAACCAGGCCGGCGCCGATCAGCATGTCGACCTGCATGCCGCCTGTCGGCACGCAGACCAGGCAGAGGTCGCGGGGCGCGCAGCGGATCAGCGGCAGTGTGACGGCCATGGCAACGCCGGCATAGTCCGCCGGCAGTGCGAGCCGGCAGCCAGAGGGTATGGCCCGCGCGATGTCATCGATGCTGACGATCGGGTTCATGGCATGCCTGCCGAGGAAAGGGACAAAAGAGAAACGGACATCTGCAAATCCTTTCGCGACCGGGCGGCAGGGACGGCGCGGCGCGGCGTGCGCGGCCGTTGCCGGTGTGTATGTGCATGTGTGGCTTGTAACTCATTCGGTTGGCCAGCAGTGTATGGGGCTTTTCCTGGAGGTACTCCTCGTTGCTGCGGCCATCGGGACCAATGGCGACGGCACCGGCACCGCGTAGAACTGCGCCCACCTGGCCGCACGCACGGCGTCCAGCCGAATCAGCCGAGGATCAGCCGATGGTTGGGGGCTCGTTGGTGTAGCCGGAGATGAAGGACTTGCGGCTGCCGGTTTGCGCGTCGTAGACATGCCGGTTGATGCGGCCGATGTTGCCGCCGTAGGCATGGATGCTGATGGACACGCGGTCCTCGAAAGCATTGGACACGCGGTGGATATCCCCGATCGAAGGCGAGACGCAGTCGACCTCGCCGGGCCGGAGCATGTTCGTGCCCAGGCTGTGCATGGGGCGGCCTTCTTGCGGCACGGCGAAGCGCTCGCCATATTCGGCTCCGCGCAACATGCCGATCAGCGCCCACACGGTGTGATCGTGGATCGGCGTCTTCTGGCCCGGCCCCCAGACGAAGCTGACGACCGAGAAGCGCTGCCGTGGATCGCAGTACAGCAGGTATTGGCTGTAGTACTGCGGATGCGGTTGCGCGAACTCGGCGGGCAGCCAGTCGTCGCGCGCGACCAGTTTGGCCAGCAGGGCACGGCCGAGGTCGAGGATGCGCGGCTCATCGCTGTGCGCATCGACGAGCCGGGTCAATGCGCGGCTGAAGTCTTCAAAGTGGGGGGCCATGGTGTTGTCTCCGTTGTGTTGATTCATCGCGGCGATCTGCGCTATGGTGCGCTGTTCCGACCCCACCGTCCCGGCACTTCATGTTCATCCGCACACTGCGCGCTTTTCTGGCTTTGCATCGCGCGGGCACGGTGGTTGCGGCGGCCGAGGATGTCCACCTCTCGCAAGCGGCGGTCAGCGTCCAGCTCAAGAATCTGGAGACCGAGCTCGGGCTGTCTCTTTTTGCGCGCACCAAGCGCTCGCTCTGCCTGACACCGACGGGCCGGCAACTGGTGCCGTTGGCCGAGCAGATGGTCTCGATCTACGAGCAGATGAAACGGCTCGACAAGGACGGCCCGGTGGCCGGGCTGCTCTCGCTGGGCGTGATCAACAGCGCCTGGACCGGTGTGCTGCCGCGCTTGCTCAAGAAGATCACGGCCGGGCACCCGAACCTGGAGATCAAGGTCACGGCGGGCATCTCCGGCGATCTGGTCGCCAAGGTCGATGCCGGCATCGTCGATGCCGCCATCGTGACGCAGCCGCCACGGCACTTTTCGACCCATCTCGTCGCCCACCACCTCTATGCCGAGCCCTTTGTGCTGATCGCGCCGGCGCAGATGGAGTTCAGCGACCTGGCGACGAGCATGGGCGCCGCGCCCTATGTCGCGTTCGACCGCAGCGCATGGGCAGGACAGTTGATCGACGAGTACCTCGGCGCGCGCGGTTTGCGGGTGCGCCCGGCGATGGAGGTCAACTCGCTCGACGCCATCATCGCCGTGGTGAGCCATGGGCTGGGCGTGTCGATCGTGCCATTGATCCTCGGCGCGAACTGGCACACCAGCCCGGCGCTGCGCATCGTGCGCTTGTCCGGGTTCGACCGGCCGGTGTCGCTGATCGAGCGCAGGCAGCATCTGCGCTCGGCACTCACGGCCACGGTGCTGGCCTCGTTCGAAGAAATCACCGCTGTGGCGGCGCCCTGAGGTGGCAGGCATTGGTTCAGCGCTGCCCGAAGGGCTGGCGCACATAGCCATCGCGCGTCTGCGGCAGTTTCTCGCCCAAAATCCTGCTCGCCACCTGCGTGCGCAGCACCTGCGCGGTGCCGCCAGAAATCGTGAACATGCGGGCATCGCGCACCATGCGTTCCAGCGGGCGATCGCGGCCATAGCCGGCCGAACCGTGGATTTGCAGCGCATCGTTGGTCACCGCGATGGCGGTATCGGCCGCAAAGACCTTGGCCTGCGCCGCCGCCTGCATGTCGGGAAACTCGTCGCCGCTGGTGGCTGCGCGGTAGATCAGTGCGCGCGCTGCCTCCAACTGCACCGACATGTCGGCCAGCATCCACTGCACCCCCTGGAATTCGCCAATCGGGCGGCCGAACTGCTGGCGTTCCTTGGCATAGGCGACGGCGAGTTCGAAGGCCCCCTGGGCAATGCCGAGGCCCACCGTCGCGGCACCCACGCGCTGCGCGTTGTAGGCGTTCATCAGGCCCGCGAAACCGCGTTCCACGCCGCCCGGAGGGCACACCCTCATCGCGGCAGGCACCTCGACCCGGTCGAAGCCGATATGGCCCTCCGGCACCCCGCGAATGCCCATCGCAAAAAGGCGCCGGATGCTCATGCCGGGCACATCGGGGCCCACCACGATGAAGCCGCCAATCCCTCGGTCGACGCCGTCCTCGATGACCCGCGCGAAGACGAAATGCAGGCGCGAGACGCCGGCGCCGGTGATCCAGTGCTTGGCGCCATCGAGGATGTAGCTGTCACCGCGGCGCGTGGCCGTGGTGCGCATGTCGGTCGCGGCGCTGCCGGCTTCGGGCTCGGTGATGCAGATGGCGGGTTTGTCGCCGTCGAGCACGAGCGCGGCGGCCAGGCGCTTTTGCGCGTCGCTGCCGTACTTCATGATCGCGCCGATCGCACCCATGTTCGACTCGACCATGATCCGGCCGGAGGCAGCGCAGACCTTGGCGAACTCCTCGATCGCAATCACCGCATCCAGGTAGCTGGCGCCTTTGCCGCCATATTCGACCGGCATGGTCATGCCCATGAACCCATGCCCGCGCAGCGCCTGAACCGTGTGCCAGGGGTAAGCCTCGGTGCGATCGACCTCGGCAGCGCGCGGCAGCATCGCGTCCTGCGCAAGCGCGCGGGCATGGCGTTGGAGGGTGCGTTGCTCGGGGCTGAGGTTCGACATGGGGAATCCGGAAGACGGAAAAAGGAGCCACGGCAAGGCCCTGTGGCAGCACGGGAATTCATGCCGAGGCCAATGATAGGCGTCGGCATTGGTCAGCGAAACCGCAAAATTTTCCGACTCAGAATCGTAAAAAACGAATCTCACGCGCTAGTGTCGCGTCACCGATCAGATGTCGTAGGCTGCGCGCCGCCATCGGAGCGCAGCGCAAGGCGCATCGCGCAGCCCATACCGAGCTGTATTGGCAAGCGATGCAACGCCGCGATGCGCTTCGATGGCCAGCGCAGACCGACAGATGATCGGTGACGCGACACTAGCCCGGAATGCATGGATGGGGGTTGCGCCCGTCTCTGCCTGCGATTCGGGCGCGTTGGGCGTTGCTGCATCGCTCGGCGCAGGCTGGCGTCTGAGCATCTGCGGCGCATGTTCCGTGTATATAATCGCGGGCTTGTTCCTCGATAGCTCAGTCGGTAGAGCGCCGGACTGTTAATCCGTAGGTCCCTGGTTCGAGCCCAGGTCGAGGAGCCATTTGCAAAGCCCTGCACCCCATGTTCCGTGCAGGGCTTTTTCATTGCGCAGCCGCTGCCATCGCGGCTGCGGCGCATGCCGGACAATCGGCGCATCGACGTCTTTGGCCCCTCTGTTCCATGACACCCCCGCAACTGCCCTGGCTGGAGCCTGACGATCCGCTGCCGCTGCCGGCCGCCGCATGGGGGCCGAACGACCCGGCGCCGGGTCTGTTGGCCGCAGGCGGGGCGCTCAGCATTGCCTACCTGTGCGCGGCCTACGGACAGGGCTGCTTTCCCTGGTATGGCCCGGGCCAACCCATTTTGTGGTGGACACCCGACCCGCGCATGGTGCTGCCGGTGTCGGCGTTGCGCTTGCATCGCTCGCTGCGCAAGACGTTGCAGGCTTTTCGCCGCGATGCCGCTTGCGCGATCCGGGTGGACTGTGCCTTCGAGGAGGTCATCACCCGCTGCGCCAGCCAGCAGCGCAAAGGCCAGGCCGGCACCTGGATCGTGCCCGAGATGGTGGCGGCTTACATCGACCTGCATGCCGCAGGACATGCCCATAGCGTGGAAACCTGGGTCGACGGCGAACTGGTCGGCGGTCTTTACTGCGTGGCATTGGGCCGCGCGGTGTTTGGCGAATCGATGTTTGCCGATGCCACCGATGCCTCCAAGATCGCACTCTCGGCGCTGGTGGGCCTGTGCCTGCACCATGGCATCGGGATGATCGATTGCCAGCAAAACACGCCGCACCTGGCCTCGCTGGGCGCGCGCGAAATACCGCGCGCGCAGTTCCTGCGGCATGTCGAAAAAGCCCGCCAGCAGCACCCAATGGCCTGGACCTTCGAGCCCGTATACTGGGACGGGCTGCTCGGGCCGCGCTCCCTTGGCTCCCTTGCCGATCCCTTACGACATTGACGACGGCTCTTACGGCATGACGCAACTGAACGACCTTCCGCTGCAGTCCCTGCAGTTTTATGCGACGGCCCCCTACCCCTGCAGTTACTTGCCGCAGCGGCAGGCGCGCTCGCAGGTCGCCACGCCCGGTCACCTGATTCAAAGCGATATTTACTCCGACCTGGTCACCAAGGGGTTTCGCCGCAGCGGCATGTTCACCTACCGGCCGTATTGCGATGGCTGCCAGGCTTGCACGCCGTTGCGGATCGTCGTCGATGGGTTCCGGCCCGACCGCAGTCAAAAGCGCGCCGTCGCCCGCCACGGCAAGTTGCAGACGCGGGTTTTGCGCCTGTGCTTCGTGCCCGAGCATTACCAGTTGTACCTGCGCTATCAGAACGGGCGCCATGCCGGCGGCGGCATGGACCATGACAGCATCGACCAGTACACGCAGTTCCTGCTGCAAAGCCGGGTGAACTCGCGCCTGGTGGAGTTCCGTGAGGTCGACGACACCGGCGCCACCGGCGGGCCGGGCGTGCTGAAGATGGTGTCGCTGCTGGATCTGCTCGACGACGGCCTGTCGGCGGTCTACACCTTCTACGAGCCCGAGCCGCGTTGCAGTTATGGCACCTACAACGTGCTGTGGCAGATTGCGCAGGCGCGCGCCCTGAGCCTGCCCCATGTGTACCTGGGCTACTGGATCGCCGTCAGCCCGAAGATGAACTACAAGGCCGGTTTCCATCCGCACGAAATTCTCACCGACGGGCGCTGGCACCGGGTGGACATGCCGCTGTGAACCCGCGCGCGCATTTCACAAGCTAAGATGCGGCGGCGTCCGACCCTTTGCCGCTGATGGCCGCCGATGGCGGCATCCGACCCCTTGCCGCTCATGAAAAAACTGGTTCCCGGTGTCCCCGTCAAACCCAGCGTTCAGGTGCTGGAGCGCATGTTTGCGCTGATCGATGTGCTGGCCTCGCGCGAGGAGGCCATCTCGCTGAAGGAGATCAGCGCCAAGACCGGCCTGCATCCGTCGACCGCACACCGCATCCTGAACGACTTGGCGCTGGGCCGCTTCGTGGACCACCCGGAGTCCGGCAGCTATCGCCTGGGCATGCGCTTGCTGGAGTTGGGCAATCTGGTCAAGGCCCGGCTGAGCGTGCGCGATGCCGCACTGATCCCCATGCGCAACCTGCATCGATCGATCCAGCAGCCGGTCAATCTGAGCCTGCGCCAGGGCGACGAAATCGTGTATGTCGAGCGCGCCTACAGCGAGCGCTCCGGCATGCAGGTGGTGCGCGCCATCGGAGGGCGGGCGCCGCTGCACCTGACCTCCACCGGCAAGCTGTTTCTCGCGCTCGACGACCCGCAGCGGGTGCGCGCCTATGCCATGCGCACCGGGCTTGCCGGCCACACGCGCAACAGCATTACCCAGTTGCCGGCGCTGGAGCGGGAACTGGCAAAAGCGCGGCAGTCCGGCATCGCACGCGACAACGAGGAACTGGAACTGGGTGTGCGCTGCATGGCCGCAGGGGTGCATGACGACCAGGGCAAGCTGATTGCCGGCCTGTCGATATCCGCGCCCGCTGACCGACTCGATGAAAGCTGGTTGCCCAAACTGCAGGCCACGGCCAGCGCAATATCACTGGCCTTGGGCTACACGCCCGGCGCCCAGGCCCGCAGCGAAACGGCAGCCGGCCGGCGCACCGATGTGCGCGCGGAATGAGCCCGGCGGCACTTCATCCGCTGGAATTGCGCGCAGGCGCCGTCAATGACGGCATGGATTCGATCCAGTGGCGCACCCGCTCGGCATCTGCGATCCGGCTGAACTTGCCGGCCGAATCCAGGAACACCATGATCAGTTTGCGCCCGGCAACCTGTGCCTGCATCACCAGGCAACGCCCGGCCTCGGAGATGTAGCCGGTCTTTTGTAGCCCGATATCCCAGGTCGGGTTCTTCACCAGCCGGTTGGTGTTGTTGTATTGCAGGGTCTTGCGCCCTACCTCGACTTCATAGTCCGGCGAGGTGGAAAGCTCGCGCAGCAGCGGGTCGGCATGGGTCACATTCACCAGCGTGGCCAGGTCGCGGGCACTCGATTGGTTGCGGCTGGACAAGCCCGTAGGCTCGGCATAGTGCGTGTCGGTCATGCCCAGCCTGCGTGCCTGGGCGTTCATCTGCGCGACGAAAGCCGCGAGCCCCCCGGGGTAGGTGCGGCCCAGCGCATGCGCCGCCCGGTTTTCGCTGGCCATCAGCGCCAGGTGCAGCATCGCGCCGCGCGTCAGGGTGGTTCCTACCGTCAGGCGCGAGCGGCTGCCTTTTTCCATGTCCACATCGTCCTGGGTGATCGTCAAAAGCTCATCCATCGGCAGCTTGGCCTGGGAGATCAGCAGGCCCGTCATCAGCTTGGTCAGCGACGCAATGGGCAGCACGGCGTGGTCGTTCTTGCTGAGCAGCACTTCGTTCGTGTCCTGGTCTACCACCAGCGCCACACTGGACCGGAGGGCCAGCGGATCACTGACCTCGTGCAGGCCCGCGATTTGCCCGAACGACGGCCGGGCGGGCACGAAGGCCACCCCCCGGGCCGGCATCCTGGCGGTTTTGGCGCTGGCGCGCGCCACCCTGGCATGCGCGGCCGCTTTGCGCGTTGCCGTGGCCTTGGTGCTGCCCCTGTTGCCCTTGCTGCCGGTTGCGCTCTGTGACTGCTTTTTGCTCAGGGTCTTTTGGGACCCGCCGGCCTGTGCAGCGGGCGCCAGCAGGGCCGCGATCAAGGCCGCAACCAGGGCCACGCTCGTCAGCGCCCGGCCCATCGGGCGAAAAAAACGGTTCACTGCGTGGCGGTGGACGGGGCGAAGGCGCATCAAAGTGGTTCCCCAACGGCAATCGCTGCCGGGTCTGTTCATGAAATCCGCAAAAAAATCGCGCAAGATCAACATCTTGCGCGACCTTCCAAGAAAGTGCATGAAATTATAGATAGATCATTCAACCCTGCGCCGCCACCCGATCGGCTTTATTTTGTAACTTGTTCAGCGCACTGAAATAGGCTTTCGCCGAAGCGACCACGATGTCCGGGTCGGCTCCCACCCCATTGACGATACGGCCGCTGTTTTGCAGGCGCACGGTCACCTCCCCCTGGCTCTCGGTCGAGCCGCTGATGGCGTTGACCGAATACAGCACCATCTCGGCGCCACTGTGGACATGCGCCTCGATGGCTTTGAGCGAGGCATCGACCGGCCCATTGCCCTGGGCCTCGGCGTGCACATTTTGTCCGTTGACCGTGAACACGATGCGCGCGTGCGGCTGCTTGCCGGTCTCGCTTTGCTGGAACAGCGAGACAAAGCCGTACTGCTCGTTGTCGCCGCTGACGCTCTCGTCGCTGACCAGCGCCAGAATGTCTTCGTCGAAAATCTCGCTCTTGCGGTCGGCCAGTTCCTTGAAGCGCGCGAACGCCAGGTTGATTTCGGCCTCGCTGTCCAGGCTCACACCGAGCTCCTGCAGGCGCTGCTTGAAGGCGCTGCGGCCGCTGAGCTTGCCCAGCACCATCTTGTTCGCGCTCCAGCCCACATCCTGCGCGCGCATGATTTCGTAGGTGTCGCGGGCCTTGAGCACGCCGTCCTGGTGAATTCCGCTGGCATGCGCGAACGCATTCGCACCCACGATCGCCTTGTTCAGTTGCACGGCAAAACCCGTGGTCTGACTGACCATGCGGCTGGCCGCCAGGATATGCTGCGTGGCGATGCCAAGGTCCAGGCCAAAGTAGTCGCGCCGCGTCTTGACGGCCATCACCACCTCTTCCAGCGAGCAATTGCCGGCGCGCTCGCCCAGGCCGTTGATCGTGCACTCGACCTGGCGCGCGCCGCCCATCTTCACGCCGGCCAGCGAGTTTGCCACCGCCATGCCCAGGTCGTTGTGGCAATGCACGGACCAGATCGCCTTGTCACTGTTCGGCACCCGTTCACGCAGCATCTTGATGAAGTTGCCATACAACTCGGGAATGGCGTAGCCGACGGTGTCGGGCACATTGATCGTCGTGGCGCCCTCGGCGATCGCGGCCTCGATCACGCGGCACAGGAAATCCGGGTCGCTGCGGTAGCCGTCCTCGGGGCTGAACTCGATGTCGGCCACGAGATTGCGGGCGAAACGGACCGATTGCAGCGACTGCTCGAGCACCTGCCCGGGCGTCATGCGCAGCTTCTTTTCCATGTGCAGCGCCGAGGTGGCAATGAAGATATGGATGCGCGCATTGGCCGCCCCTTCGAGCGCCTGCGCAGCACGGGCGATATCACGGTCATTGGCGCGGGCCAGCGAGCAGATGGTGGCCTCCCGGATGGTGCTGGCGATCGCCCGAACCGCGTCGAAATCGCCGTTGGAACTGGCGGCAAAGCCGGCCTCGATCACATCCACCTTCAGCCGCTCGAGTTGGCGCGCAATGCGCAGTTTTTCGTCCTTGGTCATCGAGGCCCCGGGGGACTGCTCGCCGTCGCGCAAGGTGGTGTCGAAAATGATCAATTTGTCAGCCATGACGTCTCTCCTGGTACTACCTGGGTTGGCCCGCAACATAAAAACTCTGGCGCCGAAAAAACAAAAGGCCCGTTGCGGGTGCATACGGGCCTTTTGGAAAAGTGTGCGCGTGCGCCTACCGTCTCCGCCCGTAAGGGGATAGCAATAGGGCCAGTGCCAACTCGTTCATGACGCGCAATGTAGCACAGACCGCGCTTGCCGCAACCATCGAACGGCGTCCCCTGTCCTCAGGCATTGCCGGCCATGATGCCCCAGCGCGCCAACGCCGCGTCGTCGCTGACCCGGGCGTCCACCCAGCGCACGCCCTGGGGAGTGTGTTCCTTTTTCCAGAAAGGCGCCTGGGTCTTGAGGTAGTCGATCAGAAACTCGCAGGCCTGAAAGCCCTGCCCCCGGTGGGCACTGGCCACGGCCACCAGCACGATCTGCTCGAGCGGTTGCAGCCGCCCGACGCGGTGGATGACGCGCGCGCCAACGATGTCGAAGCGCCGCACCGCCTCATCGACCATCGCCTCGATGGATTTTTCAGTCATGCCGGGATAATGCTCCAACTCGATCGACAGCACGGCATCGCCCGCGTCCTCGACCGGCAGGCCGCCCCGGGAAGGCGGATTCCTGTCGCGCACCACGCCGACAAAGCTGCAGACGGCGCCCACGCCCCTGTTGTCGCGGCGCAAGGCAGCGATTTCGCTGGACAGGTCAAAGTCCTGGGTCTGGATGACGACGCGGGGCAGGCCCATGGCAAGACCGCTGTCTGTGTCCCGTGCTGCGCGGCAACGATGCCTGGCCCCGGGCGCTCAAGCCGGCGGCCGGGGTGCGCAGGCGCTGCAAGCACCTGACTGCCCCCATCCGGAGATGGGCAGCGCCCGCGCGCTGGCCACCTGGCGCAGACGCGCATGCTCGGCCATGACCCGTGCGGCGTAGCCGCCATCGTCGACCATGTTGGCGCTGCCCACGTAATGGCGCAGGCCGCCCTCGATGGAACCGGCGCGCGCAATGCATTCCTGCAAGATCTCGACCCCCACGCGCAGGTTGCTCACCGGGTCGAAGGCCGCCAACTGGCCGCCGAAGTTCTGGTACTTGTCGGTGTGCACCCGGGTCATCACTTGCATCAGGCCCTGGGCGCCGACGGCGCTTTGGGCAAACGGATTGAAGCCCGATTCGATGCCCATGACGGCCAGGATCAGCGTCGGGTCGATGCCCGATTGCGTGCCGGCGTCATAGGCCCGGGCCACCAACACGCTCAGCGGCTCGGGGGCCACGCGGTACTTCTTGCTGAGCCAGAAGGTCACGGCGGCCTGATCCCTGGGCAGGTCTTCGGGCTTGCCCGCCTTGGCGCGCGCGCCGGCTTTTGCTGCGTCGAGCGGGCCAGAGGGCATTTGGCGGGCTTGCAGCCAGTTCATCAACTGCGCCTCGCCCGCTTCGCGCAGGTCCGGGCGGGCCACCAAGGCCATGACGACAAAGGCCACGGCCAGGCCGACAAAGTCCAGGCTGTGCCGGGCGGCGGCCATACAAGCGGCGATCATGCCGGAGATCATCTTTCCTGAAGCGGTCATGGATCCTCCTTATTTTGTCAAGCGCAACGGAAAAGCGCCGTCGCCGTTCGGGGCGGCGCCTTCCCGGCAGCTCGCTTGGAGGCCGGCAGTTCGCCATCGAAATCGGGCGGCGCGCCGTTGGAGCGCCGGGTTGCCCTGGTGGGACTCAAGCCGACCTGGGGTTTTTACCTAGTGTCGCGTCACCGATCATCTGTCGGTCTGCGCTGACCATCGAAGCGCATCGCGGCGTTGCATCGCTTGCCAATACAGCTCGGTATGGGCTGCGCGATGCGCCTTGCGCTGCGCTCCGATGGCTGCGCGCAGCCTACGACATCTGATCGGTGACGCGACACTAGTTCAGGCCCGTTGGAGAGTTCGGCGGATTCTAAAAGCCCTCTTAATGCTTAGTCAACAATAACGAAGTTGACGTTGAGATATTTAAGTCATGAAAAATACCGAAAAACCACGGTCTAGGGTGGTTTTGCAAGACCCCGGCATGCCCGTAGTGGGCGGCGCCGGCGTGACCGGCCCCGGTCCAATCCAATCGGTCAATCGGCCGTCTGGCGCCCATTGGAAATCCGGTTTGAGTTGTCACGGCGACTTTGCTAAGGTGCGCTTGGCCTGCAAGATTGCAGGCCGCGCCGGACGAAGCCGAATCTCCCGCCGAAGGCAGGCAATGCCAAGGGTTGTAGATGACGCTTGCATGGCACCCCCCTGGAGGCAATCCCTTGCCTCCCTGCCCTGCGCAGCCGCATTTGCGCAGGGCCATCGATGGCAAAGACCGTTGTGTCAGCCGTCAAGCCCGGCGGACAGGCCGCAAGGCACTGCCCGCCGGGCTTTCTTCGGTTTTTCGCAGGCTCGATGCCCTGCTCCGACATTCGGGCCGATGGTTGGGCGCGGTCATCGATCGCGGTCATACGCGGTTATAGATAATGGGCGCTCCCCGGTGTCGCCCTGACCAGGGATCGCAGCGTCAGCCGGTCTGGCACCATGGCTTGCCCTCAGGCAATGAGTTCGGGGGCGCCCTCGTCCATCCACTGGATACCATGTTTTCATTTTTTCCCCGCAGCAAAATGTCCGAAGCACCTGAAGTGAATCCGGCCCCGGCCAAAACCCACGAGCCGCAGCCACTCGATGCGCTGACCGGTGGCGCCTTTTCCGCCGCCACCTCCGGCGAGCGCGCCGCCCGCATTCGCGACTGGCTGCTCACCGAGCCCGCGCCGGAACAATTGCAGGAAGTCTTCAAGGAACTGAGCCGGCGTGACAAGGGCGCCGCCCGTGCAGTGCGCGAGCGCCTGGACGAAATCCGCCGCGCCAAGGGGCAGCAAGCCATCGCTGCCGAATGGGCGGAAAAGGCCCAGGCCCTGCTGGCGACCCCCAAGCTCAACATTGCCGATGCGATGGCCTGGCAGCGCGATGCCGCCAAGGCCGGCGCCCCGCTGTCGCGCGAGCCGCTGTCGCTGCTCAAGATACAGGTGGCGCAGCGGGTGCAGGTCATCGAAGACCTGCAGCACCGCGTGCAGGTGCAGCGCGAAGCGGCGGTGCTGCTGGCCCAGCGCATCGAGGTGCTGTCCACCAAGCCCTGGCGCGATGCGCTGGCCGCGCTCGACGCGCTGCGCGCCGATGTCGCCCACTGGCAGGAGCAGGCCCTGCAACTGAGCAGCGATGCCAGTTGGGCCAGCGTGGACCTGCGCTTTCCGCCGCTGCTGGAGGCATCGCGCAGCCAACTGCTGGTGGTGTGGGAGGCGTTCCAGCCGGCGCTGGCCCAGGCCGCTGCGGCCGCCGAAGACGCCGCTGCGCCGCTGCCGCCAGTGCCCGTGTGGGCCGACGAGTTGCGCGCCGCGCGCGGCTTGCTCGCCGAGGCCGCTGCCAAACCCGCCCGCGCCGCCCGGCCCAAGCCCGACCCCGAAGTGCTGGCGCAAGCGACCGAACTGGTGCGCGCAGCCCTGGCGACGCTGGAAAAGGCAACCGCCGAAGGCCATGGCAAGGCCAGCGCCGGCGCCGCAGCGGCGCTGCGCGCCGTGCTCAAGGCGCAGGGCAAGCATATCGATGACAAACTGGAGCAGCAGGTGCATGCCGCGCTGGTGGCAGCCGGCGAACTCGAAGGCTGGCAGCGCTGGAGCACCGACCAAGTGCGCGAAGACCTGGTGGCCAAGGCCGAGGCGCTGCTCACCCGCCCCGAAGGCCAGACCCTGGGCGGACGCAAGATGCAGGAAACCCTGCGCCATCTGCGCGACCAATGGAAACAGGCCGACCAAGGCGGCGCGCCGAACCACGCGCTGTGGAAGCGGTTCGACGAGGCTTGCAACGCCGCGCACAAGGTGGTCGAGCTCTGGCTGGACAATATCCGCAGCGAAGCCGCCGAGCACAAGGCGCAGCGCCTGGCCCTGATCGAAGAGCTCAAGGACTGGGCGCAGCAGCCGGCCGCCTCGGGGGATTGGAAAGCCGTCCACCGCGCGCTGCAGCAGTTTGGCGAGCGCTGGCGCGAAGGCGGCCATGTGGGCGAGAAGATCTTCGCCGAGTTGCAGCCGCTGTGGAAGCAGGCCCTGGCCCTGGCGGCCGCGCCGTTGGAAGCGGCGCAAAAAGAGAGCCTGGCCCGGCGCCAGGCGATGATCGAAGAGGCCAACGCGCTGGGCGCCGCAGCCACGCTGCGCATCGACGCCGTCAAGGCCCTGCAGCAGCGCTGGCAGGCCGAAGCGCAGACCGTGCCGCTGGAGCGCAAGCATGAGCAAAAGCTCTGGGAGGCTTTCCGCAAACCGTTGGACGAAGCCTTCCAGCGCAAGTCGACCGAGCGCGAGCGCGCCGTCTCCGAACTGAGCGCGCGCGACCGCATGGTCCTCGACGCGGCCAATGCCCTGCAAGCGGCCAATGCCAGCGCTGACGCGCAGCAGATTCGCGCTGCGATGCAGGCGCTCGAAGCCGCCTTGCGCGGCCAGGCCCAGGCGGCGCAAGTGCTGGCCTCGGCGCCCAAGGATGCACAAGATCAGGTACAGGTACAGGTACAGGTGCAGGTGCAGGAAGAATCTGCACAGGATGCGACGAAAAGCGTAGCCCATCAGACACCGGAAGAAGGGGCTGACCCGGCCAGTGCGGCGGCGGCGCCTGCCGCCGCGCCCAAGCCTGCGCCACGCCCGGTGGTGGCCGTGCGTGGCGATGACCGCCCCGGCATGAAGAAGGACATGCTGCCCGCCCCGGGCCGGGGTGGGCGTCCCGGCGAGCGCCGCGCCGACCGGCCGGGAGAGCGCGACCGCAATCCGCGTGCCGATGGCCGCAGGGGCGAGCGCAGCGAGCGTGCTGGCCACGGCGCCGACCGCCCGCTGCCCGAAGAGCGCGGTCCGCGCCTGGGCGACACCGCTTTCCGCGCCCAGCGCGACGCGATGGAGCAGGCCCAACTGGCGCTGAAGAAACTGGCCGCGTTGGCCCATGGCGAGGCGCTGACCCAGTTGCTCACGGCCTGGCAACAGCGCGACGCAACCCAGGTGCCCGGCACGCAGGAGCTTGGCGTGCCGGCCGCGATGCGCAGCGCCTGGACGCAAGCGCTGTCAGCGCCACCCCGGGGCGATGCGTCCGAAGCGCTGCTGCGCCTGGAGATAGCGGCACAAACGCCCACCCCCGCCGAGCACATCGACGCGCGCCGGATGTTGCAACTGCAATTGCTCACGCGCCGCAACGACCCGGGCCCCGCCCAGACCTGGGGCCAGGACACGGCCCTGGTGCTGGCCAGTGCCAACGACGCCGCCAACACCCACCGGCTGCAACGGGCGTTGAAGGCATTGCTGCGCAAGTAGCTGCCGGCGGCCGCCCCGGCCGGACTTGCGGCAAGGCCGGGTTCATGGCAGGTTCATGGAACAGGGCCTCGGCGCGGTCGGCGCGCTGTGCACCCCGGATCGCCTGTGGTTCGCCAGTGCTTCGCCGCCCGCGCCCTGGCCCGGCGCTTACCCGGCGTTTGCCCGGCGCCTGCGCCATGCGCAGCCGGGGCGCACCCGCAGATCGATGGGGCAGCGCCTTTTGCCGGGCGACCCCGTCCCGGGCGATGCGCACGCCATCGGACACGGCGAGCGGCCGTGCGGCACGGGCAGCAACCGCCGCGCTACCGGCCCGGGGCGCAGTTTGGCCGCGCCCGGATCGCACGCCGGGCGCTAGTGTCGCGTCACCGATCAGATGTCGTAGGCTGCGCGCAGCCATCGGAGCGCAGCGCAAGGCGCATCGCTTGCCCATACCGAGCTGTATTGGCAAGCGATGCAACGCCGCGATGCGCTTCGATGGCCAGCGCAGACCGACAGATGATCGGTGACGCGACACCAGGCCGGTTCACTGCGCCACCAAGCCCGACAGCGCAGGCCCGATCTTGAACACCCCGCTGGTGCGGGCGCAGGGTATGCCATCGGCGCTCACCAGCCCTTGCGCAAACACCAGCGAGCGGGTCACGCGCAGGGGCTGGGCCTGGCCTTCCACCCATGCGCCCAGCGGGACGGCGGCCAGGTAGTCGATCTGCAGGCTGATGGTGGGCAAAAAGCGGTCGGCGACCTCGGCGCTTTTGTCGTGCACGGACAGCGGCAGCAGCATGTCGCAAAAGCTGGCCATCATGCCGCCGTGCAGGATGTCCAGCGGGTTGACATGCCGCCGTTCGACGCGAAAGCCGAACTTGACCAGATCGCCCTGGCGCAGCCTGTACAGCGGCCCGATGTGGTGCATGTAGGGGCCGCCCGAGTCGGCCAGCGCCACGAAGCCGGGGGGAATCGGCGCGGGGCCGGGCGGCGGGGTGTGCTGCTGCGTCGTCATTGCGTCTCCTGCTCCACATCGCGGGCAAAGTTGGCGCTCTGCAAGCTGTTGCCGGCGCTCAGCCAGTTGCCGTACATGCGCCGGAAATCGGCCGTGATCTGCGCCAGGGGCAGGTCGTCGAATGTGCCGCGCTGGTTCACGTATTCCATATGGCGCTGGCCGGCCTTGTCGAAGGGGTGGTAGATCGAATCGCTGCGTCCGTCGAAGGCCAGCGGCAGCAGCCCGAAGCGCTCGCACAGTTCGATGTTGAAGGCGGGCGTGGCCTTGACCCAGCGGCGGTCGAGCCAGATGTCGGTGTAGCCATGCCAGATGAAAAGGTCGGTCTGCATGGTCTGGCGCATGCGTTCGGTGCTCAGGTGGTTGCACACATCGGCAAACCCCATGCGGGCCGGGATGCCCGCAGCGCGGCAGGCCGCCGTCAGCAAAGCCGCCTTGGGCACGCACCAGCCATGGCCATTGCCCAGCACGCGGCTGGCCGCCATGCCTTCGGGCGACAGGTCGACGCGGTAAGGGTCGTAGCGAAAGCCGTCGCGCACGGCCAAATACAGGGCGACGGCGCGTTCGCGTTCGCTGTCACCACGCGCATGCGCGTCGGCAAAGGCACGCACTGCGGGCGCATCGCTGTCGATCAGCGCGGTGGCGCGCAGGGTGGCGGGGGTGGGTTGGTCGGTCATTGGACGAGTGGCGGGGTGTCAGTGGCGGGGGATGTCATGGCAGCGAATCCATGGGCGCCATTGTGCCGTGCCGGGTGCGGGCCGGGTTGCCCTGCGCAGGCCCGGCGCTTTGCCATTGCAGGGCCACTGCGCAGTCCATCAGGCCCACGGCCCGGAGCAGCCACCAAGGCACGCCTGACGCAGTGCCTGCCACGGCAGGTGGCCGATCATCATCGGGCACGAGAAGGCGCAGGTCTTTGGCCTTGCGCCTGTCCCTGGTCATTCAGCGGCCCTTGGTCCCTGGGGCCCTTGGCGTGTCATCACGGCAGGCGCCCTGCGGCGGCATGGCCCGATGGCGCTCTTGACGGTCTGGGCGCGCGGACGGGGCTTCATGCCGCATCCTTGGCCCCGGTGTGTTGCCACTTGGCGCCGCGCCCTTTGCCGGTGGGGGCGATCAGCCCTTGCGCCTTCATGCTGCGCAGCACCACGCGCACCATGTCGCGGCTGATGCCGGGGCAGGCGGCTTCGATCCCGGAAATCGAGAACGGCCGGTGGCGCGCAAGAATCTCGGCACGCACCCGCTCGCCTTTGGCGCCGCGCCCGCGCACTATGCTGCCAACGCGCTCTTCGAACTCCCCGTAGGCCCGCAGCAGCGCGCGCCAAAAGTAGTTCAGCCATGGGGCGACGTCGTGCCTGTCTTCGTGCCAGCCTTGCGCGCTGGCCTGCAGCGTCTCGCCGTAGCCCGCTTTCGCTTCCTCGAAGATGCGCTCCAGGCTGATGAAGCGGCCCACGGCGTAACCACAGTGGCTCAGCAATTGCAGCGTCAGCAGCCGCGCCATGCGGCCGTTGCCATCCGGGAACGGGTGGATGCAGAAGAAATCGAGAATGGCCAGCGGCACCAGCACCAGCGGGTCGGCCCAATGCCGATCGAGCGCGCTGCGATGGCGCGCAACCATGTCCGACAGCACCATCGGCGCGCGGTGCGCGGCCACCGGGCGCCAGCGAATGCGCGCGTTGCCCTCCGCGCGGCGCTCGATGATGTCGTCGGCGGCGCTCTTCCAGTGCCCGCCGGGCTGCGCCCTGTAGCGGCACAAAATGCCGTGCAATTGCAAGATGCCGGCCTCCGAGAAGGGCCTCTGCGCGCCGCTGTCATGGATCCAGCCCAGCGCATCGCGGTAGCCGGCCACTTCCTGCTCCGACCGGCTCCGGGGCGCGGCATTTTTGTGCAGCAGGGATTTCAGGCGCTGCGCACCGACCACCACGCCTTCGAGGCGGTTGGACGCTGCGGCGGACTCGGCGACGGCGATCTGGCGCAGGTCGCTCAAGACCTCGGGCGGCTGGGCCAGGTGGAACTGCTGCTTGCCCCGGTGCTCCCCCAGTGCGCGCAACATCGCCAGTTGCTGCCCATCGAAACGCAGTCTGGCGAGGTAGTCGGGAGAGAGCGATGGCATGCAGCATCCTGGCAGCAGGAAATGCGCCCATGCTACTGAAAACAGGGGTGTATGAACAGATGATTACCCCTATCTTCTGGCGGCCCCATTCCAACAGGGGCCGCAGGATTTCCAGCCGGGCTTCAGCCAGCAACTTCAGGGCGCCATTCGGTCGCGCAGAGGGACGGGCTTGGCAGCGTGTCGAACGGACCGCCCTGCCTCAGCGATCACAGACCGCCGTCGGCAACACATGCAGCACATGCAGCGCCAGCGCCAGCACGCAGACGCCGCCGCCGGCCAGCCCCAGGCGCCAGGCCCAGCGCAGGCTCGGCCCTGGCCACTGGTTCATCGACTGCGCCAACAGCCAGCCCAGCACCATCCACGAGGCCGGCACGAGTGCCACGCCGGCAGCCCATCCCGTGGCGACGGTGGCCGCCGCCGTTTGCAGCAGCACGGTGGCCAGTGCGACGGCCCATGCGCGTGGCCGTGCGCGGCGGGCGTCCGGGGCGCCGTTGCCCCAGGCGCGGGTGGGCACCGTCCGGGCCCAGTGGGTCAGCGCGACCAGGGAGGTCAGCGCGGCGCTGCCGCCGAGCAGTTCGTTCACCGGCTCTCCTGCCGTTGGCGCATGGACGCCGGGCGGGCACGCAAGGAGCGCGTCCAGCCGCAGGCGCTGCCACAGGCGCTGTCACAGGCCGCGATGGCGCACAGGGCGGCTGCCGCCGGCCACTGCGCCAGCCCGGCTTTGAGCGCCAGGCCGCCATAGGCCAGCGCCGCCACGCCCCACAGCACGCTGCTGCTGCCCGGTGCCCAGGCCCGCAATGTGGCGCCCGGCAGTGCCATGAAGAACGCCAGCAGCAGGCCCAGCATGCCCGATGAGCGCGCCGGCTCGATGGCCACGATGTAGGCCAGCCGAAACGACTCCACGGCCAGCGCGCCCGTCAACCAAAAGGGCCAATGCGCCAGCACCGACGCGCAGCGCAGCGGCCCTCTGCGCCGCCCTGCGCTGCGCTGCGTGGTGTGCTGCGTGGTGTGATCCATGGCGTGGCCGATGGTCTGGCCCATGGCCGGGGCCGGCCCGTGCTGCGGCGTCTTGCGCCTGCCGGCATGCACCCGGCGGGGGCCGATGAAGGCGGCCAGTCCCAGACATGCCAGCCCCAGCGTTGCCATGCTCGCCAGCATGGCCGGCGCCAAGGCCGCGCCCCGCGCCAGGCCCACACCGCCGGCCAGCGCCAGCAGTGCAGCGGTGCCGCCCAGTGCAACCCGCCACAGCGCCAGCGGACGCAGTGCCAGGCTGGCCAGCGCGGACATCAGCAGCCACGCGCCGATGAGCGCCCACATGGGCCATGCGGGGCGCTGCGCCAGCGGGGCCAGCCAGGCCGGCGCCCACAGGTGCAGCAAAACGGCCAGGCCGAGCGCTGCGGGCGTGCTGGCGTGCAGGGCCAGGAAGAATCCTTGCATGACAGGCGCGCGCCGTCACCCGGCCACCGGCGGGCCATGCGCCGGCGCCGCAACCCGGGCCTGGGCTGCGCGCTGGCGCTGCTGGCGCATATCGAGCCAGATCAGCGTGCCGGAGAGCGCCAGCAGCGCGGCCGACAGGCCCAGCATGAAGTACAGCCACTTGAGCGCGAGGCCGCCGAAGTCGCCAAAGTGCAGCGGCTCCATCAGGCTGTCGACCTGCGACCAAAAGCCCCGGGAGCGCGGGTCGCGCAGGTTTTTCAACAGGCCCGTGGCCGCGTCGAACTCCACCCGCGCCGTGCTGCCCAGGTGGTTGTCGAGATGGCCGCCAAAGCCCACTTCGGCGGTGCTGCTGCCCCAGCGGCGCAGCGACACCTGGCGCGTCCGCAGCCCCGGAACCGCCCGCTGCGCTGCGGCGTGCAATGCATCGAGCGATGGCATGCTTGCCGCAATGGCGGCAGCGGCGGCGGCGGCACTCTGGCGCGCGGCGGCGCTGGCCATGCTCTCGGCAGCGGTGCCCAGGCTCAGGTATTGGTAGCCGCGCTCGAACAACGGTGCCAGGCCCATCCACGCGCCCGTCGTGGCGATCAGCAGATGAAAGCCCAGGCCCCAGATGCCGGTGCATTTGTGCAGGTCCGACAGCACCACGCGCGGGCTGCGCCCCCAGCGCTGCGTGAACAGTTCGGCCAGGATCTTGCGGTGGATGACGATGCCCGTGCCGATCAGCACCAGCATCACCGCGCCCAGGAACCCCACGATGGTGCGCGGCCCGAAAAACAGAAACACATGCAGCATGCGCAGGAACTGGCCGAGCTGGTTGTCCACCGGGCCGACCACGGCGCCGCTGTCCGAGCGCAGGGCCACCTTGGTGCGCCTGTGGGCCGGGGTGCCAGGCTCGCGCACCCAGGCAAAGTAGTTCGGGTTGACGGCATCGGGCAGCGCAATCGACTCCACCGTGGCGCCGGGGTAGCGCTGGTGCAACTGCGCCAGCACGGTGTCGAGCGGCGCCGGCCGCTCCGATCGGGGCAGGCGGGCCAGTGACGGGTTGGCCCACAGGTCGATCTCATGCCTGAAGACCAGCACCGCGCCCGACAAGCAAACGATGAACAGCAGCAGGCCGGTGACGATGCCCGCCCAGGAGTGCAGTACCGACAGGCGGCCGAGCGTGCGCGGGGCGGGCATCGGTGCGGCTTTCAAAAGAAGTATGTCAGGCCCACGCTGACGCTGCGCGGTGCGGCCGGCGACACCACATTGGCATTGATTGCGCCGTCGTAATACGCCCGGTCGAACAGGTTCTTGACCCCGGCCGTCACACGGTAGTCCTGGCCGGCGTAGCTGATCGAGGCATCGGCCACGAAGTACGCCGGCAGCGTGAACGGGTAGGAGCCGATCTGCTCGCTCACGTAGCGCCCGCCCAGGCCCAGCGTGACGCGCTGGTACTGCGCCAGTTGGTAGTTGGCCCAGGCCGCGACTGTGTGGCGTGGCGTGAGGTTCAGCGGCCGGCCGACGATGGCGGCGTTGTTGTCGCGCGTGACCCGGGCCTGCGTCCAGGTGTAGGCGCCGCTCAGTTTCACGCCGCGCTGCAGGTCGGCGCCCAGTTCCACCTCCAGGCCACGGGCGCGCTGCGCGCCGGTCTGCACCCGGTGGCCGGTGTGCGCCGGGTCGGCGGTGCCGACGTTCTCGCGCACCAGGTCGAACAGGGCCAGCGCGCCGGTCATCCGGCCACCGATGGCCTGGTACTTCAGGCCGGCTTCCCACTGCTTGCCGGTTTCGGGCACGAAGGGCTGGCCCTCGAACGTCAGCCCCGACACCGGCAGGAACGACTCGCCATAGCTGGCGTAGGTGGCCCAGCCGGGCTTGAATTCGTGCACCAGCCCGGCCGATAGCGTGGTGGCGCTGTCCTTTTGCCGCGTCTGCACGTCCTTCACGCGGTCGTCGATGTGGTTCATCGAAGCGTCGCGGCGCAAGCCCAGCAGCGCCGTCCAACCCGGCCCGAACTTGATCTGGTCTTGGGCATACAGACCCGCCACGGTGAGCTTGGCCGGCGCATCGCCGGTGGGGGTCGCGGGGCAGGTGGTCGCCATGCCGTAGCGGGGCGCGAACAAATCCAGCGCGCCGATGCGGCAGACACGGCGGATGAACCGGCTGTGGCCGCTGCGCAGATCCAGCCCCGTGACCAGTTGGTGCTGCATGCCCAGGGCCGCAAAGCGCGACAGCAGCGAGGTGTCGGTGGCCAGGATGTCGTAGTCCATCGACTGGCGCGAAGCCTCGCGGTTTTGCAGCCGCATGTCCGCTTGCAGGGCCTGGTTCGAGATGAAGTGGCCCGTGCCTTGCTGGCTTTCGTAGCGCAGGTTCTGGCGCAGCACCATGGCGGGCGTGAACCGGTGTTCCAGCGTATAGCCCAAGGTGCTGCTTTGCACGTCGTAGGCGCCAAAGCCGGGGTCGCCGGTGAACAGCGTGCGCGGCAGCCTGCCGTTGGGGTTGGGCAGCACCGTGCCGTAGGGCGACAGGCCCTGCTGGCGCAGCCACTGGCTGCGGTTGTAGGTGGCAAACAGCACCCCGTCGGTCCGGGGGCCGGCATCGAGCGCGAGCGAGGCGGCCAGCCAGCGGTCCTTGCGGTAGACGAAGTCCGTCGGGTCGCCGCTGTCGGAAACCTGCGCGTTGATGCGCAGCGCGGTCTTGCCGGATTCGGCCAGCGGCCGGTTCACGTCGGCCTGCAGCGTGCGCAAACCAAAGCTGCCCAGCACGACGCCGACCTCGCTGATCGCCTGCGTGCCGGGCCGCTTGCTCACGGCGTTGATGATGCCGCCGGGCTGCACCTGGCCATAGAGCACCGAGGCGGCGCCCTTGAGCACTTCGAAGCGCTCGTAGCCATAGGGTTGCAGCTTGGCCCACATGCCGGTGTTTTGCACCAGGCCGTCCACCAGGACGGATTCGGTGGAGCGAAAGCCGCGGATGTGGATGTCGTCAAACCCCCGGCGGCCGAAGTTGACCGGGCTTACGCCCGCCACGGTCTGCAGCGCCTGCTGCAAGTTGGTGATCTGGCGCGACTCCATCTGCTCGCGCGTGACCACGCTCACGGACTGCGGCGTTTCCAGGCGCCGCATGGGGGCCTTGCCCGCCGTCTGCGCCTGGTCAGGCGCAAAGCCCATGCCATTGTCGGTGTCGGCGCTGATGCGCACCTCCTGCAACCGGGGTGGTGTCGTGGCAGAGGCTTCGGTCGCTGTTTCGGTCGCCGTTTGTGCCGGCGCGGCCTGCGCCAGGCACAGTGCCAGCGGCGCAACGGCAAGGCGCCACGCCTTGCCGGCGGCCAGGCGCCACGCCTTGCCGGTGGCAAGGGGCTGATGTCGGGGGTGAGAAGGCATGCAAGTTCCGTGGAAGAAGCAAGGGTCAAAAAAATCGGGCGCTCCAACGCCCCGAGGGGGAAAAGCGGTTCGGTCGAGCCGTGCCGGTGCATGCGCCGACACCAAACCCGGGCGCTGGCCGACCGGCACCATGAACGTCACGCCGGTGGTCGGCCGTGGCGTGACGGGCAGGCTGCCGGGGTCGGCGCCCAAGCGATCGGCAATGCCGTGCGACCTGGGCGTTGGCTGGCGTTTTTCCGGACGCTGGCTGGCAAGATGTCGCATTGTAATGCGAATTGTTCTTGTTTGTATCGGACGACTTTCCGTGGCCTCTTTCTTGCTCGGTGTTGGCGCCTGCCAGGTGCGTCGGCGGCACCATGGTCAACCTGTATAGACAGGAATACACTGGCAGTCATCATGCCCGCGCCGGCGCGCGCCAGCGCGGGCGGGCAACGCAATTTTTCTTCAGACAGGAGCAGATGATGAGCAGATCGGTTGTGAAATGGCTGGTGCTGGCCGCAGCATGCGTGCCGGGTCTGGCCGCACAGGCGCAGGCGCAAAACACCAAACTGGTGCTGGGCATGTCCGGCTGGACGGGCTTTGCGCCGCTGACGCTGGCCGACAAGGCGGGCCTTTTCAGCAAGCATGGCCTGGATGTGGAGATCAAGATGATTGCGCAAAAGGACCGCCATCTGGCCCTGGCCGCCAAGTCGATTCAGTGCGCTGCGACCACGGTCGAGACCCATGTGGCCTGGAATGCCAACGGCGTGCCCATCGTGCAGATTTTTCAGACGGACAAGTCCTACGGCGCCGACGGCCTGGCGGTGCGCGGCGATATCAAGGGCTTTGCCGATCTGCGCGGCAAGACCATTGGCGTGGATGCGCCGGGCACCGCGCCTTTCTTTGGCCTGGCCTGGATGCTCAGCAAGAACGGCATGACGCTCAAGGATGTCAAGCTCACCACGCTGTCGCCCCAGGCTGCGGCCCAGGCTTTCGTGACCGGGCAAGGCGATGCGGCGATGACCTACGAGCCGTATCTTTCCACCGTGCGCGACAACCCGGCTGCGGGCAAGATTTTGGCCACCACGCTCGACTATCCGATGGTGATCGACACGGTCGGCTGCGACCCCGCCTGGCTCAAGGCCAACCCCCGGGCCGCACAGGCGCTGGCCGATTCCTATTTTGCGGCGCTGGACATGATCCGGGCCGATCCCGCCAAGTCCAACGACATCATGGGCGCGGCGGTCAAGCAGACGGGCGCACAGTTTGCCCGGTCGGCGTCGTTTTTGCGCTGGCAGGATCGGGCCGCGAACCAGCGGTTTTTCGCCGGCGAGCTGACCGCGTTCATGAAGGACGCCACGGCCATCTTGCTGGCGACCGGCATCATCCACAAAGCGCCGGATGATCTGGCCGCGCTGTTCGACGCACGCTTCGTGCAATGAGGCCCGTGCCACGGCATCTGTCTGCCGCAGCGCCGCTGCGGCGTGCGCTGACCCCGCTGGCGCCCGTCAGTGCCCGCAGCCGCTGGCTGCTGGGCCTGGCCTTTTTCGTCATATTCGTGGCGCTGTGGACGTGGTTCACGCTGGGCGGCTGGGTCTCGCCGACCTTTTTGGCCAGCCCGCCGACGATGCTCCGGCAAGCATGGTTGCTGCTGACCGAGTACGGGTTCGTCAAGGACATCGGCATGACGGTGTGGCGCGTGCTGGCGGGCTTCGTGCTGGCCGCTGCGGTCGCCCTGCCCCTGGGCATTGCGATGGGCGCTTACAAGGGCATCGAGGCTTTTTTCGAGCCCTTCGTTTCGTTTTGCCGCTACCTGCCGGCGTCGGCGTTCATTCCGCTGCTGATCCTGTGGGCGGGCATTGGCGAGGCGCAGAAGATCCTGGTGATCTTCATCGGCTCGGTGTTTCAGATCACGCTGATGGTGGCGGTGACGGTGGGCAGCGCGCGGCGCGATCTGGTGGAGGCGGCTTACACGCTGGGCGCGGGCCACCGGGGCATCGTGACGCGGGTGCTGATCCCCGGCGCCGCGCCCGGTATCGCCGAGACCCTGCGCCTGGTGCTCGGCTGGGCCTGGACCTATGTGATCGTGGCCGAACTGATCGGCTCCTCGTCGGGCATCGGCCACATGATCACCGACAGCCAGGCGCTGCTCAACACCGGCCAGATCATCTTCGGCATCATCACCATCGGTCTGATCGGACTGCTGTCGGATCTGGCTTTCAAGGCGCTGAACCAGCGGCTGTTTGCCTGGAGCCTGCTGCCATGAGCCACGTCTCGATCGAGGCCGTGACGCGCGTTTTCGAGAGCGCCGGGGGCCAGCGCACGCAGGCGCTGCTGCCGGTCGATTGCACGGTGCGGGACAACGATTTCCTGACCATCCTGGGCCCCTCGGGCTGCGGCAAATCGACCTTGCTGCGCATCGTCGCGGGGCTCGAGCAGGCCAGCAGCGGCCGGGTGTTGCTCGACGGCGTGCCGGTCCAGGGGCCGGGCGCCGAGCGCGGCATGGTGTTTCAGAGCTACACGCTGTTCCCCTGGCTGAGCATCGAGCAGAACATCCGCTTTGGCCTGCGCGAGCGCGGTCTGCCCGAGGCGCAGCAAAAAGAGCGCGCGGCCCACTTCATCGCCCAGGTCGGTCTGCGCGGCTTCGAGCAGCATTTTCCCCGGCAACTGTCCGGCGGCATGCAGCAGCGCACGGCGATTGCGCGGGCGCTGGCCAATGACCCCAAGATATTGCTGATGGACGAGCCCTTCGGCGCGCTCGACCACCAGACCCGGGCGCTGATGCAGGAATTGCTGCTGGGCATCCAGGAGGCCGAGCGCAAGACGGTGCTGTTCGTCACGCACGACATCGACGAGGCCATCTTCATGGCCAACCGCGTGGCCGTGTTCAGCGCCCGGCCCGGCCGCATCAAGACCGATCTGGCGGTGGACCTGCCGTACCCGCGCCACTACCGTGCCAAGACCAGCGCCGCATTCATTGCGCTCAAGGCGCGCCTGACCGAAGAGATTCGCGCCGAGGCCATGGCGGCGGGCTGGCACTGAGGTTGGGCCCTTTTTCAGCTTTCGCCGATGAGCACCCACCCCTCCCACTCCTCCCGCCGCCGCGCTGCCCCGGCGCCCGCCATGGCGCTGTACGAGCAGGTCAAGGACTTCATTGCGCGCAGGATCCAGCAGGGCCTTTGGCGCACGGGCGACCGCCTGCCGTCCGAGAACGAGTTGGTCAGCCAGTTCGGCATCTCGCGCATGACGGTCAACCGCGCGCTGCGCGAGTTGGTGCAACAGGGCCGCATCGTGCGCGTGGCCGGCGTGGGCAGCTTTGTCGCCGAAGACCGGCCCCAGTCGACCTTGCTGCAAATTGCCAACCTGGCCAGCGAGATCCGCCAGCGCGGCCACGACTACCGCTGCGACCTGCTGGCCGTGGAGCGCGTCCCGGCCACGCTGGAGGTGGCTGCGGCGCTGGAGTTGCGCACCGGAGCGTCGGTATTCCACTCGCTGTGCATACACCGCGAGGACGGCGTGCCGGTGCAACTGGAAGACCGCCATGTGAACCCGCGCCAGGTGCCCGGGTTCGCCGCGCAGGACTTTGCCCGGATGCCGCCCTCCGAATACCTGGTGCGCAACGTGCCGTTCGACCAGATCGAGCATGTGGTCGATGCCGTGATGCCCGGCGCCAGGCAGGCTGCGCTGCTGGAAATGTCGCCGCAGGAGCCTTGCCTGCTGCTGACGCGGCGCACCTGGTCGCGCGCGGTGCCGATCACCGTGGTGCGCTGCCTGCATCCGGCCACCCGCTACCGCCTGGGCAGCCGCTTTCGCGCGGACGGCAATCCGCTGGCCGGCTGAGCGGGTGGCCGCAGTTGCCTGGCATGGCGCGTAAGGACAGGATCGATGCGATGACCGAATCCAACACTTCCCCACTGCTGCTGCAACCCGGCCATGTCACCCTGGCCGGGCTGCGCCGCATCCATGCCGGCCCGGTACGACTGGCGCTGGACGCACCGGCCCGGGCGGCCATGCAGGCCGCGCAGGCGGCGGTGCAGCGCATCGTGGCGGCAGACCGGGTGGTCTATGGCATCAACACCGGTTTTGGCAAGCTGGCCAGCACCAGGATTGCTGCCGAGCACCTGACCGAGTTGCAGCGCCGCCTGGTGCTGTCGCACAGCGCGGGCACCGGGCCGGCGCTGCCCGACGCGGTGGTGCGCCTGGTGCTGGCCACCAAGGCCGTGGGCCTGGCGCGCGGCCACTCCGGCATCCGCCCCGAGATCGTCGATGCGCTGCTGGCGCTGGCCAGTGCCGAGGTGCTGCCGGTGATTCCGGCCAAAGGCTCGGTCGGGGCCTCGGGGGATCTGGCGCCGCTGGCGCATCTGGCCTGCGTGCTGATCGGGCAGGGGCAGGCCCAATGCAACGGCACGCTGGTGCCGGGCGCCGAGGCGATGCGCGCCATCGGTTGCCAGCCCTTCGTGCTCGGCCCGAAGGAGGGGCTGGCGCTGCTCAACGGCACGCAGGTGTCGACCGCGCTGGCGCTGGCGGGCCTGTTCGGCGCCGAGAACCTGCTGGCCGCTGCGCTGGTGGCCGGCGCGCTATCGCTGGAGGCCATCAAAGGCTCGGTCTGGCCGCTGGATGCGCGCATCCATGAAGCCCGCGGCCAAGCCGGGCAAATCGCCGTGGCCGCCGCGTTGCGCGCGCTGCTCGAAGGCAGCGCCATCGCCGCTTCGCACCCGCACTGTGGCCGCGTGCAAGACCCCTACTCGATCCGCTGTATGCCGCAGGTGCTGGGCGCTTGCCTGGACAACCTGCACCACGCGGCGCGCGTGCTCGTCATCGAAGCCAATGCGGCATCGGACAACCCGCTGGTCTTTGCCGCAGCGCAGGGCGGCCCGGGTGCGGACGAGGTGATCTCCGGCGGCAACTTCCACGCCGAGCCGGTGGCCTTTGCTGCCGACATCATGGCGCTGGCGGTGGCCGAGATCGGCGCCATGTCCGAACGGCGCCTGGCGCTGCTGCTCGACACCGGCCTGTCGGCACTGCCGGCCTTTCTGGTGCGCGACAGCGGCATGAACTCGGGCTTCATGATGGCGCAGGTCACCGCCGCTGCGCTGGCGAGCGAGAACAAATCGCTGGCCCACCCGGCCAGTGTCGACAGCCTGCCCACATCGGCGAACCAGGAAGACCATGTGTCCATGGCCACCTTCGGCGCGCGCCGCCTGGCCGAGATGATCGACAACACGGCGACGGTGGTGGGCATCGAGGCCATGGCGGCGGCGCAGGGCATGGAGTTCGATCGCAGCCTGCGCTCGACGCCGCTGCTCGAAGGGCAGTGGGCCGCGATTCGCGAGCGCGTGGCCTTTCTGGAGCAAGACCGCTGCCTGGCGCCCGATATAGCCGCCATGCGGCTGTGGGCGCAGCAATCCGGGTGGCCCGCGCCGCTGTTGCAGTGCCTGCCCAGCCATGCCTGAGCCTTGCATCGGCCACCTGCGCCCAATGAGACCCGCCACCAGCCCCCCCATGAGGCCCGCCATGACCGCCAATGACCCCCGCCACGACGCCACGCGCGTGATCCGCGCCCCGCGCGGCAGCCAGCTCAGTTGCAAGAGCTGGCTCACCGAAGCGGCCTACCGCATGCTCCAGAACAACCTGGACGCCGAAGTGGCCGAGCGCCCGCAAGACCTGGTGGTGTACGGCGGCATCGGCCGCGCCGCGCGCAACTGGCAGTGCTATGACCAAATCCTGGCCACGCTCAGGGAACTGAACGACGACGAGACCCTGCTGGTGCAGTCCGGCAAACCGGTGGGCGTTTTCCAGACCCATGCCGACGCGCCGCGCGTGCTGCTGGCCAATTCCAACCTGGTGCCCCGGTGGGCGAATTGGGAGCATTTCAGCGCGCTCGACCAAAAGGGCTTGTTCATGTACGGCCAGATGACGGCGGGCAGTTGGATCTACATCGGCAGCCAAGGCATCGTGCAAGGCACCTACGAGACCTTTGCCGCCGCCGGACGCCAGCATTACGGCGGCTCGCTGGCAGGCCGGTGGATTTTGAGCGCCGGGCTGGGCGGCATGGGCGGCGCGCAGCCGCTGGCCGCCAGCTTTGCCGGCGCAGTGTCGCTGACCATCGAATGCCGGCAAAGCAGCATCGACGCCCGGCTGCGCACCGGCTATCTGGACCGGCAGGCGCGCGATATCGACCACGCCATCGAATGCCTGCGCCAGCACCTGGCGGCCCAAGAGGCGGTGTCGATCGCACTGCTGGGCAACGCCGCCGAGCTGCTGCCCGAACTGCTGCGGCGGGCGCAGGCCGGGGGCCTGAAGCCCGATCTGGTCACCGACCAGACCTCGGCGCACGACCTGGTCAACGGCTACCTGCCCGGCGGCTGGACGCTGGCGCAGTGGCACGCCGCACAGCAGGATGCGGGCCGGCATGCGCAGCTCAGACAGGCAGCGGCGCGCTCGTGCGCCGTCCATGTGCAGGCCATGCTGGACTTTCAGGCCATGGGCATTCCGGTCGTCGACTATGGCAACAACATCCGCCAGGTGGCGTTCGATGAGGGCGTGAAAAATGCGTTCGACATCCCCGGCTTCGTGCCGGCCTATATCCGCCCGCTGTTTTGCGCAGGCAAAGGGCCGTTTCGCTGGGTGGCGCTGTCGGGCGACCCGCAGGACATCGACAAGACCGACGCCAGGATCAAGGCCCTGTTCCCGGAAAACCGGCATCTGCACCGCTGGCTGGACATGGCGCGCGCACGCATCCGCTTTCAGGGCCTGCCCGCGCGCATCTGCTGGCTGGGCCTGGGCGAGCGCCACATCGCCGGCCTGGCCTTCAACGCCATGGTCAAGAGCGGCGAACTCAAGGCACCGATCGTCATTGGCCGCGACCACCTGGACACCGGCTCCGTGGCCAGCCCGAACCGCGAGACCGAGGGCATGCTCGACGGCACCGATGCCGTGAGCGACTGGCCGCTGCTCAACGCGCTGCTGAACACCGCCGGTGGCGCCACCTGGGTCAGCCTGCACCATGGCGGCGGCGTCGGCATGGGCTACTCGCAGCACGCCGGCATGGTCATCGTGGCCGACGGCAGCGATGCCGCAGCCAGGCGCCTGGCGCGCGTGCTGGTCAACGACAGCGGCAGCGGCGTGATGCGCCATGCCGATGCCGGCTACGCGCTGGCGCTGCAAACGGCCAACGAGCAAGGGCTGCAACTGCCGATGGCCCGTTCGGCCTGCGCCGACGGCGCAGCACGATGAGAAACCGGTTTCCCCACCCCGCCCAAGAACCCCCGCCCATGAACCCGCCCCGCCTGGCGCCCGCCATCGGCCGCACTCCCTTCATCCCGCCCCCCTGCCCTCCTGCCCCCGGCACGAGACGATTTGCTGCGCGCAGGCAACGATGCCGGCCAGCCGCACTGATCCATGAGTCACCCCATGATGGCGTTTTTTGACCTGGCCACCACCCCCGGCCAGCCTTGGAAGAACGGCGCTGGCAGCACGCAGGAGTTGGCCTGCTGGCCGCCCGGTGCGGGCATGGACCACTTCGCCTGGCGCCTGAGCGTGGCCACCATTGCCCGGTCCGGGCCGTTCTCGGTGTTCCCCGGGGTACAGCGGCAGATCATGCTGCTCGGCGGTGACGGCGTGCACCTGCGCCATGCCCGGGGGCGCTGGGAGCACCTGCTCGATCAGCGCTGGCAGCCCTTTGCTTTCGACGGCGATGAGCCGCTCGAATGCCGCCTCGCCGGCGGCCCATCGACCGCCCTGAACCTGATGCTGCGCCATGGCCTGTGCAGTGGCACGCTGCAAGTGCTGCACGCTGCGCCAGCGCCCGAAACGCCGGCTGCGGGCCTGTGCATGGTGCTGCAAGGTCTGTGGCAATGGCGCGGCAGCAGCAGCAGCAGCGGTGACGGGGACACCGCACGCGCGCTGAAGGCCGGGCAGGGTTTTGGGTGGATGGACCAGCGCATCGAGTCACCGGGCCTTGCCAGCGCTGCGCAGCATGCCGGTGCAGCACTGGCCTGGGTGGCGCTCACTGGGGTACCTTCGCCTGCGGCTGCGGTACGAGCGCCTTCGGACGGCCGTGCGGCGCTCGTGTGCCGCCCCGGCGCCGGGGAAAAAACATGAACCCCGTCGGCCACGGGCGCAGGCTTCACATTTGCTTGCAGCCATTATTTTTGTAGCGATGACAGGCACGCCCCGCCATGACGATGCACGACACCCCGAGCGGCTTGAACTGGGACCTGGGCTTGGCCCCGCCGGCCGACGGCCTGTGGTGCGGCCTGCGGCTGGTGGCCGAACTGACGCAGGCCGACCAACCCCTGCCCGCCGATGCGCCGGCCTGCCTGGTGGTGCAAGGCGGCATGCTGCGCTGGGTCGGGCCACAGGCGCAGTTGCCTGCGGCGTTCAGCGCCTTGCGCCGATTCGATGCGCGGGACGCGGCGCGCACGGGCGCGCACGGCGCAGCGCCCGGAGCGCCTGGCACATTGGCCACCCCGGCGCTGGTCGACTGCCACACGCACCTGGTGTACGGCGGGCAGCGCGCCGACGAATTCGCGCTGCGCCTGGCAGGCGCCAGCTACGAAGCACTGGCGCAGGCCGGCGGCGGCATCCTGGCGTCGGTGCAGGCCACGCGCGCAGCCAGCGAAGACCAATTGTTCGCGCTCGCCATGCCGCGCCTGCAAGCCTTGCTGGCCGAAGGTGTGGGCGCCATCGAAATCAAGTCCGGCTACGGCCTGGCGCTCGAACATGAGCGCAAGCAGTTGCGCGTGGCCCGCCGTCTGGGCCAGGCTTGCGCGGTGACGGTGCGCACCAGTTTCCTCGGCGCCCATGCCTTGCCGCCCGAATATGCAGGCCGCAGCCAGGACTACATCGATCTGGTCTGCCAGCAGATGCTGCCCGCGCTGGCCGAGCAGGGGCTGGTCGATGCGGTGGACATGTTTTGCGAGCGCATTGCCTTCACGCTGGCAGAGACCGAGCAGGTCTTCCTGGCCGCGCAGCAACTGGGCCTTCCCGTCAAACTGCACGCCGGGCAGTTGTCGGACATGGGCGGGGCCGCCTTGGCGGCGCGCTACGGCGCGCTGTCATGCGACCACCTGGAGCACCTGTCTGCCGACGCCATTGCCGCAATGCAAGCGGCCGGCACCGTGGCCGTGCTCTTGCCCGGCGCCTGGTACACGCTGCGCGGGCAACAGCGCCCGCCGATCGAGGCCCTGCGCGCAGCCGGCGTGCCGATGGCCGTGGCCACCGACCACAACCCCGGCAGTTCGCCGGCGCTGAGCCTGCTGCTGATGGCCCATATGGCCTGCACCCTGTTTCACCTGAGCCTGTCCGAGGCGCTGGCAGGCATCACCACCCATGCGGCACGCGCGCTGGGCCTGCAAGACTCGCACGGCCTGATCGCCGCCGGCCGGCCGGCCAACTTCGTGCTGTGGCCCCTGCAAGAAGCCGCCGAACTGGTCTATTGGCTCGGGCACAAGCCCGCCTGCACCATCGTGCGCCAGGGCCGCGTGGTCCGCGACGGGCTGGGCCTGCTCGACAGGCCGGAAATGCCGGTGCTGCGCGATGGCGCCTGAGCAGACCGCGCAGCGCAGCCTGTTTGCGGCACAGGCCCTGCTGCCCGGCGGCTGGGCGCGCAACGTGCTCGTGCAATGGGATGCGGCCGGGCGCATCACCGGCGTGGACACCGATGCCAGGGCGCCGGCCGGCCGGCCCGTGGCCGCAGGGCCGCTGCTGCCGGGCCTGCCGAACCTGCACTCGCATGCCTTCCAGCGCGCGTTCGCCGGCCTGGCCGAATACCGCGCCGAACGCCAGGACAGCTTCTGGAGTTGGCGCCAACTGATGTACCGCTTTGCAGCGCACATCACACCCGGGCAGATGCAAGCCATCGCCACCTGGCTCTACGTGGAGATGCTGGAGGCCGGCTACACCCGGGTGTGCGAGTTCCACTACCTGCACCACGACCACACTGGCCAGCCCTATGCCGACGACGCCCGGATGTCGCTGGCGCTGCTGCACGCCGCGCGCACGGCCGGCATCGGCATCACACTGCTGCCGGCGCTGTACCAAAGCAGCGGATTTGGCGCCCGGCCGCCGCACGCGCAGCAAGCGCGCTTCATCCGCAGCACCGCCAGCATGCTCTCGTTATTGGAGCGCCTGAGGCCCATCGCACAAGCGCAGGGCGCTGTGCTGGGCCTGGCTTTGCATTCGCTGCGCGCGGTGCCGCCGGACAGCCTGCAGGCCGCCGTGCAGGGCATCACGGCGCTGGACCCCCAGGCCCCGATCCACATCCACATCGCCGAGCAGCAGCAAGAAGTCGACGACTGCATCGCCTGGAGCGGACAGCGCCCGGTGCAATGGCTGCTCGATCACGCCCCGGTGGACGCACGCTGGTGCCTGGTGCACGCCACCCGGATGACGCCCGACGAACATGCCGCCGCCGCGCGCACCGGCGCCGTGGTCGGCCTGTGCCCCAGCACCGAGGCCAACCTGGGCGACGGCATCTTCGACCTGCCGCTGTGGTTGCAGCATGGCGGCCGCTGGGGCCTGGGCTCGGACAGCCATATCTGCGTGAATGCGGCCGAAGAACTACTGCTGCTCGAATACGGCCAGCGCCTGTCGCGCCGCCAGCGCAACGTGCTGGCCCATGCCACGCAGCCCGAAGTAGCCACCGCGATGAGCTTGCAGGCCGTGCAGGGCGGCGCACAGGCCGCCGGGCACGGCATCGGTGCGGGCCTGGCAGGCATCGCCGTCGGCCGGCAGGCCGACCTGGTGGTGCTCGACGCGCAGCATCTGGCGCTGCGCGGCCTGCCCGCGCACAGCATGCTCTCGGCCCATGTATTCGGCAGCCAGCGCAGTTCAGCCCTGGACAGCCTGTGGGTGGCCGGCGTGCGCCGCGTCACCCAAGGCCGGCACGCGCTGCACGAGGCGGCGGCCCAGGACTTCATCGCCGCCCGCAGCGCCATCATTGCGGCGCAACGCGCCGGAGCGATCCGCTAAGCTGTGCGCCGCTCTGCCATCTGCCACTCGCCATTTGCCGCCCACCATCTGCCACTCGCCGGACACGCCATGACGACCACCACCGCCCCACCCGCGTTCATCCTGCACCCAGGCCGGCAGCCGCTGCTGATCTCCATGCCGCACACCGGCACCCACATACCGCCCGAACTGGCCGAGCGCCTGACCCCCGAGGCGCGCCAGGTGCCCGATACCGACTGGCATATGGAGCGCCTGTACGCCTTTGCCCACGACCTGGGGGCCTCCGTGCTGGTGGCTACGCATTCGCGCTACGTGATCGACCTGAACCGCCCGCCCGATGGCAGCAGCCTGTACCCCGGGCAAAGCGTGACCGGCCTGTGCCCGGTGGACAACTTCGACGCTCGCCCCCTCTATGCCAACGGCGACACACCGGATGCCGCCGAAACCGCCGCGCGCCGCCAGGCCGTCTGGGCCCCCTACCACGCCCAACTGCGCGCCGAGCTCGAGCGCATCCGCGCCCGACATGGCGTGGCCGTGCTGTGGGACGCGCATTCGATCCGCTCGGTGCTGCCGCGCTTTTTCGCCGGCAAACTGCCCGACCTGAACCTGGGCACGGCCAACGGCGCCAGTTGCGCCCCCGCCCTGGCGCAACGACTGCTGGCCATCGCCCGGGCCGCCACCGGCTACAGCGCCGTGCTCGATGGCCGCTTCACCGGCGGATACATCACGCGCCACTACGGCCAGCCAGCGCAGGGCCTGCATGCAGTCCAACTGGAGATGACGCAGTGCAGCTACATGCAGGAAGCCCCGCCCTTCGACTACCAGCCACAGCTCGCTGCGGGCATCGAGCCGCACCTGCGGCGCATGCTGGCAGCAGCGCTGGCGTTTGCCAACGAATCTGCGCGCAAGTGAAAGCGGCCAGCAGCGCGCATCGGCATCTGTCCGGTGCGACGCCTGCCGCCCCGGCCACGCCCCGGCCAGCCTGACCCGAGCCCCTAAAATCGCGACATGCTCGACATCCTCCTGCTCCGCAAAGACCCGGCCAGCGCCATCGCGCGCCTGGAAACCCGGCAAAAGCCCCAGCCCTTCCTGAACCTGTCAGCCTTCCAAGCCCTGGAAGCCGAGCGCAAGACACTGCAAACCCGCACCGAGGAACTGCAATCGCGGCGCAACCAACTGTCCAGGCAAATCGGCATCAGCCTGGGCCAGGGCGACCCGGGCAGCGCAGACACCGCCCGGGCACAGGTGGCGGCCTCGAAACTGGAATTGGCGCAATCGGCCGCCCGCCTGGAGCAGATCCAGGCCGAACTGCAAACCATGCTGGAAGCCGTGCCCAACCTGCCGCACGACAGCGTGCCGGTCGGCGCCGACGCCTCCGGCAACATCGAACTGCGCCGCTGGGGCCAGCCGGCCAGCCCGGCCTTCGCCCTGAAAGACCATGTCGATATAGGCCGCCCGCTGGGCCTGGACTTGGACCTGGGCGTCAAGCTCTCGGGCGCGCGCTTTGCGGTGATGAAAGGCCAGATCGCCCGCCTGCACCGTGCCCTGGCCCAATTCATGCTCGACGTGCAAACCGGCGAACATGGCTACACCGAATGCTACGTGCCCTACGCGGTGAACGCCGAATCCCTCAAAGGCACCGGCCAGTTACCCAAATTCGAAAGCGACCTGTTCTCCACCAAAAAAGGCGGCCAGGACGGCGAGCCCGTGCCCGACAACACAGCGCTGTACCTGATCCCGACCAGCGAAGTACCGCTGACCAACTTCGTGCGCGGCCTGGTGCTGACCGAGGCCGAATTGCCCATCAGGCTCACCGCCCACACGCCCTGCTTTCGCTCCGAAGCCGGCAGCTACGGCCGCGACACACGCGGCATGATCCGCCAGCACCAGTTCGACAAAGTCGAGATGGTGCAGATCGTGCACCCGGCCACCAGCTACCAGGCCCTGGAAGAAATGACCGGCCACGCCGAGGCCCTGCTGCAAAAGCTGGGCCTGCCCTACCGCGTGATGAGCCTGTGCACCGGCGACATGGGCTTTGGCGCCGCCAAGACCTACGACCTGGAAGTCTGGCTGCCGGCACAAAACAGCTACCGCGAAATCAGTTCGGTGAGCAACTGCGAGGCCTTCCAGGCGCGCCGCCTGCAAGCGCGCTTCAAGAACGCGCAAGGCAAGAACGAGCCCGTGCACACCCTCAACGGCTCGGGCCTGGCCGTGGGCCGCACGCTGGTGGCGCTGCTGGAAAATTACCAGCAAGCCGACGGCAGCGTAACCATCCCGCCCGCGCTGCGCCCCTACATGGCCGGCATCGCCGCGCTCAGACCCTGAAGACCGTGGCTATCGTGGCTATAATTGCGGGCTTGGGCACGAGCACCAGGAGAGGTGGCAGAGCGGTCGAATGTACCTGACTCGAAATCAGGCGTAGTGGCAACATTACCGTGGGTTCGAATCCCACCCTCTCCGCCAGAATCAATCCAAGCCAGCCCCCAAAAGCCCCGCGCCGTATACGCGCCGGGGCTTTTTCATTGGAGATGTCGTCCATAATCGCCCAAAACACACCATGCCGATACCGCGCAAGCCAAGTGTCAATCATGGTATCTGGCGTGGTATTTGACGGGGCGATACCATGACATTGACCGTGCGTGCAGTGGAGGCGGCAAAGCCGCGTCACAAGGGCTACAAGTTGGCCGACAGTGTGGGGTTGTACCTTTTCGTCACCCCGGCCGGTGGCAAGAGTTGGCGCGCCAACTATCTGCGCGAGGGCAAGCAGGCAACGCGCACCTATGGCCGATGGCCGGATGTCAGCCTGGCCGAGGCCCGCAAAGCCCACGCCGCAGCGCGCGATGGTGTGGTTCCGGCGACGGTCGCTGTGCCTTCTTTTGAGACGATCGCCAGGGCCTGGCTCAAACTCAAGCTGCCTACCCTGTCCAATGGCAAGCACCAATCCCAGGTGGCGAACACGCTGGAGCGTTTCGTTTTCCCCAAAATCGGCAAGCGCCCCATCGATACCATCCATCGCCCCGAACTGGTGGATGTGGTGCAGGCTGTGCAGCTCGATGGGCGCGTGGAGACGGCCCACCGGGTGGCCGGGCGCATCGCGGCGGTGTTTGACTATGCCCAGGATGCCGGCCTGATCGAGAGCCATCCGGCATCCCATCTCGTGCGCGTGCTGCACTCACGCAAAGTAAAGAAACCCATGGCCAGCATTGCCCCTGCCGAGGCCGGGGCGTTGATGCGCGCCATCACCGACTACGATGAGCCTGTGACCGGGCTGGGATTGCAACTGCTGGCGCACACGTTCGTGCGGGTCGGGGAACTGCGCGCGATGCGTTGGAGCGAGTTCAAGGAGGACGGTGCGGTGTGGGTCATTCCCGCCGAGCGCATGAAGCTGCGCTTGCCGCATGTCGTGCCTTTGTCGCTGCAGGCGCAGGCCATCGTCGGGCAGTTGCGCCTGCTCAACGCTGAGCGGGAGTTCGTCATGGATTCGCCGTTGCGTCCCGGCCACCCATTGTCTGAAAACACTTTCCTGTTTGCCTTGTATCGCCTGGGCTACCGTGGCCGCATGACGGCCCATGGCTTTCGGGCGCTGGCCTCTACCGTGCTCAATGAGCAGTCGGGCTTTGCGCACGATGTGATCGAGCGCCAGCTCGCGCACAAGGAAACCGATGCGGTGCGCGCTGCGTACAACCGTGCGCAGTATCTGCCGCAGCGGCGCGAGCTCATGCAGTGGTGGGCTCAGTGGCTTGCTGCTGCACAAACTTCTTCAGATCCTCGACACGCCAGCGCGTGAGTCCGCCGATTTTGATCGGTTCGGGCAATGTCCCCCGGGCCACTTCGCGCCAGAAGGTGGATTTGCCCATGCTCAGCAGCGCTGCGGCCTCTGCGGCCGGGATCAGGATTTTTTCGATGCTGCTCATGCTCTGCCTCCTGTGGCGCTGATGCTTGCCCGGTAGCTGATTTGAATGCGGGTGATGATGGTCTCCGGTGTGCAACCTCGGTGGGTGGCGCAGAACATCGTGATGAATTCGGCGGGGGTGAGGTGCGGGAATCCTTCGCGCTGGCATTCCCTCCTCCCGTATTCCTGCTCGTCTGTCATGCGGCGCAGTGGCTCTTGGCGCGTGGCGACGACGGTCACGGGGGTGCCTATCTTTTCGATTTTCTCGCCCGCACCAAGCCCCATGTTCTTGATGACTGGCTGCAAAACATCCCCGGGTTTCAGGCGCAACCACCCCAGGCGGCGTGTCACGTCCTTGGTTTGATTCCTCACCTGTTCCGTGGTCAGGGCAAAGCTGATGTTTCTCACGCTGCTTTCCTGCGTTCCTGTGTGATGTAGTTCGCTTGGACCAACAACCGTGCCACCGGTGGGCAGACGCTGTTGCCGCACATGCGTATTTGTGCGGTCTTGGTCAGCGGTTTGCCATCGGCACGTTGGTCGATGCGGTAGTGCGCCGGAAAGCCCTGCGCCTTGAACAGTTCATGCGGTTGCAGCATGCGCATGCCGATGTCGGTGATGAGGTAGGGTTCGCCGCCGATCTGCACCGTCACCAGGCCGAAACGGTCGTGCGTGGGGATGGTGTGCAGCGGTTCGGTCGGTGCTGCGCCGTCGCGTTCGCTGCCGTAGTACTTGACCAGCAGTGCCGCGACCGCTTCGGGCTGGCCCGCGCCGTGCACCTTCGATGCCTTGGCCACCGCACGGGCCAGGACAAGGCTGTGATGATCGACGCTCGTCACCGTGCTGATCGGCTGGTCCAACGTGGTGCCCAGCACGCCGCCGTAATGCTTGGCCAGGAATGCGGCGACCAGCGCATGCCGGTTGGCCGTGGTCTGGGTCTTGACCGGCTCATCGATGAACGCCCCGCGCGCCTGGCCTTGCTCGGTTTTGTGGCCGTAGTAGCTCGACACGAATGCCGCGACCCGTGCCGCGCCGTTGCCACTGCCCCAAGGTTTCACGCCCGACGGGGATGGTTCGCCGTGCGCCAAGCTGACGAGGAAGGGTTGCCGTGCCTCGATCACGTACTTGACGATGCCGCGCGCGATCCGGCGCAGCGTGGCATCCGCCAGGGGCCGCGCACGCTCGAAGATGCTCGGCGTCGGCAGCGTCCAGTCGATGCACTCGGCGGCGCTGCGCCACGGTATCAATCCCCGGGCCTTGGTTTCCAGGCGCCGGGGGTCGCCATGGGTCGGGGCCGGCCATTGAATCGGCTGGCCATCACAGCGCGCCACGACAAACAGGCGCCGGCGGATGGTCGGCGCGCCAAAGTCGCAGGCGCGCAGTTCCTTGCATTCGACCTCGTAGCCCAGATTGCGCAGGCTGCCGACCCATTGCCGGAAGGTCCGGCCTTTGCGTTGCGGGCACGGTCTGCCATCCGGGCCCAGCGGCCCCCAAGTCTGGAACTCCTCGACATTCTCCAGGTAGATGATGCGCGGCTGGGCAGCTTTGGCCCACTGGACCACGACCCAGGCCAGCGAGCGGATTTTCTTGCTCGCCGGTTTGCCGCCCTTGGCTTTGGAAAAATGCTTGCAGTCCGGGCTGGCCCATAGCAGGCCCACGGGGCGCCCGTGCGTCACGGCCACGGGATCGACCTCGAAAACGTCCGCGCAGTAGTGCCTGGTCTGCGGGTGGTTGGCCTGGTGCAGGCCGATCGCTTCGGGGTCGTGGTTGATGGCCACGTCCACGCTGCGGCCGATGGCCTGCGCGATGCCGCAGGAGGCGCCTCCACCGCCGGCGAACAGGTCGATCACCATTTCGTCGTGCAGGGGCAGGATGTATCGAGGGCTCAGCATGCCGGCACCTGGTTCCACTCGCGGCCATCGAGCAGGCGGCCGGCGGCTTTTTTGCCTACCTCGATGAAGGTTTTTCCGGCGTGCTGGCGCCACTGCCCCCATTGCTTGAAAAAGAACGGCACCCCGGCGCCCTGGCATTGGTCACGCAGGCTGCGTGCCCAGTCCGGGTGCATCGGGCGCGCGCCGGGGCCGCTTTCGCCGCCGACGATCACCCAGTCTGGCATGTCGCGCAGGTGGCCTATGTTGCGCCGCCCCCATGGGGCGCCTTCTTCGTACTCGACGATGTTGAGCCACGGGCTCAAATCGACCGCGCCGAGCAAGGGCTCCAGGCTCAGGAACCGCTTTGCCGCTGGTAGCCGTAGCAGCTTCGGGATGTCGCGATCGGCCTCTTCCTGGTTGCATATCGTTGCGCCGATCCAGATGTTTTTCAGGTAATACCCGCCGTAGCGCCCGCCGCCTGATCTCCATTTAAACCAGCCTTTTGTGGCGCTAAACACGGCCTCATCTAGCATTGCGGGGGCATTGCCAATGCGCTTGGTCAGCAGCAACCAGTCAAGGTTTGGCGTTGACATGATCGAGCGCAACAGGTCGGCACGCCATGCGCTGTCCACCGCGTTGTCGAACACATCGGCCAGGCTGGCGCAAAACACTCGCTGGCGGCAGCCATGCGCGGCAAAGAAGGCTTCATGCTTCGCATTCCAGGCCAGCGGCTTGCGCCAGTTGGCAGCGCTGGTGCGCCGGCGCGGGGCGCCAGGGCCCCAATTGACCGCCAGACCTGCGCCAAAGCGCGCATTGCGTGCCTCGGCATAGCAGTGCTCGCAGCCGGGGCCTGTCTTTTGGCAACCTTCCCACGGGTTGAAGGTATGGTGTGTCCATTCGATGGGGGAGTTTTCAGCCATGGCGGGGCACCCTGTGTGGCTCGTTCTTGCCGTTGGGCGCGGTTTGCCACCATGCGCCGGGTGTGCCGCTGCCGTCCTTCGGGTGGTTGTGGGGCACCCACATCAGCGCCGTTTCGCCTTCCAGGCTGCGCAGGAAGCCCCAGGGTTTGACGTACTGCGCCCGGTGCCAGAACAGCGTCCAGCAATGGCCAGGCCCAAGGATCACGCGGTGGAAGGTGTCGCCGCTGAGCCGGTTGAACCAGCGCACCTTGCGCGTGCCGGTGCGCAGTTGCTCGTAGTACCAGCCCGACAGCACGAGCGAGCGCGCCCACGGCCACGGGTGGTCATGCAGCCCCCTGGCGGGGTCGCTGCCGACGAATCGGTGCAGATGGAACCGAACGCCCAAAGCCGTGCCGACGTAGTACCGCTCCAGGTATGGGTTGCAGTTGTCGCTGATGATTCGGCACGGCAGCAAGCCGGACAGCCAGTACAGCAGGCGGCTCATTGCGCCTCCCCGCGCAATGCCTTGACCAGGTACGGGTCAACGTCCGGTTGGTTGAGCAACCAGTGCTTGTAGTCCGACGGCGCAGCGCTGGTGGCCAGGCCTTTGTGTTTGCCGAAGGTCAGCGTCTTGGGGATGCGCGCTTGCTCCGAGCGCTGCCACAACGTCTGCCATGTCGTGGCCTCGGTGATGTCGCCCATCCTGGCCAGCAGGTGTTCGAGCACGATGGCGCAGTGCATCACGTCGTGCCGGGCCGAGTGCGCATGTTGCAGCAAGCTGCTGGCGCTGCCGCGCTCGAACAGGTAGAGCATGGCCGCCTGGGTGTGCGAATCGATGTCGGCAAGCAGCCAGCGCGCCAGCGCCAGCGTGCAGATGCGCTTGACGGGCGGTGCGCCGATCACCCGCCAGTCGTAGTCCACGTCGTGGCCGATCAGGTATTCGGTGCCCGGCGGCAGGCTGAACCCGGATGCAGGCGGGCAGTCGGCCAGTTCTTCGTCCAGGATGTGGTGCGTGGCCAGCGCGCCGAGCTCGATCGGCTTGCCGGGGTTGTAGCGTTGCTCGAACCGCTCCACCACGGTCAGCGTGAACGGGTCTTTGACCATGAGCCAGGCCGCTTGCACGATGGCCGGCTCGTGGAGGCCGGTGGTCTTGGTGCCGAAGATGAGGGCGGTCATCGGGTGCCTCCTGCGGGGGGTGGTTTTGGTCAAAAGGTTGTGCCTGCCAACCGCCAGGCTCGGCGGATGGAATAGCCACGGCGTTTCCAGTAGAGGAAGTGGCGCAGAAACTGCCTCATGGCAGCGCCCGCACGCTGACCTGGCAGCGCATGCCGATGCGCTCTTGCGCATCGATGGCGGCAGCGCCGGTCGAAGCAAACAGGCCGTCGTAGGTCTGCTGGCCGCTCTCGGTCTTGATGGTCACGCGGCATTTGATGGGGGTGGCGGCCAAGGCGTCGCTCATGGTCTGCCTTGCATGGCCGCCCAGCGCATCGCGCGTCATGCAGGCCGAGCCGCGTGCAGACAGGCCCGGTATGGGGCCTTGGGGGACGTTTGCCGTCTGGCTCATCGGTCTCTCCGGGGGAGTGGTGATGAGTTGACTTTAGTAAAGGCGAAATCACAGATCAGGCAAATGTGGAAGAGATTTGCGAAGGTTTCGTATGGGTGATTTCCAGGCAACAAAAAGCCCGCCGAAGCGGGTTGTCGCCAAAGAGCAAGCCCAGACCATTGGCCGTGGCCGTCCGTCGGCACAAGCCAACCGCCCCATGCTCTCCATGCGGCTGGCCCCGATGTGTTGGAAAAACTGCCGTGCCAGCGGCAAGGGCTGGCAACTTGGCTCCATGCAGTGCTGCGCCAGGTGCTTGGGCTGCAGGGTCAGGTCTGACTATTCTGCGGCGATGGCGTCCATCACCGCCAGGGCGACCGCCTCATTGGGGTGCACGGTCCTTTGTGTGCCATTGCGTGCGCTTTTTTTCCATCGGCCTGGCTTGCAGCAACGGCTACCCAATTGAAGGCCACTGTACTCGGCATGGAAGCCGCCGTACTCGGCAAGATCGCTCGGGCTGCCAACGAGGGGCATTTGCTCGATACACCTGACGCAACCTCGGTGCTGGTTGAATGGCGCAAATGAGAAGGTAGCACTGATGTCCACCGCCAATGGATCCCAAGCAGTGGTCGCATCAGACGAGCAACTGCCTCGATTGCTACTGCACTTCGCGCGGCAAGACTGGTTCAAGACCAGGTCAATGAACCCACACCTGTTCTTGCCAGAGATGGCTCTTGAGGTCGTTGAGGCCAGAGTGCGGGCGCTCGTGCGCAAGTGATGCCGGCCGGGGCCTGAGCCATCCGATTGCACACATCTCACAGCGCCTGGATTTCCCTGGCGTAGTCCAGTCCGGCAGCGAAGTCGGCCACGCGCTGCATGCCGATCCATAACGTCTTCACGCCGGGCTCGCCATCGCACTTGCGCCCCAGAAAGCCGCCCAGCGTGGCAACCATCCGGATGACGGTGTTCAGGCGCGGCGCCTGCTTGGGGATGGGCTTTTTGAGCAGGAAGTGCACGCCGCGCCATTCGTCGGGCTCGAAGAACAGTTCGGCGGGTAGATCCGGGCCATTGCGCCCCAGGCGCATCAAGCGCGCGATGCGCCAGGCTATCACCAGGTACAGGGCGATGGCGCGCTCGAGCCGCTCGATGCGGCTCAATTGCAGTGCCTCGATCCGGCAGCCGTTCTTGACGACGTGAAAGAACAGTTCGATCTCCCAGCGGGCGCGGTACCACTCGATCAACTGCGTGGCTGCCTGCAAGTCGCCGGCTGGGCGGTTGCTCAGCAAGCGCCATTCGATGGGTTTGACGCCGCTCGGCGGGTGTTCTTCGCGAGCGATCACACAGGTCACGGTGACGCCCTGGGCCAGCCGCACCGACTTGGCCCACACCGTCTGGTGCACCCGCCGGGCGCGCTGGCCGCGCGGCGCGTGGGTGAAGACGATCTGGCCCAGAGGGTGGCCGCTTGTCACTGTGGCCCACAGCTTGCCGTCTTCGGGCAGAACCCGGTTGTGCTTGGCGCGCACCAGCCAGTCGGCCGGATGGCCCAATTCTGCAGCGCGGCGCATCAGCGCCAGCAGGTCGCTTTCGCGGTCGGCCACATAGACCAGCCGGGTTCCAGGCAGGCTGGCCGCCTGCTCGGCGATGCGCTCGTAGCCTTCGATCCAGCGCGTGCTCTCCAGCACCTCATCGCTCGCAGCCTGCCCCTTCTTGGCCGAACGCGCCCACATCCACGCATCGATCACGCCCAGCGGTTCGCGATCGGGCGTGATCGCGTAGGTCGGATGCAGGTACATCCCGCGCTGCGCGTCGTAGCTCAGCCGGCCCAGCCCGGCAATGCCCTGACCGTTGAAGTCCAGCTCCGTCGTGTCCTGCAGGCACAGCACCACCGGGTGCTCGGCCATGCGCTGGGCGCTGGCCTGCCAGTGCGGCTTGAGGATGTCCTGCCAGTCAATGTCCTCGTGCGCAAAGAAGCGGTAGGCACCGCGGGTGTCGCCCCAGCCCCCGCAGGCAGCCGGGATGCTGGGTGTGGGCTGCCGGCTGAAGGTCTCGGCCAGTTTCACCTGCCGCCGGTTCAGGCGCTTGTCGCCCAGGTCCAGGTCCGCGAACTCCTCTTGTGCCCAGCTCATCCGTTCCATCTTCTCTTCGAAAAATCAACAGCTTACCGCCGAATCTTCAAGATGTGTGCAATCGGATGGGCCTGAGCAGTACGCCATGCAGCTCTTTCTTCAAGTGATGGAGCGCATGGGGCGGGCCTGAATCCATACCCTTTCCCCGCCCGGGGATCATCCACCTGAATTCGTCATGCTTGGCTGAAATGGCAAATGACGGATGCCCGGACGAATACGTTTGGCCCGGGTACGGGCACAGGATGCATAAATAGTGGTGGCGAAGTCCATCTGGATGGCTGGTGCGGGAATCAGTTGCATCGGCCTTGAATGCATCGTCTTCACAACAAGTACGCTCGGAGTTGCTGGTAACGGGGATCCCGTTCCAGTTCCGGTGCTGCTTGCTTGATTTCATTCAAGCACTTCTCTAATTCATGGTCCCTCGACTGCTGACTACGGATGACGATGTGCAACAGATCCAGCGCCTCCTTCGGGAACCTGCGACAAAGACCGGATCCATGTAGTTGATGCACAACGTAGTGCGGGTACTCAATCGGCTGAAGCCAATCTTTGATGGTGTCCAGAGCCGTAGGAAACTCCCCTCCGGCAGCGATGCTCATCCGCGCCAGTGAGTCTGCAATGTGACTGGAAGCAAGATTACGCCGCTTGGGCCAGATGTTTTGCCAAAAAGGCAGGATGCGATTTCTCCAGTAATTCTCTCGTTGCTCACCTGCACCTTTCAGTGCCCGAACAAGCACTTGCGCGACTTCCTGCCGTCCTTCTTGCGGCAGCGCCATGATAGCTGACTGGAACTCTTGCGCCGTATATTCCTCGATAGGTTCCAGCGCCGCATAGGTCAGGAGCGTTACGAACTGTCGATTGATCTGATCACCCATTTCGTCGTAATGGTGCGCGGTTTCAAGAAACTGCGGTTTGAAGGCAATCAGCAATGGCCAGTACAGGCGTGGCGACTGGAGGAAGCCCTCCCAGGCCGCCTTTGCTTGCACCGGATTGTCTGTCCATCGGAACAATGGCAAGAGGTGCTGCTCCGTCCAGGATCTATCTGCACGAAAGAGCACGATCGAACGGGAAGCCAGCAACACCCTGCCGTGTCGGAGCCGGTCTACTTGGGTATTGCAGATTTGAGTGAAAAATGGCTTGATATCTGCGGGCAGACCATCATTGTCGTTGGGCGCACGCTTGAGCCACAGATTGAGCAACGCCTGGGTGACATGTCCAATCGGATGGTTGATGGCCTTGATGAGTGGCTGTTTGATCGTCTCGCTATTGTTGTCGGAACCTGGCTCCAGCGGCAGTTCCAAGACACGATGGCACAGATTCAGCAGAATGCTTTCGTGCCGTGTAATGGATTGGGAAACATTCCTCAACCACCAAGTGACGCCATCCGCTATCTCGTTCAGTGCATCGTCGGGCATGGTCTGCACCAGCGGTGCGGCATAGCGCCACGACCGCTGCACCTGCTTTTCCTCACTCCACACTTGCAGTGCTCTTCGCCAATGGCCTGATGGCCAAATTTTCTCTTGGGCGAGGTCGCACAAGGCTAAAAGGCTGTGAAAAAACCGTGTGCGGCAGGTTTCATGCCAAGTATCCTCATAGAACCCATAAAATGGGCGCGATTCTGCCGGAGGTTGTTTTAGCCACTGCACCAATTCGCGCCGCTTGCGAGGTGCGACGTCGATGTGTCGCCTTTCCTCGTAATCTGGATCGCCGGTAGCACTTATCCAGTGGGGAAACTCGTCGCGTTCGTTGGCGTCCAATTGCCATTGGGGATGCGCTGCAGACAATTCCGCTAGGCGCTCCCGTGCGGCATCCCCCAAGCCAAGCCCGGATTCTTGCAGTTTCGCCAGGCGCAACCACACCGAACGTTCTACCTCCTGGTGCAGCCACTGCTCACATTCTGCCTGGTTCTGCCAGCGCTCCGGTTTGAGCTCGTCCTCATACACCTCGCGGGGTGGGCCGAGCAAAATGGCAGCCTCGAACCGATCCTGCACTGACGATATGTGGCGACCTTGCAGCACCAAGAGCCGCAGGACTTCGCGTTGCGTACCCTCGTGCCATAGCCACCAAGCGCGATCGGCCAGCAGCCAATCCACCCATTGCTCCGGAGCGATGCAGCCATCTTGGCTGGCGGCAAAGAAAGCCAGACGCTTGAAGGCGGGGTACGGGAGTTCGAACCATGCCTGCGCGACCCGAGTAGCGCGCGCAGGGTCAACAGGTCGAACTTTGAGCCAGGCATCGCGCAGCAACTCGATCAGCGTCACCCAGTCGTGGCTCCCCCGATTCTGCCAATGCGAACTGATGGACGGCAAGTGCCAATGCGAGCGATCGCTGCGGTCTGTGGCCTCGCCTATCTCGCGCAGCAGGCCCAGGGCATCGCACAACAGTTGCTGAAATTCATCTAGCAGCGCGGGTAATGCCTGCTGCCAATGCTCATCATCGGCCAAATCTTGCAGCGCGTCGTGCGCGTGATCTGCGGCAAGCACCAGTTTCTGGTTTGGAGGTTGGTTCAAGCCTCCGGGCGATTCCACAGCCGCATTTTCATCGCCCCGGCGAAACGACCATTCCAAAGCAATCATGGGTGCAAGCAGTTTGCGCAGTTCCAAGCGTAGCGTGGCACTCAGGCCGTCGCGTTCAAACCGGTCTTTCCAGTTGTAAAGATCAAGGCTGTTAGGCGAAGGAGATTTGACACGGCCTGCCAGCAACAAGCGCCACAGCGTGCGCATCATCGGCCGGGGAATGGCATTCGGTGCGTGGGCGCGAATCTCGTCCAGTTCTCTGGTCTTGCCGTCGCGCTCCAAACTGGCAAGGTGGTCGAGCCGGCCCTCAAGCAAGCCATGCCAGCGATCATGCAGTTGACCACCCCGTTCCAACAGCCAATGAATCAACCGGGGATCGTCGAGATGCCGCGTCAGCCAGTGCGCTATCTGAAGCATCACTTCGTCCCACTCGCTACCGAACCTGCGACCGACCAACACCATCCACGGTGCGTGGCTGTAAGGCGTGGGACGGCGAGTGAGACTGAACCGCAGCTTGGGATCGATTGGGGCACGCGCAGGGATGCCGAAGCGACTCAAGTCGCCGTGCTGAAAACGCTCCTCTGAAAACGCGGTCAGCCACTCCAGTGGCGGCACCGGATCGAGTTCAGCAAACCGCTTGGCGGGAAGTCCTGATTCGTCGGATAGTGCCCAAAGCATGCGCCCGGCGAAGTCATCCTGCTGCGTGCTCGCGGACGGCCCCGCAAGGGTGGCCGCGAGCACGATGCGCTCTTTGCCGAGGACGCCATCGCGGTAGGTTGCTGCCCAGGCTTTCAGTGTCTGATGCAAGGCCGAATGGCCGCTGTCACCCGCAGGTACTTTGTACAGAATCGGTGTGACACCCTTGGCTTCCCACTCGATGGTCTTGCCTTTCTGATCATCAGACTCGTAGTCCCCCAGTGCGTAAGCCTGCGGTGTCTCCTCACCCAACATCCGGTCGGCAGCCAAGGCATCCATCATGTAGCGAAGCACCGGATCGTTGATGCTGTAGCCGACGAAGCAGACCACATAGTTGCGGAACAGTTCGCTGACGAAGCGTGCAGCCCAACGCTCGGTCAGGTAGGCCCTGCCGAAATCACCACTGGTGAGCACGAGCCGGTGTAGTGCGCTGTCATCGGGCTTGTCGGGCAGCAAGCCGTGCAGATAGACCAGCCCGTTCCAGTGGCTATCCTTGGGAATGGGGAGCATAGGCGCAGCATGCACGCTGTGCGGCTGCTTGCTTCGTTTGGCAGCGTGCTCAAAAATGCGGTCGAAATTGGTGGTGACCAGCCGTAATTCCCCTTCACGGCTACGGGCCAGTTGCAGCAAGGCAGTGTGCGTATCAGTGGCCCCTTCGAGATCCAGCTTGGGTTGCAGGGCTTGCGCCAGCGCCTGAAGGACGGCATCGCGCTGACCGGGGATGCGCCGCTCCAATAGATTGAGCGTTACATCGAATTGCTTGCGCTCGAATGCATCCTCCTCAATGGGCTCGCGCGCGGTTCCCAAACGCTGATAAATGCCGTCCACCAACCATTCGAAGCCCTGCAACTCCGCAGGATAGGAGATACCTGCTCCGCAGAAAAACACCACGCGGCCATCCTCATGCGCCTGCAAGAGTGCCTCTGGAATGTCGGGGCCGTTGGAGATGAATTGCATCGTCAGATTGCCTCGCGAAGCGGCCAGCGGCGTGCCAAGGACGGGCGATGCGGGTCAGCTTTTTCTCCCGTTGTCGCCGACGACACAACACTTGCGACGCACTTTGATTGGGTGAACTCGAAAACTTCCCGCTTTTCGCGCTATTGAACCCGCAGCATAACCGAGGTGGATCTGTTCCCAGGCGCACCCTTGTCGGCCTGCCCAGGTGCGGATCGTCAAAGCGCAGGAAGCCCGCCTGGCTGATGTGCGTGCAACGGCTCCACATCGTCCCGCAGGGGAATCCACTGCCCCAGCGCACAGGCAATGAAAAACATCCATCGAGCGCGCCGACTCGAATTTGATTTCTCTTTTTCGTCCGGCATTCTGCACTTACCTGCGCCGCAGAGGTAATTGCGGTGCCACTGAACGGACGAAACCCATGACCGATAGCCAAGAACTCGATCTCCTGCCCGGCAACGTCAAGAAGGCCGTCGGCGGCGCCAGCTCCGGTGACCTGTGGATGCTCCAGCGCAGCCTCATCCGCCGCCATCCCAAGCTCCAACCCCGCGACAACACCACCGAGCACTACAAGGAGCGCGTGCGCCACTTGGCCGACCTGATGCACGCCAACGGCTACGACCGCTCGTTCCCCCTGAAGGTGTTCGCAGCCCGCGAGGATGGTCAAGACGTGCTGTACCTCGTGCAGGGCCACACCCGCCTGGATGCCTTCGACCTGGCTGTCTCCGAAGGCAAGGACATGGAGGTGATCCCGTGCGTCACCACCGATCGCGGCACCACGATGGAAGACCTGCTGGTCTCCACCATCACCGGCAACGAAGGCGCGCCGCTCACCCCCATCGAGAAGGCCGGCATCGTGCGCGAACTGCAGGGGTGCAATGTCGGGCTGGGCTCGATCGCCCGCCGCCTGGGCTATACGCTGGCCTACGTCAAAAGCCTGCTGTCCATCCTCGAAGCGCCGCGCGAGGTGCGCGAAATGGTGCAGGAGGGCAAAGTCGCCGCTTCAGTGGCCGTCGGGACCGTCAAGGAACACGGCAAGCAGGCCGGCGCAGTGCTCAAGGCGGGCCTGGAGGTCGCCAAGGCCAAGGGCAAGGACAAGGTGACGCCCAAGCATCTGCGCGCTGCTGCGAGTCGGGGCAGCAAGCCCGAGGCCAAGAGCACCTTCGCTGCTGCCGCGCCCGCTCAAACGCACAAACCCGAGGCCAAGGCCGTGTCCCTGTCCTTGGCAACTGCCGTAGATGACGCCACCATGGCAGCCATGCGGCGGGCAGCCAAGTGGATCGCGCAAGAGACCGGGCCGGCCGACGAATACCCGTTCCTGGCACTGGTGAGCACCACGCTGGGCCTGGGTGGCACCGCAGCGCTCCAGGGTCTGGTCAACAAGGCGCGGGGCTGACCCACCATCACCGGCCGGGCTCATGTCCGGCTTTTTTTTTGCAGATCATCTTCGGAAAAGACATTGCCAGTGTCATTGTCAATCAGGAGCAATACCATGAATGAAGCCGAGAAAGGGGAATTGCTCCTTGGCCCTTTGAACATTGCCCAAGGCGACACCGGGCAATCCAGAGTGGTCGCCGGATTCTTGCTCGGTTTATATAACGGATGCCGCTTTCCGTTTGATATCACTGAATTTCGGCGGCTTGACCGAAGATTGTTTGAAGACTGTCTGGCGATTCTCAACATGGGCCAGTGGCTGGGCGACAATCATGACAGCACCATCTACGACTTCATTCACCTGAATACGCACGAGAAAGTGAATCATGATCTGCGCAACCTGCAACGGTGAAGTTGTCTGGAAAGGGCCGTTCTTCAAACCGACGCATACCGGGTGCATGAACTGCGGCGCCAGAAACAACCATGTTTGGCCAACGCACATTGACGAAAATGAATGCTTGCCTGATGGATGGGATTCCGTCCATGGCTCACGTCCAGGCCCCATCATAATTCAGTGGCGTAATGATCAGTAACCCATTCAAAATGCTCTGGCGGGTTTGCAATCCAACAAAGGCTTCTGCGGCGATTCAGTCATGGCGGCAAACGCTTACAGCTTGAACTTGGGGTTGAGCCAAGTGTCGCACTCGAAAGCAATGTCGCGGCGAGCATGGGTGCCGCCGTAGCGGCTTGCCTTGGCGCGTTGGTTGCAGTTCAGGAGCCTGCGTTTGACTCGGCAGTGGGTGCGGTCGAGCATCTGGCCATCACTGCGGCCATTCGAGTAGTCGCCAGCCTGCAGCGCTTCGCGCCACTCACTCGCGGGCAAGCCTCCCATTGGGCCAACCATCGGTGCATGGGAAAGCAGCGCGCCCATCTCCAATAGTGCGCACCACAGGCGCACCTTCCCCTGCGCCAGCAGTTCGCCGCTGGCCCCACGTCTCCTGAACCCGGAGAAAAGGCAGGGGATTTGCACCCCCGACACAACACTTGAAGAAGATGTTTGCCATCCGTAGCCTGTGTCAGAGCTACGAACCCGCCCGCTTACGCCAAGACAGCTTCCAATACCGGAACAACGTTCAGTCGCATTGGAGTGACACCCTACGCGGGCCACGTGCTGGTTTCGGGAGCGCCATACCCCCTCGGTCGCAAAACCGTAGTCTTGTCCGCCTGCGTGCTTGCTCACCCTCCATTCAGGGTGCATCCCACACGCACTGGTCGCGAGCCAGCGGCCTCTTTCACACTTCACGCGCAGTGGGCCACCTCGGTGGCCGTTCAACTCCTTTCCTTTTCAAATCAATGGTTCGTGTTCCTGCGAGCAGCACAGGCCGTCGCTCCTTTTGCCTGGCAAGCCAGCCCTGATCCCCGCCGCTCCAGCCCCCGTCGATGCCATGGCGCTTTCCTACACCATCGCCTCGACAGCCGCCTTCGCAGCAGTTCTCGGGCCGCCACCAGTCGCCCTGTCTTGCCCGCAGTTGACGCACCGCAGTTGCCTAATCATTGAGCAGATATGGCCCAAAAAACATTCCCCAATCAGGTTCTGTGTCCCGCTCTGTGTGGACGAAATCGCGTAAGTCCTTGTCGCACAAGAGGAAATCGTGCCGATTTCGACACTCTGTGTGGAACTGTCGGGAATCCCGTTTTGGCGCCCCATCCCTGCAGGGGTGCGAGGGCAACAAAAAAACGGACAGGCCAGAGGCTGCCGTCGTCGCCCTGCGTACAGGTCAAAAGCTACAAACCAGCCGTCCGGCTGGTTGAATTCCGCAAAAGCGGTGTTGGAAAGTTGTGCGGCGCCTAGTGCCACCGCGTGCTGGCGAGCATATATCCAGCGATCGACAAGCGCAAGACCCAAAGCGGCTGTCTTTGACGCCTCTTTCGATACGAAGATGCGCCGTTCAAGGCCCACACTTTGCCCTGTGCCGTGTCCAATTTTTGGACTGATCAGTCCTAATTATGGACTAATTAGTCCAAATTGGCCAGTTTAGTCCAATTTCTGGACACGAGAAAGTGTACCAAAAGAAATGCCGACCAGCCACCGCGACCTCGAAACCTCCGGCACGATGCGCGTGCGCATCGCCATCCGCCCCGGGGACTGGGGCCTGGATGCCGTGTACGAGCACCTGGCCGATCTGCCTGACGAAAAATCGCGCGCTGTACTGCTGCGCAAAATCCTGATGCGAAATCAAGGGGTTTCGCGCTCCACCCCCTCAGCAGCAGCGCGCCCGGCGATCAGCGTGCGCGTGAGCATCAGCGAACGGGATGCCGCGCTGGATGAATTGCGCCAGACCCTGCGGTCGCTGCCCTCGGGACAGCGAGGCGGCTACCTCAAGAGCGTCCTCCAGACGATCCAACTGGGCGGCCCCTGGGCACCAACGGCCATTGCAGCACTACAGCCATCACTGCAGCCATCCACCGTCGTCCCGGCACGGGCGACACCCCGGCAGCGACATGCCGATCCAGCCTCGCAAGAACCGCCCGATCGCACGCTGCAAGAGATGACGCCAATCGCGCCTGCGAGCATCCCCCCGGCAGATGTTTGTCTGGACAAAGCCAATCGCACGGCCAAATCGATCCATTTCAAGAACCGCATGCGTGAAGCAGCGCGCATGCTCGAAGTCTGAAAACCCCCACTGCCAACAATCAAAGGAAATCTCATGCCTGATGTGATCGCAATCGATGTCGGCTACGGAAATACCAAGCCTGTCTGGAGTCACGATCCCGACAAATCCGGCAAGGAACGCTGGGGCGAGGCTTGCTTTCCATCCATTACGCCAATGGCCATGGTGGATGAAGAAAGCACGGGCGGTGCATACAACCCCGACCGGATTCTGATCACGGTGCGCAACAAGGGCTATTACGCCGGCCCTGCCGCCAGCATGGGAATCGAGGCGCGGACATTGGATCCGGATTACATCGAATCGGACGATCACGAAGTTTTGTTGCGGGCGGCAATCCATTGGGCGATGCGCGAAAAACGCGCACTGCTGCCTGCGATCGACATGCTGGTCGTGGGCCTGCCCGTCTCCGGTTTCAGCGCTCGCGGAAAACGCCTGCGGGACATAGCGTTGGCGCCCCGCGATGTTCCCGTGCCCCGGGTGCTGCAAACCTCCGGTGTTCCTGCGGTCATCACGGTGCGTGCCAAACAGGTCAAGGTCCTGCCCCAGCCCTTCGGCAGTCTGCGTTATGCGGCGCAGAATCTGCCGGACACGGATGAACTGTTTTCCGACCGGGCATTGTCGATGGTGATTGATCCCGGCTATCGCACCTTCGATTGGTTCGTGGCAAATGGCATGCGCCCGGAAATGAAACTCTCGGGTTCTTTCGATGGCGGTGTCTCGAACATCCTGCGCCAAGTGAGCCAGAAGATCGGCTATGAGCATGGCACGGGCAGCCTGGAGTTCGACCAGGTGGAGGAAGGTCTGCTGCGCGGCGCCATCAACCTGGGCTACAAGGTCATTGACACCAGGCCCTACCAAGCGGTGGTGCTGGATGCCGCGCGCAAGGAAGTCATGGCGTTCCTGGGTCGAATCGACGCCAACAAGGCCCGGCTGCGCAGGGTGTTCCTCACCGGGGGCGGCGCCTCCTACTACAAGTTGGCCTTGGCGGAAAAGCTCCCCGGCTACCAGATTCAGATGCTGGACAACGGCCTCATGGGCAACGCCCGAGGGTTCTGGTTATCGGGATATGACGATTTCGATGTTTAGCGGTTTTGTTCTCTTTCGGGGAGTTGCAACCCCCAAAAATCCTGGCACTTTGAACTGGAGCATTTCCCATGAAGGCGAACAACCATGAAAAACCTGTTCATGATCGCCGGCCTGTTCTCGGCGATCTTCTGGGCGCTGGCACATGCCTGGAGGGACAAGGAGGACAAGAAATAGCGCCCGGCTTGCGGCCCATGGTCGTGGTGTTTCTGGCCACGGGCGCCAAAGGGGCGCAATCGGCCCTCATCGACCGGCTCAGCAGGGAGGGAAATACCCCCGCCGATGCGCATGCCTGGCTCGCAGTCCTCATCAGGAAATGGCGCCACACGGTGATCGGCTCCTACGCCGGCGCTGGCGCGGCTCTCATGGGGCTGCGCCGCATGCTTGGAGACGGCACCACGGCAGGCCCTTACCTGTCGGTCTTGTGTGCTTTCTTGCTGACGATGGCTCTGGCAATGGCGCTGAAGTGGTATGCGCCGATCGGCCAGGATCCGGGGCCATGAAATGCCCGCCCCACTCGCCTTCCGTCCCGATGGCATCGATCTGCACGGCCAGGCCCGAACCCTGATCGTGGGCATCGTCGCGGGCATTGCTCTGACGGTGCTCTACCAGAACGCCACGGGCTTGAACGCTGGCCAAGCCCTTCCTGCCGAGGTCGCCATCGCTCCAGGACAGGCGCCCGCCCAAGCCGCCATCCCTGCTCAGTACCAGCAGATCATCGATACCTCGCCGGGCTTGCCGGTTCTTCCTGCACCACATGCCGTTGCCTTGTCGATCGAGGACACCAAGGCAGCCGTGCAGGAGAAAAAAGTCGATGACGCCAACGCCGGCGGTGTGCATGTCGTGATCCGCAAGAGGCAAGTCCCGCAGACTGTCGCTCCAGCGATCGAGGCGAATCCTGCTGAAAAACCCGCCCAAGCCACAAGCCAGGAACCACTGGATCAGGCAACACCCTCGGCTGGCCCCGTCAAGTTGCAAGCAGCGCCGGTCGAACCAGTGCAGGCCCCGCAAAAATCCACGCCGGATTTGCGCATCATCCAACAGCAGCCCGATGGTTTGCTGGTGCGCATCGGAAATCAGGTGCGCTTCATCGAGGCTGGCGCCAAGCGTTGAATCCTCTTGCGCCTATCCCGCATTCAGACTTGATCCGACGCCATCGGGTGGGAGCATGGATGAACTCCTCCAACCGCAGACAACGATGGCCAACCACCACCAGACCGATCTCGTGGCGCAGGTATACCGCGCCCTCACCAGTGTCATGCCAGGCTTCGTTGCCCGGGCGCAGCAGAAAACCATGATCAGCCGAACCCTGGGCCTGATGACCCGCCAGGCGCTGGGCGTCATCGAGGCGCCCACGGGCATCGGCAAGAGCATGGGCTACCTCATTGCCGGCATCGCTTCGGCGGTCACCGAAGACAAGGTGCTGGTGGTTTCCACGGCCACCGCATCGCTGCAGGACCAACTGGCCAGCAAGGACCTGCCTCTGGCACTGCGCGCCTTCGCGCTGGCCGGTGTGTGTGGCATCGATGTCGTCGTCGCCAAGGGCCGCGAGCGCCACGCCTGTCCCATGAAGATGCATGCCTTCGCGGGGGGCACCCAGGACTTGTTCGCCGCTGGCGACGACCACACGGCGCTGACCCAGGCCGTGGACCTCTGGCGCCAGGGCCAATGGGCCGGCGTGCGCGACGATCTGCCTGTTCGCCTGCACCAGCGGGCGTGGATGAGGATCGCCAACACGGCCGCAAGCTGCCCGGGCCAGAAATGCCCCGAGTTCGATCTGTGCCCGTACTACGCAACCCAGGCTGCGCTCAAAACCGCCCGCGTCATCATCACCAACCACGACTATCTGCTGTCCACCCTGTCGAACGTGCCCCACAGTGTGTTCTCCGATGGCCACAAGTGCCTCTTCGTGTTCGATGAGGCCCATCACCTGAGCGACAAGCTGCTCAACGCCTTCGCCCGGCGTCTCGACCTGGCCGCTTTCCCGAGCGAGGTCATCGAGGCCATCGCCCAGCTCTGCCCTGGAATGGTCGGCCTGGATTTTGCGGCCGAGCGCGTGCGGGGGATCTGGCGCGCATGCGAGGACGCCGCCCTGACCATGCTGGGCGATGGCAGCCAGCACCGCTTTACCTTGAACGAGGTACCGCCCCAGTTCCGGCGACTCTTGCTCGACCTCAAGGCGCAACTGAGCGGGATGCGCGCTACCTTGAAGGAAGTCAAGGAGTCGAACGCGCGTTTCAGGAACAAGGCCGTGGCAATGCTGGCCGATTCGCGCATCGGGCAGTTGTCCGGTGACGTGCAGGAGGCCATCGATTGCATCGAGGAATTCACCGGCGACGATCTGGTGGCCCGCTGGCTCGCGCGCGGGCGCAACAGCATCGACCTGAACTGTTCGCCCTTCGACGGCGCCAGGAAGGCCCGCAAGCACCTGTGGCCCGTCGTCAAGACCGGCTTGCTGACCTCGGCGACTTTGACCACCCTGGGCAGCTTCGAGCCCATGCGCATCGCCCTGGGCCTGCCCGCCGAAACCAGCACCCTTAAGCTGGACAGCCCTTTCGATTACGGCCGCGCCCGGCTGATCGTGCCCAGGCTGTGCGTGGAAGCGTCCGACCCGGCGCATTCCCGCATGGTGGCCGCTTTCCTCAAGGACCATGCCCTGGGTGCCGCCAAACACAGGGGCGTGCTCGTGTACTTCACCAGCAAGAAGCTCATGCTCGATTGCATGGCGGCCATCCCGACAGCGCAGCGCGGCTGCATCCTGCTGCAGGGGCAATGGCAGCCCTGGGCCATGCTCGAGGAGCACAAGCGCCGCATCGACGCAGGTGTGCGCAGCATCATCTTCGGCCTGGACAGCATCGGCGAGGGCGTCGATCTGCCGGGCGAGTATTGCACGCGGGTGATCATGACGCGCCTGCCGTTTCCTTGCCCCGATGATCCGGTGCTCTGCACCCACGCCGAATATCTGCGCAGCAAAGGCAAGGATCCGTTTCACATTCTGACCATGCCCAAGGTCGGGCTGAAGTTCGCCCAGGTTGCCGGACGCCTGATGCGGCGCGAGCAGGACTGGGGCGAGTTCTACGTGCTCGACAAACGCTTGAGATCCAAGCGCTATGGTGCCCAGATCGTCAAGAGCACTCCTTTCCGGACGATGGAGATGGGTTGAGGCGGCTGACGCCGCCAATGCGATGAAAAATACCGCGTTCAGCAAATTTCATGCTGCGCTCAACTCCTGGGACAGCTCGGGATGCTTGACGAGGAGCCGCAGCAGACACAACACCCCACCCGGCGGTACAAACCGCCCTTGCTCCCAGTCGCGCAGAGTTGCCACAGGGGTTGCGATGCGCTCGGCGAAGGCGGCTTGCGTCAAACCGGATTTCTCCCGCGCTCGACGCACAAGGAGTTGCTCAGGCGTAGTGACACGCCCAATCCCCGCCTTCGCCTCTGCGAGCGCCTGACGCAAATCGGGCAGAACTTCACCGGCATCGGCCTCGATAGCCGTCGCCACCTTCTCGATGTCGATTTTCCCAATGCCCATTTCACACCACCTTTTTGATTTCAGCGGCAAGCATATTGGTGCGTTCGGCCTTGGCATACACCGCCGCCAGCAACACCACTTCCTGCTCGGTCAGATTGAACCGCGCACCGCCGGACTTGCCAGACCCGGCACGGCCCCAGCGAACCTTGCGCGCTCCATCCTCACCGGGGATCACGTCACCCGCCAGCGGGTTCGCAGCAATCGAGTCGATGAAGGCCAGCCGCTCGTTTTCTGACCAGAGCTTGTCGGCCTGTTTCTGGAATGTCGGGGTTTCGATCACGGTGCGCATGAGTTCAACTATACGGGTTTCCCGTATCACGGGCAAGCCCAGGGACATCGGCCGCCGTACAGCGCTGGCTCGTCTGGCATTGCCAGGGCAACACCCAAGCTCTGTGCCGAGGCGCTGTGACGCCATAACGCTGCGGGCACGAATCGGCCGGCTGAACTTCAGTTCCTCCCGTAGCCGCCTGGTGTCTGTGGTGCTCGATTTGCGCACCAGAGGCGGGCAAAGGGCGTCGAACTCGCGAGCCCGTTGTTTCACTCGCCCGAATGAAACCGCCAGGATTTGATTTTCAATTTTTTCAGCATAATGTGTATTCGAGGGCAGGCCAACCCACCGGCCGCCCTCGACATGACTTCCATTGATAACTGAAGGAGACCGATGTGAAGAACATCAAGATCACGCTGGTGATGACAGCAACTGCTGCGATGCTGGCCGCCTGTGGTGGCGGTGGTTCAGATACGCCTGCGGTGGTTACGCCTGCTCCAGATACGCCTGCGGTGGTTACGCCTGCGGTGACAGCGGACACCCTGAACCGTACCAACACCCCCGGCGTGTATGCCGACAACGAACGCAAGTACATGTTCGACATGCTCAATCAGGTGCGCGGCATCACGGGCGTGGGCTTTCTCAAGCAGAACGAGGCGCTGGACAAGGCGGCGCAGGCGCACGCGGAATATCGCTGGATGAACCCCGGAGAATCGGGTCATACTGAAAAAATCGACTACGCTGGATTCACTGGAGAAACTCCTGCAGACCGTGCCAGACACTTCGGATATGCAGGGTATGCATCTGAATCCGTGGTTGGCAGCATTACTGCCATGGGCGCCATCAATAGACTGCTTGGAGGGCCCTACCATGCCAGACACTTGCTTTGGGATGATAACGACCTCGGCACTGGCAGGGTATCCAGTGGCTTACATACCGTGGTTACTGGCACTAATTCATGGAATGATCGCCAAAAACTCGCCGGCGATCAGATTGCAATGTATCCATGCAACAACATTCAAGTGAATGTACAGGGCCAAGGCTACGAGACGCCAACCCCAGCCGTCTTGAATGGCAAGGATGATTTCGGTTACAGCAGCATGGCCATTGTTCGTCGCGGTCAGACCCTGGTGGTTGACGCCTGGGAACTGCGCGATGCGGCCGGTAATCTGGTTCCGACCGTGGTGATGACGGGGGCCAACGATACGCTCAAGTATTTCTCGAATCACGAGGCCGCACTGATCCCGCTGAACGCATTGCCCCGTACCGTGACCACTTACACCAGCGTCCTCAAAGGAAAGAACAATGGCGTGCCGTTCGAGAAGACTTGCACTTGGCGCACTGTGGCCGGTGAGACAGTGCCGTCGAACTGAGCCATACCCCACAAAGCAAAAACCGCCCTCAGGCGGTTTTTTTGTGCGCTTGCCCATCCTGAAGGCCGAGGTTTGACGCGCCTTTCGATCAAGGCCCGATACCGGTGCAACCATTAGGATCGGTATAACCAAAATCGACCACGATGTCACAGGAATCGGTATGGGGCGAGGTGTAAACAGTAGCGCAATAACCCCGAATCACGTAGCACACCCTCGGCACCTTCGTCGTGGGGAGTGGTGTGCTGGGCGTTGTGGTGGGTGGTGTGATGGGCGTTATGGTGGACTTACACCCCTCAGGAGGCATCAACCGCCCATCCGAGCAATACTGCGGACACCCACTTGGCGTCATGATCGAGCCATCGGAGCAAATTTGAACGGGCGGTGGTACGGGATCCGGCGTAGCAGGTGGGGTCACCGGTGGCGCTGGCCGTGTTGGTGTTGGCGGACGAGGTGCCGGTGGCTGCGGGGGAGGCGGGCACGCCTGCGAGAAAGGAATCCGCGAGCCATCCCAGCATGTCTGCAGGCAATAGCCACCCTCCGGGTGAGCGCCCGAGCCGACGCAAATCAGATCCTCGGGATCACGGCAGCCATTGGCGCCTGGTGCACCATTCGGGTCATACCGAGGATCGCGGCGGCAATGCTTGATGAAGACGCCAGTCTGCGCGATCCCTCCTCATCATCGATGACAGGTTTTTTTGCACGCCCGGACGAAACCGCCAGGATTTGACTTCGAACTCTTTCAGCATAATGTGCATTCGAGGGCAGGCCAACGCACCGGCCGCCCTCGACATGACTTCCATTGATGACTGAAGGAGACCGATGTGAAGAACATCAAGATCACGCTGGCGATGGCAGCAACTGCTGCGATGCTGGCCGCCTGTGGTGGCGGTGGTTCAGATACGCCTGCGGTGGTTACGCCTGCTCCAGATACGCCTGCGGTGGTTACGCCTGCGGTGACAGCGGACACCCTGAACCGTACCAACACCCCCGGCGTGTATGCCGACAACGAACGCAAGTACATGTTCGATTCGCTCAATCAGGTGCGCGGCATCACGGGCGTGGGCTTTCTCAAGCAGAACGAGGCGCTGGACAAGGCGGCGCAGGCGCACGCGGAATATCTCTGGATGAACCCCGGAGAATCGGGTCATACTGAAAAAATCGACTACGCTGGATTCACTGGAGAAACTCCTGCAGACCGTGCCAGACACTTCGGATATGCAGGGTATGCATCTGAATCCGTGGTTGGCAGCATTACTGCCATGGGCGCCATCAATGGGCTGCTTGGAGGGCCCTACCATGCCAGACACTTGCTTTGGGATGATAACGACCTCGGCACTGGCAGGGTATCCAGTGGCTTACATACCGTGGTTACTGGCACTAATTCATGGAATGATCGCCAAAAACTCGCCGGCGATCAGATTGCAATGTATCCATGCAACAACATTCAAGTGAATGTGCAGGGTCAAGGTTACGAAACGCCAACCCCAGCCGTATTGAATGGCAAGAAGGATTTCGGTTACAGCAGCATGGCCATTGTTCGTCGCGGTCAGACCTTGGTGGTTGACGCCTGGGAACTGCGCGATGCGGCCGGTAATCTGGTTCCGACCGTGGTGATGACGGGGGCCAACGATACGCTCAAGTATTTCTCGAATCACGAGGCCGCACTGATCCCGCTGAACGCATTGCCCCGTACCGTGACCACTTACACCAGCGTCCTCAAAGGAAAGAACAATGGCGTGCCGTTCGAGAAGACTTGCACTTGGCGCACTGTGGCCGGTGAGACAGTGCCGTCGAACTGAGCCATACCCCACAAAGCAAAAACCGCCCTCAGGCGGTTTTTTTGTGCGCTTGCCCATCCTGAAGGCCGAGGTTTGACGCGCCTTCCGATCAAGGCCCGATACCGGTGCAACCATTAGGATCGGTATAACCAAAATCGACCACGATGTCACAGGAATCGGTATGGGGCGAGGTGTAAACAGTAGCGCAATAACCCCGAATCACGTAGCACACCCTCGGCACCTTCGTCGTGGGGAGTGGTGTGCTGGGCGTTGTGGTGGGCGTTGTGATGGGCGTTTCAAAAGGACACCCCCCAGGAGGCATCAACTTCCCATCCGGGCAATACTGCGGGCACCCATTTGGCCCCATGATCGAGCCATCTGAGCACACCAGAGGCTGCTCGGGGCAAGTGCTGCCATTCTTTACCGAACCATCGGGGCAATACTCGATAGGGTTGATTAATGGCGGCGTGGGCGCAGGCGTGGGCTGTGAAGGTGAAGGCGAAGGCGGGCACGCCTGCGAGAAAGGAATCCGCGAGCCATCCCAGCATGTCTGCAGGCAATAGCCACCCTCCGGATGAGCGCCCGAGCCGACGCAAATCAAATCCTCGGGATCACGGCAGCCATTGGCGCCAGGCGCACCATTCGGGTCATACCGAGGATCGCGGCGGCAATGCTTGATGAAGACGCAACTGTCCGCATAGGCCAGGCCCACGTTCAAACAGTGCGGCGGCGTGCCACACCAGAACGGCACGGAACTGGGCTCATCCCGATCAGAAATGCGCTGAAGACCTCCTGGCACATTGCAGCCCTCGATGGGCAGCATCGCGCGCAGGTCGGCCATGCCTTCCTTGGCGGGGTCATAGGTCCACTTGCCCTCGGCGGTGACGCCCGCGAAAGCACCTCCCCCGCCGAGGAACGATAGCGCCACGACGGCGCCCGTCAAAAATCGCTTCAAGAATCCGAGCACGGTATATCTCCCATGTAGCCGATGGAGAATTTTTGACCGCCGCTGACGACTTGCGAGTGTCGAATGACGAAGGAAAGACGCTGATTCCCATGCGCGCTCAAGCAGAAACCACTCAGTTGGGCGGCGCCGGTCGCCTGCCGCGCTGTCGGCATAACGGGTGGTGCGCTGCGCGCAGTCGTTCCAGTCGCGGCCCTTGTCCTTGTGCCTGTGTGTGGCCCGTGACCCAAAGTCTCCGGCACATGGCGTCCACGGGGGACAAATAAGCCTCACCAATGCCACCAGAAGCCCCGCCAAGCTCTTCGGTGACCTTGGCCCCGCCCCCCTGTTGTCGCGCCCGCTGCATCGCCTCCTGCGCCTTCTGTGCGGCTTGCCGCTGGTCCGTCCTCCCTTTGCAAGCCCGCGAAATCGTGGTGCGCCCCAACCACGCCATGATCCATCGCATCGATGACGATGGCGGCACTCTGACCGTACTGCGCGTGTTGCACGCGGCCCGCCAGTGGCCAGCGCCATAAGCAACGCCAGAAACCCCAGGTACGCCCAACCGGCTACGGCAGCGCAACCACATCCGCACCCTCGCCGATCCGCTCAACCCCGGCCTCATGCACGAACGGCGAGATCGCGGCTTTGCCGGCCGCGCTGATGATCAGCGTCGTGCGCGCTCGCGTCATCGCCACGTAGAACAGCCGGCGCTCCTCCTGGATACTGCTCGCCTCGTCCGGAAAGCGCCCCTCCTCGGCGCCGAGCAACCACACCTCATCCCACTCCAGGCCCTTGGCGCCGTGGGCCGTCAGCAGCACCACCGGGTTGCCTTCGGGCTTCTTGTCCTTGTCCGGCTGTGCGGACATGTCCTTGGTGCGCTGCACGCGCGCGCGCATCTGCACGGTGCCATCGACCACGCCATCATCGCCGGCCCCGCCCACCGGCTTGGAGAACACCTCGCACACGATCTCCAGCGCCGCAACGCTGCGCTTGTCATCCGTGTGCTCGATGAGCAACCCCAGCAGTTTGTCCAGCACATAGGCCACGGCACCGGCCGCCAGCAACTGGCCCCATTCCTCAAATCGCCGCTGCACCTGGGCATAAGCCTTCCTGGCATTCGGCGACAGATCCACGCCAGCGAGGGCGGCCTTCGATTTGGGCTGGAGCAGATCGGCCCCATGCGCCGCATGCAGCGCCTTCAATTCATCCTCGCCCACACCGCACCAGGCCAGCAGCACATCCCCATCGCGCGCATCCATGCCCAGCAGCGCCGACAGGGCGGCCAGGAACACCGCCATCTCGTGGGACTTGAGCACCGAGCCCCCTTCGCTGCGCGTGTACGGCACGCGGTGCTTGAGGCACTGGACCTCCATGTCATCGAGGCGCTTGTTCGTGCGCGCCAGCACACCCATGCTGCGCCCTGCGGCCAAGGACTTTCTGGCCCGCTCGCAGCACACCTGGGCCTCGCGCTGGCGGCTTGCATAGCGCTCCCAGAGCGCCACGCCGCCCGCGCCCTTGTGCGCCAGCAGCGCCTTGGCCATCCGCTGCATGTTGCACGCGATCAGGCGGGCGGCAGGCGCCAGAACCTCGGCATGGCAGCGGTAGTTCATGCCCAGGACGATGGCCTGCGCGTTGAGCTGGCGCGCGAAGTCCGTCATGCCCTTGTAGCCCAAGGCCCGCCGGAACCCGTAGATGCTCTGGTCATCATCGCCGACCGCCGTGAGCGTCGACGCCTGGCGATGGAGCATCGACCACTCGTACTGCGCAAGGTCGGTATCCTGGTATTCGTCGATCAACAGGCAGTCGCACGGCAAGGGGCTGATGACGCCCTCGGCGATCGCCCGGTTCGTATGGAGCACAATGTCCTGAAGATCGATCACGCCATGCCGGCGCAGGATCTCTTGGTACATGCGGGCCAACTCGGCATGGCGATGCGAATCGGGCTCTTTCTGCCCGGACTTGATGCCCTCGACGACCGCCGTCGCTTCGTCTATCGTCATCTCCAGCTCTGCGTGCTTGAGCGCCCGCGCGACAAATCCCCTGCGGCTGCCCTCGCGCACGATCTCCCAGGGCCGCTGCAAGCGCGAGAAGCCCTTGCGCAGGATGTTCGATCCCATCGGCGTGCGCTGCTTGCCGGGAAAGGCCATCGACAGGGCGATGCTGTGAAACGTGCCCACCAGCAGCGAAGGCAGCGCCTGCTTGCCGGCAATGAGGATGATCCGCTCGCGCAACTCCAGCGCCGCATCGCGCGTGAATGTCACGGCCGCCACAGTGCGGCCACGCGAGAGGTTCAGCGCAGCCTTGACGGCCAGGGTCTTGGTCTTGCCAGAGCCCGGTGCCGCGATGGCAAGGCAGTGCCCGTCATGCAGCGCCACCGCCTTCTGCTGGGGAGCGAGACCATCCAATTGCTGTTGCAGTTCGTTCATGGGCAAATCCACATCCCCAAAAAAACACCCGGACTGAGCCGGGTGAAGTGCACGGAGACAACGGGGAGCAAAGAAAATCAGGTCGTGGCGGAGTCGGGGTTCTCCTTTTGCGAGGTATCAGCAGCGTCGAAAGAACCATCCGCAGTGGAACCCTCACCCTCCAGCCCGTTGGCACCCGAGGTGCTGCGCCGTGCGGTGCCAGCGTGGGAGCGGCGGCTCATGCCCATGACGACGCTGGCGCACAAACGGTTCAGACCAGCGAACTGGCGCCGTTCGCGGATGCGCATCTCGCCGATCTGGGACTCGCTGGCGCAGGCGTTGAACTCCATCTCGCACATCAGGCGAATGGCTTCATCCCAGTGCTTTGCCGCATCCACCAGGGCCAGCGTCAGGCGGGATTTGACCTGGAAATTTTCATCGAGCGCTGCGCCGGTGTAGTGGGGCTCGATCCACATCGGGCGGCTGTCGCGGCCCTTGCGGTTCAACTCGGCGGCGGCATCGAGCGAGTGCCGGCCTTCGTTGGCGTACTCGGTCACCCGCTCCTGGATCGATGCGCGCACCTTGTCGATCTGCGCCTCGGTCATGTACTGGCCGCCGATGCGGCCGAGCAGGTACAGGGTCTTGTCGGTCAGGGCCAGAAAGCGCGTGACCGACGAAGCGATGTGCGGGTCGAAGATTTTCAGCTCCCGCTCGACCACCATCGTGGCCGCATACTGGCGCTTCATTTCCTCGCGGCCTTGATTGCGCTGGCGCGCAGCGCGCTGGATGAACAGGCGTATGCGATCGGCTTCGCTGGCCTGCGCTGGCGCTGGTTCAGCGGCGTCGGCGTTGCGGGCGCCGGAATGGGGCGCTACAGCCTCTACAGCCTCTTGCGCGAGTTTCGCTGCTTCGTCGAGTTCTTCCAGCACCTGGCGGGCCTGCGCGCTGGCTTGCATGGTTTCGGTCAGGGCAGTCGTCATGCTGTGCTTCGGTGAAGTGATCGTCAGGCCGATTCTGTGTCGGTGCAACGGTTGAAATCGATCGAAAGACAACATCCAACGCAGAGCAATCGAAACCATTGACCCACACCAGGCCCAAACGACAGACCACGAGACCTTGCACGAAACCTCGGTCAGAATGCGCAACAATCGCAAAATTCAAAAATTCCTGATATCTTATAATAGAAAATATCAGATGATAATTTTTTAAAATTCATGATAATAAATACGGAAAAATTTCATTCATGAATCATTTACACAGCAATGTGTTCATTGATCCAGGGTAAATAGTATAATTTTATTTCATATGCAAATAAATCATATGATGATATTTCATTGATATGGGATTGATTGGTGTTGTTTTAATTTCTTTTATAAACATCAATGATATTCAAGGAAAATTGGGAAATTTTTAAAAATTTCCTGCTGTTTGCCGATCAAGAAGCATCATTGCATTGACCGCCGCAGGCTTGCCCGCGAAGGTGATCTCCTCCCGGTGCGGCTCTCCACCAGCCCGCTGCTCGCCCCGCGAATGTCTTCGACCAAGACGCTTCTGACCGGCTAAATTTAGCCGGTCAAATGATTGCGCCGAGCGCAGAGCTTTTGACACGAAGCCCGGTCGCACCGGGCGCGTGAAGCTGCCGGCACATGGCCTGGTTGCGACCGACAGCCTGCAGGCCCAGGCCGATGACCACCTTGCCCCAGCCCTGAACAGACATTCTCCCTGCCAGAAACCTCGCCACCGGCTAAATTTAGCCGCTCAAAAACTCACCTCTCATTGGAAGATTTCCCTGATTCCTGGCCCGCAGGAACAGCCATCATGCCCGGTTGCCAAACGCGAACACCTCGCCCCCTACGCAACTTGAATGACCGCAATGATGACCGAGACTGGAGCCATGGATAGTCGGCCCTGCAAATTCTCTGCGACCCGCATGAATGCTGGATTTTTGGCTCTTTGTGGTCCACCGAATCTCCCAGGATTCGTTGAACAGGCAGCTGATTCCTGAGAGATTTGCGCAATGCCCGAGCCCACCGACACGGCTGATTTCTTCCGCTCCCGTCTGGCCGAGATGATCGACTTGCGCCACCCGCTGGCGGTGCTGGCGAGCCGTCTTCCCTGGACGCAGATCGAAGCGGCACTGGCACCTTATTTCGCGCGTCGGGTCCGTGCCGGTCGAGTTCTGGAACACGACGATCTCTTCGGCCCTTCGCTCCAGGTCGCGGGCGCCGGTGTCGCCGCCGCGGGCCGCCCGCGTCTTCCCCTGCGCCTCATGGCCAGCCTGCTGTATCTGAAGCACGTCTACAAGCTCAGCGACGAGGAACTGGTCGAGCGCTGGGCCGAGAACGTGCAGTGGCAGTTCTTCAGCGGCATGACCTTCTACGAGCCACGCCTGCCCTGCGACGCCACCCAGATCGGGCGCTTCCGCTCGATCCTGGGCGAGGCCGGTGTCGAGGAACTCCTGAAGGCCACCATCGACACTGCGGTGGCCTCCAAGGCGATCAAGCCGGCCGAGTTCGAGCGCGTGATCGTGGATACCACCGTCCAGGAGAAGGCCATCGCCCACCCCGTGGACTCCCGCCTGCTGGAGATCGCCCGCGCCAAGGTGGTGGCTGCCGCCAAGCGCGCGGGCATCGCGCTGAAGCAGACCTTCGCCAAGGAAGGCAAGAACCTGCGCCGCAGGGCTGGCGGCTACGCCCACGCCAAGCAGTTCAAGCGCTTGAAGAAGGTGCTCAAGCGCCAGCGCACGGTACTGGGTATCGTGCTGCGCGAAGTGCAGCGCAAGCTTTGCAAGTTGCCTGCGACATCGGTGCCTGCCGTCGATCGCTTGCGCGCACTGATGGGCCGCGCCGAGCGCATTCGCACCCAGCGCCCGAAGGACAAGAACAAACTCTATGCATTGCACGCGCCCGAAGTTGAGTGCATCGGCAAGGGGAAGGCGCGCCGGCCTTACGAGTTTGGCGTGAAGGTCAGCGTGGCCGTCACGCACAAGCAGGGGCTGGTGGTGGGTGCGCGCAGCTTCACGGGCAACCCGTATGACGGCCACACGCTGGCCGAGCAACTCGAGCAGGTCAAGATCCTGACGGAGGACACGGGCGCCAGCCCGAAGCAGGCAGTGGTGGACCTGGGGTTCCGGGGCGTGGACGCAGCCAATCCGGGCATCCAGATCATTCATCGGGGGCGCTTCAAGTCCTTGACCGATGCCCAGCGCCGCTGGCTCAAGCGAAGGCAGGCGGTGGAGCCCACCATCGGACACCTGAAGCACGACAACGGGATGGATCGGTGCTGGCTGCAGGGTGCCACCGGTGACGCGCTGCATGCAGTGCTGTGTGCGGCGGGCTACAACATCCGCTGGCTGCTGCGCGCCATCATGCGCCTCGGGCTCAAGGGCCTTTTATTGCGCCTGATCGCCTTGCTGCGCACGCTCATCGGCGTCCCCCACTTCTTCGCATCCAACGAAATCACGCCATCACGCGCCGCCGCGCGGTTCGCTGCGATAGCGAAATGAATTTCGCAGGTCCGACTGGATATGGTGCAACACCTGCGCGACGCGAATGCTTGTGGGCGCAGGCCATGAGCGCCAGGACGGTGCATCGATGGCCCATTGCCTGATCTTCCTCATCGGCCTGCACGGAGTGGGAAAATCCACCATCGGGCAAGCCCTGGTGCCCCATGGCTACCGCCACATCAGCCTGGGCGATCTCGGCCGTCTGCTGCGGCGCAGACGCATCCCCGATGGCTTCACCCTGCGCTTTTTGCGCCTGCTGGCAGCCCACGAGCCGGGCGAGCGCATGTCCGCCAAGCTGGTTGACGCCCTGCATGGCGAGATCGGGCAGCACAATGCACATGTGCCGCTGGTCGTGGACGGCTTTCCCGCCGAGCCCTACCAGGTCATGGGGCTGCCGGCCGGATGCACCCTGATCCACCTGACATGCCCCGATCCCGAGCGCATGCAACGCCTGGCCGCCCGCAGCGAAACGACCCGCCGCAAGTGGGGCGCCGATGCCGCCGAGAGCCGTCGTGACCGGCAGTTGGGGGCCGTCATCGAGGCAGCCCAGGAACGCACCGACATGCGCACCTTGGAAATCCCCAACCTGGGCTTGCCGCAACAAGTGGCCGCAACGATCGCCGCCCTGGCCACCCAGGTTCAGCGCCAGCGTGTGGTTTTCAGCGAGACAGTATTCGCATCGCGCTAAAACCACCCCCCAAAAAAGAAACCCCCCCGCATTCCATCATGGAGAGCGGGGGGTTATTTTTTTACGGTCAAACGCCGTTGGCTTGCATGAACGAGCGCGCCACGGACGGACCCTGATCCAACAGTTCATCCAGGTGCGCGATGATGGCTGCGAGGTTGGCGCCCAGCCCAATGCCGCCGAACTTCGCCTTGAAATACGGCAGGGCTACTTTCTGGAACGGGATGTCGTTGGCCAGCAGCCGGATCTGCAGATCGAGGAAGGAGCCGGTGTGCTGGCCAAATCGCGAGTGGATGGCACGGAAACCCTCCAACGCAGTGCCTGCCAGTTCCTTGTCCCACTGAGCGCCGTAGCGCAGCGCGGCCCATTCCGTCACCTTGTGCTCGATGCCCATGTCCCTGGCCTTGGCCAGCAGGTCCACTGCAACGCCATGCGATGCGCCAGTGGCACTGGCCTCCGTGGCGGCACCAGTGGTCGCGCCGGCGTCGGCAGCGGCCGTGGCAACAAGCCAAGCATCCGAAGCATCCGAAGCAGTCACCTGTTCCGGCGCGCCTTCCAGCACGACACCATCGTTGTCCACCTGGCAGGCGGACTCGGCGGCGCAGTGGCCAGCGCCGGCCTCTTGCGGATCGGGCATCACCCACGCGGCCGGCAGGCCGGACACCGCCGGTTGTGCCGAAGGTGCCGCCAGCAGCATGCGCTTGTGTTCCCGGAGCATCTTCACCTTGGTCAGGTCGATTTCAGTTTCCAGCACCGGCACCCACTGCTCGCCCTTCTTCTGATTGCCTTCCTCGTCGTAGTACACCCTGTTCTTCAAGGCTTTGGTGAGCCAAAAAACCGGGCGCCCGTCCGGAATGAAGTTCGGCAGGTAGCCACACTCGTCCAGCAGCGAGCTCAGGCGCAAGTATATCTCCGACGCCGCCTGCGTGCTGCCCGTTTCCAGACAGTACAGGCCTGCGCCAGGCATGCCAGGGATGTAGAACCGCAGGGTGCCGGCGAACCGGCATTCCCCCGAGGCGAACTGCGGGCACAGGTCGGTGTCGCAGACACCGCGCACCACGAACTCGCGGCGCGAGAACTGCTTGCGGCTCGCGTCCTTGCTCGGCACCACGGGCGGCAGGTACACGCAGCGGCGCACCCCATCGTCGCCATACCGGCTTTGGTAGTGGATGGTTTGGGCACCACCACCGCGCACGGCCAGGCCAGAGCCCAGGGCGGCGTCGATCCCGCCGCGATGGATGTCGGCAAACACCACCGGGAAGCGATACAGGCGCGGCTCGGGATCGCCATCGCGCACCTGGCCATAGAGCTTGAGCAGTTGATCGCTGGCGATCTTGCCGCTTTCCATGTCCCACGGATGGGCAAAGAAGCAGCGCGAGTTGCGCGGATAAAACGGGTTCTTGAGACCCGTCTTCTTGAGGATTTCCGCCTGCGCATTCTGAAAGGAGATTTCCCCCTTCTTCACGCGCGCGACGATCTCCATGGCGCTCGGGTTGTCCAAGGTCCTCTTGGTCGGAACCTTGATGCCGGCGCGGATTTTTCCGGAGATGGAAAACCCGGCCGATTGCCTTGCGACCATGTCGGACAGAAAAGATGTCATCCTTGTACTCCAGCGGTTTCCCGCATGAAGGGTTTTCGCATTCGGTATCGACTGCGAACTTCACTGCCACATGCGCGGCTTTGGAAGTCGAAACAGGATGGTGCAGCACCTTCTTTTTTCTTTTATGGGTTTGGCGCCAGATGAACGCCTGTCAGGGCGAGCGCGCCGTCCACAGCCGCCAAACCGATAAAGACTGCATTGCCTGCAACGATACATGCGGCCATGGATCGCCGGCCGTGCGAATGCCTGTCTGTTCGAGGCATGATTTATCGCTCTTGAATCACGCTCTGTCTGGTGTATGGTTTGGGCATGGGGGATCGGGCCGATTTTTTCGCACTACCCTGTCTCGGCTGCCGCAATGCGGCCGAGGCGCTGCTGTGCCTGCCCAAGACCTACATCGATAAAACCCGTGCGCACGAGCGCATTCACCGGGCGCCAGCGGAGCGCGCAGCGCTTTTTCAGGGCAAGTTGGTCCGTTGCCGTGGTCTGAACGCCGATGGGCAAGCCACGCGCAGCCCCTTTGCTCGATTTGCGCGATTTGCGCACTCGGTGGAATTGACGGTGGACTTTGCCGACGCCAGCGCGATGCGCGTTCGGCTTTTCGGCGCGCGCATCGAGGAACTCGCCGCGCTCGTCGATCAGACCATCGTGCTGCAAGCCTGCGCGCGCCCGTTGGCAAACGGGCCGACGAGCCTGCACGGCGCCACGCTCGCGGCCGTCACCGGCTGCATCGAGCCCCAGTATGTCGGCGTGCCCGGCGGGATTTCCGGCCAGAAGATCCGGTGCGCAGTCCATGCCGCGCTGGGCATCGAGGGCAGTCTGGATCAGGCGGCGCTGCTGCTGCAAGGCAATGCGCCCATCGAGTCCGTGCTGCACGAGCACGGCATCACGGCCCGCGCGCTGCTGCAAGACCTGCACCGGCCAGCCACACTGCGTGCCGGCGACACGGCGCTTGCCATCGCCCGCGCCTGCGTGGTGCGCGAGATCCGCAGCGCGGCCGTTGCCAGTCGGGTGGTCGCCGCGCCCTGCCCCTACGACATCGACCAGCACCTGATCGCCCTCGTGGCCGCGCAGAAGGAAACGCTCAGCCAGGATCAGCGCCGGGCGCTCAACGCCATTCGCCTGCAGGTCAACGACCGGCGGGGCGCCCGCATCCTGCTCAATGGCGATGTGGGCACGGGCAAGACCCTGGTGTTTCTGCTCGCGCTCGCGGCCATCGCCAGCACCAGCGGCAAGCGCGTTGCCGTGGTCGTTCCCAGCGACCTGGTGGCCCGACAGATCCACGCCCAGGCCCAGGCGCGCTTTCCGCAACTGCAACCCTGCCTGGTGATGGCCGGCAGCGGCGATGTGCCCGATGACAGCCTGATGCTGATCGGCACACAGGCCCTGTTCCATCGGGCTGAGCATCTCGAGCTCGAGGCCCTGGTGGTCGATGAGCAGCACAAGTTCTCGGTGGCGCAGCGCACCGTGCTCGCGCGCGGCCACACCCATGTGATCGAGGCCAGCGCCACGCCCATCCCGCGCTCGCTGGCCCTGGCCATCTTCGACGGCTGGATGCAGGTGCGCATCGTCAACTGCCCGGTGCAAAAAACCATCGTCTCACGCATCGCCATGCCCGAGAGCCGGCGCAAAGTGGTTGCGCTGGCCCATGCCCACTTGCAGCGTGGCCACAAGGTTGTCTTCCTCTACCCGAAGGTGGACGGCCAAGGCGCAACGGTGCGCGCTGCCGGCGAACGGCTGGACAAGCACTTCCAGGGCAAGGTGGCCGTCGTGCACGGACAGATGGGCCGTGATGCCAAGGAATCGGCCCTGAAGGCGTTTGCCAGCGGCGAGCGCCCGATCATCGCTGCCAGCACGGCCGTGGAGGTCGGCGTCGATGTGCCCGACATTGGCCTGATGGTCGTCAGCGGCGCCGATCGCTTCGCCGTGGCCCAGTTGCACCAACTGCGCGGGCGGCTGGCGCGCAACGGCGGCAAGGCCCACTTCGTGATGATGCTCGACAAGAAGCCGTCGAAGCTGACCGAGTTGCGGCTGCGGGCCGTTTGCCAGCATGCCGATGGCTTCTCGCTGGCAGAGCGCGACATGGAGCTTCGCGGCTTCGGGGATGTGCTCGGCGATCTCCAGTCGGGCCAGTCCAGCGCCACCTTCAAACTGCCGCGCCTGCAAGTGGCGGATTTCACCAAGCCCGCAGGGGTGTAGCGCGGGGACAGGTTTGCCGACGGGCTGTCCCACCGGGAAACCCGCCACCGCCACTACGACCCATGGCGCCGGAAGTTCCACGGTGCAATCGGCCTGGGATCGCTCCACAGCCCGCGCTTGTCGCGTTGGGCCTGGCGCTGAATGCGATACAGGCTCCGGTCCTGGACGTACTGGTCATACACCCAGGCCAAGCCGTTCTCCACCTGGTGCGTCTGGGCATCCACACCGTCGCAATAGACCCGCGAGACCACACGCCCGTACCGGTCGGTGCTGGCGCGGGTGAATGTGGCCGTCTTGCCAAAGCAGATCCCGGACAGGGATTGCTTGGCTCGTGCACCGAAAGCCTGTGCGGACTCGGGCGCATCGATCTCGGCAAGACGGATGCGCAAACGCTCCTTGGCCGCTGTCAGCACCGTGATGGTGTCCCCATCGGAGACACCGACCACCCGGCCCGTCGCCGCAGATGCCACGGCCGCCATGCAGTGCAGCAGCGCCGCAATGATGCAGGGTTTCATCCCTGCACCTGCAATTCCACTGCGCGCTGCTGCGTCTTGGGGATGCCCATCGGCGGCGGCCTTGCCGGTTCGTCGGCATGGCCGGCCCGCGCGCTCATCCAGATCAGAAAGTGGCGCGCATGGCGCGCGTCGATCTTGTCCCTGATGTACGTGCACAGGACTTTTTCTAGGTCGCAATCCTCACGATAAACCCCAACGTATTGCGCCAGGGCCAGCATATTGATGCCACGCTGGCCGCCCGCGCGGCAATTGCTCATCGCCGCCAGGCAAAGACGTTCTTTGAGCACGGCAAGGGAGCTTGTCTTTTTCATGCTTTCTCCACTCAAGAGTTGATAAAGCATGGGGCCCGACGGGCTTTGAAATGGCACGAATGCCATTTCGAAACCTGTCAGATTTCAGATTTCAGGGTTCGATCTTTTCCAATCCCAAGGCACTTCGCGCCTGTTCGTCCCAGTTGCGCAATGCCCGCTTGGGGTCTTCCTCGACCTCATGAACCCATTCGGCCGGGCCACTGATGGCCACTTCAAAATAGCACCCGAAATCATGCGGGAAGCGTTTCACCTGGACATTTGCGCCTTCGGGTACCGGGTAATGGCGCTCGACCTGCCGGGCATATGCCCGGCATTCTGCGCGCGCCTTCTTCTGGTAATCCTCATCGCCCGCCTGGGCGCAGTTTTCTTCGGATGGCACGGGGCCGATTTCCAGTGCTTCAAGAATCTGCAACATTTGACTTTCTCCTATTGCCGCAATGGCGGTGTGACAAGGAGTTCAGCAACGCTGCTGGCGACAGGCCATGGCCTCTCGTCAGCATGGATGCCCATTCTTGGCAGATCGGTTCTTGGCGGATCGGTCAATGAGCGATGGCCCGAAAGACATTGCACGCGCGACAAGAAATCACCCCCACCGCTTTCGCGGCAGGGGATCCTTCGGATTCCTGATCAGTCGGCCATTTCGCAGAGCAACGATTGCGCCGCTTCTTTGAGATTGGCATTGACGCCGAACCACTGGCTGTACAGACGGTTCTCGGGATTGCGCGCCCGCGCATGGTGATCGGCATACTCGGTGACCGCATTGAGCAGCCCCCAGGCTGTGCCCTGCACGCCCGGCAGGTGCGCGCCCTGGGCCGCCCCGTTGAACAGCGCCATGATCTTCTGGAAACCCTTGGTCTGCTCGATGCCCTTGTGTTCGACGCCCTTGCGCTCGTCCATCGGACTGGCAAGCAGGCACGCCACGATGCCTTGGGCATCAGGCTCGGTCAGTTTCACCCGGGTCAGGCTGCGCATCTTGCCCAAGAATGCGTCGAACGCTTTCGCGCCCATCAGGCCCATTTCGCCCTTGACTGCATCGGGGTTGAACGCGGTGTTGTGACGCACCTTGACCTGCTTGCCCGACTCGTTCAAGGCGATGGCCTGCGTGTTCCAGCAGACTACGCGCACGCAGGTGAACTTCGCCGTGGTGGCCAGCGATCCATCGCAAGAGGTGATCAGCAGGACGTAGGCCTTGAGCCGGTCGCTGCCGAGCACGTCGTTTTCGATGTGGGTGCGCGCCAGAGCCCATATGCGACGACCGCCCTTGAGACTGCCGATGGTCTCGATGGCAAAGCCCTCGCGCTCGACAAGCGAGCGGTAGAACTCGAGCATCTTCTTCGGTTGCACGATCTTGTAGCGCGGCGACACGACCGACAGCGGCAGGTCGTTGTCGCTGCGGTACAGCACATGGTGCTCCGGGAAGTCGTGCAGATTGGCGTTGGTGTACTGCACCGGGGCGCGCAGGATGCGCCAGTTCATGCGCGCCTGGTCCATCCACTCATCGAGGCTTGCGCCCTCGCAAACCTCCTGGCCGAGGCCATGCCAGGGCTTGGCTCCGCAATAGGCCATTTCAGCCTCGCCGAGCATGTTCAAACTCAGTTCGTGTGCCATGTTTACTCTCCAAAATTCCCCCAAAAGGGTGTTGAGAAAGAGCAAGCCCGATAGGCTTTTCCATGGGAAGGGGTTCCATGGAAAAATCTACCGACATGGGTTGGCAATGCCAGCACGAGGGAATCACGGTGCCGACAGCGATGCAAACCGGGGCGCCCCGGCCCGAATGGCTTGGCCGGGGATGCAATCGAATGCGATCGATGCATTGCCGGATGACCGGCGAGGTCATTTTCCCCAGGCGCCGGATTGCGCTGGTTGGGAATATTCCTTGAAAAACTGCGGCTTTCGACCGGCTAAATTTGGTCGGTGATTCCGGAAATCGGGCGCCACCGAACCCGGCTAACCGCGCCAGAAGCGCAGCCGTCCATCATCCACATGGAGGAACCCACGCCCCTGGTACAGGCCCACACCGCCGCCTTGGAGGTACGTGGCGATCCGGGCGAGGAGGTCGGCGGGGACGCCCTGCATGCGCCCATCCCAGGCCCGGCCCTGGATATGCATGCTGCTGCGCACCGCGCCCTCGATGGATGCGTTCGTTGCCGGGCTGCGATAGCCTGAAGTGGTCAGCAATGGAATCGAATGGCCGTAGGCCCGCAAGAAGCCCTGGATGCCGCACAGTATGTCCAGCAGCACCACCGACATCTGCACCGCCTGGCCTGCCCGCACGTCGCGCAGCAGCCGGCAAGCCGCCAGGTACCCATCGGCGACCACCCGGCCGTCCGCAAAATACACGGCTTTGACCTCTTCACGGCCCAAGTGCGTCATGCGTTGCAGCCATATGGATCGGGGCTGGCGCCAGAAATCCCCTTGCGCCCCAACGGATGAGGCCAAGATTGCCGGCAATGCTGCCGCCTGGCGCAAGAGTTGTCGCCTGTTCATGGGGGGATTTTCAAAAACCACCGATCACGGGGCTGCTTGAATGAAGCAGTATTCATGGCCCGACTCATAAACGGACTTATCCGAAGACTGCCCCGAAGACTGCCGTTGCGGTAGCTGTCCCACGCGAGAGGAGACGACGCGATGCAAGCTCTTGATGACCTTGGCAGGTGTCAATAGGGGTAACCATGGGCCACCAACTCGCTGAATTAGCACGACAAGAATGCTTTGCTGAGGTGGTTTCAGCACTTATCCTCTACCGTCGATGTCACTTCTGTGAACTGCTAAGCAACTCTTCCAACTGACCTGCCTCGGGTACGCCGAGGTGAATCAGCTCTGCCACGATGTTCCCAATATCTGAGTAAGTAGCCGTGTCAGTCCTTGCAGCCGCAGAGTCCTGGATGTAAATTCTCTTGGTGATTTCGCACCATCGCTTGCCGATTTCATGGTCAATCCAAAATAACCGGAAGTCAGGGTATGTGTCAAGCCAAGTCTTACCTGTTTGCACGATCAGGCCAAGATGCTCAGCACGCGGTGCTACTTCCAAGAGATTCAGCAGTACGAGCGCGATGAAAGGAGACGGGCCGGACTGAGCTAGTCGATCCAATATCGGAAGGAACGGAGCGATTCGTTCTACACCCTTCTGACGGAGATAGCACTTCGTGCCTTGTAGAGAGTGATGACTGTTGAAGAATAACGTGGCAATCGCTGACCCGATGTGTCTTTCAATGCGCAGATCCCTGCTTCCGCTCAGGTATTTCCATTCCCTGCTGGCCAGCATGCGATCCGCAAGTGCCGATCGGATTTCGACAGCCACTGATGTCTGCACGTCGCATCCCCAAAAATAGACTTCGTCCACGCTGCGCAAGAAGCAGGCGAGAACATCAAAGAAGTTCTGGTCCGGTAGTGCAGCAATCGGTTCTATGACCAGGTTCGAGACCTCAGTTGAAGTCAGTCTGACCACGCAACGCGCTGCCAATGCAAAAAACACGTCGTTCCATTCAGCGGGTGGGTTGTTAGCTTCTTCTTCGTCACACAATTCACCACCATTGGCTTCAATCGTCCACGATATGTAGGTGATGAACACATCGCGCAGCCACGGGCACTTGGCTGCGTCGCCGAGCGTCTGCACTTGCCGAAGCCACAGCGCCGCCATTTGGTGGTAGACCTGTTGGGCGCGCTTTTTTGGAAAGGTGGGCCACTGTGGTTCCGGCCCGGTTCCTTCCAGCCATGCCATTTCAGCGTCGATGGCAGCCATTGCTGCGGCCTTGCGCCGCGCTGCATGGGCTGATTTCTCCTCGTCAGAGAGGCTCCGTTTGCGGACAGGCGCAATGCATGTGCGGAGAGCGCATCGCAGGAGTGAGCAGGGCAATCTCTCATCGACCGCATGGAGGGCATCAACTGCTACACCGAAACCATGAGCGGCCGCATGGCGACCCACTGCTGCTACCTCAAGCAAGGCTCGAACACCGTCCGATGTTTTCTGGCGCGCGAGTGCGTAGCACAAGCCGGCGTAGGCAATTGCAATCGGACTGGAACGAAGGCCACCCCGAATTTGAAGCGCGATATCGTCATTATTGGACTTGAGTGCGTCCTTCAATTGCGCACATGCCCATTCACCATACTGTGTCCGCAAGTTCTCATCCCCATCTCGGATGGTGATCATGGCGGCGGCGAGTACCGCTACCCGCCGCATACGCGACAAACTATCATCCCCGTCATCTTCCGTTGTTGATGTAACTTCCGGTGTCGGACCACTCGCCCACGCTACCGCAGCGAGCCGTTGCTCCGACGAGAAACGGGAAGGATCGTCAATTGCAAGAGTAATCGCACATTGCATTTCGAGGTCCGAACGCTTATCTGCTGCAGCGTTCTTCAGCGCTTGAAGGTGGTTCTGTTCCGAGGCTGGTGAAATGTACTGGCGGGCACTCACCGTCGAACCATCCTCGTGCTCTGCATCGTCTTCGTGCCAGTTTGCTGGATCAGCAAAGTTCAATGCATGCCGGACCATGAACTCAGGGTCACTGAAGTTGGCCTGGGTGCCGACCGGCCCCAATCGGTCAGCCGCATCACGCAGTAGCGACGTTAGCTTGTTCCGTTGCTCTGGTGCAGTCGATGCGTAGTGCCTGATCAATCCACTGAGCGTGGTGCGCCTCGACACTCGCTTCTTGAGTTCGGCAGCGCTAACTGCGCCCTGTGGTTCGGGCGGCAGCCCAGAGAGATCCGGTCTCCGATCGTAGGCATGTCGCGTATGGTCAAGGCTCAGGAGTTCCGGGCACCCGAGAAACTCTGTGGCTGATGCTTCGGACTTCGGCCAATGCGAAATGATCAGATCCACCGCTACGAGCAGATAGGCCGCGCACGATCCTGGTGGTCCAAGCACATCGTTGAGAACAGTCTCGAACGGTTCGTCGGCTGCGATACGGCGATGAGCCCAGGCCTCTAGCGCCATCAGTGCTGACGTTATGGTGTTGTAGCTGCCTCTGGACCAGCGATAGGTTTCTGTCCAAGGGAAGATTCGCACACTATCTGGATACACAAGCGTAATTACGTTGGTTTCGGCATCGCGGCCTTGGCTGTCGTGCGCAATAGCATGCCCAACCAACTGGTGGATGAGTGCGAGCCCATCCTTTGGAGAATTCACCAGCAGTTCGAAGAACGGCCCTTGTGCTGGAGAGGCTGGCAAAAATTCATGATCGACGAACGTAAAGGCTTCTACACGCTCGTAGCCAGAGCGCCGATGGCGCGGTCGCGGCTTCTGAATCAACCATTGTTCGGTCAGTCGGGCCAGTTCAGCAGGTGCTGCTTGTGCCAAGGTTCCGCTCATCGTCAGGATGCTTCGGACAAGATCATCGTTGTGCTCGCTGCGTGCCACCGCCTGAAGATATTCGGCTGCCAAATCCGGTGTTGTGCGTGCGAACGCGAAGAAACTGCTTCGCAGAGCCGATTGCAAGGATTGCACTTGGTCGTTCCCGAGGTTTTTCCAAAATTTTGGCCCTTCACTTGGTTCAGGCAATGCACTTCGCGGTTCCATCAACCTGAGCCAGCGATACAACTGTCGTGTCATGGGTGGTGTTATGGTCATCAATCCGTGTGAACCAACCGCGAACGAAAAGATTTTGTATAAGTCAACCACCTCTGGAATCGCTTCGCCGGGAACGCCATCGCCGACGTTTAGAAGCCAGAGGATTAGAGCGATCCAAGCAGGGCCCCTCGGCAGGATCATGTCAGATGGTATGAGAGGTATGAAAGCGGGATCGACACCCGCAGCGGCAAACGCCTTCGAGGCTGGAACGACATCGACGACCATCACCGTGCGAATGAGCTCACAAAGCAGCAATGCGTGGTCGGCAAACAGGACTGGCTGAACCAGCGGGAGTATGGCATCCGCCGCTTCAGAACGGGCAAGCGCGAGTAGTACAGCACGTCTCCATGACTTGTGGATGCCTTCACCACTCAAGCGGTTGAGAAGATTGCGCCATGCAATGCCATCTGCGGCCCGCTCAATCGCCATTCTGGCAGCCAGTTCCATGCCGCGAGCAAGCACTGCGGTTGCAGAGCGCTTCAGGTCTAATTCGTCGATCAGGCTGGCATCTTCATGCAGCGTGCATGCAATCGCCCACTCGCGCAGCACATCATGGCGGAAAGACACACGGTCTACCGGCAATTTGCGCAATGTTCCGCTGTCAACCAACGCTTCAATTGATTGGGCAGGCTGCGCACTAACATCAAGAATATCGGAGTCAACAAGTGCCTGTTGTGCCAAGTTGCGTAGCAAACGGGCTCGATCCCGCCATCCGTCCGACTGGCCGTCGGCTGTGGCCCACCACTGATTGGCCATTTCGACTTCTGTACGTGGCCAAGAATCAGTCGCCTTCTGGCTTGCGAGACGCGCAAGCCGAAACAAGTTTCTGGTGATTTTCCGTGCGGGATGGTTGTCGCCGAGTAACGGTATCAACGCAGGATCGTTCGTTCTGAGTTGTTCAACTTCTGCATTGCTCAATTCATCGATTGATATTGGCGATGTCCGCCCCAGAAGCTCAAGAGCTTCGTCCGGCAACCAACTGCGTTCATCGACACCAAAGTCAGTTCTTGCAGTTGAAAGAATCGACACGCCTGGGACCTTCGCGGCCTCTCGGAGGATGTCCTTGACCGTGAGGCGTTCCTCGTCGCTAAAGGAATCGAGGTTGTCCAGAAACACGACGGCACCACCATCACTCGCAAGCTCGACCAAAAGCTCACGCAGTGTTCCGTCGAACCCGATCTGAGCGCGCATGGCAGACCATCCACGGGGAATGCATCGGCCGGGACTGAAAACGAGAATCTGGCCCTCTGTCTGTAGAGACTCGGCGACCTGACGTAGAACACCAGACTTGCCCACGCCAGCGTCGCCACGGATCTCGACGTAACGCCCACAGCCGCGTGCCTCGTGCACTGCCGCAACACGCTCATGTCGCGCAAGGACGACTTTGCCTACCCGATTGTCAATGTCGGCAAGCGCCGAGCAGGCGATCTCAGCGAGAGCGGCGCGGGCATTTGCGTGCCGCCGGTCTCCGACAAACCGGAACCCCCTCAATGACTCCAGAAGAGTGGTACGGGTTTTGTCGCCACCGTTCGTGGCCACGCTGATGACGAGTTCAACAAGGTTTCCCCAAAGCGCGTCAACTCGGGAGGCATCGTCGGCATGTAGCGTGTGGAGTGCGCGCTCCCGCGCGAGTTCCTTGATCGCAGAGCCTGGTGCAGTAAAGTTGAATGTGAGAATCTGAAGACGGCGTAGCAACTTCCAGATCGTTTCTTCATCGTGAGGTGAGCCCTTGTCTTTCAGGTGCTTCTGGAACGTCTTGACAAAGGCGCGCATGTCAGCGTTCGCAGCGCCCGCAAGTTTGATCTGCGCCATGAAGGTTGTTGCGTCGCCAATCTGCCGCGCCCGTGTCAGTACATCTTGATATGGTCCGTCGATCTTGCGGGAACTCCTCGCAGTGGCAATCGCCATTTCGTACTGCATCGACCAAAAGTCAGGCTGACCCACAGTCTCAACAATCTGGCCGACAACCTCCTGAAAAACTGTATCGCAAGGGCTGAACGAAATCGTGCGCTTGACCTGAATCGCCAGTACCGCAGGTTTGCCAGAACCATCGGTTGCGTGAACGATGACATCGTCGAGTGGGTGGCCGATATTCGCCTGTTGAAGGGCAACCCGCTTGATCGTGGCTCCGGGCAGGCCACACGCCTGAGCCCCACTGAGCATGGCGAGCAGGTAGAACGCTGCTACCTGGCCTTCAAAATGGGCGCCTGCCGGTCCGCTAGAAGCAGTGCTCGTTCCTTGTCTGTCGCCAGTTGGTGCAAGGGGATCGCCTTCTGAATCTGGTTTATTCATTGCTTCTTCACCATTGGGTCGATATTTTTGTGGATGCATGATGGGCGGACTTGCCGTAACTGGGAGCACTCGATAATGCTTGGCGCGTGTGCTGTGTGAGCATGATCAAAACGCCCATCGAGGCTGGGCCGAGGCGCCCAAGGCTGCAAGCCAAGCAAGCATATCAGATGTATTCACACAACATAATTTGCAATCTACAGGCACTAATTCTCAATTTGCCACATGTGCTCTACCCCATACCAAACTGGCATGGTCATGTCCTCAAAATGGCCTGCTGTGCAACAGCCTTGGAAAAACCGTCTGCGCCGATGGTCTGAAAGAAGGCGGCCAGTTCGAGCACGGCTGGGGATGGCTACGCGGGGTCATGCTGTATGCCACGCACAAGGTTGTCCTCCATGCCTTCGATGACTCTCCAGGAAAGGATCGAATCGAGCCTCTCCCGCTCGGAGGCCAAGGTGTTCCTGCGCAAGGAATTCGACCGCTTCGGCGGCTACGACCAAGTGGGGCGCGCCCTGCGCGGCATCATCGCCAAGGGCCTGCTGGTCAAGGCGGGGTATGGCATCTACGTCAAGGCCAAGAAGTCGAGCATCACGGGCAACCCGGTGCCAGTCGCTCCACTGATCGAGGTCGGCGCCGCAGCGCTGGCCAAGCTCGGGGGGCAGGCCCAGCCGAGCTCGGCTGCGGCCACCTACATGGCCGGCCGCTCCACCCAGATGCCCATGGGCGACGCGCTCTGCGTCGGCAGTTCACGCGTGCGCCGCAAGATCGGCTTTGCAAGCAAAACGGTGAGGTTCGAGCGTTGAGGAGGTTGCCGGCCGCCGACATCGAGAAGATCGTCGATTTCGCCGCAGAAGCCGGAGAACTGCTGCCGCCCTACGCCCTCGAAAAAGACGCCCACATCCTCGCAGCCATGCGGCTGATCGAGAGGGTCGGGCGCGACAGCCCGTTCCGCTTGGGTCTTCTGCGGGGGCACATGCCTGTCCAAGGCCTACGGGATCCTCGACCGGATGTCCGAGGATGTGGACTACAAGCTCGTCCCCACTCCTGAGACGATGGTGCTCTCCAACGGCAAGAGGCGAGCCGCCCTGGGCGACTTCGCCAAGGCCGCGATCGACGCGCTGCAAGCCGGCAGGTTCGGCCAAGGTTCGGTGGAACGCAGGTCGCGCAACGCCAACGCCTACACGCGCCTGGACGTGTCCTACGAGTCGGCCTTCTCCAAGCCTGCGGCGCTGCGCGGGCATCTGCTCGTCGAGTTCAACCACAGCCCGCTGCGTCTGGAGCCCGACAAGCGCCTGGTGGGCCTGCTGCTCGACAAGTTGGCTCTCGGCGCCTACACCGACCCGTTCGAGGTCGAGTGCATCGCCCTGCAGGAAGCATTGACGGAAAAACTCGTGAGCTTTCCGCGCCGACTCTCGATGCTGCTGGCCAGGCATTCCGATCCTGCCCGGGCGCTCGGGTGCGAGGCCGATGGGGATTCCTCGCTTGTGCGCCACCTCTACGACGCGCGCCGGCTGCTGCAAGTCCACCCCGAGCTCGCCGAGGACGGTGCGGGCCTGGCCAAACTGGTGGACGCTGCCGTCCGGCAGGACATGGCCGCCTTCGCCAACCAACACCCGGAGTTCGTCGCCGATCCCGGCCTCGAGCTCTTGCTGGCCATGAAGTTCGCCAAGGCGAGCCCGGATCTCGCTGCCCAATTCGACGCTTTCGTATCAGACCAGACTCAGTTCACGCTGGCGGGCTGCTCCTGGAGAGCGCCAGCGCACCGAATCGGTCGATGGTGATTCCAACTGCCCGATCACCGCGCGTGCTGCCTTCGGTGACGAGGCCATCTCGCACCAGATCACCGCATCGAGTTCGGAGGCTCGAACATCCCATTCCTCGATCATCGCCTGCGAGGGCAGTGGCGGACCGAAGGCACCGCGCTCATGCAGTCGCTTGTAAGCCGCCAGGCCGACCGGAGCCGGGATGCCGTGGCCGCCCAGCAGACAGGCGGCGACTTCCTGCGCCAGCGTGCGGCCAAGTTTGTAGCCTGCTGGCCGGCCCGCGAGACACCGGGCCATCACTTTGTGCGTGGCAACTCACGGGCACGAAGAGCCAAGCCGGATCGAAGCCAACCGGACTGCACCGCCTCACCCCCCGCAGCCGCTGTCAGGCTCCTTCCTGAACTGCCCGTAGTACGCGCAGGTGACCTCGGGCCTGTGGTGGCCCATGTTGCGCGCGACGATGTTTTGGATCTGCAAGCGCGATGCCTCGTCGATCTGCGAGATCCGCCCGCCCAGCACGGGCGGCACCAGACCATGCAACAGGGCAATGTTTTCCGCATACTCGGCCCGCAGTCCGTGGCCAACGCAATCGCTGTCACGGCCCGTGATGCCGATTTTCTTCATCAGGTACTTGTAGCGCTCGACGTTCTGCTCGTAGCTGCGCTCCGGCCAGCCCAGGAAATCATCCCTGCTCTGGCACAGCCGCTTGGCATGCTCCAGGCACACCCGCTGGAATGGATGCTCGATCGGAACATCGCGATCCTTGCCCGACTTGGCCATGTTCTGGCGGATCAACAGCAGTGTCCCTGCATCCATCAGATGTGGCCTGGCCCGTAGCTGCTCCTTGCGCCTGAGCCCGAAAGTCACGCCCAGCCGCAGCATTGCGCCGAACCGCAAGTCCAGCGCGTCTGCCTGCAGGATTTTGGCAACCACATCGATACCACGCTCGCTCCAGCTCTTGGAGCGCGTGGCATCGACTTTCACGGACAAGGCGTCGGCCGGCAGGTGGGGATACAACTGCTGCAAGAAGCGATGCGTGATCATCTCGGGCTTGCCGATCCACTCGGCCACCCGGCGCAAACGGCTGATGTGGTTCTGGATCGTCTTGAGCGAGTAGCCATTGGCCATCCAGTGCCGAACCAGCGCCTGCACATGCGTGCGCGACAACTGGCGAATATCGCGCAACTGATAGCCCATTGCCCACAGGCGCTCGCAGGCCGAGTGCACCACATCGAGCGTCAGTTGCCGGGTGCGAATGGAGGCCACCGCCCCGTTGACGCGCCTGCCGGCATGGCTGTTGACCAGCGCCCGGGCCGAAGCCTTCAGGCTAACGAGATGCTTCGTGCCGATAGGAAATTCTTTGGGCATCTTCGGGAACCTGCAAATCCCACCAACGGCCATCGACCAGCAGGCGGATGCCCCGGTGGTGCCCACGGATGACGACATAGGCGCCGTAGGGACCCCAATCGGCAGGCCCTGCGTCCGTGCGAATCTGCTCGATCAAAACATCCCTCTTGGGCACCAGCCAGACATCGCCGCGCTCATTGCGCCAAGCCACCGAGACGGGGCCAGGCACCTGTTGGACGAAACGCATCGAATGGTCGGCGGTTCGGAACAGTTCGACAAAATTCCTGAGCGCACCGCAGCCCGACAACATCGACACCGCAGCCGCCGACAAGACAATGGTCATCGGAAGCGATCTCACGATCTTCGTCATTCGCGCCCCTGGTACGGCTCCATTTCAACGTCGCGCGCGATCGTGAGCGTGAACGGTGTGCCGATCTCCACATGCCCGGTTGGCGCGATCTTGGTGTTGCGCGAGAGCACCTGCCCGATCGTGTCGTGCAGGGCCGAGCCGATGATGCTGCCGCCCGTTTGCGAGGCACCGTGGGTGGTGTCGATCGAGATCTGGCGCTCATCCTTGGGCAGCAGCAGCGATGCCGCGCCCAGCATGAACGAGGTCTTGAACATCTTCCAGAAATGGTTGTTCACATCGGCGGGCAACCCGGACGCGCCCTGCAAGTCACCCGCAGGGGTGCCCGTGAGCGAAAAGCTCTTGCCATTGGGCAGCCGCAAGCGATCGCACGCCGCCAGCACCACCTCCTGGCCGACCAGCAAGCCGGACTGGTAGGTGCAGGACACCTCCGAGCCACGCGGAATCACCAGCGTGTCCATCGTCACGCTGTCGAACACATCGCTCATGACCTTGGCCGTCACGCGGCCGGGCAGATCGGTGCGCAGCGAGCGTGTCAGCACCGTGCGGATCAGCGTGCCCTCGTAGAGGGTGTGCGCAGCCCGGGCAGGCTCCATGCCCAGCGCAGGCGCAATCTTGCGCTCGCGGGATTCCTTGAGGAAATCGTCGTGCAGGCCCTGACCCTGGCCTTTGCCCTGACCTTGGGCAGCGCCTTCTTCGCCGAGGGAGCGCATCGCCTCGCCCTGCCGAGCCAGCATGTCCCGCAGCAGGGTTGAATCATCGGGCGGCCCCGCTGCACCAGAGCCACGCAACGGCTGCAACCCGGCAGAGTGGTTTCGCAACTCCACATCAGCTCGCATCGGCGAGGCGAGGATCAGCGCCATGCGCTCGGCGGCGTCATCCCTTTGCTCGGGCGTCTTGGCGACCGGCGCAGGCGGGGCCTTCGGCTCGTCGACGCGCATCTCTGGCGCTGCGGGGACGCGGCGCGCAAGCTCATCGGCGATGTCCTGATTCGGGATAGTCGCAACCTTGGAGCCGCCACCCGGATGGGGCTGGCGCGGCCAGAGCAGCGCGATGATGACCACGGTGCCGAAGATGGCCACGGCCCAGGTCTTGAGATGGCGGCTTGGCATCCCGCGCTGCAGCGCCTCATGCCCGTCATCGGCAGGAAGCTCGGCCCTGGGGTTGGGCTGGCGGCCTGGTGGAGGCACTTGTGGAGGCGCTGGTGGACGCGCGATGTCTTCATCCATGTCCAGCGGATTGCTGCCAGGAGGTGGCAAGTGGGGGGTCTGCTGCATGTCGTAGCGCCCTCAATCGCGTGCCACACGGACCTCGATGGACTGGCCGATGCGCAGCATCCACAGCGCTGCCGTACGGTCGATGATGATCACGTCCCGGTCGCGCAGGTTTTCGCGATCGGCAACCGTGTAGTTCACCGGCATCAGTTGCTCACGGCCGCGCTGGTCCTTGTCCACCATGAAAACCGCCGGAAGGTCCTGCACTCCCGGGGGCAGCCGCATCCAGGTCTTGACGCCATCGGAATAGACATGCATGCGCTGGTACTGCGTGTTGTCCGTGCGCACCGAATAGAACGCCAGTTGGCTGGCGTCCATGGGGGCGTCCGACAGGTTCTGCGCCTTGCGGTGGCGCTCGATCTGCGCGGCTTGCTCGGCGGCACGCTCGGTCTTGTTGCGCCAGGCCATCTGGATGCCGGCTTGCTCATCGGGGTAGGTGAACTGCGCCTTCTGGATGCGCTCGTTCGGCTTTGTCGTGGCGATCAGCTCGAACTGGTATGTCCGCTTGTTGGTGACCAGCGTCAGGGAGGTGCGCACCCCCGGCTGCAGCGCCTTGATGTAGATGTTCTTCTCATTGCCTTCGAGCCGCCAGCGCACCTTCTCGCCGATCGAGGGCGGCTCCGACAGCTCTTCATCGGCCGTGAAAGGAATGTGGGTGTGCATGCCCACCGTCACCGGCAGTTGATAGACCACATCGGGCGTATAGGCGAACGTCACGATGCGCGGATCGAGATTTCCGGGGATCGGCACGGAGATTTCGCTCTCGGGCGCGGCCTGCGCCAGGGCGCTGCCAGCCAGAACAGATGCAGTGATGGCGAAGGTGCGCAGTTTCATTGGTTGCCCGTTTCCTCGGAGATGGAGAAGTTCAGCGCCGCCAGACCTGCGGGGTTGTTGAACACGTCCTCGCGCCTCTTGTGGCCCACGGAGGTCAGCGTCAGCGACATCGAGAAGGACTTCGTCGATGGCGCCGTGTTCGGCTGCGGACGCGATACCAGGTCGTAGCGCACGAGGTAGGTGTCGTCGGTCACCTTGTTCACCGACTTGCGATGGAACTCGCGCACGTACAGCGGGTTCTTGTCGAGCAAAGCGGCCGGGTTCGTATCCTGCTGGTGCAGGTACGAGCGCGCCTGATCGAGCGCCACTCCAGTGGACAGCCTGACCAAGCGATCCACGTTGCGGCGCCAGATCGCCGGGGTGACTTCCGTGAGGGTCTGGGCATAGCTGGCGGCCCAGGCCATTTTGGAATCCTCATCCGGGCTGAAAGCGCGGGCGACCCCGACGACTTGCAACTCCCCGGACATATCCTTGCTCACCTGCATCACGGCCACTTCCTGGCGTGAAGCGATGACGGTGGCCAGCGCAGCCATGACCAGCACGATCAGCAGGCAGACGATGGCCGTCATGCGCCAATAGAGCGCGCCCATGGCCTGGCTGGAGCCGCGCTCGAAGTAAGCCTGCGCCGCCGCCTGCTCCATGGGGCCTGGAACATGATCGGGCGGTGCGAGCCTGCTGCCTTTCGGTTTCATACGGGTGATTTTTCTGGCCCTTGCCCTCCTTGCAGGAACGAATGAGCGCAATAACCCGCTGCATTTCCGTTCCGGTATGCCTGGACGGCAGAAAAAACCGGATCAATTGAATCAGGGATTGCAATAGCTCAGAACCAGCGCCATCGCGTTGTTGCCGGCTGGCGCACCATCCGAGCCGGTGATCGTCACGCGCCACGACGGGTCGATGTTGGCCTGGAAGCTGCCGGTGTTGTTGCCGGTGTTGTTCGCGCCAATGATGTTGGACGCCGACACCGCTGCAAGCACCGCCGAGGGTGACAGGCCCGCGCGGCAAGCAGGATGGGGCACGGTGGCGCCGTGCTGGTAATACGCGGCGCTGCGCAAGCCGATCTGCGCCTGCGAGACCCATTTGCCGTTCGAGCACACCAGTGCCACGTTGCCCGTGGTCAGCCCGAAGTCCGCATCCTCGGCGCAGGAGTCGCCCTCGGCGGCATAGGCCAAGCCGTTGCCAGGCTGCCAGAGGCCATTGGAGCATTGCAGCCATACCGGCTTGCCCTCGGTCTGGCCCCACAGCGCCATCCCCGGCGTCGTGCAGGTGGCGCCCTGGACAGCGGTGGAGCGCACATGCAGCGCGCCGCGCAAGGTCACGTCGTTCATGAACTGCGGGTCGCGGGTGTCGCGCACGCGCAGGAAGTTCCAATACTCGGCCACGCCATAGCCGAAGCGGGCGCAGACGATGCCGGCAGGCGCGCCCGCGATGGGGTTCGGTTGGCTCCAGCCGCCGCCGCTGCCGATGATCTCGCCCGTGCCGCCCAGCACACTCGTGCCGGCATTGCCGCCGATGCGAAGGAGCATCTTGCCGATGCCGAAGCTATCGACTTCAGCGCGGTCGTTCAAATCCCTCACCGGCCTGTCCGTGCAGACCAGACCAGTAATGCTGCAGTCAACGCCATGGGGCGACAGCTCGCAGCCTGCGGGCGCGCGTTGGATCGAGATGTCGTAGCCGGCCTGGGCGAGAGACTGGTAGCTGCCCACATCCGAGATGCCATCGATGCCCAGGTTCATCTGGGCGAGTTGCGCCACGGTGGGCCGCAGCGCCTGGCCCGGAGAATTGCCCCAGGCCAGGCTCACGCTGCCGCGCGTCAGGCCATTGCCCTGCTGGTAGTCCGCGTAGTGCTCGAACACCAGGATCTCTGCGGCAGTGCGGATCGCCCCGATGGTATCGGCCTGCACCTGCGCCAGCGCTGCCTGGGTTCTCGCGTGCTGCTCGCGAAACAGGTACAGCGCCGCGAGCGAGAGGATGGTCAGCCCCAGCATGGCACTGATCAGGAACCAGCCCCGCGCGCGGTGGCGCTGTTGGAATCTGGAAGGCATCGAACTCTCCACAAAAAAACGCCCCGGCCAGCACCGCTTATCCGCCAGCGCCCCGTTCCCTGACGGCATTCGCGCGCACGGTGACCGCCGAGGATCTGGTTTCCTCGATGGCGCCTGCCGCGATGGTCGCCTCCACCACAAACACGAGCGTTCCGGCTTCGCCGGGCACCACGAACACCGAAGCCAGCGCGGGGTTCGACAAAGCGGCTCTGGGGCCGGACAGTTGGCTCCACTTGAAGCTGGGCTTGCCCGTCGCCACGGCCGAGGAGACCGTGTAGCTTGCGCGCAGATTCGCCGGCGAGCCGACGAACACCTCGGGCTGGGCCGTGGCGGCCGACACCGTGAAGTCGAGCTGGCGCTGGGCACTCGACGCCGAGGCGGGCTCGGCATTCAGTGTGACCGTCGCCGTCTTGGTCCTGACCTCGGCGCCATGGGTGAACTTGGCCTTGACGAGCATGACGTAAAGGCCCTGCGCCGGCAGGACGAGCGTGACTTCGCTGCCGTTCAGAGCCAGGCCGCTGCCGGACGTGAAGTTGCCGCCCCCGACGAGGAACGACCATTCGTACTCAAGTTTGGCGGCGGCGGGGATCGGCTTGTCGAACTTCACGTCGGCCACGATGCGCAGCGGACGGTTCAGAGCCACTGTGCCATCGGCATGACCATCGACACGCGCGGCGAGCGTGAAGTCGTAGTCCACCCTGGGCTTGGGCAGCACGTTGACGAGAATCCGCGCGGCGCTGCGGGTTTCATCGGCCGCCATCACCGTGCTGGAGATCGTGAATTGGCCCTCGGCGTTGGCCGGGACGCGGGCGCTGGTCTCGCAGATGCCCGAGCCCACGCTCAGGCCGGTGCTGCCTGGCACATCACGCGCAGAAAGCGCGCCATGGGCACATGCCGCATCTTCGATGCTCAGGCTGCCTGCGGTGTCGCCCGTGGCCGCAGCGCTTGACCAGACCATCGCGCGCAGCTTCGGGCCGAAGGTCTCGGCACTCGCGCGCAGCGGCACCGACGCGCCGGCCAGCACGGTCACATCGCTGGCGGGCAACACCTCGTGGCGCGTGATGACGTTCCCGGGGCCTTCACCGCCACCACCACAGGCAACGAGCAAAGACACGAGGACAGTGCTGGCTGCAATGCGCAGGGCATCCTTGTTCATGGACTTCCTTGGTTGAGGGTTGGATCTGGCGGCCGATCAGGAACGGCCGACCCAGAACTGGATGGCGACGGCCGACGCCGATTCGCAGGCGGTCTCCAGCGCATCGATATCCAGGGCGCCGTTGTTCGGCTTGACGGTGCTCGAGCCCACGGCGACCTGGCGCATCTCGCGCTCGGCGTTGCTCACGATGTCCGAGCACTGCGCCGTGGGCACGTTGGGCCAGGTGATCACCACCGAATCGTTCGCGCCATTGAGCGATGCCGGGGCCACCGTGACCGCGCCGCCATAGCTGTTCGTGGCGGTTGCGGCCGTGCCATCACGCAGCGTCTGCGGGATCGCACCCGAGCGCACCGCCAAGGCCGTGGTGACGGCCCCGTAGCGGTTGGTCTGGCCATATTTGGCCCGCAGGTTGGCCGCACTGCCCAGGATATGCTGCGTCGAGTCGTTGATGGCGATCTTGCGCAGGTTGTCGCGGTAGTACAGAACGGCCGAGACGATCGCGATCGAAACCACGAGCAGCACCAGCCCCATTTCGAGACTGAGAAAGCCCTTGGCGCCGCGCTGGCTCAAAGCGCACTGGTGAGCGGGAGATGGGGACATGGACAACTCCTTTGATGAACCGGTGATCAGGAACGGTGGGTGGATGAGGCAGGGGAAGAAGGGGCACTCGGCTGGCGCTTTTCGTGATCGAGACGCAGCAGTTGCTGCTGACGCCGGGCGGCTTCGCGTTTCATGACCGCCGAGGGGCTGTTGGCCTCTTCGATGGACTTGATGATCACGGCCTGTCCGGCGTAGAAAAAGACGATCACGGCAAAGACGCTGACCAGCAGCATGGCGCTGAAGCGGGTAGCGCTTTTGCCCAGGGCCTCCTGCGCCTGGCGCTGGCCCTGGCTGCCGATGTCCACCAGCACCGAGGAGAACTGGCCCGCATCGCGGCGAACGGCGCTGTGCAGCCGCCCGGCCAGGAATGGCGAAAGCACGCCGTGCCCGAAAGCGCCGATGTGGTCGCCGGGATAGGTCTGCAGGTGCTCGATGATCCCGATCAGGTGCCGGCGCATCCACGGCGTCGCATCCCGGGCCATCGTCAGCAGCGCGTCTTGCAGCAGCATTCCCGACTTGAGCAGGCACGACAGGTCCGACAGCATGCGGGTGCCCTGAATGTCCCGGTACAACTGCAAGACAGGCCGGAAAGGAAACGCGAGGTTCCAGATCAGGCGCCGCGTGCCGGTCGCGCTCTCGGCATCCAAGCGCCACCTGGCCGTCAGATGGGCCAGCCCCCAGCAGATCAGCCAGAGCGTGAACGCCAGCAGGAAGGCGAACACCCAGGGGCCGATGCCCGCAAAGCTCTCGGCGGCAACGCGCACGAACCTGTTCAAGCCCGTCCACACCTGCGGCGGCGCCGTTTTGACGAATTCCGGAATGGACACCGCCGACAGCACATAGGCGAAGACGAAGCCCACCGGAATCAGCAGCATCGGCGAGGCCAGACTCTTGATGACCAGCTTCGTCATGGCCTGCTGCTCGTCCACGTTGTTGGCCAGGTTGCCCAGCGCCTCCGCCTGATCGGGCGCATGGCGCAGCACGCCCAGGGCCATGTGGTCTTTCGCCGGCATCGTGGCGATGAGCAGATCGGCCAGCGAATGGCTGCCCATGTCGACAATGCCGCGCATGAACGCCAGGCCCTGGGCGCGCGGCTTGTCCAGCGTCTTCGGGGACAGCGAAATCGCCAACTCGCCCTCCACGAAATCGCGCAGCAGTTCCTTGGCCTGGACGCTGCGGGCAATGTCCCGGTACAGCTCGGCACGCCGTGCCCAAAAGCCGCTGCAGCCAAATTGCAGCCACCTGCGGAAATCGGCAATCCAGCTCATGGCAGGATCTCCAGCGTGGCAAGCTGGCCGAATCGCTCGATGTTGCGCGGGTCGATGACGCCCTTGCATGCCTTGTACAAGGCATGCTCGATGACCAGTTTGCCGTTCATGTTTTCCGAGGTCGGGTTTTTGTCGGAAAACCGCAGCCGCCAATCGCGCATGGCTTCCCGATCCTTGCCCGCCGCGCTCAAATCGAGCCAATCGTCGTCGGGCAGCAGAATCTCCGCGCAAATCGTCAGCCCGGTGGTTCCGCGCCGGCGACAATGTTCACAGCCCGAAAGATTGCGAAACCGCAGAATGCGCGGCTCGATATCGAATCTTTCGTTGATGGTGCGTGCCAGGTATCTGATGTAGCGCGCTTCCCGCAGCGACTGCCCATCGCCGGCGCGATGCAAGCAATCCACGATCCCTGCCTGATCCATGCAGCACCGGGGGCAAAGGATCGGCACCAGGGCCTGGTAATCGAGCAAGCCCAGCAGGCCCGCGCCGGTCAGTTCCTGGCGCGTCAGGCCGATGTGCGGATCGGTCAAACGGTTGATGGCGCCGGCAATCGAGCCCACATGCAGGGTGAACATCGACAGGTGCCCGGACTTGGCCACGTTGGCCATGGCCCGGGCACTCAGGATGTCGCGCACCTCGCCGACATCCACCAGATCCGGATCGGAGCGCATCAGGCTTTCGATGGCCACGTTATAGGGGTCCTTCTTGCCGTGTTCGTTGAGCGTGAGCAAACTGCGCTGCACATATATCTGGTGCATGTGCAGCATCGGATACTCGATCGGGTCGGCCACCTGGTACATGGCCGAGCGGCCATATTTCGGATGCGCTTCGACGAAGGTTTTTGCCGTCGTGGTTTTGCCCGAGCCCGTGATGCCCATTTGCCCGATGGCGCCGCAATCGAGGCGCTGGGCCCGCTCGAACAGCTCGATGTGGCTGGGGGCAAAACCCATGCTCGCAAACGTCATGGCGCTGTCCGCCGCGCTGGAGGCGAGCAAGCGCACGACGGCCTTGGGGCCATACAACCCGCGCAGGCAAGAAAACCGCAGCCGGATATTTGCTATACCCAGCGCGGTGTCGATCATCGACGACAGGGTCTCCGACTCGGAGAAAGTGCCGCTGCTGTTGCTGTGCCGATCAGACAGCATCTCGTAGGCCGACTTCATCGCATCGAGCGCATCGAACTTGGTGAACAAGCCCCGGTCGGAGCCGGTGATGGGCTCCAACTCGCCGTCCACGCGCATCAGCACCTCGGCCAGGCCGCCGTCGAGAATGCGGATGTGCAGGTCGGTTGCCTTTTCCTCCTTGGCCAGCGTCACCCATTCGCGAAACAGATTGGCGCCATCGGACTTGCCGCCCAGGCAAGAGGTGGTGTCCGCGCCGCGCTCGGCATTCAGGCGCACCGCCCGGATCACCGACGCATCGGCAAGCAGCGGCGTCCGGTGCACCCACACCCCGGCCGCGCCCAGGGCCGAGCGAATCGGCGGGATGTAGCGCGCCACCTGCGCCTCGAATTGCGGATCCAGCGCTACGCGCGCGCGGGTGGCCTCCAGCCCGATCGCGATGATCATGTCCTGGAACTCGGCGGGAATACGCAGGCCGATGTTCGGCGAGCGGGGGCTGGTCAGCACATCCTTGTGCGGCGGAAAATCGGCGATCTGCCGAATCACCTCGGGTGACTTGGCGCTCACTGGGGTACCTTCGCCTTCGGGCGGCCGTGCGGCGCTCATGGAATCGTCTTGCGGCTCGAGCGTCGCCTTCATGTCCACCCGGAAACTCCGGCCAGAGACCGGTTGAGGAGAAACAGCTTCCTCTGGTTGCTCCGCTGTGCGGGCGAGACGGTGCAGCAGATTCATACGGCCCTTTGCTTGAACGAGGCAGTTGGCGGAGCGCTCAACGGGGCAACTCCAGCGCCTCACCGACCCGCATCACGGTGGAGACGGGCTCGATGGGCCGGCAGGCTTTGCGCTTGGCGGTTTTCGCCGTGCAGCCATGGGGCAGGCGCTCGGGAATCTCGACATGCACCGTGCCGTCCATCTCCGCCGGTTTGATCAGGATCGCCAGATTGCCCGTCTGCACCCGGGCGCCCACCTTGCTGGTCATGAAGGTCCCGTTCAGTGTCAGATCCACCGACGGCAGCGCCCGGGGGCCATAGATGGCGACAAAGCTCAGCAGATGCGCAGGCGCAGGTGGCGCCTGCTCCTTGGCTGGCGCAGCGGCCACGATGGCTGGCTCCTGCATAGTGAAACCATGCCTGGCCAGAAAGTCCTCGGCCAGCTTCTTGCGCTGCATCTCGGACATCTGGCCAATGGTCAGTGGGCTGCTGCCATCCCAGTGCTTGAGCTTGGGGCTTTCATCCTTGCCCTTGTCTGGCACCGGGGCGCCCGACACCATGGCCATGGCCTTGAGCTGGCCCACCGTGGTGGTTTGGGCCAAGGCTCCGATCGGGGGCAAGCCGGCAGAAAGCATGGCAGCAAACACGGCGGCAGAGGTGGCGGCAGAGGCGGACTTACTTTTCATAAAGGAACCCCTTGATCGAAATCGACATGCCCTGCTCTGTCGCAAGGACGTAGCTGTCCGGCACCCAGTTCGGCGGCATTGCCTGCAGCGCCTGCACGGCGAACGGGAGCTTGAAATGGATGTCCAGCCGGGTGCGCCTGACGACCACATCCGGGCGAACGCCCGCCATCGGCATCACGGGCCATGTGCCTGTTTCACCGAACTGCCCCGTCGCGCCAGCGTTTTCCAACAGGTTCAATGGCGGCTTGACGGCCTTGTGCAGCGCAATGCCGGCGCCAGCAATCGCGGCACCGGTGAGCACGGCCGCCTGGCCCCCGCAAGGCATCTCGATGACGGCCTCCTTGTCGCCCATGGATCGCTCGGGCACATAGCGCCCGCCCGAGCGCATGTCCATCAGGTCGGTCACCATCCCGCCATGGCGCGACCAGCTTTCGGTGCAGGTCATCACGTTGCAGTCCACAGACTTGAGCGCCCAGCCGCGGTAGAAAAACGGGCTCGCCGCCAACCGCTCCAGATGCTGCGCCAGCGAAGGCGCGGACCAGCCGGCATTGCCCATGGCCTCCCCCAGCGCCCGCAGGTACAGCGGCGTTCGATCCTGCTCGGCCTTCTTGCGCGCCTCCTGTGCGCGCTGGTGCGGCATCACCACCATGCGGTGGTGCGCGCCGTAGAGAGCCACGGCGGTCAGTGCCGCCCATGCCAACACGCGTTGCGCCGGATGGCGCGCAATGGCCCGGGTCAGCGATGCCTTGCCGGCGTGGGCCGCCAGTTCCGACAGATCGATGAGGCTGGCTTCGTCATACTCCGGGCGATCCGCGAACAACTGGAAGTCCTCGCCGCGCGCTCGGTATTCATCGACGATGTCCGTCGCCCGGCCACGGGCTTGCAGGCTGTCATGGACGATGCGGCCGCCTTCGATGATGACCAGCGCCCGGGTCTGGCCCTGAGCGCCATCGGGCGCGGCCGACAAGATGGCGTTGACCCGTTCGCGCTGCACATTCGAGGAGCGCACGATGGCAGCAATGAAGACCAGCGCGAGCGAATGGATCCGTCGGGCCTTGTGGCCGCCGATGGTCACCGACGTCACCGACGTCGCCGAAGGCAGCGCACCCGGGGTGTACAGGCCCAGGTATTTGCCCGCCCCGAAGTCGTCGATCGCGTAGCGCGAGGCGCCGATCGCGCGGCCCGCCGTCCGGATGGAGGCATTGGCTTTGCGGCCCGCCGCGTCCAGCACGGACCAGCGCAGCCCGCAGGCCAGTCCAAGTCCCTGGTGCACATGGACGATGGTGCTCATGCCGTCCTCACAGGGGCGTGGCGCGAACCAGGATCAGGAAATGCTCGCGCTGGTACGCAAGCCGGCGCGTGCCGCCCAGCACGAGGGGCAGGTTCTCGGCCAGACGGGTATCGTCACGCTTGGCGACCAGGCGCGACAAGCCCGTGATCACGGCCGCCTCGCCCGGCGCCAGCGCGATGGTCGAGGAGGCGTTCAGGGACTCGGTGCGCGGCGTCTGCACCTTCTGCAAAGTGGCGCCGCTGCCGGTCGTCACATCGAACATGCCCAGCAGATCCGACAGGCCGATGGAGTAGCGCAGAAGCACCGTGTTGTCGTTCTGCACATAGGGCAGCACGGCGAATTGGTCGCCCGTCGTGATGGTGTCGGTCTTCAGGCCCGGGGCGCCGGCAGCGCCGGAGCCGGACGACAGGCCGGGCACGGTTTCCTTCAGATAGCCTTCGGTGGCAAGACGGGACTTGGTATCCCACATGCCATTGAGCGTCGTGATGCTGATCGGCCGGTGCTGCGAAGCCTCGCCATACTGGTTCAGCAGCGCGAGCATGGCCTTCGTCGTGGCCGTGCCGTTGCCCCAGACCATGCTGGCACCGATGCTCCCGGCGGTGGCGCCCGTGGACAGGCTGGGCGTGGAGAACGTGAGGCCGTATTTGCGGCTCAGCGACTGGAACACGCTGCTCCAATCCAGGCCCTTCTCATCGGCGTCGCTCGTCTTGACCGAGTACAGGTCGAAGGTCACGTTGACCATGGTGCGCAGCCACTTGTTTTCTTGGCGCAGGAACTCGCGCACCTGGGCCTGCGCCTCCTTGCTGGTGACCACCAGCATCCGGCCGGAGCCATCGGCCCAGGTGGCGCTGCTGCCCGGCACCTTGGAGATCAATTCCTGCACCGCCCGCAGCAGCGACTGGCGCACATCCATCGCTCCCTTCTGGGTGACCGCCGTCGTGGCCTGACTGAGCATGCTGGCATTGCTGGCCCCCGCAGTGCCGGAGCCGCCGCCACCCATCGTGGTGCTGAAGTCCTGCGCGCCGGGCAATGCCGCCACTTCATGGCTTTGCGTGACCAGCCGCATCAGCACCACGGCACCATCGCGGTACTCCCAGGACAGGGAAAGCGTATTGCTCAGGTGGTCCAGGAAGTCCCGCAGACGGCCGTTCCACTTCATGCCCACTGCGTTGACCGAGATGTCGGTGTCGGAGGAAACCGCACTGGCCGGCGGGCCGCCCACGGCAAGCGCGGCCGCCGGGGTGCCCGGCGCATTGCCGCCGGCCATCGGGAGGCCGGTAATGGGTGTGGGCAGGGGCGTGGGCAGCACGGCCTTGACAGTCGTCGCGCCAGCAGCGCCGGATGCGCCCTTGCCGCCGTCGTCGATGCGCACGCGAACGGGGATGTTGGTGAGCCGGGTCAGCCGGGCCGCCACGACGCTGATGGGCACCTGGCTGTCGCCGAAGTCGAGCACGAAGTTCTCATCGAAGATGGCCGGCAACCGGCGCTCGGTGCGCGCGACCGTCTGTATGCCCCCGACCCAGGGAGACTGCACGAAGCGCACCAGTTGGCGGCTGCGCTGCAACTGCCCGCCGCGCTCGGCCACATGCGCCGGGGCGCCGTAGGCCCGCTCGTGCGCGGCCATTGCAGCGGGCAGGGCTTGCGTCGGGATGCCCACCATGGAGCGATCGACTCGGCGCTCCAGATCCGTGGCGCAGCCGGACGCGAGCACGGACATGAACACAGATGCGGCGCTGCCGAGGACAGATGGCGCAAAGCGGGAAAACATGCGTGCTTACTCCTTGACGGATTGATCGCCCAGGCGCGTGATGCGCACCACGGGGGGCGTGTTGGCGTAGAAGACGGCTTCGAGCGGGTAATCGCTGTCGCGAATGGCCGGCGAAGCGAGCACGCGGTCGATGGCATCGGGCAGGGTGCCGGTGAAGGCATCGGCGGCCGAGATCAGGATGTCGCGATCCGCATCCCAGACCAGCTTGTGGCCGGCCTGCTTCGCCCAGCGGTCGAAGGTGGCCTCCAAACGCACATCCGAGGTCAGGATCGTCCAGTGCTGCACCGGGGTGCCAGCGGCCTGTTGCAATCCCTGGTCGAGGCCCGCAGAGGGCTGCGCGGGGTGCGCACCCTGGTATTGCCCGGCGTACTGGCCCGGATAGGCCGCCTGTTGACCGGGCGCGGCTTGAGGCGCCTGGACGCCCCCCGGGGCGCCGCGAAGGAAGAACTTGCGCTCGTTCCAGTCGATACGCGCCGTCATGCGCTCCTGGGCGAGCCAGCGATCGAGCGCGATCAACCAAGGCTCGCCTGCTGACATGTGCAACTGGCTCGGGCGCCGGACATCCATGTCCTTGTGCGCAAAGCCATCCCAGCCGGGCGGGAATATCGTTCGTGCCGCCGTCATCAGGTCGGTGCGCATATCGACCATGGACGGCGCGGCTTCGCTGCGGGATGCCTGGCCGATATGCTCGATACGCGGCTGCGCATGAACCTGCGCAACCGCAACCAAAATGATGCAGCGGGCGATTGTCTTCAGCATAGGTGCTTTTCGGGGGGTTCAACGGTGGATGTCTGAATGCGCCTCAAATGCCCCAGCACATCGGCCAGATAGGGCTGATGGAGCGCCGGGGTGCGGCTGTGGTAGCGGGCGATGGCCGAGCGCCAATTGCCGGTGGCCAGAAAATGCTCGTTCAAGATCTGGCCGGCCACCTGGATGTTGGCCACCGGATCGAACGCGGCTTGTATGCTTGCGAACTTTCCGGAATGCCAGCGCCAGTTCACCTGCATCACCGAGACATCGAAGTTCGTGATGCCCTGTGCCAGCAGATATTTCGCCGCAGCCACGGCTTGCTGCCGCGATGGAAGGCGGTAACTGCGGCCGCTCCAATGGATCGACCAGGGCCAGAAGCGGCCATTCAGGCCCGTTTCCTTGAGCGCGATGGCCGTCAGGATTTCAGCGGGAATTGGCGCGCCCGTGATGCGCGCCAGCGTCGTCAACGGCGCTGCAGACCAGATTCCCCGGCCCTCGGCCATCGCATCGATGATGTTTTCATCGAGCCGTCCATTCGTCCAGACAGCGTGCCCCGCGCGCAGCAGCCGGCTTGCATTCGATGAATCATTGCCGTCCACACGGGATTGAACCAGTTTGCCGTTGGCGCAGGAATAAACCGACAACCAGCCATCGGACGGGCCTGCATCCGCATCCATCGGGCAAGCGAATGTGGCAATGGCTGCTGTGACAAAGAAATGGAGACAACCTGAGCGCATCGGCAGATTACAAACTGCCAACCCCTGGTGTCCCGAGTGAATGTTTGATCTGACCCGGCAGCTTTTACCGCATCAGCCCGTTCTGATGCGCCAACGGATTCACCAACGGATCGGTACGATCGCGCTTGGCGAAAAGGTGCTTCACCCAAAAAAAGACCGGCCAAATTTGGCCGGTCGCTTGCGTTGGGACAGCAGTGGTGTCAGCGCTGGAACAGGGGAACGTATTCCTCGGGCTTGCCATTGTGTGATTCCTGCGGATACAGGGGCCGATAGCTGGCCGGTGCAGGCGCAGCATGGTCGCCATCGGCCAAATCCTGGATGCGCCCAGCCGTTGCCGTCCGGCACAGGGCATTGGCGCGTTCGGCGCCCAGCGTGTTGCGCCAGACGAGCGCGGCCTCGAACACACCGTCAGTGTTCATGCTGCATTGCACATTCGATTGGGCGGGCACAGGGCCAGCGCAGCACAGGGCCAGCCCGATGACGGACAGATGGTTCAGTTTCATGGGTTCTCCCGATTCAAAAACAAGTCACTTCTGCGCGCCATCCGTCAAATCAGCCGCCTGCCTGATGGCCTGCTTGGCCTCACCGCCTCCGGCCGAGCCGCGATCAAAGCCGGCCTGCGCGGCGCTGCCCATTGCGCTACCCATTGCGCCGCCCACTCTCGACATCACGGAACCCGCACCAGCGGCTGCCATGGCACCAGCGGCCATGGCGCCTGCGCCTTTCACCGCATTGGCCACACCTTCGCCAGCCTTGCCACTCATGGCATTGCCAGCACCCGTGCGCCCGGGCAGCAGCGCGTCGGCGAATCCGGGAATCGCACTGAACACCTTGCCCAGCCCGGCCGCCACCAGGGCAATGGCGATGGCCTTGCCAATGGTTGCCTTGTCGTTCGGGGTTTGAAACTTGTCCGCCACATCGATGACCAGTTCCTGCACCAACACCATCGCAATGATTGCAAGGGCCGTGAGCATGGCGGCGTTGATCAGGAAATTCAGCCATTGATCGAGCCATCTGCGGGTTTTGGGCAGTGGCAGGGTGGCGATGAACAGCGGCCCGAGCGCAACGCCAATCCCCAGGGCCACCGGGCCAATCAGAAACACGCCGATCAACTCCTTGCAGGCCAGCAAAATGAAAACAAAAGCGATGGCCAGAAACAGCAGGGTGATCAGCATTTCACCAAGCACTTCTGCAAATTTGAGGGTAAATCCCGCCTCTTTCACACTTGCGGCAAACATTTTGGAAAACGTCCTCAGAAACACATTCACGAAACCCATGAATGCCTCCCCCACGCTTTTTCCGGTGACCTCGATGACCTCCTGCCCGAGCTGGACGATATCGTTGACGAGCATGCCGTAATTGGCCAGCAGGAGCGCCGTCAGCACGGCAAAAATCAGCGGCTCGACCATCGCTGTCAGCGCCGAACTCTTGTCGATCATCGCCACCAGCAATGCCCACAGCATGGCAATCAGCGCCAGCCCGGCCGCCAACCCCATCGCCAGGGGATCGAGCTTGTCCGCAATCGTCATTGCCGAATCGACAAAGAGTTGAATCAGGTTTTTCCCAAGGATGGAGTTGATGATGTCGGCAATGAAAACCAACGAATCGGCAGGGCCTGGTTCTTGCCCTTGCGCATATGCACCGCCCGAAATCATCGACAGCGCCAATGGCCAGACAGCGGATTTTCCTTTGCCAACACCCATGGGAGCCCCTGGATCCTTCAATCGCCTTGATGGCGGTTCGACAGCGAACGAACGATGGCAGCGTCCCGCTCGAAGGCCTGCTTTTCCCTGCGGCGGTATTTGTCCAGATAGCTGTCGTAGTTCTTGCGCTGCAGGGCTTCGTCCTCGACCTTTTGCGCATGCATCTTGTTCGCCGCACTCATCGTGTACAGCATGCTCGAGCTCTGGTCGATGAGCGTGCCGACCGCATTGACGGCCGCCTGGAGCGCTTGCGTCGGGCCGCTGACACTCTTGAGGTTCAGCAGGATTTTCCGGTTCGCCTCGTAGGCCTGCCGGACCTGCTGGTCGGCCGCGTAGGCCGAGTCCAACAGCATCGTTGCCTGCTCGTCGCCGCGATCCTTGCGTTCGGCAATCCCGGAGGCGAACTCCTGCCAGTGGCCGTAAGGCGATGCGCCGAAGACGTTCTGGATGTCTTCGATGGCCGTCTTGCTCTGGCGCAACGCACCCTGGAGTTGCTGGCCTGCCTGGATGATGCCCAGCAGTTCCTGCATCTCGGCCGATGCCGCGAAGGAATCGAACAGCGGCTGGGAAGCCGCGTTCGATCGAATGTCCTGCTCCAGTTGCCGGGTCTGGGTGATCAGGCTGGCCGTGGTCTTGACTGCCGTGATGATGTTTTCGACATGGTTCAGCGGGTCATAGACCAGACGCTGAGCGAATACGGAGGTTGTCGGAAGCGCCGCTGCGCAGGCGAGCGCGCCACAAGCGAGCCATGTTCGATGCAATCTTTTCATTGCTTTCTCCGCAGAGCCTGTCCGATGTACCACCCGCGCCAGTCTTGCCTGCCGCTGGCCTTGGCCTGGTCGAACAGATCCTGATAGGCCGGCTCCGAGCGCAGGTGGGCCAATGTATAGTCATCGAAATCCGTGCGCAGCGTCTGGCAATTGCCGCTGAAAATCCGCAGGTAATCGCGCTTGGGGGTCAGCTCGCCGATCAGGGACACCTGTTCGTGCGTCATGCCGAACATGCTTCGATACAACGGGCGGTGGTTTTCCAGGCGCGGGTTGTAGCCCAGGATCAGGTTCGGCACGTTGTCGGCCAGGGTGGCCCGGATCTTCTCGCTTTCGATGCCCGATACCGCTTGCGGCGACTGCACCGTGAGCCACACCATCGCGTTGAGTTTGCGGAATGTCTTGAGCCAGCCGTCGATGGCGTCGAGGAACGCGCCGTCGTTCAGCACAAAGGAAGCCTCCTCCAGGTAGATCAGCGTCGGGCGCCCGGTCAGTTGCCGCTCGATGACCGTCAGGGCATGGTCGAGGAAGGCGCGCGCGAGCCGCTCCACGGACATGATGCCGCGCATCTCGATGCAGGTCCAATCCGCAACCTCGAAATCGTCTTGCACCGAATCGAAGTACCCGAAAGGCCCGCCCTCGACCCACTCGGACAGCAGCACCTGCAGCTTGCGGGGCAGCAGCGTCCACACCGTGGACAGGCGCAGCTCCTGCGAGGATTGCGCGACGTTGTCCAGCACGCGGTACAGCTCCTGGCGATCCTCGGCGAGCACGCCATCACCGGCCTCGGCAATGCGGCGCAACAGGAACTCGCGCGCCTGCACCTTGCCCAGGTCGCCATGGCGCAGGTTCGACAGGGGATTGAGCCGCATGCCGTTGGATCGCATGTCCATGTGCGTGCCACCGGCAAGCCCGGTGATGATCCGGCATGAGCGATCGCGGTCGAAGATGATGACCTGGCCGCGCTCGTAGCGCGTGAACTGGGACAGGCAGTAGTTGACGAACGTCGTCTTGCCGCCGCCCGTGGGCATGACCAGCAGGGTGTGTCCGACCTGCCCGACGAACGGATCGAAATGCACCTGCGTGCCCAGCATCGACTGGAACGTCGCCAGCGGCGGAACATGCTTGCCATAGACCTGGCTGGACAGATGCTGGCAGTAGTTCGAGCCAGCCTCGGCGGTCACGAGCGGCGCCGCCTGGGCCACCAGCTCGGCGTTCGCGAGCATCAGCCGCCGGTTGGTGGCCCACTGCCCCGGCAGCATGGACAGGTAGGACGCTTTCAGGCCCACACGCTCGCGAATCAAGGGGATCTTGCTCAGCGAGCGCAGCGCCTCATCGGCACGCTGCTCGGCCGCCCGGGCGCTCTCATCGAGCACGATGAGCGTCATCGAGTGGTGCACGAAGCCCAGGTTTTCTGCCAGTTGCCGGCGCATCGCTTGCAGGCATTGCGCATACAGATCGGCCTTGCCCGGATCGACTTCGGGCTGCGCTCCGTTCAGGTATGCGCCCACCCGCTGCAGCAGCGTGCTCTGGGTCATGCGGTAGTAGCGCGTGACCTCATCGAGCGTGGCCCGCGCCGTGGCCGCACTCATGCACTTGATCACATGCACGAGGCGCAACTCCATGTGCAGGCCCAGGATGCCCAGCAAGGTGGCCGCAGACGCCGGGTAATCCTTCAGGGTCAAGGCAACACCGAAGACATGGCGATCGGGCCCATAGCTGATCAACACCTCCCGGCCGAATTTCACATCCGACAGCGCCGCCGCTGCGTCGAGCATCGAGTGGGGCAGCACTTGGTGATCCGGCTCGGCCCGGTGGCTGAGGTTCGCCATCCGCACCAGGCAGTTGTCCAACTTCCAGCCGCCCATGCGGCGCAAGGAGACGACGCTGTTGGCCGCGATGAATTGACGGATGCCGCCCTCGGCTTGCCGGATGTTCTCATCGAGCTGCCGGGCGTCATGCAGCACGGCGTTCCTGAAATTGCGCGCCGGATCGAGCCCCGACAGCAGCGCCGCAGGCAGCGACTGCCCTTGCTCTGTCATCCTGCGGCGAACCTGGTCCATGAAGGCATACACGCCAGTCTCGCCGGTGTAAGAGATGAACGCCCGAAAGTCGATCGTGAAGACCCGGCCGCTGTCGTACTGGAGCTTGCGCCGGGCCGCCATCGCCGCGTGCAGGCCGTCATGCGCGTCCGATTCCCACTGATCCGGGGCCAGCTTCTTGCGCTTGTCGATCACCCACCAGATGTAGAACCGCTCATCGAGCGCCTGCAGCGCCTTTTGCAATTGCAGCACGGCGCTGTCGATGACGAGCGGATTGTCCTCATCGATGTCCACGCCCGTGTACTCGAACGCCGCGAGCAGCGAGCCGTCCTTGCACAGCACGAGATCCGGCGTCACATGCACCAGCCACGGCAGAAACTGGGCCAGGGATTCGGTGCAGCCTTCGGGCGAGCGGGCGCGCAAAGCCATTACAGCGCAACCCCCCGGGCATGGCCCGCCGGGCGGGAGTCGAACCTCTCGCCGTGGCTGGGCACGCCCGCCTTCAAGTCGTTGGGCACGCATTCGTGCAGCAGGTACAGATCGACGATCCCGGGGTCGATGCGGAAGAACCAGGACAGGGCTTTGTGGACCATCGCCGCCACCGGCAGCCACACCAGGCCCCAGGGCAATCCCACGGTCAGCATGGCGAGCAGGCACAGCGACCAGATCAGGCTCGCCGAGCGCGCCCCGACTCCCGCCGTCATGCGCGCTCGCCGCAGAACCGGGTAATCGACTGCTGCTTGCACGGCTCAGATCGAGCAGGTCGGCGACAGGCCCGTCAGACCGATCAGGTACACCACGGCGGCGGCAATCGAGCAGCCGATGATCACGTACAAGATGATGTCGCCCACCACGGACGACTTCACGAAAAAGCTGTTGATGATGTACACCAGCACCGAGATGATGGCCGCTGCGGTAAGAATCGTCTTGATCCACCCCGCAACCTCGCACAGGCCCGATGCCGATTGGCTCGCGCCTGCGCCGCCCGTCTGCGCAAAAACCTCCGGACTCAGCGCCAATGCCATCAGCATGAACCAGCCAAACGACTTGCAGAGCCGGAGCGCCAGGTCACTGGCAAAGATATTCAAGAGCATATTCACCCTCTTTCACTCCCTGAACCAGGGCGATTTCAGCCACACGGCGCACACTTTTGGCCACACCGCTGTCCATGCAATACCGGCGCTCGCAATACACGATCAAATGAATGCAATTGGTGATGTACCTTTGCGCCGCCGCCGGCGACATCTGCACCCCGGGCGGCAAGGACATCTGAAACAGCATCTCCAGGGTGCTCAAGGCCCCCGCAGCCGATGCGGCGTGCAGCGTCGTCACGCTGCCGCCATGGCCGGAGGAAAGTGCGCGCAACAAATCGAAGGTGTCGTCGCCGCGCGTCTCGGAAAGAATCAAGCGATCGAAGCGCGAACGCATGGCATGCTGAATCAGCACCTTGGCCGTCAGCCCGGTTTGCGGGCTCGCCAGCATGCATTCCTTGTTCTCGACGCGCAGCGCAATCTCGCGCGCGTCTTCGATGAGGCCGATGCGCTCATTGCCAGGCAGGTCCATCAAAATGGCGTTGGCGAGCGTCGTTTTTCCGCCTGACGTGGGGCCGGCAAAAACGCAGTTCTTCTTGTCTTCGATGATCAGGCGCGTGAGCAGGTCGGCTTGATCGCGCCGGAGCATCCCCCATTCGATCAATACATCCTTGGTCGGGCGCTCCTGCGGCTCCAGGTGCTTGCGGATGGTGATCGTCGTGCCACGGGAATCGACACCGATCAGTGCGCCGGCAAACCGCAGGCCGCCCACCGCCGCACTTACCACCGCATCCTTGCCGCCGGCGATCAGATCGATGCCCGTGCCGTTGACGCCACTGGCCTTGGCCACGGCAGTCAGTGCAATGCGGCGATCGGCCTCCGGGAGCACCAATTCCGTTTTATCGATGACCCCCTGGCGCTCCACCCAGACACGACCGTCGGCCGTCACCATGATTTCGGTGACGCTCCTGTCGCGCATGATTTGAGAGATTGGCGATAGCGCTCTCTCGATGATGCCGTTGACGATTTCCGCGTTGATCATTGCCGGCAATCATCAGCGCCCGCATGAACCGCCCAAAACCGAAAGCGGTGTCAAATCGGCAAGGATTCGACCGGCTAAATTTAGCCGGTCACGCGAAAGATAGGTGTGTTTCCCCAGGAATGTCTTTGGGGGCAGTGCGAATCGAGGCCATACTGACCGCAGACCCGGGCACCCGGCCCTGCACCGATACCCCGGCAAGCCGACCCGGCGCTTGAATCTGGCCATTCGATGAGTATCCTGATTGTCTCGCCTCGCAGCCGCCGCCATGAAGGAATGGAACGTGTATCTGAACGGCCGCTGCGTTGCCACCGTCAACGAAAATCATGAGTAAAAGGTCTAATGAATCCGAGGCATTCGGAACCAATCAAATTCTCCGGGCGTTCCGGCGCACCTATCCCGAATCCCGGGTGCTGCAGAATGTCATCCTGCCGCTGGATAACTTTGGCGCCTGTCCCACGGCCGAGTTCGACGTGATCGTGGTCTGCATGGCCGGTGTGTATCTCTTCGAGATCAAGGGCTATGATGAAGGCCGGATCGTGATCGACAAAGGCCCCGATGGCATGCAGCTTTGGAAGATCAACAAAATCAGCGGCCCGGTCGATATTCCCAACCCGATAGCCCAAGGTGGCCGCAAGATCCGCTACCTGCGCCAGTCGATCCCCAACTGCCAGATTCGCGGCTTCGTATATTTCACCAGCGAGCGCATCACCATCCCCGCCGACATCTCTGCCGACGTGGTGACTACGGCCGACCTGAGCTACCTGCCCCGTGTGCTGCGCTCCGATGCCAAGCGCCGCGACAGGCTGCTCACCGTCACAACGGTCAACGACATTGCCGATTCCATCCTGATGCTCGCCGAGGGCCACACCATGGAAGAACACATTCAGAACTGCCTTGCGACACACAAAAAGCCCAGGACCGAAGGCCACGCCATCCACTGAGGTCGGTGCGGTCTTGTTCCGCCTCTGGCGTCCAGACGACGATCACGCCTGGCCTGCCGCTGCCTGGTTGCGCTTGGCAGCGAACGCGGCTTGAACTTCATCATTCGACCGGCCACGGCCGGCACGCATCGAAGCGCGGGCGGCTTCGACCTTGCGCCGCAGGTAGTCGTCATATGCGCGGGCCTGGCGGCGCTGCTCGATGTAGCCGCGCCGGTATCAAAAGCAATCCACACAAAAAAGGCCGCATCGGGGTCTCAATCACGGCATCAGCTATCTATCGAATTGACTTGGCGGTGGATGCCTGGCCCAGCCCACCCTTGGTCGCAAGGCGACAGGTAGCGAGAACTCTCGCCCTGGCCTTTGCGCTTCAAGCGCAGGAACATGGCTCGTTTGGCAAAGAAGTCCTTGTGATGCGAGAGCATCGGCACCAGCAATGCAGTCTGCGCGATCCCTCCTCGTCATCGATGACAGGTTTTTTTGCACGCCCGGACGAAACCGCCAGGATTTGACTTCGAACTCTTTCAGCATAATGTGCATTCGAGGGCAGGCCAACGCACCGGCCGCCCTCGACATGACTTCCATTGATGACTGAAGGAGACCGATGTGAAGAACATCAAGATCACGCTGGTGATGACAGCAACTGCTGCGATGCTGGCCGCCTGTGGTGGCGGTGGTTCAGATACGCCTGCGGTGACAGCGGACACCCTGAACCGTACCAACACCCCCGGCGTGTATGCCGACAACGAACGCAAGTACATGTTCGATTCGCTCAATCAGGTGCGCGGCATCACGGGCGTGGGCTTTCTCAAACAGAACGAGGCGCTGGACAAGGCTGCCCAGGCGCATGTGGAATACATCAAGATGAATCCCGGTGAATGGAGTCATACTGAAAAACCCGGCTATGCCGGATTCACTGGAGAAACTCCTGCAGACCGTGCCAGACACTTCGGATATGCAGGGTATACAGGTGAATCCTTGTCAGGCGGTATTACTGCCATGGGCGCCATCAATGGACTGCTTGGAGTGCCCTACCATGCCAGACACTTGCTGGAGGACGATAGCGACCTCGGTACTGGCAGAGTATCCAGTGGTGCTCATACCGTGGTTACTGGTACTAATTCATGGAATAGCCTCCAAAAACTCGCCGGCGATCAGATTGCAATGTATCCATGCAACAACATTCAAGTGAATGTGCAGGGTCAAGGTAACGAAAGACCAAACCCAGTCGTCTTGAATGGCAAGAAGGATTTCGGTTACAGCAGCATGGCCATTGTTCGTCGCGGTCAGACCTTGGTGGTTGACTCCTGGGAACTGCGCGATGCGGCCGGTAATCTGGTTCCGACCGTGGTGATGACGGGGGCCAACGATACGCTCAAGTATTTCTCGAATCACGAGGCCGCACTGATCCCGTTGAACGCATTGCCCCGTACCGTGACCACTTACACCAGCGTCCTCAAAGGCAAGAACAATGGCGTGCCGTTCGAGAAGACTTGCACTTGGCGCACCGTGGCCGGTGAGACAGTGCCATCGAACTGAGCCATGCCCCACAAAGCAAAAACCGCCCTCAGGCGGTTTTTTTGTGCGCTTGCCCATCCTGAAAGACGAGGTTTGACGCGCCTTTCGATCAAGGCCCGATACCGGTGCAACCATTAGGATCGGTATAACCAAAATCGACCACGATGTCACAGGAATCGGTATGGGGCGAGGTGTAAACAGTAGCGCAATAACCCCGAATCACGTAGCACACCCTCGGCACCTTCGTCGTGATGGGCGTTGTGGGGGGTGGTGTGATGGGCGTTTCAGCAGGACACCCCCCAGGAGGCATCAACTTCCCATCCGGGCAATACTGCGGGCACCCATTTGGCCCCATGATCGAGCCATCTGAGCACACCAGAGGCTGCTCGGGGCAAGTGCTGCCATTCTTTACCGAACCATCGGGGCAATACTCGATAGGGTTGATTAATGGCGGCGTGGGCGCAGGCGTGGGCTGCGAAGGTGAAGGCGAAGGCGGGCACGCCTGCGAGAAAGGAATCCGCGAGCCATCCCAACATGTCTGCAGGCAATAGCCACCCTCCGGATGAGCGCCCGAGCCGACGCAAATCAGATCCTCGGGATCACGGCAGCCATTGGCGCCAGGTGCACCATTCGGGTCATACCGAGGATCGCGGCGGCAATGCTTGATGAAGACGCCAGTCTGCGCGATCCCTCCTCATCATCGATGACAGGTTTTTTTGCACGCCCGGACGAAACCACCAGGATTTGACTTCGAACTCTTTCAGCATAATGTGCATTCGAGGGCAGGCCAACGCACCGGCCGCCCTCGACATGACTTCCATTGATGACTGAAGGAGACCGATGTGAAGAACATCAAGATCACGCTGGCGATGGCAGCAACTGCCGCGATGCTGGCCGCCTGTGGTGGCGGTGGCAGCAGCAATGAAGGCCAAAACCCCGGCGTGTCGGGCACACCGCCTGCTGCGGACACCCTGAACCGCACCAACACCCCTGGCGTGTATGCCGACAGCGCGCGCAAGTATGCGTTCGACGCGCTCAATCAGGTGCGCGGCATCACGGGCGTGGGCTTTCTCAAGCAGAACGAGGCGCTGGACAAGGCGGCGCAGGCGCATGCGGATTACGGCAGACTGGCTGGACTGAATCCTGTTGATGTTGAACATACCGAGAATCCTGGGTATGCAGGCTTCACAGGCAAAACACCGGACGAGCGTGCTCGGCATTTTGGCTATACGTATGGCGCATCCGAAGTATTGTCTGGTGGCGTTAACGACATGCAATCTTTTTGGAGTTTACTTGGAGTGCCGTATCACTCCATCAACATGCTGGATACTTATGCAGACATTGGAGTGGGTGTTTGGCCGAAGGTGATCCTGGTGATGAATCCTGGAAATTACTTCGCACAACTTTTGGATGGATCCTTTGTGGCGGTATATCCATGCAATGACATACAGGTCAACGTGCAGGGGCAGGGATATGAGACGCCGCAGCCGTCTGTTCTGAATGGCAAGGAAGATTTTGGCTACAGCAGCGTAGCACTCGTTCGCATGGGACAAACTCTCGAAGTCAGTTCATGGGAACTTCGTGATGCAAGCGGGAATGTGGTTCCAACGACACTGATGACGAAGGCCAACGATGCGAATAAGATGATTCTCGCAAACCAAGCCAGCTTGATTCCGTTGAACGCATTGCCCCGTACCGTGACCACTTACACCAGCGTCCTCAAAGGCAAGAACAATGGCGTGCCGTTCGAGAAGACTTGCACTTGGCGCACCGTGGTCGGGGAGACAGTGCCGTCGAACTGAGCCATGCCCCACAAAGCAAAAACCGCCCTCGGGCGGTTTTTTGCAGGGAATGAAATTAAGGATGACCGCAATCACCTATGGCATCATCGATGGGACCGAGCCAAATGAAACTATCGCAACCCTCCCATTGGCCCTCCGACCATGTAGCGCCGCCACAGGTTTGATGGAGTGTTCGAACGCACACCTTTGGCTCTCGTTGCCGAGGACACCCCTCAGGAGGCATCGACCGCCCATCCGAGCAATACTGCGGACACCCACTTGGCGTCATGATCGAGCCATCGGAGCAAATTTGAACGGGCGGTGGTACGGGATCCGGCGTAGCAGGTGGGGTCACCGGTGGTGCTGGCCGTGTTGGTGTTGGCGGACGAGGTGCCGGTGGCTGCGGGGGAGGCGGGCACGCCTGCGAGAAAGGAATCCGCGAGCCGTCCGAGCATGTCTGCAGGCAATAGCCACCCTCCGGATGAGCGCCCGAGCCGACGCAAATCAAATCCTCGGGATCACGGCAGCCATTGGCGCCAGGCGCACCATTCGGGTCATACCGAGGATCGCGGCGGCAATGCTTGATGAAGACGCAACTGTCCGCATAGGCCAGGCCCACGTTCAAACAGTGCGGCGGCGTGCCACACCAGAACGGCACGGAACTGGGCTCATCCCGATCAGAAATGCGCTGAAGACCTCCTGGCACATTGCAGCCCTCGATGGGCAGCATCGCGCGCAGGTCGGCCATGCCTTCCTTGGCGGGGTCATAGGTCCACTTGCCCTCAGCGGTGACGCCCGCGAAGGCACCTCCCCCGCCGAGGAACGATAGCGCCACGACGGCGCCCGTCAAAAATCGCTTCAAGAATCCGAGCACGGTATATCTCCCATGTAGTCGATGGGGGATTCTTGACCGCATCTGATGACCTGCGGGTGCCGAAAAACGCAGGAAAAGACGAAGGAATGGCGTGGACGCCATGCCATTTGATCCCTACTCAGGAAAGCTGCGCATCGTACTGTCGATGGACTTTGGAAGGCCATCGGGCGCTTGCTCGATGGCTTTGCTCCACAGGAACTGGCGAACTACTTTGCATCTTCTGGATATGCTTCTACTTAAATAAAAATACTCTAACGGAGCAGGCTCTCTGCTTGATTTTGAACCTGGTAGCTGACAATGGAGGACGATATGCCGAATTCTTTGGCAATGTTGTCGATGTTGGTTTCCGTGGGGTTATTCATAGACCATTTGTCCTTGATGCCTTCAATGGGTGCAAGGAATTCTGCGGCGAAGGCCCGGTTGGATTTCTGCCGGTCGGTCGAGGCACCAAGTACGGCTTGGCGAACACGATATGCCCGGCCACACGGAAGCCAGCGGCACGCCACGCGCTGAAAAACCGATCAACGCGGCTCCAGCCGTAGAACGAAATGCAAAAGGCATCATCGCGCAGGATGCGGTGAATCTCCCGGAAGGCGGGTAGCAGCCAACTATCGTCCGTGTCGTTGGCGATGCGGCGCCCCTCGCGGTCTTGATAGTCCACCAGATAGGGCGGATCGGTGAGAACGAAATCCACGGCTCGATCGGGCAGCGTGGGAAGAACAGTCAGGCAGTTTCCGAGAACAATGCGGCTCATGTCATGCTCCTAAGTGAAAGAAGGTTTGCTGTTCACCGCACACCGGATTCCAAGATTCGGAGCCCAGCCTTTGTGGCTGTTCGGTGCGGTCGGCACGAGGAACCCGGTTGGCCCTGTTGCCACCGTCTTTCCTGAGTTCATCGCCCGCGACGGTCAGGAGCGCGCGGACGGGGGCCGTCAAGGAGACAAGCGCAGGGTTGGTGCGGCCCGCAGGCGAAGTCGAGGACACGGCCCTGCGCGCCTTGACGGCACACGGCCGCGAGCTACAGTCGCGGACAAGGTGATGGAGTCAGGGAAGACGGCTGGATATGGCAACGGCCTTCCCCATGCGCTGACCGCACCGCAAGCGAAGCGCGCAGGCCCGAAGCTGGAAGCCGGGCCGGAGGCGTCAGCCGAGCGGAGCGAGGGAACGATGGAAGCCCGTCAGGGGCGAGACGCCGCAGGCGGCTCGATGCGCAACGCGCACGACAGCGCGACCGGCCATGTTTCTTGGCCGGGGACGCCCAGCCTTCAAGGCTCGATGCACAAGCTCATGCGCCAGTCATCGGGAAACAGGTTCGACAGCGACTGCCGTGGTCTGGCCGAGCCGGCGCAGCCGGTTCGGCGGTCTTTGAGGGGAGCCAAGCATCGCGCGGCGGGGATAGCCCGCAGGGCTTTCCCCTGGAGGCAAGCGCAGGCGCGAAGGCATCGACATCGGGCGCAGCAAAAGAAAAGGCGCGTCGCCCAAGAAGACGACGCGCCAGGTTGTCAGCGTGCGATCAGCTCGCCGCCGGCGACACCATCGCCTCAAGCTGTTCGATCACGCCCGGTTCGACTAAGACGCAAGGCTGGCTCGCCTCAATCGTCACGTTGAACACCTTGGCGAACACATGACGCTTCAGGTGCGCCAGCCGGCCCGTGCGATAAGCCTGCTCGGGCTTCACGCTGCCGCCCGGCGAGCCGCTGCGCTGCGGGTTGCACTCGACCAGCGCGACGAAACCATCGTCGGCCAGTTTCTGGTGTTCGGCGCACAGACCCCAGCCTGTCGTCGTGTGGCGCTCCATGCTCGCGCGAAGGCGCTTGTCGAGCAGGATGGCGCCGGTGTCGAAGGCCACGCCGCAGACCAGGCAGACGCGTTGTTCCATCGAGACGTGTGATTTGTCGTTCATGACGATCTCCGGTTGCACGGGCGGAATTGCCCGGAACCGTCGCCAGCACAGCGCAGCGCAAGCAGTCAGGGGTCGCAGACGGCCGCCAGGACGCAAGCGCGCAAGGCGCGCGCAGCCCTTGACGGCGAGAACGCCGTGATACGGTGAAGGGGACAGCAAGACCGCCTATCTACCTCCATCGAAGGCACGGATAGACAAGCGGAGCGCGCAGGCCCGCATGGGCCGGAGGCGTCAGGGATCAAAGCCGGATGGCCGAGATTTGGCACGAAGCGCGGGGCGCAGCCCGCGAGCTCGACGCGAGCTCGACGATGGAACGCCGGGACGCCCGACAGGGGCTCGGCATGGGCTGTAGGCTGCCGTCGCTCTTTCACTGCACAGTAAAAATTGCCATTTGGCTAAATTTTCGCTAGAGTTCGCATATTTACTGAACAGTGAACAAGGCTTCGACGCTGCATGCTTGAGTCCACCCTGACTGAACGAGAGTTGATCGCGCGCTTGGTTGACGCCCTGCGGGAGCTTCCCGAGGTAGAGGCCGACCTCGCCCAGGAGCCAGTCGGCCAGCACAGCGACCGCAGGTACGACGCCCAGGTCGATCTGCACGTCGCTGGGAAGTCCTTCGTCCTGCTGCTCGAAGCCAAGAAGGCCGTCTTTCCGCGAGATGTCCGCCAAGTGATCTGGCAACTCCGGGCGGCGAGCCACGGGAGGCCCACCGGGCAGCCGGAGAACCCCTTGTCACTCCTCGTCGCCGAGTCCATCTCCCCCGGCGCGAAGGAACTGCTCAGAAGCGAGCGCGTCGGCTACTACGACAGCGGCGGCAGCCTGTACCTATCCGCCCCCGGTGCGTACCTCTATATCGACAAGCCGCCGCCCAAAGCCCTGGCGAAGTCGGTGCGGACGCTGTTCACCGGGCGACGTGCCCAGGTGCTTCACGCCCTGCTGGTGCAGCATCAGAACTGGTTCGGCGTCACCGAGTTGGCACAGCAGGCGACGGTGTCGCCCGCCACCGCCTCCCAAGTGCTGACCGAACTGGAGCGCTTCGACTGGCTGGTAGCGCGTGGGCAAGGCCCGGGCAAGGAGCGCCACCTTCGCGAGCCGGCGGCCTTGCTGGACGCATGGGCCAAGCAACTCGCCACCATCCGTCCGTCACCTGTGCGACGGTACTACGTGCCGGGCACGAAGGCAGACACGCTGGCGACGCGGATCGACCAGGTCTTCGACGCGCACGAGGTCCAGTACGCGATCAGCCACGAAGCCGCCGCGCAGCGCTATGCGCCGTTCATTTCTCATGTCTCCCAAGTGCGGGTGCGCGTGCTGATCGGCGCGAACGCCGATGCCGCGATCGGTGACCTGGATGCGCGTGTCGTCAACGAGGGCGCTAACTTGGGGGTCATCGAAGCCAAGTCGTCAGGCGAACTGCTGTTTCGCGAGCAGATCGACGGCCTATGGCTGGCGAGCCCAATCCAGATCTATCTCGACCTGTTGCGTGGCGAAGGCCGCTCCAAGGAAATGGCCGAGCACTTCCGCAAAGAAAGGATCGGCTTCTGATGGCCAAGCCCGCAACGCTCGACGGCTACAGCGACCAGTACACCGTGGACTGCGAACGTGTCCTCGTGACGCTGCTGCGCGGTCTCGGACCGTGGAAGGATTCGGTCTACCTGGTTGGCGGGCTCACGCCGCGGTATCTCGTCGCCGCACGGCCACCCGCGGTGCCGGCGCACGCCGGCACGCTGGATGTGGACATCGTGATCGATCTGCAAATCCTGGCTGACACCGAGGCCTATCACACGCTGGAGGACAACCTCAAGAAGATGGGCTTCGAGCGTGCCGAGAACGAAGCCGGGAAGAAGCTCTCGTGGCGTTGGCAAACCCGCACCGAACACGGCGCTCTGATGGTGCTAGAACTGCTGGCCGACGCACCGGACCTTGCCGGCGGCAAGGTACAGCCGTTGCCGACCGAAGGGACGATCTCGGCCCTGAACATCCCGCACTCGTCGATCGTCTTCGACCTGCACCAAGTCACCGAAATCCAGGCCGAACTATTGGGCGGCAATGGTGTCGCCACCGAGAAGATCAAGCACGCCAATCTCGTCAGCTTCACCTGCCTGAAGTCCTTCGCGTTCGATCAGCGCTTCGAGCGCAAGGACGCGCACGATCTGATCTATTGCATCGAGCACGCGCCCGAAGGCATGGCCACCGTGGCCGAAGCCTTCCGCAACGAGCGGAGCGGCAAGCACGGTGCCGTCATCGATGCCTCGCTGGCGATCGTGCGCAACCGTTTCGCAGGCGACGAGAAGACCGAGGGCTACCGCAAGGATGGCCCCGTATCGGTCGCCAGGTTCGAGCTGGGCGAAAGCGACGAGCCAGATCTGCGTGAAGCACGGGCACTGCGGCAGCGGCAGGCCTGTGACGTGATAGAGCAACTGCTGGCCCGGATCGGTTGAGGATCGGCGACATGAGCTTTCCCGCCGACATCAAAGGCTGCATGAAGGACTGCATCCTGTCCCTGTTCTGGCCACGCAAGGACATCGTGGGCTTCTTCGAGAAGCACGGATGCACGAAGGCGGAGATCGTGCCGTTGCAGATCGAGGGCGAGAATGCGCTCAAGCGGCATGAAGTGGTCGATGCGCTGTTCTCCGCACTCGCAGCACGTCCCGACAACGGCCTTGGCCCGCCGGGCGATGCTGCAATCACTGCTGAACTGGTCGCATTTCGACCCGTACTACTTCGACAAGCTGCGCAAGCTGGACCGCGGCACAGCCAACAAGAATCTGGAGCATCTCCGCCAACTGCAGGAAATTCGAGACACCAGGATCAAGGCCGATCGCGAGCGCAGAGCTGCGCAGGAGGCAGCTCGCCAGCAACCCACGGCGTCGCTCGATCAACTGCGCGCCGAATACCTCGATCTCCTCGCCGACAAGACCTCACGGCAGCAGCGCGGGTCGCCGAGCTGGGTGCTGGGCTTGTTGCGCTTCTTGGAGTGATCCCCCATGAACTTCTTGCACAACTCCTCGACGGTGGGCGCTTTGCGCGCTTCGGCCTTGGCCGCGCCGGGATCACTGCCCCGACGTACCTGGGCCAGCCACTCCTGTGCCAAGGATCGGGCCTGTTCGACGGTCAGTTCCCCGTACTGGCCCAAGGCAGGCTTGCGGCGCTCCCCGGCGTTCGTCCGATACTGGAGCATGAACACTTTGCGGCCCGACGGGGTAATCTTGCACAGGAAGCCGGGCACCAGCGTGTCCCGGAGTTCGACGGCCTGCGCCTTGGGTTGCGCCGCATCGACTGCTGACTTGGTGAGCTTGATCTTTGCCATGATGACTCCTCGGAAAGACCCAGTTCTCAGGAGCCTTCTAGGGGCCAGCAGAGGGAAAGCCGGGTCAAGTTTCGGAAAGCACCGGCATATGTTGAACTTGCCTAAGTCGTTGATAAACCTGCTGTATCTGGCTTGGGCGTAGTCCAGCAAAGTTCGGTGCTGGAGTCATGATGAAATGAACAAACCCCGCCGAAGCGGGGTTTGTTCATTTTCGGTTCAGTATCCCCAAAGCACTCCTTTTTTTCAGGAACCCCTTGTATTGCGCCGTCGTATCGAACACCCGGCAAGGCACCGTGAAATACACGGCCCGGCCAGCATCCCTTTCGTCAAACTGGAACATTGGCCACCTCCAGGCTTGCATCAGACCTTCGCCTGCATCAGAAAGCCCAGCCAGTCCTTGACGGTACCTTCGACGGGGTTGAGCACGATCTTGGCGTGCTGGTCCTTGCCATCGAGGGACAGTTGCACCGCAGGCGTTTCGAGCGCATCGATGGCCTGCACCAAAAGCTGGCCCGTGACAGTGACGCGGACATCCTTGTCAACGCTCGTGTCTGTGGCAAAAACCTCGCACTGCTCGCCATCGACCGAGCGCACCTCCAAGCCTTTGCGAGTCAAATGCAGCGCCACAAACACATCGCCCGAAGCGGCAAGCACACGGCTGACCGCAGCGGAGAGGGCATCGCGAGACAGCTTGCACTGCCCGATGCGCTTCGGGCCGGGCATGACGCGACGGAAGTCGGGAAACTTTCCAGCCACCAGCGCCGTGTTCCACTGGATCGTCTCGCTGTGCATGAGCAGCCTCAGGTTGGCGTCCTTGCCGAGCTGGCACACGGTGATTCGTTCATCCGCCCCGAAGACTGCGCCGATGCTGTCGGCTGCGGTATGGGGCACGATGCAGTCCACCATGGACGCGCTCGCGTCGATGGCGCCGGCGGCGGTGCAGAGCATGAAGCCATTGCTACCGGTCAGGCGCAGCGCACCCGCATCGCATGTCGCATGAACGCCCACCAGGTAGTAGCGCACATCCGACTTCGCGGCGTACTGGACAGGCCCCGCCATCAGGCCCGCGAAGTCCCGGCCGCTGGTCTCGAACACCACGCGCTTGTCGCCATCGGCTGGGGCATCGAACAGGTCGATGCCATCGTTTGCGCCAGCGGGCCGCATCAGCTTGATCCTGGCGCCGCCGAACACGAGTTGCGCGCCCTGCTCGATGGCCTCGATCGTGCACTCGGTGCAATCGAGAACGCTGCCGAGGATGGCCCCGGCCTGTTTGGCGCCGATGACTGCGCAGCAATCCCCGGCATTGCCTTGGGCAGGCACGAGGATCTTCACGCTAGCCTGCGCCGACATGGCAATCACGGACAGTGCACCGCTTTCGACCTTGATCGCGCAAGAGGCGCAATCGACAGCTTTCAATACCTTCTTGATGGCCCTTTTGAGTGCGCCAATAGTGGTTTTCATGAGATTTCCTTTCAAAAATGCCCGAAACCGGGCGACAAAGAAAGGAAAAGGAAAGGAATTCGACGACCTTGCCGATGGGCACACGCAATGACCATGGGCAAAACCATCGATCGGTGGAAACTGATTCCACGGGGGGCGGCGGATGGCGACAGAGGGCGGCGGATGGATGACGGGTCTATCGACACCCAATGACAGCGCGCACGAAAACATAATCGTTCCAGCGCCCCATTTCAATTTGATTGCAGAGTCATTTTTCCTACCATCGAATCCTCACCCACCAGGAAACCACCCGGAAAGCAAATCCCATGGCAAACCCAAAGCATTTCATCGTGTCCAGCAAATCCGGTGCAAAGCGCCTCGTTCTCGCCAAAGGCAAGTCGGCCGCACTGGCGCATGTCATCGGCTCCAACTACAGCTGCGAGGTCGCCAAGATCACCGACGTGGTGGACATGCTCGGCAAAGGCGGCAAGGTCGAAGACGCAACCGGCGCGATGGCCACGCAGCAAAATCCGGACATATTGCTGTAAAAAAATCTGCGGCCACAAGAAAAACCCGCCGAGGCGGGTTTTTTCATGCAACCGAGGCAACACCGCAATGCTCATTCGACGCCATCGCAAGGCGGCGCAGATCAAACATCTCGGTATTGCCTTCATTCCACAAGTCATCGAAGTCGACGCCCACCACAGGCGAGGGCAACATGCGCGCCCGCAGACCCGCCTCGATGGCCCGATCCTTGAGGATGGCGCCGTAGTGCTGCCCCGTGCAGACGCCCGACCTTGGATTCGGTGGATCGTTGTCCGCCGCGACCAAAATCGCCTCGGTGCCCCCGGGCCATTGGAACTGGCTCATGTTGAAGCAGTTGAGCGCCGCAAAGACCGTGTAGCGGTTTTGCGTTGCCGCAACCCATGCCAGCGCAGCCTCCAAGCCTTCGGCGATGATCACGAACTTCGTGCCTGCCGTGTTCACCGCGATGACCTCACCGCAGAGCTTGTCCACGGTGGCCGTCATGACCTTCTTGACCTGCTTCGCAGACACAGGGGCCTTCTCGCCGTCGGCCGTGATGTAGGTCCGGTGGATCGTCACGATGCGATCGCGCCGGAAGGCATCGACCACATCGCAGACGATGGCAGTCCGGTACGTCACGCAGCCGCCCAAGTCCTCGTCCACATGCTTGAGGTGTGGATGGTACCGGAGCGCCTTCGACAACCAGCCCAGTTCCAGGCCACGCACGCGCTTGCACAGGTACTTCCAGGCCGGTGTCTCTGCGGTGATTGGCTTGCTGCCCGAGCGCACCCTGTCAAGACCCTTGCGCGCCTTTTCGATGGCCTCGGGCGTCTTCTTGCCAGCAGGCACGAATTGCCGTGGCGCCTGGCGGTATGCCGGATAGCCATGGATGACCTGCCTGATCCGCCTTGCAGCCTCGGCATCGTCGATTCCATTGACCAGCGCCACCAGACGAACACCATCGCCAGCGCCGCAATTGCAGACCCAGGTGCCGCGACCGTCCTTGTTGTCGAAGCGGAAACGGGTCGAGCCGGTCTGCTCGATCGGGCAAGGGCCGCGCCGCTTCGGGTTTTCAATCAAACGCGCTTCAACGCCCAAATGGGCAAGCACGTTTTGCCAATCGATTCTCGAAAAATCAATTTTGCCTTGCATCGGTTTCTTCCCTATTCAGGAGTTGAGAAACCACCCGTAAATGCTTGCCCATGGGATCAAAGGACCCATGGGCAAGCCCTTTCAGGCTTGAACTGCAAAAGCAGCTTCCAGGAAAAAACCTGGTCATTCGAATCTAGAACGGGATATCGTCGTCGTAATCTTCGGGATTGCCATTCTGGAACGAATGCGTAGCCGCAGCGGCCTGCATCTCGTTCGATTCACTACTCTTGCCGTGTTGACCCGGATATTTGCTGCCGTTATCGGCAGGGCCAGCGGGAGAGCCGGCAGACGAGGCGCCATGGTCACGAGAGCCGAGCATCTTCATCTGATCCGCGCGGATCTCGGTGCTGTACCTGTCCACGCCGTCCTTGTCGGTCCACTTGCGGGTACGCAGACTGCCTTCCACGTACACCTGCGCGCCCTTGCGCAAGTACTGGCCGGCGATCTCGGCCAGGCGGCCATTGAAGACCGCGCGGTGCCACTCGGTGGCCTCCTTCAATTGACCGGTCTGCTTGTCTTTCCACCTGTCGGTGGTGGCAATGCTGACGGTGGCGACCTGGTCCCCGCTGGGGAAGGTGCGCATTTCGGGGTCGCGGCCCAGATAGCCGACGATGATGGCTTTGTTCACGGATGCCATGTCGATTCCTTTCGGGTTGAAAATTCTGCTCCCGGCTTTCGCTCGGGGGCTGTTGAAAAATTGCACTCGGTCAGCGGCTTTTGAGAATCTTGACCACGTACACGTTCTTGGTGCGCTCTTCTGGCACACCATTTCTTTGCACAGTGAAATCGACGACGGTTTTCTTCACATAGACCCAGTCGCCAATGTGAAATGCCCCTTCGCTGAATTTCTTTGCCAGATCCACTCCATTGAAATTGACTGCACCGTCTTCCGTCTGGAGGCTGATGGAGAAAATCTCGATGGGACGATCGTCGCGCCCGAGCACTTGCGTCATGCCCGCTTGCACGATCTGCCCGGTCGCCTCGGTCGGCGAGGACGCATGGGCACGAGGTTCAGACTCGGGCGCCATTGCATGAGCCGGCGTCCGCAATGGCCTGGGCTTGGGCGCTATCGCCGGCGCGGGTGCCGAAAATGGCCTGGGCTTGGGAGCGGCAGGTGGACTCGGCATTGGTGCCGCCACTTGCTCCACCACTTGCACCGCCATTTGCACCGGTGCTTGCAAAGGCGGCGGGTCAGGCTGCCCCGGTGGGTCAACCGCCGCTGAAGCGCCAGATCGTTGCGGCGGCGCTGCGTGATGCCGTCGCGCGGACCCCAGTTCCTCATGGGTGAAGTTGATGGCCTCCCCCAAATTGAACGGCACGCCCAATCGGTCGGCCAAGTGCGCCGTGAAATCACTCAGTCCCTTGACACCCGGCTCGGGCGCGCCCTTGGGTTTATCCTGGGCCAAGATGACCGCGCGGCAGATGCGATTCTTGTACACCACCATCTCGACCACCTTGTCGCCGATTCTTTCAACGTAGCCGGCAAAGGCCTCGTTGTCGTCCCCGGTTTCAGATGGTTCCTTTTTTCCCGTATGGGGGTTTCCTTCGTAGATTGGTTCGACTTCCTTGAAGAAGACATCGAAAAATCCACGAAAGAGCCCGCCCGCCAACAGGTTTGCACCTGTGATGTTTTTCATGGTTTGCTCCTCGATGGATGAGGGTTTTCACTGCCGCCCGAACGGACGACAAATCAGACCCAGGATGAATCCGCAGAAATAGGACAAGGCCATCGGGATGAAAACCACCCCAGCCCAAGAGCCCCTGGCCAGCCATTTCGTGAACGGTTTTTCCAGACGGGATTCCAGAAGGTTTTCCAATCCCAATTCCTTTCGGTTGGGAACTTTCAATGAACCCCGAGGCAGACGTAGCGTCCCAAATGCCGCGTCCATTTTTCATGGAGATGCGGCAACCGGGCCGTGATGACGCCATGCATCATCCGGATTTCATTGGCGAATTCCCGGCTGATGGCAGCCCGGATGTTTTCGTCGTTGGCGCCGCACACGCAGCAGGCGACCTCGAAGGGGACATTGGAAGGCTCGTCCAGCCCGAAAACCCAGACCAGGTCGATCCATGCCGTCTTGCGCGCCGCAGTGATCTGCGCCTTGTCTTTCAGTCTGCGCAGCTTTTTGAGGTTCACTGCCAGGTCTTTCAGCAGCTCACCTTCGTTGAGGATGTTGTCGAAAATCCCGTCGATCTCGACATCGCTGAAAACCGCCTTGGCCGTGTGCTTTGGCGGCACTTCTTGTCCAAACAGATCAAGCATCTTTCGTCCTTTGCCGCAAACAGCGGTGTTGATGAGACGAATGCCTTTCCACAAGACGAATGCCTTTCCAATTGACCCGCGTGGATCAACTGGAAAGGCTTTGCAGCCCCTCCTTTACCTCCTTTCTCAAATCGCGCCCACGTCGATGACGGCATCGCACATATCCAGCAACTGCGGCGTTTGCGTGATCAGGTACTCTTGCGAATAGCCTCCGCGTTCCAGCACGGCCCGCTTCATTTGCATGAACTGCCGCTTGCGTTCGGGGTCGAGCGAGCCGTCGCTTTCGTCGGAGAACAGCGTCTCGAACTTCGTGTCGGCGCTCTGCGCCATGTACAGCGCAATGGCCCGCACCAGGCATTCGTTGATCCACACCTTCTCGCCACCGGACATCGCATCGAGCAGCTTGCTCTCGCCGCGATGGGTGTCTTCGACCTGGATCAGGAACGCCTCTTTGCGGATGCCGGCTGCCGTCTTGGCCTGGGTCTGCAGCGAAATCTGAAACCGCCCGCCGTAGCAGTCCTGCAGCAACTGGTTGGCCAGCAGCGCGATGGCCGGGCCGGCATCGTCGATTTCCATGGCGATGATTCCGTCCGTACCCAGCGCCTTGCCCAGCAGGGTCCACCAGGCGATTTCCGCGCTGATCGCATTGACGGCAGCCTGGGCCCGGTTCAAGTCTTGCCTGGCTTGGGCGATGCGCTCGGCTTTCGATGCCTCATCACGGATTGCCTGGGCAAGCCGATCCTCGCTCGCCTTGGCCTGGGCATCGAGCGCATCGATGTCCTTGACGCGGTCTTCGGCGGCCTGGAGATCGCCTTGCCCGAGCACCTGCGGCAGGTTGTCGAGTTGCTCGCGCAAGCGTTTGCCCTCTTGCGCTGCCGCGTCATCGAAGGCCCGCAAATCCGCCGCCTGCGACTGGGCCAAGGTATCGAGCCTGGCCTGCAATGGCGCGACATGGCCACGGGCACTGGCCAGTTCTGCTTGGGCCTGCCTCAGCTTCTCGCGCAGCGCAGGCAGCTCCAGGATGGCCGCATCGACATACTGCTTTTTTGCGATCTGGGCAGTAAGCTGCGCGATGCTGCGCTCCAGGCCGGCGAGTTCTTCACCCTCTTTTTTCGCGTGCGCCTCTTGCGCCAGCAGTGCATCGAGTTCAGCGGTCTTGCTCTTGACGCTCGCCCTGCCCTCTTTCCAGGCCCGGCGCACGTCTTCCAGCTTGACCGATACCGATTGCATCTCTGCGGCCGCCCTGTTGGCTTGTGCCAGCAGTTTGCACTGGCGCGCCATGGCGCTGCCTTGGCATGGGACTTCACCGAGCAATGCCGCCGTGGCCTTGACCTTCTCCAGCGCGACCGCGATGTGCTCGCCGCTGGACTGGGTTCGGGCCAGTTCCTGTTGCAGTTCGGCGATGGCGGCACGGATGCCACCGAGCTTGTCGATCGCCGGCTGCCGCGCGGCCATCGACTGCTGCAGCGGTTCGCGCCTGGCCGTCAGTGCCTGCCACTGCCCTTCAGCAGCGGCCAGTTGACCGGCCTGGGAGGCCAGAAGCTCTTGGTCGGCAATGCGCCTGACGAGATCCTGCTCGACGCCCGCTGCGACCTGCACCGCCCGATTCGACTGTGCGAGCTGCTCGCGCAGTTTGCGGCTCTCAGACTCGTGCCGTTGCTGGATTTCCGACCGCTTGGCGACACTCGCCGCCCTGGCCTCTTCGATCTGCTTGTGCAGCGCCGCGCGTGCTGCGCGGTTTTGCTCCTGCATCTGGAATTCGCGCTTGGCAACTCCCCATGCGGCAATGGCTTCATCGCGCTGCTTGCGCAGCGCCTGGCGCCCTTGCGCCGTGCTCTGGGCGTTGGCCTGCAGGGACGCGATCGTATGCCCCGCATCTTCAGTGCCGACCTGGGTCTGCAAGCGTGCCACGGTGTCATGGGCGATGTTCAGGTGGGGTCGCAGTTCCTTGACCAGGGCCTGCGACTTGGCGCCCAGCGCTGCGGTCTTGTCCATCCCCAGCATCTGGCCCAGCAAGGTTTTGACCTCGCCGGCCGTCATCTTGCCGATGGGCTGCTTGCCCTGGGCGCTGAACTGGGCCGTGAAGAATACTTCCGGCTTGCCCAGGATGGCTTCGATGGCGCGGTCATAGGTGTCGGTCTTGCCATCGCTGATCAGGCCCGTGGCCTTGTCTTGCCATGGCACGGCCTGAGCGCCATCGAGCACGAACAGGAATGCCTCCTGCTTGCGCGTCTTGGCCGTGGTTTTGAACTTCAGCACCGAGCGGTACCTGATTCCTTCGTGCTCCCAGTCCAGGTCCTTGCCGCTGTCCCCGTTCACAAGGTGATCGTAGAAAGAGAAGGCGCCAGGCGTCGGGCTCGACGCGCGTGAGGGCATCACCCGGTACGGATGCAGGTTGTCCATGATCGTCGTCTTGCCCGCGCCGTTGGGGCCGGCAAGGGCGACGATTTGCGCGTCGGCGTCCACCGCACCGAAGTCGATTTCCACGACCTCCTTTGCGCGCCCCGAGGCAATGCCGGCGAAACCGGCAAGTCTGATTTTCAGCGGCCTCATGTTTGCTATCTCCTTTCCCCCAAAAGGGGTGACATGAAAGCGGGTCCGACTGGTTTTTCGATGCCTTGCGATGGCATTGAAAAACCCGCCGTAGCGGGTTTGGGCGCCGCGTGCGCGCTCGTTCAGAACATGTCCAGGGTTTGCCGGTCATCCACGCTGGACGAGCCGGACGAGCCATATTCCTTGACACGCACCGGGGTTGTGCCGGCAACAGGCGCGGCCTGTGCGAGCGTCTCTGGCGATGTCAATGTCGCCAGCAGGCCGGCAGCGATCTGCTCGGGCTCATCGATCAGCAGCGTTGCCAGCCGCGACTGCAACTCCTGCGCGCCCGGGGTCTTGGTGGCTTCGCACCAGATGCCCAGCTTTTGCTCCAGGCCCACGGTCGAGATACCCGCTGCGCGTTGGCGCTGCACGATCGCGGTCTTGCCCTCGATCTGCACGTCCTTCGCGCCTGCCGCTTGCAGAATCTCCCGGATGGCATTGCGATCGACCTTCTGGCGCTGCTCTTCGTCCACCAGGTAGCGGACACGCACGCAAGCGCCTTCGCAGTCGCGTGCGCGCGCACGCAGGCAGTCCAGGTCAGGAATGCCCTCGAACTCCAGATCGACCGTGCGCTTGGACGGCGTTGCGTGCTTGACGAGTTGGGCCGCATTGGCTTGCAGCACCCACTCTAGCCAGAACTTGTCGCCTTGCTCACCGTGGTGAAATCGACCGATCGAGCCAGCGTAGGCCACGATCTGCTCGACACCATGGATGCTCTCGCGCCACTGCTGCTGCTTGTGGATGTGCCCCAGGGCCACTGCCACCGCCTCGGATGCGAACAGCGAGCCCAGGCCCAACTCGTGGTCCGTGCCTGCCATGGGAACGCCATGTTCGCTCACCGAGTCGAATACCGTGCCATGGCCCAGGACCATCGATGGAATGCCGGACGCGCGCAACTTGCGATTCACCGCAGCCCAGGACTCCAGCACATCGGCGACGACGCGGCGGGCCAGGACATGGGGCGATTCATCCATCGTGCCCTTGCCCATCGCGGCGATGTCCGCCTTGTTGAGCGTCGGCAGTGTGTGAAACACCACGGCGTACTGCGCCTGCGCCTGTACCGGTTCGATGGCCTTGCCGTCCAGGCGCAGGCCGAAACTGCCGACACGCTCGGCGATCGTGATCGGATGGCGCGAGGCCAGCATGGACAGCATGCGCAGGAAGCCGGGCGGCTCATGGGAGAGTGTGCCTTGCAGCATCAGCACCGGGCAGTGATCGGCCAGACGCTGAACCTGCCGGGCCAGAGCGCGAACCGCTGGCTGGTGCGCTTCGAGCGCGTGATCCGTGCTGTCGCCGGTGATGATGGCGCATTGCACCTTGGCCTCGATGGCGCCCGTGACCGCAGCAGTCAGGCAGCGGTCGGACTCTTCGAGGTTGCCGGGCGAGTAGTGGAGATCGCTCATGTGGGCGAGCCGGATTTGCTTCATGGCAGTCCTTTCGTTTCCCCAGCAGGGGTGTTGACAAGCCGATCGAGCCTGCGCGTTGGCTTGCGCGCAGGCTCGATCGGCCTGTCCGGACTTTCAATGCAGCCCAAGACACTCTTGGTCAGGGCACCCATGCACATGAAAGTGCATGGGTGCCCACGACGGCGAGCGAAGTCGCCAAGGGGAGGCAAAAGGCAAGCGCTGACCCGAAGGGATCACAGCGCTTGCGGCTCCCTACGGACCATTGGCACACACTGCGGTCAAGCAATGCTGATGCGGGCAGGCTCACCCTTCGCTGACCCCGAGCAAATTCCCGTTGGAGGGACATAAATTCTGGCGGGTCAGACCAGAAAGTGAGACCGCATGGTCTCTGAGGTGAATTCCGCAAATTGCGGTGTCGAGCAGGCTCATGATGCTCCCTCTCCGGGGGCGGATGAGCGCCGAATGAAATCCTCGAACTCCGAGCATTTGACCGTTGGCGCCACACCCCCCCGGAATAATCGCAAGGGTGCAAACACCACCCACCCAAACCCTCGATGTCTGCGACTCATCTATCGAGGATGCGATCGCCGAGGCCTGCGTTGAACTGAAAAACGAACACCGCATGAATGCGCTTCGCACCCGCATGCGTGCCCATGTCGATGTGACGTTCCAGGCGTCCCCTGTGGCCCGCGTGATGCGACGCGACTGGAACATCGTCAGCAGCAAGCTGTACGTCAACGCCCTGGCCCAAGACTATCGCCAGCGCATCGAATCGGACATGATCGAGATGACCTGGCAGATGGATGACACCGCCGACCAGGTTCGCGCCATGCCTTTCGAGAAACTCGACACCAGCTGGCTGCACCCTCGCCGCATGCAGGTGCAGGTAGTCCACCCCATCACTGCCGCCTGGCTGCGCTCCATGGTCGCTATGGACGAGATGTACGCAAAGCTGATATGTGCCGAGAAAGCCGGCATGATTACGCTGCGCAAGCGCCATGCCCTGCTGCTGCCCTGCCAGCTCTCCTACATGGCTTTCAAGGCAACGGCCATGAAGATGCAATTGCGCTGCACGGATGAACTGCTGATCCAGGCCAACCTCTGAGCGCGGCGATTAAATCCTTCATGGAATTGACGAGTTTTCGACCGGCTAAATTTAGCCGGTCGGTCGTCACTCAGACGCCAGCCTGGGAAGATCGGCGCCCTGCTGCCTGTCCGATACGTTTGTCAGTGACCGGCTAAATTTAGCCGGTCGGTGTCGGCGCTCAGACTATCACGCTACGCAAGCGCCACGCCCTGCTGTTGCCCTGCCAGCTCTCCTGCATGGCTTTCAAGGCCACGGGCCATGAAGATGCAATTGCGCTGCACGGATGAACTGCTGATCCAGGCCAACCTCTGAGCGCGGCGATTGAATCCTTCATGAAAGTGATGAGTTTTCGACCGGCTAAATTTAGCCGGTCGGTCGTCACTCAGACGCCAGTCTGGAAAGATCGGCGCCCTGCTGCTTGTCGGACACGTTTGGCAGCGACCGGCTAAATTTAGCCGGTCAGTTTCTGGAACTCGCCGCGTAGCAGCGCGACGACCTCGGCGAGGTTCAGCGCCTTTAGTCGATTCTTTTTCAGGAAGGCGGCCCATTACCTTTGCTTGGCGGCATCCTGCACGAATGCATCGCTCAAGCCCGAGGGGAGGGTGCTGGGCATCGCCAGTTTCCGTCGATCGAACGTGGTCTCGACTGCGCGGCGCAATTCGGCGGTTTCCAAAACATCCTCGGTCAGCAGTATCCAGAGATCGAAGTAGTCCTTCATGCGGCAGGGCCGGAGCATCAAAGTTTGTTTACATTCAACGACTTACGATAAGCCGTTGTAAAAGCGGCTCAGAAAAAATCGTGTCTACTCTTGGGTTTCAGGAGCAAGAGATGGCGGAGAAAGACACGATAGAAGAGCTCATCGAGCAGTTGCGCCAGTTGAAGGACCCGCGGGTCGAGGGTCGCACCGACCACAACCTGCTCGACATACTGGTTTTGGCACTGTGCGCGGTCATGTCAGGGGCACAAGGGTGGGATGACATTGAAGATTGGGGGCGAGCGCGCGAAGGCTGGCTGCGTCGCTATCTGAAACTGCGCAACGGCATTCCCGGGCCCGACACCATCCGTCGGGTATTTGAGGCGCTCTCGCCAAGGCAGTTGTCGACCTGCTTGAGTTCCTGGATGGCGCCAAGTCTGTCCTGCGGTGGGTGGCCTGGTCATCGCCATCGATGGCAAGAGTCTGCGCGGGGCGGCACGTCCGGCCTGCGGGTTGCGCGCACTGCATCAGGTATCGGCCTACGCCGCCGAATATGGCCTGACGCTGGGACAATTGGCCTGCCAAGAAAAGTCCAACGAAATCACGGCCATTGGCGAGTTGCTGCCAACGCTGGCGCCCGAGGGAGCGGTTGTCACCATCGATGCCATCGGCTGCCAGAGCGCGATTGCCGAGCAGATCGTGGACGGTGGTGGCGATTACGTGCTTGCCGTCAAGGACAACCAACCACATCTGGCCCACGCCTTGCGCGACTTCTTTGGCACGCTCGACGCGCCCGGCGACCCGGTCAGACAGACCTGCGTGCATGAAACGCTGGACAAGGGCCATGGCCGCATTGAAACCCGTCGCTGCACGGCGGTGGGCGATCTGGATTGGCTGGCTACCCTGGGGCTCAAGGAACGCTGGAAGAAGCATTGAAAATGGCTTGCACTGGTGCCTGGATGTGACCTTTGGAGAGGACGCCTGCCCCATCCGGCTACGCAATGCCGCACTCAACTTCTCATTGCTGCGCCGTGCCGCCATGAACCTGTTTCGTGCTGACCACTCTCGCGCCATGAGCCTGCCAAAAAAACGCAAGGCCGCTGCCTGGAACCCGGACTACCGCGCCAATATCCTTCATCTGCGGGAAATTTGATGCTCCGGCCCTGCTGGCACTGGCTTCGTTCGCCAACTTTACTTTGATTTGTGAGAGAATAGATCTAGTCCAACCATGTTTTTGGTTTTATTTATACAAATCAATGAGTTAAGGAAGTGATGGGCGAAATGAAGGAAGAGCAATCAGATTTAGCCCAGATGGTTCGCTTGGCTCTGACCGAGCAGACGGAAGATGTGCGCCTGTTCGCGGCGCGGCTGGTCCGCAAGTACCGTGGGACGGCGCCCGACCTCGCCGAACAGCTCAAACTGTTCCTGAAGTCGAAGCCGGCACGCAGAGTTTCTCCCATGCGCAAGCTGTCGCCCCAGCCGTCGGCGACCCACGCCTTGCCGGTAGACGACGAATCCCGCCTCTCGCTCCTGAAGGTGTTCAAGGACACGCCGACGAAAGACGCGCCGCTGCTGTCCAGCGATGTCGAGGATGTCTTGGGACAACTCATCGCCGAGCGCCGGCAGAGTGATCGGCTGCGGGCCATGGGGCTGACGCCGACCCGCTCAGCCATCTTTGTGGGGCCGCCTGGGGTGGGCAAGACGCTTACGGCCCGCTGGTTGGCTACGCAGTTGAAGGTGCCGCTGTACGTGCTCGACCTGACCGCCGTGATGAGCAGCCTGCTGGGCAAGAGCGGCGCCAACCTGCGGGCGGCCATCGACTTCGCAAAGCGCGAGTCCTGCGTGCTGCTGCTGGATGAGATCGACGCTATTGCCAAGCGGCGCAGCGATGACACCGACGTGGGCGAACTCAAGCGCCTGGTCACGGTGATCCTGCAGGAGGTCGACGAATGGCCTTCCAGCAGCGTATTGCTGGCGGCCACCAATCACCCGGAGTTGATCGATCCGGCGTTGTGGCGCCGTTTCGACTTGGTGGTCCAGTTCAAGACACCCGATGAGCAGGCCCTCAAGGAAGCCGTCAAGCGCTTCCTCGGACCGGACTACGCCCTCTTTGCGCGCTGGATCGACATCCTGGTGTTTGCATTCGCCGGGCACTCGTTCAGCGACATCGAGCGCGATGTGCAGCGCTTCCGGCGTGCCGTGGCTCTGGGCACGACCACCGACGCCGACTTGGTCGAGGACTTTATGAAGGCACGCGCCTTGGCGCTCGACAGGCAGGGCCGCATCGATCTGGCGGTGATGCTTGCCAAGCAGACCCGCTTGTCCCAGCACACCGTCTCCGACATCACCGGGGTGAGCCGGGACACGATCCGCAAGTACACCAACGAGACACCTGCGGCACGAAAGGCCGCGCCCCGGAGAAAGGCTGACGCATGAGCCAAACCAATTTCCTGATCGGTCGTGGCGAACTGCTGACCCATGACATCGTCGGCCCGAGACGCATGCCCGGCAAGGCCGAGGTTTACACCTTCGCGCAGGCGCGGGAACGAATGGTTCCTCAGTTTCGAAGTGCCGCCAAGGCGCTGGACGAACTGCCTGCTGATGCCTGTCCGGGCGACTTCGCAGTGGCCCGGCTGATGATGAACCCCAGTTTCATCGCTCGTTCCTACTTCCCGACCGGGCTGTTGCGCAGTACGGGGCTGGAGTCCATCGGCAGCCGCACCGTCAAGGTCAAGCCGCAGGCCTGGACCCGCAAGGGGCAGCCGCAGGAGACCACAACGACCGAGCTGTTCGTCGCCGGCAAGCGCCAAGCCTTCCGTAAGCTCTCGCAGTGGACGGAAACCATCGACGCGCAGTCCGACGAGGGCGAAGACCTGACCCACATCGAACAGTTTGCCGCGTTCGCGGCGGCCGAGCGCATCGTGAACCTGGGCGGCCCAAAGGATCGCTTCTTCGAGGTGGGCTTGCATTTGTTGCCGGACGAAGATCCTGGCCTGATCCAGAGGGCCTTCGTGAAGTTTGCCAGGCGGGAGGAGGTCAAGGTCCACACTGAAGTCGACTTCGTCGCAGGCAACCTGTGGTTTGTGCCGGTCGAGGGCAAGCCGCGCGAAGTCGAGAGGCTGGCCGGCTTCGCCTTCGTCCGGGTGATCCGGCCGGTGCCCAAGCTGCGCGGCATTCGCCCGTTGCAACGCAGCGGCGGCCCCTCGGTGGGGTGCAGCCTTCCCACCGAGCAGGCCCTGTCGTCCGAGCCTCGAGTCGCCATCCTGGACGGCGGCCTCCCAAAGCACCACCCCATCGGTCCCTGGCTGCACTTATACCGCAAGCTCGACGAAGATGCCGCCGATGACCCGGACGGCCCGGAGCACGGTCTGGGCGTGACATCGGCCGTGCTGTTCGGCCCGATCCAGCCCAACGGGATGGCCGGCAGGCCTTTCGCACCGGTGGACCATTTGCGCGTGCTCGACCAAGATTCGAGCGGCGAAGACCCGCTGGAGTTGTATCGCACGCTCGGTCTCATCGAACAGGTTCTGCTGTCGCGATCCTATGAGTTCATCAACCTGAGCTTGGGGCCGGACCTGGAGGTTGAGGATCAGGAAGTTCATGCTTGGACATCCGTCATCGACGAACTGCTCAGCGACGGCGACACGCTCATGACCGTGGCTGTGGGCAATAACGGAGAACGCGACCGCGAACTTGGTTACAGCCGTGTGCAGGTTCCGTCGGACTGCGTGAATGCGCTCTCGGTCGGCGCAGCCGATGACACGGGCACGGGTTGGGCTCGCGCGCCCTACAGTGCGATCGGGCCAGGCCGCAGCCCCGGTGTCGTCAAGCCGGACCTGATGGCCTTCGGCGGCAACCCGGCGTCCAAATACTTCCACGTCCTGGCGCCGAACGCGAGGCCGGTGCTGACGCCCCAACTCGGCACCAGCTTTGCGGCGCCGTACCTGCTGCGCAGTGCTATCGGCATCCGTGCAATCCTGGGCGGCAACCTGACGCCTCTCGCCATCAAGGCCTTGCTGGTCCATGCGGCCGATCCCGGCGAGCATGATCCGATCGAAGTTGGCTGGGGCAAGATTCCCGAGGACACCCTGGACATCATCACCTGCCCGGATGGCGTGGCCCGGGTGGTCTATCAGGGCGAGCTCAAACCCAGCAAATACCTGCGCGCCAGCTTGCCGCTGCCGAAGGAGGGTCTGACGGGCAATGTTCGCATGAAGGCCACCTTCTGTTACGCATCTCCTACTGATCCGCAGGATGCCGCGGCCTACACCAAGGCCGGTCTCGAAGTTGTCTTCCGTCCCAACGACGAGAAGATCAAGGATGGCAAGAGCAACGCCGACACCAAGGGATTTTTCGACCTGAAGAAGTTCGCCACCGAGCAGGAGCGCCGCTCTGATCAGGGCAAGTGGGAAACCGTGCTGCACGGGGCCAAGACCTTCCGTGGTTCTAGCCTCAAGAACCCCGTATTCGACATTCACTACAACGCCCGCGACGGCGGCGGCCGGGCCACTGGTCCTGAGAAGATCCGCTACGCATTGATCCTCTCGGTCGAAGCCCCGAAGCACGCCGATCTCTACAACGAGATCCTGCGCACCTATGCCAAGACCCTCGTGCCGATCCAGCCGCAGGTGTCCTTGCCGATCCGCATCCGGTGACGGTGGAAGGGCAAACGTATGTACAGAACGGACTGACGGGAAAGGAGGAGATCGATGCCGGAACCGTTGAAGAGCAAAGACAAACACGGGGCGCCGTTCACACGGCCGCCCGAGATCGAGGCATCCTTGGGAAGGCTGGAGGCGGTCGATGCTGCGGCACGCCTGCAGGCCTTCGCTGTCGCGTCGAGGAAGAGCAGCGGCTATGTGCCGTCGGAAGCGCTGACGTATTTCCTGCGGCGTGCCTGGGCTGCCGATGCCCGGGACGAGTTCAAGCAGATCTTCGAACTGCTCATGAAGCGCGTGGAGCAGTCCCTGTATTCAACGGTCGCCGACTCCCGCATGACTGGGGCGCAAGGCATACGCGAAGAGATCATGGGCCGCTTCGCCGAGCGAATCGCCAAGGACTGTCAAGGCCGCTTCGCCATGCTGGACTTCTTTGAGGTGCGGTTCGACCTGGCATTCGCCCGATTCCGCAAAACCGTGCTGAGGCAGATTGGTCCGGCCTCGGTTCTTACCGTGCCGCTGTCCACGGATGGCGATGAGGGTCAGGACATTTCTCCGGAGGTCGAGGCAGCAGCGGCCGACTTCCTCGGAGGTGACCCTCAAAAAATTGACGATCCGGCTTTCCGGTTGGAGTTGGATGCTGCGATTGATGCGTTACCAGATGATCAAAGACGGGTCGTGGGCTTGCTGCGGCAAGGTTTCCAGATCGACTCAAAGGACTCGAACATCATGACTATCGCCAAGATGCTGAAGTGCGATGAAAGAACCGTACGGAATCGCCGCGACCGTGCATACAAGACCCTCAGGTCTGCTCTGCAGGAGGACGCATGAGCACTTCAAAGCCGTTCGCCGCGGACGAGGAATCCGTGCTGATGGCGTTCTCAATGGAGCCCAGCCATGGCCGGGAAACGCTTGTGCGTTACATCAAAGAGTACCCGCAGCACGCGACTGCGCTGATCGACTGTTCGATCGATCTGCGTCATGAGCCACCGGCGGAAGATGTCCCGGCGACCGTGGTGCCGGACAGTGCGGTGGACAAGGCCTGGCAGCGGTTTGAGCGGGCTGTCCAGCAGCTCGACGTGGAGGTCGCGAACCCCTTCGCCAAACTCAATACGAGCGGCTTCAAGTCGCTCGCACGCAGCCTGGATGTCAGCAATCTCTTTCTGATGCGCGTGCGTGATCGAGCCATCAGTGCTGCCACCATCCCCGCCCGATTCATCGAGAAGCTTGCGTCGGAGTTGGGCGCCACAGCGCAAGCTGTGGCTGCGTACCTGCAGGGTCCACCGGGCATGGTCTCCGGACATGCCTTTCGGTCCAGCGTGAAGCCGAGCGTGGGTGAACAGATCACTTTCGACCATGCGGTTGCGACTTCTCAGTTGACGCCGGAACAGCAGGCGACGCTGAAGGCGTTGTCGGACTGAGCGATGGACGCCACCGAGGCCGCTCGCCGGGAAGCAGAACGTCTGCACCGGGCGAACGTCGCGGCCGGCGGCGATCCGACCCGACCTCTGGCGTTTGCGCTTCGGGAGGCCACGGGTTGCGGCTTGGATGTGTACGCGCTGCAAGAAGGAGATCCACAGCTCAAGGGAGGTAAAGCCACCTTCGACAGTCAGGCTGGATGCATCCTCTACGAGGATTGCGGATCGGACTTCGAGCGCGCCTTCTTGATCGCACATGAACTCGGCCATGTCGTGCTGGAAGGTGGCACGCTGGACGTGGTGACGGTGGACGTCGAGCCCGACCGATCGATGGAGGACGCGCCGGTCGGTGTCGATCGCGTTCTTGACTACGGGGCGCGCGAGCGACGTGAGGTAAAAATGGACCTCTTCGCGCGCGAGTTCCTGCTGCCGCGCCCTGTCTTGCGCGAGTTGCATGTCGACGAAGGGCTGACATCCGACGCGATCGCGATGCGCTTCGGCGCGCCGCGCGTCGTGGTACAGCAACAGTTGCTGGATGCATTGCTGCTGCCACCCGCCGAAGAGCCGCACCCCGTGGGCGCAGTCGCGGTGGCAGGCCCGCTCACCCCTGACCCCACGCAGGCTCAGGCGGCCGCACATCGTGGCTTGGCGTTCCAACTGCAGGCAGGGCCCGGTACCGGCAAGACGAGGACACTTGTTCGTCGCATCGAAGGGTTGCTTGCGGACGGCGTCGATCCAACCACGATTCTTGTCCTCACCTTCTCCAACAAGGCGGCCAATGAACTGTGCGAGAGGATTGCCGCCAGCAATCCTGTCGCGGCGGCGGCGATGTGGATCGGCACATTCCACGCATTCGGCCTGGACATCGTTCGCCGTTTTCACGACCGACTGGCGTTGCTGCCGGACCCAAGGTTGATCGACCGGACGGAGGCCATTGAACTCCTGGAGGACGAGTTTCCGCGGCTCGACCTGAAGCACTATCGCAACCTCTGGGATCCGGCCCTGGATTTGAGCGACATGCTGAGCGCCATCTCGCGCGCCAAGGATGAGGTTGTCGATGCTGCGGGCTATCGCGCCCTCGCGCAGTCGATGGCTGTCCGGGCGGGAACCGACCAGGACGCGAAGGTCCGCGCGCAGAAGTGCCTGGAGGTCGCCACGCTCTTCGAGGCATACGAGCGGCTGTTGACCGTGCACCAGTTGTTGGACTTTGGCGACCTGGTTGCGCTGCCGGTCCGTCTGGTGGAGGGCAGCGCCGAGGTCAGGGACGCCCTGCGTGCTCGCCATGAGCACGTGCTGGTGGATGAGTACCAAGACGTGAACCGCGCCTCGGTGCGGCTCCTGAAGGCCATCGTCGGCGACGGCCGCAACCTGTGGGTCGTCGGTGATGCACGCCAGTCCATCTACCGCTTCCGCGGCGCCTCTGCGACGAACATCGCGCGCTTTGCGATCGACTTCCCCGGCGCGCAGGCCGCACAGCTGGGCGTCAACTATCGCTCCGACGAGCGCATTGTCGATGTTTTCACCGAGTTCGCGCGCGGTATGCGGGCATCCAGCGGAGCTTTGCCGCTGAAGCTGACGGCTGACCGCGGCACCGAAGGAGACCGGGTAGAGCTTCGCGTTGCTGACTCGGCTGACGACGAAATCTCCGCGCTTGCCGCGTCGATTACCGCCTTGCACGCGCAGGGCATTCGCTACGGTGGCCAGGCGGTGCTGTGCGCGTCCAACGCGCGCCTGAATGCCATTGCCGAAGGTCTTGAGGCCAGAGGCATTCCCGCGCTGCACCTGGGTAGCCTGTTCGAGAGGCCAGAAATCAAGAATCTCCTGGCCTTGCTGTCGCTGGCGACCGACCCGCGAGCCGCCGCGATGGTGCGCGTGGCAACCACGGCCCGGCATCAAATGCCGCTGCAGGATGTCATGCGGGTCATCGAGCACCTGCGAGCGGCGAATCCGGCCTCGCTGGCATGGTCGGCCATGCATGCCGAGGTGGACGGCCTGGCAGATGACACTCGGGAAGCACTCTCGCGCTTGTCCACGCTTTTCGCGGGCGTGAGCGCATCGACGAACCCCTGGACTCTGCTAGCCGGATGGACGATAGATGGTCTCGGACTCGCGAAGACGCTGTATCAGGCTGATGATGCGCAGAGCCGCATGCAAGGTCTGGCCATCTGGCAGTTCCTGAACTTCTGTCGCCGGCAACCAAGAGGTCAGGGCGTGCCAGTGCTTCGGCTGCTTGATCGCATCCGGCGCCTGGTGCTGCTCTCGGAGGATCGTGGCTTGAGCCAGCTGCCCCGCAGCGCCGAGAGCATCGACGCAGTGCGCCTGATGACGATCCACGGAAGCAAGGGGCTGGAGTTCGATGCCGTTCATCTGCCGGGCATGGTGACGTCCGGCCTGCCGCGCAACAACGTGCCGCCGCGTTGTCTTCCACCGGATGGCCTAATCCATGGCTCGGAGGGCCTGACCGGCATTGAGGCCGTGAAGGCCGGCCATGACGAGGAAGAAGAGTGCTTGTTCTTTGTCGCGCTCTCGCGAGCGCGCGATAGGTTGCTGTTGTATTCCTACGCCAAGCAGGCGGATGGACGTGCGCGCAGCCCCTCCAGATTCGTCGCCCCGATCGAGCGATTCCTCGCCCGCCCTGCCTTCGTGCCGTTGCGAGCCGGCCCGCCATCGACGGGCGTGCCGCTTTCCATCACATGGCAAGGGCGTCCTCAATGGACCGATATCCAGGTCAACCTCTTCGAGCGTTGCCCGCGCCGTTTCCTGTACACGCACGTGCTGAGGCTGGGCGGTCGGCGAACCGAAACGGCGTTCATGAAGATGCACAACGTCGTGAACGATGTGTTCGAGTGGCTGAAGCGCGAGCACGAGACGACGAGTCCAACCGTCGACGAGTTGGCGGCGCGCTTCGAGGAGGCGTGGCGCTCCAAGGGAGCGGCGGAGCATGGTTACGCGGAAGACTACCGGCGCATCGGCAGACGGCTCGTCGACTTTCTCATCGAGAGCCGCAGCCGTGGAGTATCCGCGCCGGCATCTCCGATTTCGTTGGGGTGGGCCGAGGGCGAGATCCTTGTCAGCCCCGACGGCGTGGCCCGCGGAGACGGCGGCCGCGTCACGGTGCGACGCGTCAAGACGGGCAAGCAGCGATCGAACGCCTTCGATGACATCGAGTACACGGTTCTTCATCTCGCTGCCGTCCAAGCCTACGGCCCGCATGCGCAAGTCGAGGTGACCTACCTGACCAGCGAAACCATCCAGCCGATGGAGATCTCCTCGCGCAAGTTGGAGACCAGGCGCGAGAAGCTGCGGTCCTTCCTTCAGGCGATGCAGGCTGGGCAGTTCCCGGCGAAGCCCGAGGCGCGCAGCTGTCCGCGCTGCCCGAGCTTCTTCCTCTGCGGCGACTTGCCCGGAGGGGCGTGGGTGCAAGAAAAACTTTGACCGGCCTTTCCGGTCTGGCTTTGGGCTGCGATTGACTGAGTAAGGAGGCCAGAAAGCCTGCAATCCAGCAGGTGATGGCTCCCCAAGAAAGGCAATCAAATGCAAACCAAAACCCACAACGGCGATGACCGTTCCGATGTCGAAGATGTCGCGGCGGCGATCCGCGAAGGCCGCAGCCTGCGCGCGGCGGCGCTCTACCGGATCGTCGTCTTGGACGACCAGCTCAATGAGCGCAACATCGATCTCACCGATCCGGTGCCGACCGCGCGCCAGATCCTCCAGGCCGCCGGCTTGCGCCCGGGCGACGGCTACAGTGTCTACGCGATCCTGACCTCCGGCGAGTTCGAGGACCTGCGCCTGGACGAAACCTACGATCTGCGCGGCCGCGGCGCGGAGCGCTTCGTCATCTTCCAGACCGACCGCTCGTTCAAGTTCACGATCGACGACCGCCAACTGGAGTGGGGCAAGCCCAGCATCAGCGGCCGCGTGCTCAAGGCGCTGGCCGGCGTCCCGCCGGAGACCTACGACGTCTACCTCGAAGTGCGCGGCGGCGGTCAGGATGTCCTGATCCGCGACGGCGACCTGATCGATCTGGGCAAGCCGGGCATCGAGCGCTTCATCACGCTGATCCGAGACACCACGGAGGGCCTGCTCGCGCTGCCCGACGCGGACGAGCGCTATCTGAGCAGCCACGGCGTGGTCTTCGAGACAGTGAGCGACGGTGCGCACACGGGCGTCATCTTCAAGCAGCTGCCGCTGCCCGCCGGAAAGTTCAACCACGCCGCGGCCGACGTGCTCGTTCTCCTGCCGCCCGGCTATCCCGATGTCGCGCCGGACATGTTCTATTGCGACCCCTGGCTGACGCTGCAAAGCGTGGGGCGCTGCCCGACCTGCGCCGACCAGGCCCACGCGTTCCAGGGTCACAGCTGGCAGCGCTGGTCGCGCCACAACACGGCGTGGCGGCCGGGCATCGACGGCCTGCACACCATGCTCAAGCGCATCGAGCACGCCATGGCGGAGGCGAAGTGATGTCGGCGGCTGCTCTGGACATTGTCTTGCTGGAGCCGCACGAGGCGGCCCTGCGCTCGCTGCTGCACAGGGATGACGGGGCCGAGGCGTCCGCCTATGTGCTGTTCGGCAGGGCCGACATCTCGGCAGACCCCTGGTCGGGCCTGCCCCGCGCCAGGCTGATCTCGCACGAGGTCATCCCCGTCGCGGCCGATGAGATGGTCTCGGCATCCCCGGTCCACGTCACGTGGTCCACCCGAGGCTTCATGCGCGTTCTCGGCGTCGCGAAGGAACGCGGCTTGGTCGCGGGCCTGGTGCACACGCATCCGAACGCGGCAGCGTTCTTCTCCGACCAAGATGATCGAAACGAGGCAGAGCTGGCCCGGACGACGTTCAACAAGGGCGTTTCCGGCCTGGCCAGCATGGTTTTCGGCCGCGACGATGCTATGGCGGGCAGGCTCTGGATCGCACCCGGCGAGACCGTCACAGCCTCATCGATCTCGCTGGTAGGCAGCCAGATCAAGATCGCCCGCGCGGAAGCGGCAGCTGACGAAGGCCAATTCCTGGCGCGGCAGGCCGCGCTCTTCGGCCGCGGGTTCAATACAGTCGTGCGCGGGCTGCGGGTCGGCGTCGTAGGGGGCGGCGGCACGGGCAGTGCTGTCGCGATGCTGTTGGCGCGACTGGGCGTCGGCTTTCTGGGGCTAATGGACAAAGACACCATCGATGTCACCAATCTCAACCGCGTGCATGGCTCGCGTGCCGCGGACGTTGCCGCCGGCCTAGCCAAGGTGGACATCCTCGCGCGCGAGACTCGCGCGGCGGGTCTCGGCACCCAGGTCGTCACCAAGAAGGAATGGGTCGGCCACCCTGATCTGCGCGACCTGCTGCGCTCCTGCGATGTGCTGTTCGGTTGTACCGACGACCATCAGGGGCGGCTGACGCTCAACCGCCTGGCGCACTACTACGGCATCCCGCTGATCGATGTCGGCCTGCGCATGCGCGCGGCACGCAGTGGCGCGGACTTCGACATGACGGGCCGCGTGTCGATGATTCGCCCCGGCAACCCTTGTCTCATGTGTCTGGGGGTGGTCGATACTCGCCGCGCTGCGGCCGAAGGGCTCCGGCGCAGCGACCCGGCCGAGTTCGAGCGGCGTAAGGCGGAAGCCTATGTGGATGGCGGCGGCGACCCCTCGCCCGCCGTGGTCACGTTCACCACTGCCATCGCCTGCGCGGCCGTCGATGAGCTCATTCAGGGCCTGACCAGCTTTCGCGGCCCCGGGGGCATGACACACAACAGGATTCGCCGCTTCGACCGCGTGGAAGATCGTTCCATGACCTGCCGACCTGTCGCTTCTTGCCCGGTTTGTGCCAGCCAGGCGAGCTGGGGGCGCGGCGATGTCAACCCTTTCCTCGGCGTGATCGGATAACCATGAAGCGACTTATCGCGCGCGCGCTGCGCCGGCTCGGGTGGCTGCGCTACGACCTGCTCATTTCTCCGGTCGCGCAGCATCCGGGCAAGAACGCCGTGCCGCCGGGCGAGCTGTGGCTGGTCATCGACACCGGCGTCAAGAAGTGGGCTTGCATGAGCTGCCCGGGCGGTTGCGGGGTGCAGATCGCGCTTTCACTTAACCCGGATCGACGGCCTCGCTGGTCTGTTGAAACAGACTTCTGGGGGCGTCCCACCGTGTCGCCTTCCATCCACCAGCATCGGGCATGTTCCTGTCACTTTTGGGTGAAGAAGGGCGTGATCGAGTGGTGCCGGTAAGAGACGCACGCTTTCCGCCCCGGTCCAAAGCCTGAGGTTTACCCACAAATACAAGCTCATTCGTTTTGCCTGAAGATGCGATACATCTCAGTGCACTCGTGCAAGGCAAGAAATCCACGCCACATGGCCGTGGGCCCTGGAGGGTGGCATGCTTGCGGTTCAGATAGCTGCCGAGTTGGGCGATCCATAGCACAACCTGGGCCAGCGTCGGTGGCGTGTCCGGCGGTTTGGCCGTGCCGTTTGCCCGACAGTACAAGGCGCGCCATTCGAGCGGTTGCAGCAGTGTCTCGCATGACAGGTCTCCATCGAGCCGGCCTACCAGCGTCGCATACAGAATGCGCCAACTGATGACCCCAAACAATGCCGTGGCGCGCACAAACCGATCGTAGTTGCCGAACTGCCGGGCCTCAACGCGGCAGCCGCTTTTGAGCACGCGGTGCCACGATTCGATCGTCCAGCGGCGCGCGTACCATGCCAGGCGCTCCAGCGCTTGTTCGCAGGTGTGCGTGGGCACCGAACTCAACAGCAACCATTCGAGCGGTTCGATTCCATCGTCCGCGCCGATCTCCAGCGCGTGAATGGCGAACACTTCTATCGATGGCAGTTTCTCTGCGATCCGGTGCCGCGGTGCCTGCAAGCGCACCTTCGTGCAGCGCAGCGCCAGCCGTGCAGTGCGTGCCGGTTTCCGGGTGTTCGCACTCGCCGGCACCAGCAAGTCGGTTTCTCCCAGCACGGGTGTGCCCAGAACGGTTTGCCACAGGTACTGCTCTTCATGCTCAACCCGCCGGTTCCAGGCCGCCCGGACCAGCCAGTCGACACCTTCGACGCGCTGCGCCATGAATACGTCGTAGATGTCGCCTTCCCGATCACTGATGCCAACGATGTGCGTGTCTTTGCAGTGGGCCTCGAGGGCTACCAGTCGTTCATGGCCTGCGCGCCATTTCACGCTTTCCTTGTCCGCAATGGGCAGTTTCTTGCGCTTTGTCCTCTTGCCCGATTCTTCGGCTGGTCGAACCCGGGTCTTCATGCCCAGCACACCGAGGGGCAGGCCCTCGGGGCTGACGGCCAATTGGCTGTGAATCATGAAACCATGCCGGTTACCGCCGGTGCCGAGCCCCAGTCCTTCGGTGGCCGGCAAATGCGTCAAATTGAACTCGCTCGTGCCCTGCGGCACCAGCACCACAACCAGCACCACAGGCAGTTGCCGGATGCGTTCGAGCGTTTGTCCGATATGCGGCTCCAGCACGCCCTTGGCGTCGACCTTCGGGTTGTCGAAGAACCGGTAAGCTGCCTTCAGGGTCGCTGCGTCGAGGGCTTGCGGAAACGAGCAGTGCGGGGCCTGCGATATTTTTCTGGCCAGCACCGCCAGGCGTTGTGTGGGCCGGGCATCCCCGAAGTCGGCCTCTCCAAATTCGTCATCTGCCCAATCGTTGCTTTGCGTTCTGGCCGTCAATTTCATCCCTCGCTCGTGAACTGTCATCATACAAAGCTAACATCGTCCGACACCGCTTACAACCCCCTTCAAGCCTGCGCTGGCCTGCGGTGCGGAGTTGTGGGGAAACCTCAGACCTGGAGCGAGGCAAACGAAGGCAAATGAAGGGGTCCAAACATGGCTGACGAACCAGGCCTTGATGCCTATCCAAAGCTGCAGGGGCACATCCTTTCACGCAAGGAATTTGGGCCGCTACTTCGCAGTCGCGCAAGGGCCAAACATCAAGCCGAATGGCGCGATCTGATCCGCGCCTTGGCTGCCATGCCGCCCTCCTCTGCCGAGCTCGCCGAACGCTTCCATACGCAGTGGCACGTCTGCCACCACTTCCTGCGCGAGCTCGTCGCCGACGACGACCTGTTGCTGCCGATGCTGAGGGTTTGGCTGCCTCGCTACGAAGGCCCGGACATGGTCCTCTATCGCGGCGAGAACATCGACCGATTTGAAGCCGGCCGGATCGGCACCGCGTGGAGCGACAAGCTCGAGACGGCGGACATGTTCGCCCAGGGCCTCAACGCCGTCGGCAAGGGCGGAGTGATCTTGCGAACGCTGGCCCCTGCTGCAGCAATCATCGCCGGCCCGTCATGGCATAGCGCGCAATGGCTCGGCGAGAGCGAGTTCACTGTGGACAGCGGCAAGCTCGGCAAGATTCAAGCCGTAGCGCGATTCAAGCCAAGTCACTGAGACGTTAGCCATCGGGTAATTGCCGGGACATGTGGGACTGCAGTGGCCGCGCGCAACCCATAAGAAGCGCGTCTCGGCGTCCTGCTACCATCACGCAGATGCACAGACACTTGCGGGGCTAGTGGACCATAACGTTTAAATAGATAGTAAAATTACCTCCTTGGAAGACACGATGAACTTGACCGAAGCCGAAATCGTGGAACTGCGGCAGCAAGCCAATGGAAGGGCCGTTCGAGCGGATTTGGCGCGTCGTGCGCGTCTGATCTTGCTGCTTGCCGAGGGACTGACCTGGAGCGCCATCAGGGCCAAGCTCGATTGCAATGACAGCTACATTGCTCTCTGGAGCAAGCGCTTCGCTGCGGACCGTTTGGCAGGCTTGTTTTCTCGCCATGCCGGTCGCCAGCGCTACAAGGTCACCGACCGCCTTGAGGCGCGTGTGTTGGCGCGCACGACCAAGCACAAGCCCGCCGATGGCTCCACGCACTGGTCCACGCGCAAGCTCGCTGCCGAACTTGGTGGCGACATCTCGCACATGACCGTGGCGCGCATCTGGGCCAAGCACGGACTCAAACCGCATCGGCTTGAAGGCTATCTCGCCTCCAACGATCCGGACCGGGTGAACTGCTGATCCAGGCCAACCTCTGAGCGCGGCGATTAAATCCTTCATGGAATTGACGAGTTTTCGACCGGCTAAATTTAGCCGGTCGGTCGTCACTCAGACACCAGTCTGGAAAGATCGGCGCCCTGCTGCTTGTCGGACACGTTTGGCAGCGACCGGCTAAATTTAGCCGGTCAAAAAATACTCCCATCAGGCGAGGTATCGACGAAATCATGGCATCGGATTGACCGCCAAAGGCTTGCCCGCGAAGGTGTTCACCTCCCGGTGCGGCTCTGCACTGACCCACTGCGCACCCCGCGACCCTCCCTTGCCCTGGGTGACCGACCGCTTTCCCGCCCGTCATGTCCTCGACCAAGACACTTCTGACCTGACCAGTCAGACGCCCGTCTGGAAGTTCGAGGCAGTCACCCACAGGGCCAGTGCAATGGCCGCAACGGCCCCGTAGAGGATGCTGATACTGATCGTGAAGGGCAACAGCGGCAGCACGAGGAACACCCCCATCACCATCACGAACAGATGCCCGGCCGACCAGAAGAACACGGGGTTGTGCGACCTGAACATGTCCACCTTCTTCGCGCGCACCACCAGCCCATCTATCAACGCCGGCAGCGCAAGCGCCAGCATCAATGCCAGGAAGGTCGGCCAGAGCCCGGCCAGCCTCCATACCGCCCGATAGACCATGTTCCAAAGGTTGTCGTGGTACTTGCGGGTCTCGCGCGCGAGGTTGCGAAAGAAAACCGGATCGGTGGACTTGCCCTGGCTGGTGAGCAGTTTTTGCGTCCATCCAACGGCGCCCGTCGCAACGAACATTGACTGGTACAGCGCATCAGCCCGCCTCGTCACCCGCTCGGCATCCTGACCCAGAAGCAGCATCGTCTTCACCTCCTCACGCGGAACACGCATCTGCTCGCGATCGACGACAGCCGGTGTGAGGAAAACCAGTGCCAACGGCAGCACCCAGATCCACAAAAGGCTGTGGCGCGCGAATTGGTTTTTGATCTCGATCATGGGGCCTCCCGGTCGGCCTCGATGAACTCCAGGGCGCCCTTGTAGATGCCGCGCCCGGCCAGGAATGCAAAGTAGTGCAGTGGCGGCAGCCGCGTGAGCAGCGTGGCCGGTATCAGCGATGAACGTTCCGCCTTCAACGACCGCGATGTGTTGCTGCGGAACTCGGTAAATGCCGCGCTGGACTCCGAACCCGAACTGTATGACACGTCCATCGTGCGCGTCTTGACTTCACCGAACAACTCCGAGACGTACTTTGCGGTCTCGGCGCTGCGGATGCGCAAGCTGATGATGTTGTTCAAGTTGGCCAAGACCTGCTCGCACTTGTCCTTGCTTCCCAGGCGCACGGTCAGATCGGCGATGGCTTGCATCGCCAGGAAGCACTTGATGCCCGCGCCGCCGCCTTTGTTGAGTATCTGGATCAACTGATCGTTGGCCACCTCGGCCACCTCATCGACGAAAAGGTAGGCATCAGTGGGAGTGCTGAAGTTGTAGATGGCCCCGAGCGTGCTCGACAGATCAGCCAGCAAGATGGAGCCGATGGCCGAGGCGATGGTCTTGTTGGACAGCGAATCGAGCGCGATGTACAAGACGGCCTTCTCGTCGATGACGCGCCTCATGTCGTAGATCGGACGCTTGTCAGTCAAGTCCTGGTGATCCGGCGAGAGCAGATCCCCGAGTTCATCGGATCCCAGCATTTCCAAAATGGGCTCCAGCACTTGCACCATCTTCGAATAATGCTCTTTGCTGTGCTTGACCATCGAGATGATGCCTTCGATGATGTCATCGGATTCGCCATCGGCAATGAACTTGGCGATGCACCAATCCAGGCGGGTCATTGTCTTGCCGTCCTTGGGCAAGTTCTTCAAATCGCGATCCCACTCGGGGCCGTGCTTGTCCGCAAAGTGTATGGACAGCAATTTCTCGGCCAGCCCCTCCACGCCCATTTGCACATAGCGCTTGGTGTTGCGAATCGTGGGCCGCTGACCGGTCGCGATCAGGGCGCGATGCACGCGGTACAGGGTTTTCCAGGCGAACGCAGCGAACGAGCCATCGGCATCGACGAGTTGGCCGATGCGGGTGGCCGGCTCGGATTTGGTGTTCCAGTTCTGCAGTGGTTGCAGCCGGATGGACTTGGAGGGCTGGGCCGGGTCGAAATATAGAAACTTGCGCCCTTTGAGCCGGCACATCAGTTTGAGCATCGACACCCAATCGATATCCTTCTTGGGGTCGATGACGATCAGCGCACTGCCAATATCAACGATCTGCGCAGTGATGCTCTCGTAAAGGCGCGTTTTGCCTGCGCGCGTGGTTCCTGTGATCAGCGTATGCCCCGCCAACGATGTGAACGGGATACCCAGGTCCTGCTCTTGCTCGATGCCGATCCCGTGAATCCATGGCGCACCGATATCCGAATCGAGCACAGGTTTCGTGTTCGACGGAAGGATCTTCCTGATCACCGCGAGCTTCATCTTATCGATCTTGGTCAACGCATCCCTGGGCTTGTGCTCCAGCTCCAGCATCGCCTCTCGAACGAACAGCGGCAAATCCGGAAGCTCATCGACGTTCCGGTTGAGGATCTGGTCAGCGATTTCCGCGTGCCGCTGCGTCCACGAATATCCGCGCCCCAGGGACAACATGCCGCGTTTGCAGTAAAAGCGCGATCGTTGCATCAAATCTGCCAAGGTGATCGTGCGCCCGCGCGCGAGTGACAGCGCCAAGCGGAACGACCACAGGCGCTTGACCTGTAACGCCCGGGATACCGACAACAGCACCAGGACTGGCACGATGAGATGCCACCAGGGCGGCCGATGCACCATCAAGAGCACAGCGCCCGCACCCCAGGCCATGGCCGCGTAGCCCTCGTAAGCCTTGCGAAACAAGTCTTCGTACTTGCGCACGCTCATGGTCGGCCTTCACGGGCGCCGAAGTGACCGGCTAAATTTAGCCGGTCGAAAGATCGAGAAAAGCCCATGTGTTTCATGCTTTGGACACCTTCTTCTTCGCTTGTGCGTACACGTCCGCCAGCGCCCTGTTGCAAAGCGCGAAGTCAGCGCCTTTTTCGATCACCACGCCGGCCTCGTACAGTGCCGTGTAGTTCTCCTTGGGCGTTGCACCGAATCCCAGCGCTTTGCGGCTCAAGCGGATACCCTTGTCATCGACCGTGATCTCCCCGTCCATCGACTCGATCAGGGCCAATGCCTGCGCCCACTCCACGACCTTTGAATTGATTGTCAGAGGGGCCTGCTTCGTGGCAGCTTGAGATGTCCGTAAAGCAACTGCTGGAGCCGCAACCGCCGCTTGCACCTCACTTGCCGGTGCCTGCGCAGGACGAAGCGCATCGGCCTGCGCCAAGCGAGCGCTTGCCACGGCCTTGCCTTGCACAGGAACATCGCCCATGGCCACCGGCTCGGCATCGGCAATCGACGCAGCCTCACGCTGGCGCTGCGCCTCGATCACCAGGGCGAGCGAAGTCCTGACCACCCGTCCCAACGGGGATTCATGGGGCGTCGCGGCAAGCAGGGGATTGATGGCCCCGCCCAGGGCGGCCACCATGGACGGTGGCTCCAGATGCGCGAACTGGCCTGAATAGAAAAACGACTGCAGATAGATCAGTCCTGCCTCATTCACCCCTGAAGGGCTTGCCTTCCAATTCGCTGTGAAACCCTTGCCTGCCTGGGACAGCGGGACATGACTGGCAAACGAGAACGTCTCGCCGCCGTCGAGCACAACCTCGACCTGCCCCAAGCAGATGAGGTAGGTGCTTGCCAGCGCCGCGCAGTAGGCCAGCCAGCGGAAGATCGGATCGTTTTTCTGGCGCTCCTGGGCCGTTGCCTTGGGCAGGAAGATCGTGGCATCGCTGGCGCGCACGGCAAGCAGCCCGGCCTGCAGCCCGCATTGCAACGCTCCCCCGGGTTGCTTGAAAACATCCGGCGTGAGCGGCAAGTCCTGAACGCACATGGCCAAGCGCTCTGCGACGGGCACATATTCGCCAAGGAACTGCGCTCTGCCCAGCGACGTGGCAACCAGCAGTTCCGGGAAGTGCCTGGGGCCGACAAGCTTTTCGAAAAGAGTCTTGGGCGTGGTGGGTTTCGAGTGCATCCGGGCAGACTGCCCATGCCTGCACGCTTGCTTTTTTCAAATGCTTTGCGGAATGGCGAAGTTTTTGAATTTGATATCTGTTATCCCACTGTAAGAATCAAAAAGCAAGGCAATTCCTTGCTCATTCCATCTTACCGCAGGAGACGACAAAATGAGCAAACTTCGACCCGGCAGCCCACTGCCCGCGATTCACGGGAACATGACGCTGGATCTCTTTGGATTCGAAGACGCGCGTCTGAATCAGTTGAACATCATCCAGCACACCACATCGGTGATTACTCATCTGGAAGCGATGCAGGCCAACGCCATGGCCATGTGTCTGCACATGTTCCTGTTGCGCCAGGAATTTGATGTGGTCGGCGACAAAACTTGGGGTATGTTTTGCGAGCGCAATTTCAAGAAATATGGGCTTCACGAATCCGGCATCCGCGCTGCAATCCGCACGGGGAAAGTCCTGGCGAACCTTGGGCACAAAGGGCACGATTCGACCGAATTGGCTCAACTGAGCCGCGCAGCCCTTTTTGCTTTTGGCGATGCCCCGGTGGATGTGCAGGAAAAACTCCTGGCCGACGTAAAAGAGACGATTCACGACCGGGGAAAGGGACCCACGGCGGATGAAATCAAAAAGCGCGTCGAGGAACTGTCCGCTGAAGTCTCCGACAAGGCCGGGCTGCTGAAAGAAAAAGACGCCGCGATCTACCGATTGAACACGGCGCTCCAGGCGCGAGAAACCGAAGCATCGCAAGCGCGCGAAGAAATCGACCGCCTCCATCGTCGCCTGCAGAACCAGGCGCAGGAAGTCGTTCATCAACTGCCCAAGGGCGTCAAGGACGCAGAAGCGCTGAGGCAGCAGATCGAAGATGAAATCACGGCCAAGCGCGACGAACTCATGCGCACCGATGCCGAGATCACCAAACTGCGCGATCAGCACCAGCGTTTGCAGCAGCAAGCCGCGCTGCGCGCCCATGCGCAAAACGCACTCGAATCCCTCGAAGGTGACCTCAAGGCACTGACTATGAAGTACACCGAGGTGCTGGTCGAGAAGATCCGTAGCGCCGACCGGAACAATATCCAGACGCTCGACAGGCTCGCCAACGGCTTGCGCGCTCTGGCCGACCAACTCTCTGCGACCCTGGTCTAGGGAGGGCGCCATGGTCGCGAACGAGAAAACCACAGCAAACGCAAATCTTTCACCCATTTCACCCATTCGTGAGGGTCTTGTCGGCCCGGCGTTTCAGGAGCAGATCGAAGTCGTCAATCGCGAATTCCTCAAGTTGATCAACCTGGCGGCCATTCTTGGCGAGAGCGAGCCGCTGGCCGAGGTCATCCTGGGCCTGAGCCATGAGGCGATTCAGGAGTTGCGCAATGCGGGCGCGACCCAGATGCTCGCGGCCCAGGCCATGGGCCTGCCTCTGGTCGAGTTGCGCATCAAGGATGCCAAGACCCTTCAAAGCATCGTTCAGTCCGGGTTCGGATCACAGGAAGCAATATCGATCGTCCTGAAGTCCATGCCGCTGGAATTGATGACGAAGGCAAGGAGGCGCTGATGGCCCGCAGAGTCGATCTCCAACTCTACGAGACGGCAAAGGTGATGGCCAAGATGCAGGCTCGCGCTTGTGTCATCAGCCGCATCACCGGCCTGTCAATCGCCGATACCCGGAAAATCTGGCACGACGAAATGGGGCGAAGCTCCCCGAGCGGGCAGCAGCCCAACGATGATCAGTGGTTCCTGAAATCGCCTCTCCGGCGTATGCATGGGGCACTGATTCTTCAGTTGTATGCGCGCGCGCAAAAAGCCATGCCACCGCATGCCGCATTCACCCACGCTTACTACCATTACGCCCGGTTGACGGCCGGCTTGGCGCCGCGCTCGACTTGGCAAGGCGACCCCGCATTCCGGCAGAGCGAGGACGATTATGTCATTCCGTTTTTGCGGGCGCATTTCCTGACGCTTCTCTACACCGACGAAACACTGTCGGATGGACAGCGCAAATGCAATCTCCAGACTCGGCGCTGCAAGTCCTGCGGCACGCTCTATCTGGGCCATGTCGAAGAAGTCAGTAGCAAATGTCCAATTTGCGTGGCACAGAAGAAGTGATTTCTGTTTTGCAACCATCAAACCGCCTTCGGGCGGTTTCTTTGTTTGATGGCCAGACAGATCAGAGGCCATGCCCAATCGCAGATCGACGGAACGCAGCGCCATTCGAGCTTGAACTGTCTGCGTTTCATTGCAGGATGGACCCATGCCCCACCTCAATGCTGTCGAGAGATCCATGCCGGCCCCTTGTGCTGATGGTGATGTGAGAACTCCCATGAGACACCCGAGCCGACCGGCGTTGCGCTACCACGGGGGCAAATTCCGGCTCGCTCCGTGGATCATGAAGTTTTTCCCGCCCCACAATGTCTACACCGAGGCTTATGGCGGTGCGGCTGGGGTGCTGCTGCAAAAGCCACGCAGCCACGGCGAGGTGTACAACGATCTGGACGGCCACATCGTGGCGTTCTTTCGTTGCCTGCGCGAGCCGAACAAGCGCGACGAACTGGTGCAGGCGATCACGCTGACGCCCTATGCACGCGCCGAGTTCGAGCTGGCATGGGAGCCGGCGCCGGAGCAGGACATTGTCGAGCAGGCCCGTCGCACGGTGATACGCGCCCAAATGGGCTTTGGCTCTGGCGGCGCCACGAAGGGCCGCGTAGGGCTGCGCATTGACACCATGCGCAAATACACCACTGCGCAGATGAATTGGGCGAAGTACCCGAGTGTGCTGCTGCAGGTTGCCGAACGGTTCCAGGCGGTGCTGATCGAGAACCGCCCGGCCATCGATGTGCTGGAGCAGCATGACAGCGCCGACACGCTGCACTTCATCGACCCACCATATGTTCCCAGCACCAGGGTGACAGATGCCGCTTACGCACACGAGATGAGCGCCGCTGACCACGGCGAACTACTGGACATGGCGCAGAAACTCAAAGGAATGATCGTGTTGTCCGGCTATCCCTGTGCGCTGTACGAAGCGCGCCTGCCCGGCTGGCGCTCGTTCAGGACACGGGCGCGTATCAGCAGTGGACGCGGGACTGCCCTGCGCACCGAGGTGGTGTGGCTCAACCCCACCTGCGAGCGCGCCCTCAGTGGCTGTGCGGGGGATCTTTTTGCGCAGGTGACGTGAACTTGGTGGATGGCGATATCGCAAATTCGAATGAGGACGTGAAGGACTTTGAAATGGAACAACCCATCGAGCAAACCATCGTGGAGATCACGCGCGAGCTGAACAAGCTGTGCGGCCAGCGCAACCCCAAGGCGGAAATCCGCCGCGATGAGCTGTATGCGCAGTTGCGCCTGATCGGCGCCACGGCGGCGTTCTACGACGGCTATGACGCCATGAAGAAGCTGCACGACGCTGCGGAACGGCTGGTGGGCAACACCAATGATGCCGGGTACTACATCAACCGTGCCTGGGACATGGTGGGTGGGTGGATGGCGTGAGCATGAGCGGCGCAGATGATCGATGGGTCTGCTCGGTCCCGAGCGGGAGCGGCCTGACTTTGGCGCAGCCATTGCCTGGCCTGCCGGTCGTCGGGCAGGGGGTGCTGCTGTGAGCCTCAAGCACGTCATCAGCGTATCCGGCGGCAAGGACAGCACCGCCACATTGTTGATCGCCCTCGAACGCTGCCGACGCGAGGACATCATCGCGATCTTCTGCGACACCGGCAACGAGCACGAGCAGACCTACGAATACCTGGCCTATCTGGAGCAGGCGCTGGATATCAGGATTCATCGCCTGAAGGCGGAGTTTTCTGCGCAGCTTGCGACCAAGCGCATGTTCATTGCCCGTGACCAGCGCACGGGCCGGGTGTACGAAAGCGCCGTCGTTTTTGATGCCTGCGGCAATCCAGTTTCCAAGCGCGATACACGCGGCAACATCGTGATGCGCACGGTCACGCGCAATGGTGTGAAGGTCGCCGAGCCGGTGCAAAAGACCAAAAAGGTCGGCAGCGGGCGGCGCCTGCGCTGGAGCAACAAGGCCAAGCGCAGGGCGCTCGCCGTGTTGATGCCCACCGGCAACCCGTTTCTCGACCTTTGCTTGTGGAAGGGGCGCTTTCCCAGTAGCACCGCGCGGTTCTGCACGCAGGAACTCAAACGCGATATGGCGGTGGCATTCCAGCTCGATTTGATCGAGCAAGGCTTTCGCGTGTTGTCATGGCAAGGAGTGCGTCGTGATGAGTCGCACCAGCGGCGGGGAGCTAAATTGTCCGAGCGCATCGGCCCCGGGCTGTGGGCGTTCAGGCCCATCGTTGCGTGGACGTCCGATGAGGTTTTCAGATTCTGCTCGGCCAAAGGCATACAGCCCAATCCGCTGTACAAACAGGGCATGAGCCGGGTCGGTTGCATGCCCTGCATCAACGTCAAAAAAGCCGAGTTGCGCCAGATCGCCAGCCGCTTTCCTGCGCACATCGAGCGCATCGCCGAGTGGGAGCATTTGGTCGGCCAGGCCAGCAAGCGCGGGTTCAGCACGTTCCTGTCCGACGCGCACGATGCGGCAGATCGACGCCAGGTGTTTGCCGATTTGAATATTTGGGCGCGCGTCGAGTGGTCCAAGACCACCCGCGGCGGGCGCCAGTTTGATCTGCTCGCCGACTTGGACGCCCCGGCGGCCTGCGCATCGGCTTACGGGCTTTGCGAATGACTGCGCCTGCCCGCCCGGTGCTGCGCTACCACGGCGGCAAATGGCGCCTGGCGCCGTGGATCATCGGTCATTTTCCGGCCCACCGGGTCTATGTCGAGCCGTTCGGTGGCGCCGGCTCGGTGTTGCTGCGCAAGCCGCGCGCATACGCCGAGGTCTACAACGATCTGGATGGCGAGTTGGTCAACTTGTTCCATGTGGCCCGCGACCGAGGTCCGGCGCTCAGTCAAGCCCTGCGCTTGACGCCGTTTGCCCGGCGCGAATTCATCGACAGCTATCAGCCGAGCAGTGATTGTCTGGAGCAGGCGCGGCGCACGGTTGTGCGCTCGTTCATGGGGTTTGGCTCGAACTCGCACAACAAGCGCTCGGGCTTCAGAAACAACTCGAACCGCTGCGGCACCACGCCAGCGCACGACTGGGCCAACTACCCGCAGGCCCTCGAGCAGGTCATCGACAGGCTGCGCGGTGTTGTCATCGAGAGCAAGGATGCCGTCTCGCTCATCGGGCAGATGGATGGAGATGGCACTCTTTTCTACGTGGATCCGCCCTATGTCTTATCCACCCGGGACAAGGGCCACGATTACCGGCACGAGATGACCGATGCAGATCACGAGAGCCTGGCGCAAACCCTGCATCGGGTCAAAGGCTTCGTGGTTCTCAGCGGCTACCCGAATCGGCTCTATGCGCGGCTTTTTCCGGATTGGCAGTGCATCGAACGCCATGTGTTTGCCGATGGCGCCAGACAGCGCGTCGAGTGCCTTTGGCTGAATCCGCCTTGCAGTGCCGCGCTGATCGGGCAGCAGGCGCAACAAAGGTTGATTGCATGAGCGCGCAAAGTCTGCCGATTGTCCGCGACAACGCCCGCCCGCTGCCGGGGTTGCACAAGGGGCCGCCAATGACCTCCACCACAGAGTGTGAGCAATGCCAACGGGCCCAAACGAACAAGGGCTGGGGCTGCTACCGGATGCAGTGCCTGCAGTGCTGTGCCCGGCTTGTGGCTTCGGCCAGACCTTCTCGCCCGCACCAGGAGGCGATGCTCGCGGCCATCGAGCGATTCCCGGGCGCACCTTCGCGCGACGCGGTGCTGGCCGGCCTCAAGTGATACCGAAGCAGGTGATCCCCTTTCCCCAAGCGCAACGCCGTGATCGCCTGCCTTGCTTCGGCTCTGCGAGGCGTTCATCGAATGCCTCACATTCAAACTTGAAATCGCGCACTTTCAATGCAGGATGGATCCATGTCCTACCTCAAAGAAATCACGAGCGGGCGCCTCCGGGCGCAGGCCGTCCGGAAAGCCTTGCCGCCCATCACCGCCCAGCAAGCAGCGCTCGTTCATGGGCCTGTTGAAGGCATCATCAAAGTCAACGCATTCGCTGGCGCTGGCAAGACCACTTCCTTGTGCGCCCTCGCATCCCGCCATGCCGACAAACGCTGCCTCTACCTGGCCTTTTCCAAGGCCGCCCAGATGGATGCGTCCAAGAGGTTCGCAAGCAGTGCACGGTGCCTGACCATCCACGGCCTGGCATTCGCCAGCTTCGGCAAGAAGTACGTCCACAAGCTCGGCCAACCCCGCAGCATCGACATCATCCGCCGGATGGGGATCCCCTGGAACTGGCAGCTCGCCGATGCGGTGGTGCAGACCATCGGTGCATGGTGCGTGAGCGACTGGGAGGAGTTTCCCAAGAGCGCATGCGCCGTCAATGGCACCCTGACGGGCACGCCTTCGATGCTCGCGCAGGCGGCAGGCATCGCCAAGCAGGCATGGCAGCGCATGTGCGACCCGGCCGGTGATATGCCCATGTCGCACGACGGCTATCTCAAGCTGTTCCAACTGAGCCAGCCTCGCATCGACGCCGACCTCATCATGCTCGATGAAGGCCAGGACACCAATCCCGTGACGTGGGCCATCGTGCGCTGCCAGGCATGCCCGCTGGTCATCGTCGGCGATCGCTACCAGTCGATTTTTCAGTTCCGTGGCGCAATCAACGCCATGCAGATCGCAAAGGCCGATCGCGAGTACCCTTTCACACAGAGCTTCCGGTTCGGTCCGCGCGTTGCACGCATCGCCACCGATCTGCTGCGGATGTTCTACCGTGAGCAGGCTGCCATCGAAGGTCTCGGCCCCGACACGCTGATCACGGCCACACCGCAGGGCTCGCCCCGCGCAATCCTGGCCCGCACCAATGCCACGGTTTTTCAACACGCCGTCAAAGCGATCCGTTGCGGGCAAAGCCTCGGCTTCGCGGGAGGGGTCAACGCCTACGGCTTCGAGAAATTGCTCGACGTGAATCACTTGGCGCAAGAGCGCCACGATCGGATCCGCGATGACCTGATCCGGACTTTCCCGAGCTTTTCTCACTTCATGGAGTACAGCAAACAAAGCGGCGACCTGGAGGCAAAGCGCCAGATCGAGGCCGTCTTGGCCTATGGCGACGAACTCGAAACCCTGATACCGAGCATCCACCAGTCGGCCCAGACCGATCTGAGCAAAGCCTTCATCGTGCTCGCCACGGCCCACAGAGCCAAGGGTCTGACATTGGACCATGTGGAGTTGGCCGACGACTTTCCCGAACTGCTGGACGCGGCCGGCGCCCCGCTGCAAGCAGATCAACTCGATCGCCAGGAAGTGAACCTGTTGTACGTTGCCCTGACTCGCCCACGGCTGACGCTATCCCTGAACCGCACTACCCTGGAATTCGTCCGCGAATGTGGCGCATCTGAATTGCTGGGGGATGATTGAACGATCGGCCAAACGGGCGCGACCAATTCGACGAATCCCCAGGCAGGGGCGGCGACGCCTTCATCCACCTGCGTGTGCCCGCTGCGCTCAAGGCATGGTGGGTGCGCGATGGCCGCAACCAGGCGTGACGCTGACCGACTGGATCGTCGATCGTGTGAGGCACAACACCATGAATGTTTTCAAAGTACCGCAAAGCCTGGCCGACAAGTACCACGGCGCTGGCTACGCCCTGGCGGCCACGGTGGCCGGGCAGTTGGTGGACATCGTCTATTTGGCCGACATGCTGCCGGACTTCGGCGGCCAAGACGGTCCCACCCGAGCCGATGCGCAGACTGCCATCGACGAGCCTGTACTCGCGCCCACGGTGCGGCACCTGCAGGCCCTGGGCAGCGTGCACATGGGCATGTTGTCCGGTTGGGCGTTCGTCGAGCTATGACCGTCGCCGACCTGCGCGCTTGGCAGGCCGCCGTGGGCTTTACCTACGAGAGCGCCGCCGAGGCCCTGGGCATGTCCCGTTCGGGCTATGCCAAGTTGGTCACCGGTGCCTGCCGCCAACGACCGGCGCACGGCGCTGGCCTGTGCAGCCATTGCGGCGGGGCTGCAAGCATGGACGCGACGGCCTCCTGCTTGCACAGTTCCCGTACCCTGCTCAAGGGCTTGGGCACCTTGAGCTACGACGTCACCCATGCCGCGCTGAACCCGCAGGCCAAGATCGTCCTGACTACCCCCACTGCCTTGCATAACAACGCCTTCATGCTGCCGGGAATGCATTCAATGGGATTGAAAATGGTATTTTTTAAGAACACCATTGATTTATATAAGTTTTTTAATCCCACCCTCTCCGCCAGAAGTGGCCCAAGCCAGTCCACCAAAGCCCCGCGCCGTATACGCGCCGGGGCTTTTTCTTTGGAGATGTCGTCCATCATTGTCCAAAACACACCATGCCGATACCGCGCAAGCTTGGAAACGTTCTACCGCGCAGACTCCTGGCCGAATATGTGGACTTCGACAAGCGCTGCACTTCGCGCTCCTGTTTGGCCGTCAGCGTGCGCCCCGTGCTTGCGGGACGGCCGGGGCGCGTGATGTACTGCCCTCCAGCCACCTTCGGCATGCGCCTTGAGCGCCGCGATCACTGTCGTGCGCGACATCTCGCATTGCGCCACCGTGTCCTTCAGGCTCACGCCATCCAGCCTCATCTTCACTGCGCGCCGGCGCCGCTCGTCGAGCGCATCCACCGACAAGGTTCGAGAGTCAATTGTGTCCATACCTTACGTGGCTTCGATGGACGCAAATAGTTCAATATTTCAATGCCGAATCAATAGGAGAACAGTCGGTGCATGGAGTCGATCGACTCCGGCCCGTACGCGACAACGCCAACGGGCACGGCGTAATCAATGGCCTCGATGATCTTGCCCGCCCACACCGGGCTGAATCCACCACAGAGCTCAATGAGCTGCACGCCCTCCCGAACCATCTCCTGGGCAACCTCAATGCCCTCGGAGGCTGTTGCGACGCCCACCACTTTCATCTGAAATTTATCGGTTCCCTGATGCTGAACGAAGCGGTCTCCGGTTACGATGAATCCGAATTTGGTGAGGGCCATGAGCTTGTTCTCCGTTTGTGTGCGTTGAATGAGAGCTTTGGAACAAGAGGCGCCAATTGCGACTGCTTGCTTCCGATTTAGCGGACCACCGCGCCAGGCGTCCTGCCTGCAAGAGTCGCGACTGCTGGAGCCGCAATCGCTGATGGGTAGCACCCCTGCAACCTCCATGCACGATTTCCGCCGGGGCCATAACCGTTCGATCCGCTCTCGCAGAAACTCGGCCCGCTCAGGCCCCGCTGCTTCTCGATTTCAGAAAGCATGCGGGGACGGAATCGACCTCGTGTGCCCGGGTCGTTTTGCATCTCGTGAGGGCATTTAGCCACGAACTGAAGAAGTTTCGAGTGGTTGCGGCGTGGTTGTTGCTGCAGCGAACGGCTCGCTCATTGCCGGATAGTCGGTGTATCCCTTGGTATTGCCGAAATAGAAGGTCGACGGTTCGGCCGGGTTCAAGCCAGCGGCGCTGGCAAAGCGGGCCACGAGATCCGGATTCGCGATGTACAGGCGACCGAATGCCATTGCGTCGGCAACATCATGGGCGAGCAACTCCTGCGCTGATGTCGGGCGTCATGCGCTCCCAGCCCTTGGGTTTGAGCGAATTCGGGTCGAACATCCAGCCGATGTACGCATGCATGAATTGGGCGAAGCGGCGGCCAGGGCTACTGCCAGCCGGAGCAACGGGACTATGAGGGTCGCTGGGCTCATCCGTGTTTCCGTGATGACGCCGATGGGTCGCGGTCCAGAGAATCACCCCTCCCTGAAAACTCATCGACCCAAGGATGCCCAACAGCATTTCCATGGGCTTCGATGTCTTGAACGACCTGTGGGCGAAGTACCGGTGAAAGCCTACTTCCAGCCCGAGCATCGCGAGGAAATAGCACGCTGCGAACAGCGCGATGTCGAACAGATGGACCGGCATCCTGAATGCAAAGATCGAGACGAGCAGGCAAACGGTTCCCGGCAGCGGCACCATGTTGGCTGTCAGCGCCAAGATCAGTTCCCGCCTGCTGGTGCGCACGCGTTGTCTCAGGAGCGCTTGGCTCGGGGCATTTGGAGTGAGCATTTGTCTAGCTTTCGACGGCAATTGCGAGGGAATCGTGGAGTTCGGAGTGGTTGCCTTCACTCGAAGGTTGCGTCCACTGCGCCCACACCTCCATCTCCTGACGCTCCAGCAATTGGCGAGCGAGGCGTCGCTGGACCTTCCCGCTGGAAGTCTTCAGCGTTCTGCCCGGCGCCACGATGACGACGGTGAAGGGGAGGAACTGGGACTGTTTTCCGACAGCTGAAAGCAACGATGTAGTCGATTCCAGGGGGGTATAGAACAATCGCGCGGTCGCCCGGCATGGCCGCCTGCTCAAGCCGTGCCGAGAACGCGATCACGCGCTCCAGCAGTTCTCCGTATGTGATCCTCTGGTACGAGCTTTTGTCGTCCGGGTCGTGCAAGAAGGTATAGGCAACCCGGTCTTGGTCGTTCACTCCTCTCAGCCTGACGCAGTCACAGATCGATCGACATCCGCCGTCGATGTCCACGGCATTGCTTCTCAACTTCACGCGAAAACTCCTTCCGAATCATGCCTACCTCAAGACAATTCCTAGTGTCGCGTCACCGATCAGATGTCGTAGGCTGCGCGCAGCCATCGGAGCGCAGCGCAAGGCGCATCGCGCAGCCAATACCGAGCGTATTGGCAAGCGATGCAACGCCGCGATGCGCTTCGATGGCCAGCGCAGACCGACAGATGATCGGTGACGCGACACTAGGGTCGCCGCATTGGGGCGGCCGGCTCGGCGAATTCAATTGAGTAACCTTGTTTCGAACGATTCTTTGCGTAATGGATAAGATTGTCTATGTCTGTTTTTGCATCTTATGAGACGTAGAAGGTCTGATGATCGAGCTCCAGAAACTCCACTATTTCGTCACCGTTGCACAGACGCTGAACGTTGGAAAAGCGGCAACGCTGCTGCACATATCGCAATCACCGCTGAGTCGTCAGATCATTGCCCTGGAGGAGCGACTGGGAACGGCCCTCTTCTCCCGCGAGCGAAAGCGGCTTCAACTGACGGATGCGGGTCGGCAGTTTCTGGACGAGGCAAAGGCCCTGATCGAGCATGCGCAGCAACTGGAAGATCGCATCCGGGATGAGGCGGAGGGGAAGACGGGCGCCATGACGCTTGGCTTCGTGGAAGGTGCCATTCATGTGGGGGCCCTGCAGACGGCCATCAAACGCTTCTTGAATGTCGCGCCACAAGCCAGGATCGAACTGAAGAACCTGCGCTCGCGACAGCAGTTCGAGGCATTGCAGTTCGGCGGAATCGATGTCGGCTTCACCTATTCACCGCCCGTGCGCAGCAGCACGCTTGTCGCGCAACAGATCGCGGATGAAGGATTTGCTGTCGCGATGCCCAGAAATCATCCGCTTGCCCAGGGGCGTTTCGATCCACGCAAGTTGGATGGGGAGGCATTCATCGCCCTTCCCGAGAAAGACTCCCCGGAGGCGCGTCTGAGCTTGATGGGCGCGTGCGCAAGCGCCGGCTTCATCCCCAACGTTCGGTTCGAAGCGGCAGAGCCGTCCGTCGTGCTTGGACTCGTGGATGCAGGAGTTGGACTCGCGATCGTTCAGCAAAGTCTTGGCAAGACGCCTCGCAGGGGAATCGTGCTGCGCCCGCTGCCATCCTCATTTCCCATGAGAGCCCAGATATTCAGGGTGACAAGGAAAACCGTACGTCCCCTTGTCGCACGGTTTCTCGGCAGCCAGAAGGCCTGAGCTGCTGTTGCCGGATGCGTTCTGGCCTCGGAGGCTGGGCGGCAGAAGGTCAAATTTTTGTCGGCATGAGTCAGAGGCGGCCGTTGATCGGGGGCTACGGGCTTCGGAGCTTCCGCGACAGGCTCGGGTGACCTTGCGGTCCGGACTTCGGTGGTTCTGTCCTTGGCCCTTATGGGGTGCCCCTGGCCTTATGCGTCCTCCCAAGGGTTGATAACGTCCAAGCCGGCAGCTTGGAAAGGGCTTGTGTCGCGTGTAGCAACGGTAAATCCGTTGGCAAAGGCGACTGCTGCGATGCAGGCATCGGCAGTCTCGATGCCGATGCCTGCCTTGCGAACCTTCGCCATCAGCTCGGCATAGGCGCTTGTGCAAGCCAGATCGAAAGGCAGAACGCGCCCCGCGAACATCGGCAGAACGCGCTTTTGCAGATGCTCATGCAGCGCCGTCCGGCGCTTGCCGGTCGGCATCAGCGCGACACCGGCGCGCAGTTCGGCCACAGTCATCGCCGACAGGTACAGCGTTTCCAACGGCTGCGCGTCGATCCAGTCACTGACGCGAGCCTCTGGCGATGGGCGCAGCGGCTCCGAAATGACGTTCGTATCAAGCAGGATCATTCAAATCTCGCAGCACGGGCCGGGGTTTTGTCGCGCACGTTCTCAAAGATGGCGAACTCTTCTTCGGTCAGCTTGACCTTGCGGCCGATCTCGGACAGCAGCGAACCCAGCTTGATCCGGCCCTGCGGCTTCACGGCAGTTTCCAGGATGTCACGCATCTCGGCCTCGATGCTGAGGCCGTGTCGAGCGGCCCGCACACGGATAGCGCGATGCACTTCATCAGGCACATTTCGGACGGTAACGGATGGCATGTTTCAAAACCTCATTGTGATGCAGATTATTGCACTCTAGAAGAATGCAAGCAACCGCGCAATCATCGACCGCACCCATTGCCCTTGTCCTGGCGTTTCGCCTTCTTGGCCTCCATCTGCGCCCGTAGCCGCGCCTCGCGCTGTTCCAGTTCGGACGGCGCGGGCCTGGTCGGCTGCTGCACTTTGGCCGCCGGCGGCGTCGGGGTGGACTGGGTCGGCGCTTGCACCGGCCGCTGGGCCTCAATGCGCACCTGGTCGGGCTGGCCGAGTGTGTGCAGGCCGTTCCGGCGACCTGGTGGTGGCTTCTGGCCGACGGGTGACACGCCAGGCCGGCGCTTGGCCTGGGCCTTGTGGTCTCGGCCTGCCGCCGGCTTTCCAGTGCCGGATCGGCAAAGGTGATGGGTCGCTGGACATCGACGGCCGCCCGGATCGCGGCGGCCTTGAACTCCACGCTGCCGCTGACTGGTAATGCGCTCGCCATAGCGTTCCTTCGCCAGGCGCAGCGCCGCCACCACACCACCACGCCGGCGCGGTCGGCCTGGCTGGACACGGCCAGGCGCTCGCCGTCATCGCGCACGGCCGAGCTGCCGGCGCGGTAGATGATCGTGCCCTTCTTCGTGATGCTGTCGATCACCGGGGCATGGCCGGGCTTCTACAGGATGGAGCGCACGGTGAAGGTGCCACAGCGCGTGACGCGCGCCTCTTCCTCGACGAAGTCGGTGGTGCGCCGCACGGGCAGATCCTTCAGATGCTCGCGCTCGATGCGGAACGCCGCCGCATTGCGCCGGTTGCGGCGCATCACGACCTCGCGCACGAAGCCCTCGTAGGCCACCCGGTCATCGAAGTCGCGGTGCCCACGCAACAACAGGGCCTGCTCGATCGCATCCTTCAGGAATCGGTGCGAGGACTCGACGCTGCCGTTCTCGTGGCCCACGCCTCGGTTGTTGCGCGTGCCGGCCATGTCGTAATGCTCCAGCAGTGCCGTGTAGCGCGGGGTGAAGGCGGCGCACTTGGTGCGTTCACCACCAGCATCGCACCCGCACGTTGGCCAATCCCGATGTCGCCCGGGTCCTGCTCGAAATGCCCTTGGCGCTCGCGGCGCAGCCGCGTATCTTCAAGCGGTGGTGCAAGGCAGGTGACCTTGCCCCTGGATCCCGTATTCCCTTGCTGAGTCACGAATGGGCTTGCCTGGCCTGATGCCGTTCCTGAATCATCCGTGCACTTTGTCGGTGTCGCTTGCCGTCCATTTGTACTGTCTGCGCCCCGCCTTCGCTTTCACGGACGATTTCGAAATGGGATGAGCGGCGAGCGTGCTTTGTTTTCCGTTTTCTGAAGCGCCCCCATATTGCGTTGTCCGCCAAGACCGATGCAGCGCTGGTGTCAGCGCTTTTCGTATTGCGTCTTGCCGAACAGGATGTCCTTGGCTTTGTCGTCGGTCATCGCCCGGCGTTTGTCGGCCAGCACGGTGACGCCACGCTGCACCGCCGGGCGGGCATCGATGGCGTCGAACCAGCGCTGCACGCTGGGAAAGTCGCTCAGTTCCAGGCCCTGATTTTTCCACGAGCGCGTCCACGGAAAGCAGGCGATGTCGGCGATGGTGTACTCGTCGCCGGCGAGGTAGGCCGTTTTGGACAATTGCCTGTCGAGCACGCCATACAGGCGCTTGGCTTCGTTGGTGTAGCGGTTGATGGCGTAATCAATTTTTTCCGGTGCGTAGATGCGGAAATGATGCGCCTGACCGAGCATCGGGCCGAGACCGCCCATCTGGAACATGAGCCATTGCAGGACATTGAATTTCTCGCGGTCGCTGGCCCCGAGAAACTGGCCGGTCTTGCCTGCCAGGTAAATCAGGATGGCCCCCGATTCGAACAGCGACATCGGCTTGCCGTCCGGCCCATCGGAGTCGACGATGGCAGGGATTTTGTTGTTCGGCGAAATTTCCAGAAATGCTTTGGCAAACTGCTCGCCGGCACCGATGTCGATCGCGTGGGCACGATAGTCCAGCCCGCATTCTTCCAGCATGATGTGGACCTTGTGGCCGTTCGGCGTGGCCCAACTGTATATGTCGATCATGGTTTTCCCCTGTACCTCAGGTAATGATTCGGGTCACAGTGGGAACCCGCTGTGGATCCGTGGGTTTGAATGTGCCCGGCCAGTGTAGCCCAGCGTGCATATCCGCGCAGGTGCGCGGGGTCTGTTGTCCGCGCAGTCGTGCCGGTGTCATGAATCTTCCCTGTCGATGAATGAAGCCCCCAGTGGAACGCGCCGCAGCGGCCTACCACTCCGCCACACTGCCGTCAGCATGGCGCCACACCGGATTGCGCCAGTCGGGGCAATCGCGGCTGCGTTCGAGCACCAGCGCTTCGTTGATCTCTACGCCCAGGCCGGGCTTGGTGAATGGCGCGATAAAGCCGTTGTCGAGCCGGAAGTCTTGCGGGTTCAGCACATAGTCGAGCACTTCGCCGCCCCGGTTGTAGTGCATGCCCATGCCTTGTTCCTGTAGCGTGGCGTTCCAACTGACATAGTCGACATGCAGGCAGGACGCGAGCGCAATCGGCCCCAGCGGGCAGTGGGGCGCGATGGCCACGTCATGGGCTTCGGCCATGGCGGCGATCTTCAAGCATTCGCTGATGCCGCCCGCATGGGACAAATCCGGCTGCAAGATGGCGATTCCGCCGGCGGCAAGCACCCGCTTGAACTCGAAGCGGGAGTACATGCGCTCGCCAGCCGCCAGCGGCAGATGTGTCTTGGCGGCCAGTTTCGGGTAATGCTCGGCCTGTTCGGCCAGCACCGGCTCTTCTATGAAGAGCGGGCGCAAGTATTCCAGTTCCTTGATCAACACGGCCGCCATCGCGACCGATACCCGGCCATGAAAGTCGAGGCCGAACTCCACCGTGTTGCCGAACGCGGCCCGAATTTGCGCGACCCGCGCTACGGCAGCATCGACCGCCCGGGACGAATCGATGATGCCCAGTTCTTCACAACCGTTGAGCTTGAAGTGGGTGAAGCCGGCATCGACCCGCTGCCGAATGCCGTCGATCACGTCGGCGGGGCGATCGCCGCCGACCCAGCCGTAGGTGCGCATCCGGTCGCGCACCAAGCCGCCGAGCAACTGGTATACCGGGACGCCGAGCGCCTTGCCCTTGATGTCCCACAGGGCCTGATCGACGCCGGCGATGGCGCTCATGAAGACCGCTCCGCCACGGTAAAAGCCCGCACGGTACATCACTTGCCAGAGGTCATTGATGCGTGCCGGGTCTTGCCCGATCAGGTAAGGCTCCAATTCATGCACTGCCGCTTGAACGGCGCGCGCATGGCCTTCGACCACCGGTTCGCCCCAGCCGATGAGGCCCTCGTCCGTCTCGATGCGCAGGAACATCCAACGCGGCGGCACCCGGTAGGTCGTCAGTTGCGTGATTTTCATCGCGGCAGCTCCCGAAAAGCCTGAACGAAAGCCTGCGCCTGTTCCCGTGTGCGCTGCACGTCCTGTCCGGCCCGGTACAGTTCCCCGCCAAGACCGGCTCCGGCACAGCCGGCAGCAAGGTAGTCGGGCAAGTTTCCGGTGCTGATTCCGCCCACCGCAAACACCGGCACAGCCGGCGGCAAGACGGCCTTCAGCGCCCGGATATAGGCCGGCCCCAGTGCCGACGCGGGGAATATCTTGAGCATTTGGGCGCCCGCATCGAGTGCGGCGAAGGCTTCGGTGGCGCTCATGCAGCCGATGCAGGTCCACATGCCTGCCGCGCGGGCGCGGGCGATGACCGGTGGCGCGGTGTTCGGGGTGACGATCATCCGCGCGCCAATACGCTGCAAAGCCTCGACCTGCCGGACCTGTAGCACCGTGCCGGCACCGATCACCGCGCGGCTGCCGAAGGCGCTGACTGCCGCTGCGATGCTGCTGCTCCAGTCGGGGGAATTGAGCGGGATCTCGATGGCGTCAAATCCGGCCTCGACCAGCGCGGCCACATGCGCCAGCGCCTCATCCGGCCGCAGGCCCCGAAGAATGGCGATGAGCGGTAGCCGGAACGGGAGTTGAGTAGCGTCCAAGGGGTACCTTCATTCGTGGTAGAGATGGGAGCGGCCGCCATCGATCAAGATGTCGGTCGCATTGATGAAGCGCGCTTCGTCGCTGGCCAGAAAGAGCACGGTGTAGGCCACCTCGGATGCCTCGCCGATCCGCTGGCATGGCAGCAACTGCTCTTGACGACGGCGCTCGGCCTGCGGGTCGGGGCTGGCCAGAAAGACGCTTTCTGCGAGCGCTGTCAGGATCAGCCCCGGCGAGACCGAATTGACGCGAATGCCCTGCGCTGCGTACTGAATGCCCAGCGCACGGGTCAGGCCGATCAATCCATGCTTGGCGACAGGATAGGGGAAGGCGTTCGGGATGATCTTGTGCCCATGGACCGAGGCGATGTTGACGATGCTGCCTGCGCGCTGCGCCAGCATATGCGGCAGCACCGCACGCGCGCAATGCCAGGCGCCTTCGAGGTCCACCGAAAAGCACCGGGCCCAGTCTTCATCGCTCAAGTGCAGCGGGTCATCGAAGACGTTGATTCCGGCATTGTTGACCAGCACATCGAGTCGGCCGAAATGGCTGACCGCCTGCGCCACCATGGCCTCGACCTCGGCGCGTCGGCTGACGTCGGCGGCCAGCAGCAGCACCTCGTCCGGTGCGCCGAGCGATAGTGCGAAAGCCTGTGCCGCCGGCGTGTGCTCGCGCACATTGACGATCACGCGCGCGCCATGCTCGACAAACAAGGCCGCCGTGGCAGCGCCTATGCCCTGCGCGCCGCCGGTGACCAGGGCCACCTTGTTTTCCAGGCGGGGTTTCATCGTGGATTCACTCCTGCTCGCCACGGCTTTTCAACTGATCGACCAGCACCGCCGCCAGCAAGATGCCGCCACGCACCAGATATTGGTAGAACACATCGATATTGAGCAGATTCATCGCGTTCTGCACCGTGCCCATGATCAGCACACCGACCAGCACCCCGCTGATGCTGGCGCGGCCACCCATCAAGGACACGCCGCCGAGCACGCAGGCCGAAATCACGTTCAGCTCGAAACCGATGGCCGCATTCGGCTGTCCGCTGGTGATGCGCGACGCCAGGATCACGCCAGCGAGCGCAGCCACCAGGCCCTGGATCAGAAAGATCATGATGCGCGTGCGATCCACCGCAACGCCCGCCAGCCGGGCCGCATCGGGATTGCCGCCCAGCGCCAAGGTATTGCGGCCATAGAGCGTCTTGTTCAGCAGCACGCCAAACACCAGAAAACACAGCGCAGCGATCCAGACCGGGCTGGGAATGCCGAACAAAACGGTGTTGCCCAGTGCAAAAAAAGCCTGCGTCGACGCACCGACCGCCTGCCCCCCCGAAGTGATGAAAGCCAGCCCGCGCACGATCTCCATCGTCGCCAATGTCGTGATCAATGCGTTGACCCTGAGCTTGGCGATCACGGCGCCATTGACAAAGCCGATCGCTGCGCCTGCCAGCAAACTGGTGCCCACCCCGAGCGCAACGCTGTCGGTGCCGTTGATGACGGTCGCGCACAGCACGCCGGCGAATGCGACCGTCGAGCCAATGGACAGGTCGAAGTCGCGCGCGGCGAGGCAAAACATCATCGTGCATGCCACCATCGCGATTTGCGAAACCGACAATGCCAGGCCGATCATGTTTTGCATCGAAAAGAAATACTTCACCGACAGCGACAGGCCGACAAACAGGCACACGAAGATCAGCGGCAGGCTGAAGTCTTCGACAAAGCGCAAGAGTTTCGTGTCTTTCATCTGATTTCCGGTTTTTCAGTGACATTCAGGCCCGCCGTGCCGCCAATGCCGGCGCCCCCACCGTCGCCCCCACGGGAGCACTGCCCGGCAACGCCAGTTGCAGCACCTTGGCCTCGGTCGCTTCGGCGCGTGTCAGCACGCCGCTGATCCGCCCTTGGCACATGACGATCAACCGGTCCGATATTCCCATGACCTCCGGCAATTCGCTGGAGACCAGCACAATGGCGACGCCTCGATCGGCCAGTTCATAAAGAATCCGGTAGATTTCGTTTTTCGCCCCGACATCGATGCCGCGTGTCGGCTCGTCGATGATGAGCACCTTCAACCCGGTTTCGGCAAGCCAGCGCGCAAGAATCGTTTTTTGCTGATTGCCGCCCGAGAGAAAGCGGATTTTCTGCTCCCTGTGGGGCGTCTTGATACGCAAGCGCCCGATGAATTCATCGGCAATGCGGGACTCGGCCCGCTGGTCGACGAACAGCCCCCAACGCAGGTGATGGCGGCGGCAACTGATATTGATGTTCTCGGACACCGGGCGACAGCCCACGATGCCTTCTTCCTTGCGGTCTTCCGGGCAAAACATGATGCCCCGGCGAATCGATTCAGGAATGCCGCACAGTGGCAGCGCCTGGCCATCGAGTTCCAAGCGCCCGCTGCGGCAGCGGTCGGCACCATAAATCAAGCGCATCAGCTCGCTGCGGCCTGCGCCTACCAAACCAAAGAAGCCGAGGATTTCCCCGCTGCGGATGGCAAAACTGGCAGGCGCAGACAATTTGCGCCCCTCGATGTCGATCACGCGCAGCCGCTCTGGGCCCAGGGTGCGGCTGCGGTAATCGAAGATATCCCCGATCTCGCGCCCGACCATTTCACTGATCAGGGTGTCGCGGGTCAATTCCTGCATCTGCAGATGCTCGCCCACCTTGCGTCCATCGCGAAAGATGGTGCAGGCGTCGCACAGGTGGAAAATCTCATCCATCCGGTGCGAGATATAAATGATCGCCTTGCCCTGTGAGCGCAGCGATGCCACCAGACCGAACAGGATTTGCGCTTCCCGATGCGACAGGGAACTGGTGGGTTCATCGAAAGCGATGACCCGGGCATTGCGCAACAACGCCTTGCATATCTCGACCATCTGGCGCTGCGCAATCGACAGGTGCTTCAATTTCGCCAGAGGATCGAAGTCCACCCCGATCTTTTGCAACTGCTCACGCACCCCGGCTTGCAACTGCCGCGACCTGACGAATCCCAGGCGGTGCGGCAAGTGGCCGAGCATCAGATTTTCCATCACGCTCATTTCGGGCACATATTGCAGTTCCTGATGGATGATGGCAATCCCTTGGTCAATGGCGGCACGGGCATTCTGGAAGCGCTGCGGCAACCCGTGCAGCAGTATTTCCCCGGCGTCGGGCTGGTAAACGCCGCCGAGGATCTTCAGCAGCGTTGATTTGCCGGCACCATTTTCACCCATCAAGCCATGCACCGTTCCCGCCGGCACACTGAACGACACATCGGCAAGCGCACGGACGCCAGGGAAATTCTTTCCAATATTGCGAAACTCAAGTACGGGCGGCATGGTATTTTTTCCGGTCATCCGGCCCCGGGCCGCGCCAGCGGCACGGCCCGGGGTCATGGTTCAGTCCAACCCCATCTCCTTTTTGACTGCCGCGATATTGTCCCGGGTCATCAGACTGCCCGCGGTGAGAATCAGTTTTTCCGGCTCTTTTCCGGACTTGATCCAGTCGTACATGTTCACCGCAGTTTCATAGCCGTGGCGCTTGGGGCTGATCAGCACGGTGCCGAAAAATCCGGTGACCGCAGGCTTGGCAAACTCGTTCAGCGCCGATTTGCTCCCGCCGATGCCGACGCCGATGATCTGGTCGGCCTTGATGCCCTGCCCTTCGGCGGCACGCACGGCGCCCAGCACGGCCTCGTCATTGAGGCCGAACGCGATCCAGTGCTTGAACCTGGGGTTCTTGGTCAGCGCGATGGCCGCTGCGTTGAAGGCCGCCTCGGTGTCCGTCTTGGACTGTGGCGCATTCAGGATATTGGCGGCGGGAAAGCCCGCCCGGGTCAGGCTGGCGCTGGCACCATCGGTACGCTCCTTGGCCGTGGGCAGTTGGTCATAAGAAATGCGGATGGCGCCGACCTCTTCGGGTTTCCAGGCGCGTTTTTTGATCTCGTCGGCGAGGGTTTGTCCGACCAACTCGCCGATCTTTTGCGCCGAGATCCCCATATGGGGCACGCTTTCGATCGGCTTGCCGGCGCCATCGACCAGCCGATCATCGACCGTCATCAGTTTGAGACGGTTCTGCTTGGCCTTGGCCACCACGGCACTGCCGAGTTTGACATCGGGAACGCAGATGATGAAACCCTGCGCCTGTTGCGCGCCGAGGTTGTCTATGGCCGTCAACACCTCGCTGCCGCCGGGCACCCCGATCTTGATCAGCTTGAAACCCTTTTCCCGCGCCGCCTGCTCGGCAAACTTCCACTCATCCTGGAACCACGGCTCTTCTGCCTGCTTGACCAGAAAACCGATCTTGGGCTCGTCCGCAGCCTGCGCCGCCGTGCCGATCGATGCCAGCACCATGCCCAATGCTCCCACCCACTTGTGAATCTTCGATGCCATCTGTCTCTCCTGTTGCGTTGCCAAATTTCACCTTTCTTACCCGGGCACCCGCCCCGAGGCGGCCAAGGTCGGACCGCCTCCAGCCAAGCCCCGCTCCTGCGCCAACCGGATGGCCCCGAAGCCAGCCAGGCTGTGCTGCTCGTCATCGGAGACGGTGGTCACCGCCGCCGAGAAGAAATCGTCGTTTGCCAGCAGCAGGCTGTACGCCTGGCGCAGCGTGGGCTTGCCGGCCACGATGCAGCGGGTTTCGGGGCGCAGGCGCAGCGCGCTGCTGTGCTCGAGCGTCAGCAGGTCCGCGCCCAACACCGCGCCCAGCAGGAAGTTCGCGCGCGCATTGCGGTCATGGCGCGTGAATTGCCCCAGGGTGCGCACCATGAAGCACGCCCGGCCCAGACCCAGGCTGCGGGCCGAACGGGCGCCAGCGAAAAGCATTTCGGGCTCGATCCGGTCGGCGAAATCGCTGCCGAGCGAATCGGCCACGATGGTGTCGTGCGTGATCACCTGCAGCAGTTCGCCCGACAGCGTGGTGACACAGTTGGCGATGCGCTGCTGCGCATCGAGGAGCACGAATTTCGTGTGCGAGCCGGGCAAGACGATGAGCGCCGGCGCGGCGATCTTCAGGCGCTCGATCAGGCCCATGGTTTCGGCCTCTTCACCGCGCATCATGTCCATGGCTTCGCAGTCGTGCAGGCCGACGTCCGCCACCGGGTTACGCACTCCCGGGACGAACCAGATCGGCCTGGCGCAGACCTGCGGCAGCAACGCCTGCTGCATGCCGGCAGCCAGTTCCTTCAGGCCGGCGGGCGCCGGCAAATGCGCCAGCTCGAACAGGCCGACATTCGACGTGATCATCCCAGACGCAAGCAACAGGCCCAGGTCGGCGATGCCGATCCTGGCCTGCTGCAAAACCTCGGCAATGCTCTCGCGCACCCCGTTTTGCAGCGCGCTCTTGTCACCGGTGACGGCCGTGTCGCGCACCCCCACGGGGCGTTCGGCCTGGCACGAAGGGATACCATTTCTCCAGAGGGTCGAGCGGGTGTTGGTGGTCCCTGCATCGATGGTGAGTATGTCCATATGGCCGTTGTCTCCGGATACCTGTCATCCATGCCGTCGTGGCGTGCGCGCCATCAGGGGAGCCGATGGAGCAAGGCATCGACTTTAATCAAACGCCGACGGTTTTTGCTGCGCGCTTGTTTTTTTGAAAAACGAAACGGTAACCACCCGTTTGCCGCCCGGTTCAGTTTTCTTCGGGCCAGTCGCGGATATAGGCTTTGAGCATCTTGTTCTCGAAGTTCTGGCTATCGACCACGGCCTTGGCCACATCGTAGAAGCTGATCACGCCCATCAGCATCTTTTGCTCCATCACCGGCATGTAGCGGGCATGGCGCTCGAGCATCATGCGGCGCACTTCGTCCATGTCGGTCTCCAGCGTGCAGATCAGCGGCGCGGCGTTCATCGCCGATCGCACCTGCAGCGACCCCACGCTGCCGGCGTTCTTGACCATGGCCTGTATCACCTCACGAAAGGTGAGCATGCCCACCAGGTCGCCCGACTCCATCACCACCAGCGAGCCGATGTCCCGCTCGGCCATCAGTTCGACGGCGCCGGCCAATGGCTCGTCCGGCGCGGCGGTGTAGAGGGTGTTTCCTTTGACGCGAAGAATGTCGGTGACTTTCATGATGGCCAGTCTCCAAAAGGGTTGTAGTTTCTCATGGCACATGCGGGCGCCGCCCCCTCGGGGCGCAGGCAAAACGGGAGGGGGTTCACTTATCGCCCACAATGGCAGCCAGTGTCGCGTCACCGATCAGATGTCGTAGGCTGCGCGCAGCCAATACCGAGCGTATTGGCAAGCGATGCAACGCCGCGATGCGCTTCGATGGCCAGCGCAGACCGACAGATGATCGGTGACGCGACACTAGTGCATTGTGGGCGATTATTGGCCCGCTCGGAGACAAAAATGCCCGGCTACTTCGACCCCGGTTTTGACACGCTGGCGCTGCACGCTGGCGCCAGCCCCGACCCGGCCACCGGCGCGCGCGCCGTACCGCTTCACCTGAGCACCGCGTTCGTCTTCGCGTCGAGCGACCATGCCGCCGCGCTGTTCAACCTCGAACGCGGCGGGCATGTGTACAGCCGCATCAGCAACCCGACCAACGCGGTGCTCGAGCAGCGCGTCGCCGCGCTCGAAGGCGGCGCCGGCGCGATCGCCACCGCCAGCGGCCAGGCGGCGCTGCATCTGACGCTGGCCACGCTGATGGGCGCTGGCAGCCATATCGTGGCCAGCAGCGCGCTGTATGGCGGCTCGCAGAACCTGCTGCACTACACGCTGCGCCGCTTTGGCATAGCGACCACGTTCGTCAAGCCGGGCGACATCGACGCCTGGCGCGCGGCCGTGCGCCCCGACACCCGGCTGTTCTTTGGCGAGACGGTGGGCAACCCCGGTCTGGCCGTGCTCGACATCCCCACCGTGAGCGCCATCGCGCATGAGGCGGGCGTGCCGCTGCTGGTGGACTCCACCCTGACCTCGCCCTGGCTGATGCAGCCGTTCGAGCATGGCGCGGATCTGATCTGCCACTCGGCCACCAAATTCCTCTCGGGCCATGGCACGGTGGTCGGCGGCATCGTGGTCGATGGCGGCGGCTTTGACTGGGACGGGCCCCGCTCGGCCGGCAAGTTTGCCGAACTGACCCAGCCCTACGATGGCTTTCACGGCATGGTGTTTGGCGAAGAAAGCAGCGTCGGGGCCTTCCTGTTGCGCGCGCGCCGCGAGGGCCTGCGCGACTTCGGCGCGTGCATGAGCCCGCATACCGCCTGGCTGATTCTGCAAGGCATCGAAACCCTGCCGCTGCGCATGGAGCGCCATATGCGCAACACCGCGAAGGTGGTGGAGTTTCTGGCCGCGCAGCCTTTCGTCGCGCGCGTGGGCCACCCGATGCTGGCATCGCACCCCGACCATGCGCTGGCGCAAAAGCTGCTGCCGCGCGGCGCGGGGTCGGTGTTCAGCTTTGACCTGAAGGGCAGCCGCGAGCAGGGCAAGAAATTCGTCGAAACTCTGAAGGTCTTCAGCCACCTGGCCAATGTCGGCGACTGCCGCAGCCTGGTGATCCACCCGGCCAGCACCACCCATTCGCGCATGGGTGCCCAGGCGCTGCAAGACGCCGGCATCACCCAGGGCCAGATCCGCCTGTCGATCGGGCTGGAAGACGCCGACGACCTGATCGACGACCTGCAGCGCGCCCTCAGGGCCGCCGAGAAAGCAGGGGCCTGACCATGCACATCGATGTCGACGGCCACCCGATCTATGGCTACACCGGCGGCAAGGCCCTGGTTGCGGCCCAGCCCACCGTGGTCTTCATCCACGGCGTTCTGAACGACCACAGCGTCTGGGCCTTGCAAAGCCGCTACCTGGCCCACCATGGCTGGAACGTGCTGGCCATCGACCTGCCGGGCCATGGCCGCAGCGCTGGCGCTGCGCCCGCCACGGTCGAGGAGGGGGCGGACTTTGTGCTGGCGCTGCTGGACGCAGTGGGCGCGCTGCCGGGCGGCATGGGTGCGCAGCGCGCCGCCCTGGTAGGCCACAGTTGGGGATCGCTGATCGCGCTGGAGGCTGCGGCGCGGCTGCGCGAGCGCATCAGCCGCCTGGCGCTGGTGGGCACGGCCTTTCCGATGAAGGTCGCGCCGGCGCTGATGGCGGCCGCGCTCGATGACCCGCACCAGGCGCTGCGCATGGTCAACCTGCTGTCGCGCAGCACGCTGGCAGCGCCGCCGTCGGCCCTGGGGCCTGGCACCTGGGTGTTCGGCGCCAGCATGGCCCTGGGGCGCAAGCTGCTGCGCAACCATTCGGCGGTCAACCTTTTCCACCGTGGTTTGCTGGCCTGCGACAGCTACGCCAACGGCGCGGCCGCCATCGCGCAACTGCGCTGCCCGGTGCTGTTTGCGCTCGGCGCGCAAGACCGGATGACCCCGCCCCAGGCGGCCCAGGGCTTGATCCGTGCTGCGCAAGCCGCCGGCCAACGGGTGCAGATCGCCCATCTGCCCGTGGGGCACCACCCGATGACCGAAGCGCCGGAAGAAACGCTGTGCGCGCTGCGCGCTTTTCTGGCCGGGTAAATTCTGACTGTTCTGACTGTTCTGACCGGATCGACGCGCGGGGCAGCCATGCAGTGGCGCACCCGGGAGAGCGGACTGCCGCTGGTGCCGCTGGTGCCGCTGGCGCCGATGGTGCCCATGACCCATGGCACCCGTGGCATTCACCGCGCCAGCACATCCGCCATCTGCAAGCGCCCAAGCCCGGCCTTGTCCCACAGCGGCCCCAGGCTCTCGGAGCGCTCCAGCAGCAGCTTGTGCACCAGCGGCTCCAGCAGGGTGCTCTGCGGGTCCGCCAGCAGCACATAGCGGGGCTCCGGCGGGTCCGACGCAGCCACCACGACCGCACTCACCTGCCCCACCCAATCGAGCGCCGTCAACGACTCCAGCACCGGCTCGAGTTGCAGCACATCCACCCGCAGCAACTGCGCCAACTGGCCGGCACGCAAGCCCTTGCCCGCATCGTGGCGCACGCGGTGCAACTGCTGCAACACCTCCAGCGCCAACTGGAACGTCCAGCCCGCCACCGTGCCACGCCGCGCCACCCCGGCCAAAAGACTGGGCAGATAGGCCGTGACCACCGCCCCGAGCAGCACGATCACCCAGGCCATATAGATCCACACCAGCAGGATCGGCAAGGTGGCAAAGGCCCCGTAGACCACCGAATAAGTGGGCACCCGGCCCAGGTACAGCGCCAGCGCCTTCTTGGCCAGTTCGATGCACAGCGCGACGAACAAGCCCCCGCTCCACGCATGCCGCCAGCGCACCGGGGTGTTGGGCACATAGTGGTAGAGCAGCGCCATGCCGGCGGCCAGCACCATGAACTGCAGCGAATCGAACAGGAACCGCACCCCGTCCGGCAGGCGCTTGACCAGCCCGCCGGAGGCCGACATCACATACGAGGTCAGCGCCAGGCTCGCGCCCAACAGCAACGGGCCCAGCGTGATCGCGGCCCAGTAGATCAGCACCCGCTGCCCCAGCGGCCGCAGGCGCTGCACACGCCAGATGTCGTTGAGCGTGCGGTCGATGGTCAGGATCAGCGCCAGGGCCGTGACCAGCAAAACGCTGAAACCCGCCAGGCCCAGGCCGCTGGCCTTGGCCGCAAACTGCGTCAGATAGCCCAGCACCTGGCGCGCGATGCTGTCGGGCACCAGACTGCTGACCAGCCAGCCCTGCAGCGCATCCTGCAACTGGCCAAAGATCGGAAACGCAGTGAACACCGCCAACGCCACCGTGAAAAACGGCACCAGCGCCAGGATGGTGGTAAAGGTCAGACTGCTGGCCGTCAGCCCCAGATGGTCCGCGCGAAAGCGCTCGCGCAGGGTCTGGGCGGTGGTTTTCCAGGGAAAGCGCGACAGATCGCCGAGCAGCGCCTCGATGCGCCGGGCCGCCACCGACAACGAAAAAGGCAAGGACATGACCGATATGATGCCACCACACCATGACCGCATCCCCTGCCGCCCCACGCCCTGCCCCGCATTCGGCCCGCTGCAACCACGGCGTCACCGCCACACGCTGGCTGGCCAGCGGCAGTTTGCTGGCGCTGATCGCCCTGTGCCTGGCCTGGGAGTTGGTGCTGGCGCCGCTGCGGCCCGGCGGCTCATGGCTGGCGCTCAAGGCGCTGGCACTGTGCCTGCCGCTGGCCGGCCTGCTGAAGAACCGCATGTACACCTACCGCTGGGTCAGCCTGGTGGTCTGGCTTTACTTCACCGAAGGCGTGGTGCGCGGCTGGGGGGACAGGCCCCCGTCGCAATGGCTGGCCTGGGGCGAGGCGGCGCTGTGCCTGGTGCTGTTTGCCGCTTGCGCAGCGCATGTGCGATTGCGCCAGCGCAATCACGCGCCGGTGGCGCCGGCCCGCTCGCAGGCCGAGACACCCGAGCGCGCCGCGCCGCCCGCCCACTGAAGAAAAGAACCCCGCCCATGACCCCCTTGCTCGACACCCTTGCCGCCCTGGTCGGCCCGGCCCATGTGATCACCGACGGCGATCTTTGCGCCTGGGAGCAGGACTGGCGCCGCCGCGTGCGCGGCAAAGCCCTGGCCGTGGTGCGCCCGGCCAACACGCAGCAGGTGGCTGCGGTGGTGCAGGCCTGCGCCGCAGCGGGCACCGCCATCGTGCCCCAAGGCGGCAACACCGGGCTGGCCGTGGGCTCCATCCCCGACGCCTCGGGCACGCAGATCGTGCTCGCCCTGACGCGCATGAACGCCGTGCGCAGCATCGACGCCGACAACCTCACGCTGACCGCAGAAGCCGGCTGCATCCTGCACAACCTGCAAGCTGCGGCGCACGACGCGGGGCTGCTGTTTCCGCTGTCGCTGGCGGCCCAGGGCAGTTGCACCATCGGCGGCAACCTGGGCACCAACGCCGGCGGCACGCAGGTGCTGCGCTATGGCAATGCGCGCGAGCTGTGCCTGGGCCTGGAAGTCGTCACGCCGCAGGGCCAGTGCTGGGACGGCCTGCGCGGCCTGCGCAAGGACAACACGGGTTACGACCTGCGCGACCTGTTCATCGGCAGCGAAGGCACGCTGGGCATCATCACCGCCGCCACGCTGCGGCTCTACCCGCAGCCCGCAGCCCGCCTGACCGCCTGGGCCGCCGTGCCCGCGCTGGAACAAGCCGTGGCCCTGCTGGGCCTGGCCCGGCAGCGGCTGGCTGCGGGCCTGACCGGCTTTGAGGTCATGGGCCAGTTCGCGCTGAGCCTGGTGGGCAAGCGCATGCCGCAGTTGCGCGTGCCCTTCCTGGGCGAGCGCAACGCGCCCTGGTGCGTGCTGCTGGAAAACTGCGACAGCGAATCCGAAGAACATGCCCGGGCGGGCTTTGAAGCGCTGCTGCAAGCAGCCTTCGACGCCGGCTGCGTGAGCAACGCCGTGGTCGCCGAAAACCTGGCGCAGGCCAATCAACTGTGGCAGATCCGCGAAAGCATTCCGCTGGCCCAGGCCGAAGAAGGCCCGAACGTCAAACACGATATCGCGCTACGGATTTCATGCATCCCGGCATTCGTTGCGCACACCGACGCGCTGTTGCAGCGCAGCATCCCGGGCGTGCGCCTGGTCAACTTCGGCCACCTGGGCGACGGCAACCTGCACTACAACGTGCAGGCCCCCGCCGGCGGCGACCCCCAAGCCTTCCTGCGCGAGCATGAGCCGGCCATCAACCAACTGGTATATGCCGCCGTGGCCGAGTTCGGCGGCTCCTTCTCGGCAGAGCACGGCATAGGCTCGCTGAAGGTCGACAAGCTCGAACGCTACCAATCGCCGGTGGCGCTCACGCTGATGCGCGCGATCAAGCAGGCCCTGGATCCGCAGGGGATCATGAACCCGGGGCGGGTGTTGAGGGCCTGAGACAGGCGCTGAACGGGCGTCGTTCGGACCCTGGGCAGAAGGCAACGCAGGCCGATGCGCTCGGCCAGACCTGTAGCGGCCTGTAGCGGTTTGCATCGGTTTGTAGCGACCTGCAGCCGCCGCCATCGGGCGCCCGGGTGGCCCGGCGCCTGCTCGCCCGATGCTCAGATCAACCCCAGTGCCCCCAGCACGGCCCCCGCCCCCAGCAGCCACAGCAGGTGCAGCTTGGTGCGCCACACCAGCAGCGTGGTGGCAGCGGTCAGCAGCCACACCGGCCAGTTGGTGATCGGCGTGCCATGGGCGCGGACCAGCACCCAGGCGGTGGACAGCAGCAGGCCGATCACGATCGGGGACATGCCCTGCTTGAAGGCCCGCACCGCGCGCCGCTCGCGGTTGCGCTGGCCCCAGCGGGTGGCGCTCCAGGTCAGCAAGCTGCTGGGCAGCATCACCCCCGCCATGCTCAGCGCCATGCCCAGCCCCCCCAGCAGCCAGCCCTCGAGGCCCGCGCCGCCGGCGTTGATCCCCACGTTCCAGCCCAGCAGGGCGACAAACAGCACGTTCGGGCCAGGGGCGGCCTGCGCGATGGCAACCGAGGCGTTGAACTGCAAGTCGGTCAGCCAGCCCTGCCGCTCGACCAGAAACCGGTGCATCTCGGGCGTGGTGCCGATGGCGCCGCCGACGGTCAGCAGCGACAGCGACATGTAGTACAGCAGCAGATTGATCCAGTCGGTCGCAGCAAAGGCGGCCAAGGGCAGGGTTTGCGCGGTGTGCACGGCCTGCGCTGCCTGCACGGCGGCGGTCATGGCGCGAGCTTTCTCCAGGTCAGCACGCAGGCCGCGCCCCCGAGCGCCAGCAGGGTCCAGAACAGCGGCAAGCGCAGCAGCACCATGGCCGCGATGGTCAGCGCCGCCAGCACGGCGCACAGCGGGCGGCCCAGCGGGTGCTGGCGGATCGAGATGAACAGCTTGACGCCGGTCCCGGCGATCAGCCCTGCCGCGACGGCGCCCATGCCGCGCAGCGCGCCGGCCACGGCCGGGTGGCTGGAGAACCTGGCATACACCACGGCCAGCACCAGCACCAGCACCAGCGGGAATGTCAGCATGCCTGCCAGCGCAGCCAAGGCGCCGCGCAGGCCGAAGTAACGGTCGCCGATCATGATGCTCAGGTTGACCACGTTGGGGCCGGGCATCACCTGCGCCACGGCCCAGTCCTCGACGAACTCCTCATTGCTCATCCAGCGCTTGCGCTCGACCAACTCGCGCTGCACCACGGCCAGCACGCCACCGAAGCCCTGCAACGCGAGCCAGGTGAATGACCAAAACAGATCGGAGGGGCTGCGCGGGCGTGGGCGCGCATCGGGGGTGGCAGGTCGTTCGGCGGCGAGAGCCATGGCTCAAAAATGTAATCAGCAAGCGCTACGGTATTGGAGGCCGCAGTGTACTTGCGCCACCGCGAATGCCGCGCCGAGCCTCAAGTCCCGGGCTTGGTCCCGGGCCTGATCCCGGGCCTGATCCCGGGCCTGGTCCCGGGCTTGGTCCGGGGCCTTGGCCTCACACCTCGTGGCCCGCGCGCCCGTCTTTGGCGCATCGATGCACCAAAGAAATGCCGGACCGGCGCCAGCGGCGGCCGCAACGCCCCAATGGGTGCCAACGGGCGCGCCAATGCCTCGGCGGGCCTGGTGTCGCGTCACCGATCATCTGTCGGTCTGCGCTGGCCATCGAAGCGCATCGCGGCGTTGCATCGCTTGCCAATACAGCTCGGTATGGGCTGCGCGATGCGCCTTGCGCTGCGCTCCGATGGCTGCGCGCAGCCTACGACATCTGATCGGTGACGCGACCGGTGACGCGACACTAGGGCCAGCCTGGCATCGTGCTTGCTCAGGTGAACGACCAGAAGGGTCGCTAGGGTTCCGGTCGCACACATCGATGCGGCGCTGGTCCGAGAGCAACCGGCCTCAGGCGCGCACGACCGCGCCCAGGCTCCACGGCGGGACAAAAGCCCGGGAGATGCACTTCGCTTCGAGGTGGTTTCCCTGCCTTCGTCGAATCCGTTTGGAGCCTGCCATGTCTGAATCATCTTCACCGGGATCGATAGCCTGCCGCGCTGGCTCCATCTGGGCCATCCGCCAAAACCTGGGGCGCCGGCTCACCGGGGCGCTCGCCGTCGCCGGCCTGCTCGTGCCGCTGCTCGGCTGGGTGCTGGCCGCCGGCAGCGGTCTGGCAGACCCCGTGTTCCTGCCCGGCCCGGCGGCGGTGCTGGGCCAACTCTTTTCCTGGATGACGCAAGACGCTCTTCTGGCCGATGCCGGCATCAGCGTGCTGCGCGTCGTCGGTGGCTGGGCGCTGTCGGCCCTGGTGGCGCTGCCGCTGGGCTTGTGCATAGGCACCTGGCGCTCGGTGCAGGCCCTGCTCGAAGCCTTGATCGACTTCATCCGCTACATGCCGGCGGTGGCTTTCGTGCCGCTGGTGATGCTGTGGGTCGGAATCGACGAGGGCGCGAAGATCGCCATCATCTTCATCGGCACGTTTTTTCAGATGGTGCTGATGGTGGCCGAGGATGTGCGGCTGGTGCCGATGGCGCAGATCGAGGCGGCGCAGACCATGGGGGCCAGCCGTGGCGAGATTGTCCAGTACGTGATCTTGCCTGCGGCCAAGCCGGCGCTGCTCGACACCTTGCGCATCACCATGGGCTGGGCCTGGACCTACCTGGTCGTGGCCGAACTGGTGGCAGCCAATTCGGGTCTTGGTTTTGCCATTCTCAAGGCCCAGCGCTTTTTGCAGACCGACAAGATTTTTGCCGGCATCTTGCTCATCGGCGCCATCGGACTGCTGAGCGACCAGCTCTTTCGCCTGGCGCACCGGCGGGCGTTTCCATGGCTGCACGCCCGGGGTTGAGCGATGAAAATCCAGTGTCGAAACCTGTCGAAGTTCTTTGGCGCCGGGGCGCAGCGCCTGACTGCGCTCGACAACATCGGGCTGCAGGTGCAGCACAACGAATTCGTGACGCTGGTGGGCGCTTCGGGCTGCGGCAAATCGACCCTGCTGCGCATGCTCGCCGGGCTGGAGCGCGCAGACCAGGGGGCGTTGCTGATCGACGGCCGCCATGTGACAGACCCCGGCATTGCCCGCGCGCTGGTGTTTCAGCACTACAGCCTCTACCCATGGCTTACGGTGCTGAACAACATCAAGTTCTGCCGCCGGCTCGATGTGCATCGCCGGCACAGCACCAGTGCCAGCGTAGAGGCCGCGTCCGGCCGTGCCGATGCGCTGGTGCGGCTGATGGGGCTCGCCGCCTGCATCGACGCCTACCCGAACCAGTTGTCCGGCGGCATGCAGCAGCGCGTGGCCATTGCCCGCGCGCTGATGGGCCGGCCCGAGATTTTGTTGATGGACGAGCCTTTCGGCGCGCTCGATGCGCAGACCCGCGAAGTGATGCACGACCTGATCCTGCATGTGCACCGGCTCGAACAAAGCACCATCGTTTTCGTCACGCACGATGTCGAGGAGGCGATTTACCTGGGCCACCGGGTGGTGCTGATGGCGCCACGGCCCGGCCGCATCGACAGCATCTACGAGGTGCCGCTGCCGCGCGAGCGCACCAGGGACATGAAACATGCGCCGCAGTTTCTGGCGCTCAAGCGCGAACTGCTCGACCGCATCCGGGACACCTCGGGCATCGAGACCGACCTCGATCTGCTCGACCAACTCAGCCGCAACGGCGCCAGTGCCCCGCAGGGCGACTGACCCCGCGCCAACGAACGACCACCCCCACCTGTGAAAAAACCATGCCAAACCGCCACGCCAGCACCGAAGACCAGGCCGTCGATCAGGCCGTCGATCAGGCCGCTGATCAGGCCGTGGATGCCCCCCCTTCGTGGCAGCGCTTTGCCCCCGATCTCGCGCCCGGGAGCGTGCTGTGCAGCGAGATCATTCCCGGCGGCGGCCACTGGAGCTGGCGGCTGTCGCGGGGCACCCGTTTGCGCTTTGGCGCGCTGGGCGAACGCGCCAACTGCGCGCTGGTGCTGTATGCGGCGCACGATCATCTGGAGCGCTACAACATGCCGGACACCTGCAAGGCGCTGCATACCGCGCACCTGACCCGCGGCCATGTGCTGATGAGCGACATGGGGCGCGCGATGGCGTCGATCACACAGGATTCGCTGGGCTGGCATGACCCCTTCGGCGCACTGCTGGACACGCCACGGATGCAGGCCAAGTACGGCCGGCAGCGCTTCGAGACGCAGCGCAATGCGATGCACCGCAGCGGGCGCGACGGACTGCTGATCGAGATCGGCAAATACGGCCTGTCGGCGCGCGACTTGATCACGCCGGTCAACCTGTTCAGCCGCGTGGTGGTGGACCCCGAAGGCCGGTTCGACTTCGATGCCCGGCGCAGGGTTCTGGGGCACTCGGTGGAACTCAGATGCGACATCGACCTGATCGTCGCCCTGTCCTGCGCGCCCCATCCGCTCGACCCGCGCCCGGACTACGCGCCAGGCCCGCTGGGCATCGCCGCCTGGCGCTCGGGGCCGGCCGCGCCCGAGGACTTTTGCCGCAACTGGCGCCCGCAATGCGCGCGCGCAATGCACAACAGCGATGTGTTTGCACGCTGCTGACGGCGCCACACCCCCCAGGAAAACACCATGCACACCATGCACACGGCAACACCCACCGCTTTCCCATCCCCTGCCTGCGCGGCAACGGCCTCCCTTCGGGAAAGCCGCCTCGATGTGGCCAGCGCCGCAACGCGGCATCGGCAGCCTGCGGGCGAGCCTTATCTGGCCGAGATCGGGGCCGGCCAGATCGTTCGCATCGTCGACCTCGAAGGCAATCAGGCGGTCGATGCGCTTTTCTACAACCGGCATGACCTGGCCGAGCACTACAGCATGGCCGAAACGCTCTTGCACCAGGGCGGCGTTTACCTGACGAGCGACTCGATGCTGATGTCGTCACGAGGGCGCGCGATGCTGACCATCGTCGCCGACACCTGCGGCAGGCACGACACGCTCGGCGGCGCCTGCGCCGCCGAGAGCAACACCGTCCGCTACGCGCTGCAAAAGAAATTCATGCACTCCTGCCGCGACAACTATCTGCTGGCCATCGCCGATGCCGGCATCGGTCTGGGCAAGCGGGACCTGGTGCCGAACATCAATTTCTTCATGAACGTTCCGGTCACGCCGCAAGGCGGGCTGCAGTTTGCCGACGGCGTGTCCGGCCCCGGAAAGTATGTCGAACTGCGCGCCGAGATGGATGTCTGGATGCTGCTCTCGAACTGCCCGCAACTGAACAACCCTTGCAATGCCTACGAGCCGACGGCGATCGAACTCATCGTCTGGAATCCCTGCGCCTGACGCGCGGACCGGCAGGACGCCCCCCCGCCCCGAGAAAACACCCCCACCCCCATGCCCACCCCTCCTGGCTTCGACAAGGTACTGATTGCCAACCGGGGCGCCATTGCCTGCCGCATCATCCGCAGCCTGCGCAGCCTGGGCCTCGGATCGGTGGCCGTGTACTCCGAAGCCGATGCCGACTCGGCCCATGTGGCGCAGGCCGATCAGGCGCTGTGCATCGGGCCGGCAGCGGCGGCGCGCAGCTATCTCGATGCCGACCGCATTCTGGCGGCGGCCCGCGAATCGGGCGCCGGCGCGATCCACCCCGGGTATGGCTTTTTGTCGGAAAGCCCGGACTTCGCCGAGGCTTGCGAAGCCGCCGGCCTGGTCTTCATCGGCCCGACGCCCGCGCAGATGCGGGCCTTCGGCTTCAAGCACCAGGCGCGCGCGCTGGCGCAGGCCCATGGCGTGCCGCTGCTGCCGGGCACGGGCCTGCTGGCAGACCTTGCCGAGGCCGTCGCCCAAGCCCGGCGCATAGGCTATCCGGTGATGCTCAAAAGCAGCGCCGGCGGTGGCGGCATCGGCATGCGGCTGGTGCGCGACGCCGGGGAACTGGCTGCCGCGTTCGAGGCCGTCGCGCACCTGGCGCGCGCCCACTTCAACGACGCCGGCCTGTTTCTGGAAAAATTCGTCGAACCGGCGCGCCACATCGAAGTGCAGTTGTTCGGCGACGGCCAAGGCCGGGTGGTCGCGCTCGGCGAGCGTGACTGCTCGGCCCAGCGGCGCAACCAGAAAGTCATCGAAGAAACGCCGGCGCCACATCTGGCGGCCGGCACCCGCGCTGCGCTGATCGATGCGGCGCTGCGGCTGGGACGGGCGGTCAACTACCGCTCGGCCGGCACGGTGGAGTTCGTGCTGGACGCGGCGAGCCAGCAGTTTTACTTTCTCGAAGTCAACACCCGCTTGCAAGTCGAGCATGGCGTGACGGAGCAGGTCACGGGCATCGACCTGGTGCGCGCCATGGTGCAACTGGCGCAGCGGGCCTGCGGCGACGGGTTCCCGATGCCGCTGCCGACACCCCGGGGCGCAGCGATCGAGGTGCGCCTGTACGCCGAGGACCCGGCGCGCAATTTTCAGCCCAGCGCGGGTTTGCTGACCGATGTGCACTTCGCGCCCGAAGCGCGCACCGAGACCTGGGTGGCCAGCGGCAGCCAAGTCAGCGCGCACTACGACCCGCTGCTGGCCAAGCTCATCGTCACCGGCGCCGACCGTGCCGATGCGGTGCGCAAACTACAGGCCGCGCTGGCAGCCACCAGGCTGGCGGGCATAGAAACCAATCTGCGCTACCTGCGGGCGCTTGCCGCATCGCCGATGTTCTGCGCGGGCCGAATCGCCACCGGGTCGCTGGCGGACTTCGCTTACCGCCCCCGCGCCTTCGAGGTGCTGGAGCCGGGCCTGCAGACCACGGTGCAGGACTGGCCAGGCCGCCAGGGGTACTGGGATGTCGGCGTGCCGCCATCGGGCCCGATGGACGATCTCGGGTTTCGGCTGGCCAACCGCCTGGTGGGCAACGACAGCGCGGCGGCCGGCCTGGAATGCACGCTCAAAGGCCCGACCCTGCGCTTTCACCACGCTGCGGTGGTGGCCCTGTGTGGCGCGGCGATGCAGTGCACGCTCGACGGCAAGCCGCTGGACCTGTGGCGGGCGCATAGCGTCGCCGCCGGCAGCGTGCTGGCGCTCGGCGCCGTTCAGGGCGGCGGCGGCAGCCGTTGCTATCTGGCGCTGCGCGGCGGCATCGATGTGCCCGCCTACCTGGGCAGCCGCGCCACCTTCACGCTGGGCCGGTTTGGCGGGCATGCCGGGCGCACATTGCAGGTCGGCGACATGCTGCACATCGGCGCCGAGCCGCCGGGCAGCATCGGCGCAGCGCTGCCGGCCGACGCCATTGCGCGCTACGCCGGGCCGGGGCAGGAATGGGACATCGCCGTGCTCTGCGGCCCGCAGGGCGCGCCGGACTTTTTCACCGACGCCGACATGCGCATGCTCTTCGACAGCGCCTGGGAGGTGCACTACCACTGCAGCCGCACCGGCGTGCGTCTGATCGGGCCCCGGCCGGTCTGGGCACGGCCCGACGGTGGTGAAGCGGGCCTGCATCCGTCGAACATCCACGACAACGCCTACGCCATCGGGGCCATCGACTTCACCGGCGACATGCCGGTGATCCTGGGGCCTGATGGCCCGAGCCTGGGCGGCTTCGTCTGCCCGGCCGTGGTCGTCGCGGCCGAGCGCTGGAAACTGGGCCAGCTGTGCCCGGGGGACAAAGTCCGGCTGCGCTGCGTTGCGCCAGAGGTGGCGGCCGCACTCCAGGCGGCGCAGCAACGGCACATCGCCACCTTGACCGCTGCGGCGCCGGTCGACCGAACGCCGCTGACGCACCCCGGCACGCCCATCCTTTGCGCCCGCCGGGCCGCAGCAGACCCCTGCGGCATGGTCATGCGCCAGGCGGGAGATTGCTACCTGTTGGTCGAGTGGGGCGGGCCGCAGTTGGACATCATGCTGCGCATGCGCATCCACGCAATGCAAATGTCGCTGCGCGACAGCGCGCAAGACGGCATCATCGATCTGACCCCGGGCATCCGCTCGCTGCAGATCCACTTCGACCCGGCGCTGGTCCGGCGCGAGCAGTTGATCGACCGGCTGCTGGCCGCCGATCAGGCGCTGGGCGATACCGACGATCTGGTGCTTGCCTCGCGCACCATTCATCTGCCGCTGTGCTGGGACGACAGCGCAACGCGCATGGCCATCGCCAAGTACATGCAGTCGGTGCGCACCGACGCGCCATGGTGCCCGGACAATATCGAGTTCATCCGCCGCATCAACGGCCTGCAAAGCATCGACGAAGTGCGCCGCGTGGTTTTTGCCGCCAGCTACCTGGTGCTCGGCCTGGGGGATGTCTACCTCGGCGCGCCGGTGGCCACGCCGGTCGATCCACGGCATCGCCTGGTCACGAGCAAATACAACCCGGCACGCACCTGGACGCCGGAGAACGCCGTCGGCATCGGCGGCGCCTACATGTGCATCTACGGCATGGAAGGCCCGGGCGGCTACCAGTTCGTCGGGCGAACGCTGCAAATGTGGAACCGCTGGCCGGATGCCGGCGCCGGCGCATCCGGCTTCGAGCCGGGCCGGCCATGGCTGCTGCGCCTGTTCGACCAGATCCGTTTTTATCCGGTCAGCGAGCAGGAACTGCTGCAAATCCGCCGCGACTTTCCCGCAGGACGCCACGCGCTGCGCATCCAGGACGGCCGGTTCAGCATGCGTGAATACCGGGCTTTTTTGCAAGACAACGGCGCCAGCATCGCCCGATTCAAGTCGACCCAGCAGCGGGCCTTCGACGCCGAGCGCGAGCGCTGGCACGGGCCGGAGCAGTCCGGGCACTCTGCCGCGCCCGAAGTCTGCGCCGCGCCGCAGGAGCACGCCGGGCTGCCTGATGCGCCAGCCGCGCTCCCGCCGGAGGCCCACAGCGTGGTCAGCCCGCTGCCCGGCAGCGTCTGGAAGGTCGCGGCCAAACAAGGCGAGCGGGTCAGCGCCGGCGATCTGCTCGTGGTCGTCGAGTCGATGAAGATGGAGTTTGCCGTCTGCGCCCCCGTCGCCGGCCATGTCTGGCAGATCCGCTGTGCCGAAGGCACGACCGTAGTCGCCGGTCAGGACCTGGTGGTGCTGATCGCGGCCCGAACGGACAGCGCAACGGCGCGCTGACGGGTTCGGCGCGCGGATTGGCCAGCTCGCCTGCCCCCCCATGGCCTGGCACAGACTGCGCAGATCGCGCACTGCCGGCAGGCACTCGGGCGCCGCGCAGCCGATCAGCCCCTGTGCACGCAGGCGATGCGCCAAGCGGCTGGCGTGCCGCAGCGCCATCGCGTCGTCCGCCCGGCCCTGCCCGATCGTTTTACGGCCAGATGGCGGTTGGTGACACGACTGTCGGGCCTACCCTCAGATGGTGTGCGCTGCTGTCAAAGCAGCCATGCGTCGGATCCCGTGGAATCCGGAACGCCGACGAAGCCCAGTTCCGGGCCTGCCCTGCCGGGCCAGGGCGGATCAGCGGTGGTGCCGCAAGCGCTGGCACCATCAGCGACTGCGTCCCGGAGGTACAGGTTGTCATAGTCCCCCGGAGCGCTCGGCGTGCCATTGCCCGTGGTGCCGTTGCTGCTCTTGGAACCATGGATTGCATTGCCCAGTTTGGCCAGGATTTCCGTGATGTCCAGAATGCCGCCATCGGTCAGCGGGAACTGCGCGGCGATGTCGTCGTTGGCCGGGTCGCTTTCATGCAAGGCGCCATCGTTGGCGGACTTGTCGGTGGCGCCCTCAGTGGATGCCCTGCTTTCGTCACCGCCCAGGGCGTCATCGCCTCCCTGACCCTGCGGCATGTCATTGCTTTCCCCTCTGCGGGCCGTGTTGGTGCCCGTGGTGCCGTTGGTGGCATTGGTTCCACCCGGGATCCTGGCCATGATCGCGGCCAGGTTCCAGGTGGTGCCATCGGCAAACCTGAACTGCTGCACCGGGTTGTAGGCGTTCGCCGGGTCATTGCTGTAGAAGAACCCGTTGATGACGATCTTGTCGGTGGTGCCCGCGATCGAGACTTCCAGCGCACCGTTACCGCCCCAGTAGTTGTCGTAGACCCGCCTGAGCACGATCTCTCCCGTGGACACACCTCCTTGAACTGCAGCGTACTGCGCTTGCCTGCCGTGGTGTCGTTGGTGTTGCCGGAGATCAGGTCTTGGCCGTCACCCTTGCCGAACTGGTAGATGTTGTTGCCATAGCCACCGTTCAGTGTGTCGCTGCCGGCGCCGCCGTCCAGCGTGTCATCTCCGTTCCCGGAATGGATGTGATCGTCACCGCCCTTGCCTGACAAGATGTCATTGCCATCGCGGCCATAGAGGTAATCCACCTCCGCCGTCCCCACCAATAAATCCGGCCGCGAGGTGCCGGTGAGGTTGTGTTCGGTGGACGCAGCGAAGCGGACTGTCCAACTGCTCAGTTCTTCGCTGAATGCGCCCAGGTCGGGGGTGGCGTTGATTTGGGTGATCAGGAAGTCGATGGCGTTCCAGCCAAGATTCTTCAGCCGGGTTTCTCCCGCAGCGCTCAGAAATTCGACCAGATCAATGATTCCATCGCGTGGACTGGCTGCAACTGCCTGCTCGAAGGCTGCCTCAAGTCGCAGATAGGACAATGACATGCTCCCATCAGCAACTACGATATCAATCGTATTGAAATATGGGTTCAGCCTCGTTCTCAATAACAATGACTCATAAATGTCCGTCTTGAATCGGTCATAGGCCAAGGAAATGCTGGCGATCTGCTCGGCGGCCAGCGTTACCGTGATATTGCCGGAACTGGCATCCAATGGCGTGAGCCGGGCTTGTCCGTTGGCACCGCCGTAGGTGAAGCCCATAAAGCGCTCGATCACGCCCAGTTTGCGGACGAATTCGTCGTAGGCCTGCGTGCCTGCGGTCAGCCCCGTCAAGTGCTAAGTCAATCTGACGCCACTGCCGGCGAGGGCATCGGCCTGCGCCTTCAGCGATTGCAGATCGGATGTGTCGGCCCATTTTTCGATAAAGCCGTCGAGCTTGTCGATCTGCCCTTGGCGGGTGGTTTGTTGGGTGTAGGTCTGTACCCAATCGCCGAGATCGGTCGAGAGGCTGATGGCTTCGTTCAAATCGCGCACCTGGCCGGAGCCGCGCAGCGTCGGTAACCCCTTGGCTTGGTCGGTGAACGGAATATGATCAGTAAACTGCCGATAGAAGGTATTGACCATCAAGTCCAGATTGGCTGCTGCACCGTTGGTCTGGCCCGTTGTGCCGTCGAATCGGGTGAAGGTGCCTGCCGCTGTCTGTGCATTGCCGTTGCCCAAGTCGGTGCGCATTACGCTCGTGTTGACGCCAATCGCAACGACATCGTTGGCGCTGAGCGTGGTCAACTCGTTGGTTTGGCTGATACCGTCCTGGTTCAGGTCGCGCCAGATGCGCAGATTGGTAAAGACGCTGTCTGCGGAATCGATCTTGCCGTCCTGGTTGGCGTCCAGGTCTCTGAGTGCGTCAAAGCCGTCGGTGGCCCATTGACCGTTGCTCTTGAGCGGAGCGTGTCCACGCCAAAGAGTTCACGGCCCGAATCGATGGTGCCGTTGCCATTGCGGTCCAATACCAGCCAGCCGTCATCAGGTCTGACCCAGCCGGTGCCGGTTTTGACGCCATCGGCATCGTGGTCGAACACAATGACGGTACCGTCGCGGACGCTTGTGGTTTCGATGCCGTCGCCATCGAGGTCGAGAACCAGCGGGTCGCGGCGCGGGGGCGTGGTTCCATCTGCGCCTGCGTTGCCACCAGTCCTGCCTGTACCACCAGCAGCACCGCCGCCGCCGCCGGAGCCACCCGCGCCATCGGCAGCACCGCCGGAGCCGCTCGCACCATCGGCAGCATCGCCGCCACCGCCAGGCTGGTGGTGGTTATCCCACCAATCTTGGGGATTGATTTGTCGACCTTGTGGATCTTTCATTTGGTAATGCACATGCTGTCTGAACTCACTGGCACCTTTTGGACCCCTGCCGCCCATCGTGCCAATGGCATCACCTGCCTTCACCGCATCCCCGACTGTGACATATTGTGAATAAGTATGGAGAATCTCGTGACTATTCCCACCTGCATCACGAATCCTGATGGTGCCGTATCGGCCGCCCACGAAAGTTACTGTTCCACCAATAGGAGAGTAAACTGTCGGGTTTGTCAGGTTAATTCCTGATTGTCCACCTTGGTAATTAAAATCAACTCCGCCGTGAGGACTCGAACTACCTCGGTTCTCACCATAGTTGCCAGTAACGTGTGGTGCTGTGCCATTTTAAAGCGACCAATTTTCAATTCGTTCCAAGTACCAGCACGAATTTCGGTTAAAGAAATAATTAATCTTATAATCAGTATCGTTCTTCTCTAGAATTAATTCGACATGATTTGACTTACGATCGTCGATGCGCAAAACGAGCGATTTTTGCTTTCTCTCGATCTCGTTAGGCATAACTGGGAATAGAACTTGATCACGCCAAAGTTCTCGCACAATAGGCTTTGGCTCAGGTTCTGCAGCTAGATTCAATTGTAGCTGCTTGAGCGGATATTTTATGAATTTCATTTGAACGTCCTTGCTTTCGGAAAATACTTGTATGAATTTATCAAAATCCTGCGAAGGACACGCGATTCGATCGCCGGCAGAAGCCTGTTCGACGGGGTGACTTACAGAATCAGAATCGAGCGCATGTACGTAACCACAAATGGTAAAAATCAATGAAAAGACAGTGCATTTTAATTGATTCACGGTTCTCTCCTTACAAAACACAATTTACACAACCAAGCCAGTACCTATTCCAATCAATATGATTGCGCTGCGCTCTGATCGATCTGCATTGGCATTTCTCCATTCCGGGCGTCTGTTTGACTTCGCGATGATATTGCCCAACCTTCCCGCGCATGGCATGGCACATGTTTCCTTTGTATCGTCGGTCGATGCCAGATCGAGATCATTGATTGCCATGTGCGATGAGCGGTATTTTTGACGCCATCGGCATCATGGTCAAACAAGATGGTCGCTCCATCGCGCGTGCTGGTGCACCACCGCTCGAGGTGTCGTTGCCATGCCCCCCATCGATGACGTCGGCTCCTGCCTGGCCATCGATCACGTCGTCGCCAGTGGTTCCGGTGATGCCGTCTGCCGCAGCCGTGCCGGCGATCACCCATGGAACGTCCGCGTCGGCCGGTCATTTTCCGCACACTCATTCATCGACACGGACGCCTGATTGCGCGACGGTGGCAGCCCATTTCTTTTGCTCTTCCACAATCAGTTCGGCAAATTCCTGCGATGTGCCGCCGACCGGATCGAAACCACGGCCCGCGAGGCGTTGCCGCACGTCCGGCATTTTGAGGATTTTCACGATCTCGCCGTTGAGCTGCGCCACGATCTTGTCGGGCGTGCCCGCAGGCGCCACCACGCCGTACCACTCGGTGAAATCAAGGTTCGGCACACCTGCCTGGGCCAATGTCGGAACGTTGGGCAGCAGCGCCAGCCGGCGTTTGCTCACCACCGCGAGCGCCTTGAGCTGACCAGACTTGAGCAGCGGCTCGACCACGGGAAAGCCCGGGAACATCAAATGAACATGGCCGCCGAGCATGTCTGCCAGCGCCGGCGGCGCCCCCTTGTAAGGCACATGAACGATGTCGATGCCGGCCTGTCGCTTGAAACCTTCGCCGATCAGGTGGAGTTGCGTTCCGGGCCCCGAGGATGCATAGCTGAGTTGTCCGGGACTCGCCTTGGCCTTTGCGATCAGTTCCGGCACCGAATGGGCCACTGAAGGGTGGGCCACCAGGACGTAGCTCAGCGTGACGAGTTGACTGACCGGCGTGAAGTCTCGCGCCAGATCGAACGGCAGATTGCGGTAGAGACTGCGGTTGATGATCATCGGCGTCGTCGCCATCAGGAGCGTGTATCCGTCGGGGGCGGATTGGGCCGCCATCGTCGCGCCGATGTTTCCGGCGGCGCCGGGTCGGTTGTCCACGATGACAGGCTGCCCCAGATTGACCGACAACTGCTCGGCAATGACACGCGCAGCGATGTCCACGCTGCCGCCGGCAGGCCACGGAACGATCAGTTTGACCGCGTGCTGTGGGTACACGGCTTGTGCGCAGGCGCCCGCGCTGGCAACGGCCCAGCACAGGGCGGCCCATGCCAGGCGCGCACGGCGTATCGGGTTTCTCATGACGGCTCCTTTGTCTCTCGATCGTTCGTCGGCGCGTCGGCGCGTTGGTGCGTCGGTGCATTGGTGCGTTGGTGTTGCCCACGCGATCGCCTCGGCCATTTTTCGGCGACCTTCCTGGCGTCGCCCAAGACCATCATGTCCGCCACCGGGTCAATGGTGTGCTGCACGGTGATGCCCTTGCCGGCGAGCTTGTGCGCGCGCGCCCTCAATTGCCCCTGTCCCTCGGCGCCGGCATGTCAACGCTTCTCCCTGGGCCTGTCATGGACGCCGGAGGCCTTCACGATCGGGCCCAGGCGCTCCATCTCGGACTTGATGTATGCGTCGAATTCCGCAAGCATGAGAAGCCTCGGGGTGAGGCCCTGCTCGGCGAACTTTTGCCTGAGGGTCGGTTCGTCGAGCACCGCCTGCATCGTTCGCGCCAACTGGCCCACGATCGGTGCCGGCACCTTGCCGGGCGCCACGAAGCCGAACCACATCGCGAACTGGTACGCCGGCAGGCCGGCTTCGCTCGTGGTGGGAACGTCACGGAGCAGGCTCAGTCGCTCGTGCCCGGTGACGGCCAGGGCCTGGAGCTTGCCTTCGCGAATCTGCCCGAGCACGAATGCGGAGGGCGTGAAGACCGACTGGATCCGATTGGTGACCAGGTCGGTTATCACTTCCGAAGACCGATACGGGACATGCGTCATCACCACCCCGGCCTGGGCTGCGAAATAGGCGCCGGCCAGATGGGTCTGACTGCCGATTCCCGACGAGCCGTAGTTGATCGCGCCCGGGTGCTGCCTGGCCAGGGCGACGAACTCGGCGAGGTTGCGCACGCCCAGCGCGGTCGGCACGGTGATGACTGCCGGCGCGTCCCCGATGAGGGCGATGCCGGTGAAGTCGCGCAAGGTGTCGTAGGGCATCGAGGCATACACGGCGGGATTGATCGCGTGCTGAGAGTTGACCATCAGGATGGTGTAGCCGTCGGGCGCCGACTTGGCCACTGCCTGCGCGGCGATGATCCCGCCCGCACCGGGCCTGTTGTCCACCACCACCGGTTGCCCGAGTTTCCTGGACATGCGGTCGGCAAATTCCCGGGCGACCAGATCGGTCGTCGTCCCGGGTGTGAGGGGGACCACCAGTTTCAGTGGCCGGCTGGGATAAGGGACCGCCTCCTGGGCCGGTACCTGAATCGCGCAAAGAGCCAGGCACAGCATGGTCAGGCATGGGGCGCGGGCGATGAACATCGTTGTCTCCTTATATCTTTCAGATCATTCAAACTTCAGTGGTCAAGGCGTGGTTGCCAGCCTTGATTGCTGAACTGGTTGACTCACCACCGTGCAGCCTGTGTCTCCTGCGAGCCCGAGCTCGAATTTCAGCCCAGGGCGCACGGTGGTGGTCTGTTTGTTCTGCCGCATCCCGAATGGTTGACCGAACACATTTCGTATTCATAAGGCTGGGAGCCACAGGACTTGTATGAGTGAACCCGTTTATGTAGGTATCGACGTGGCCAAGCGCACCTTCGAGGTGGCCACCACTGGTCAAGCACAGACCTTCAGTCTTGGCAACGATGAGGCCGGGCATGCCCAGTTGTGCCAACTGCTGGCGCCGCTGTCGCCGCGCCTGGTGCTGCTGGAGGCCACTGGCGGCTACGAGCAGGACCTGGCGCTTGCCTTGTCCGCGGCAGGCTTGCGTGTGTCGGTGATCAATCCGCGCCAAGCACGCGACTTTGCCCGCTGCATGGGCAAACTGGCCAAGACCGATCGCATCGATGCGCAGGCGCTGCGCGGCTTTGCAGCCTTGCTGGACGCCCAGGGTCACGAGCCGCGCATGCTGGCCGACGAGCAGCAGCGCGAGTTGACCGCCCTGGTGGTGCGCCGCCGCCAACTCGTGGCCATGCTGGTGGCCGAACGCCAGCGACTGGCCCTGGCACATCCCAAGGCCAAGCCCAGCATCCTGCGGATCATGGCTACCATTGCCGAGCAACTCAACGACCTGGACGGGCAGCTCAAGGAGCATGTCCTGGCACACCACGCCGATCTGGCGGCCTTGCTGACCTCGGTCAAGGGCGTGGGTCCCACCACGGCCAGCACGCTGCTGGCGCAACTGCCCGAGTTGGGCCAGCTCAATCGCAAGCAGATCACCTCGCTGGTGGGCTTGGCCCCCATCAATCGGGACTCGGGCACGCTGCGTGGGCAGCGCCACATCTTCGGTGGTCGCGCCGACGTGCGCCGCGTGCTGTTCGTGGCCGCCTTGGTAGGCACGCGCTTCAATCCCGTGCTCAAAGCCTTCTATGCAAGGCTGCTGGCCGCCGGCAAGCCCAAAAAGGTCGCTCTGGTCGCCTGCATGCACAAGTTGTTGGTCATCTTGAACGCCATCGCTCGCACCAAGTCGCCTTGGCGCAACGAGCTTGCTGAAGCGGTTTGACTTTGTCATTCAAGATGGTTGCTGGTGCGGTCTGGTTCGCCGCACTATGGGTCGGTGGGTCGGTGGGTCGGTGGGTCGGTGTGGGTCTGCGCGGGTCGGTGTTGGAGGGATGGGGCGCTCGCCGGGCCGTCGTTGCGGCCAGGCATGGCGTGCTGCATGGCTGCCCCGTTCAGGCCGCCGCGTTCGACTTCCTGCGCTGAGGCTGCGCCCCCTGGTCGCGCCACTGGGCCATCAGGCGCTCGCGCTTGGTGTTCGCAGCGGCGGCGTTGCGCGCCTTGACATGGCCGTAGCCACGAATCTCCTCCGGTATCCTGGCAACTTCCAGGGCCAGGTCCAGGTTCTGCGCCGACAGCGTTGGCAACAGTTCCTCGATGCTGCGTCGATATTCAACGATGAGCGCCCTGTCGCGCCTGCGCTCTTGCGCGTAGCCGAAGGGGTCGAAGGCCGTGCCGCGCAGGCCCTTGAGCCGTGCCAGGACGCGCAACGCACTGCGCATCCACGGGCCGTACTCGCCCTTGAGCGGTTCGCCGTCGCGCTTCTTCCGGGCGAACATCGGCGGTGCCAAGTGGTGCACCAGGCGCACCTTGCCTTCGAACATGGATTCGATCTGCTTGCGGAATGCCGCGCCGGTATGCAGGCGCGCCACCTCGTACTCATCCTTGTAGGCCATCAGTTTGAACAGCGAACGGGCGACCGCCTCGGTCAGGCGCGTGTTCCCGACGACCGACTCGCTGCTGCGCACGCTGGCGATGAAGGTCTCATACCGGTCGGCGTAGGCGCGACTCTGGTATCCGGCAAGAAATTGCGCGTGCTTGCCGATGAGCTCGCCCACCGACGGCTGGCGCGTGAATTCGATGACGTGGGCGTTGGCCGCTGGCAAGGGCACCCTGGACATGTCGTGCGCGCACTGGCGCCCCCACTCGAAGGCGGCCTGGTTGCTCTCCACCTGCACGCCATTGAGTTCGATGGCGCGCATCAGCGATGCCAGGGACAGCGGTACCTTGCCCTTTTGCCAAGCGAAGCCGAGCAGCAGCAGGTTGGCATAGATCGACTGCCCCAGCAGTTGCGTGGCCACCTGTTCGGCATCGAAGCTGGCCACTTGGCCGTGGCCGACAGCCTGGGCGATCCTTGCGACGGCCTGATCGGCCTGCGCGTCCCAGTCCGGGTTCTTGACAAAGGCCGCGGTTGGCGTGGGATGGCTATTGAGCACGACCCAGGTGCGTCCGGGCGACATCGTGGCCAGCGTGGTTTTGCTGGCGGCAACCACCGTATCGCAGGCGATCACCAGGTCCGCCATGGCGACATCGACGCGGCTGGCATGCAGCGCATCCGGACTGGCGGCGATCTGGATATGGCTCCAGGTAGCGCCGCCCATCTGCGCCATGCCGGTGGCATCTTGCGTGATCACGCCCTTGCCTTCCAGGTGCGCGGCCATGCCGAGCACGCCGCCGATGGTCACGATGCCGGTGCCGCCGATGCCAGCCACGACGATGCGTCGCGGCGTGGCGGCGTCCGGCAGGTCGGGCATGGGAATGGGAATGGCGTCCGGGACCAAGGCCCTTCCGTTGCCGGCGGCGGCCGGCTTCTTCAACTGGCCGCCCTCCACCGTCACGAAGCTCGGGCAAAACCCTTTGACGCAGGAGAAGTCCTTGTTGCAGGTGTTCTGGTTGACCTTGCGCTTGCGGCCGAAATCGGTCTCCACCGGCAGCACAGCCAGGCAGTTGCTCTGCACGGAGCAGTCGCCGCAGCCTTCGCACACCAGTTCGTTGATCAGCACGCGCCTGACCGGCTCGGCCATGGTGCCGCGCTTGCGCTCACGGCGTTTCTTGGTCGCGCATGCCTGGTCGTAGATGATCACGGTGACGCCGTCCACCTCGCGCAGTTCGCGTTGCACGGTGTCGAGCTCGTCGCGGTGCCGGATGGTCACGCCCGGCGCCAGATCGGTGACGCCCCGGTACTTGGCCGGCTCGTCGGTCACCACGACGATCTGGCGCGCGCCCTCGGCCGCCAGTTCGCGCGACATGGCCGGCACGCCGAGCTGGCCGCCATCCACCGGTTGGCCGCCGGTCATGGCGACGGCGCTGTTGAAAAGGATCTTGTAGGTCAGGTTGACGCCGGCGTTGATCGACTGGCGCACTGCGAGCAGGCCCGAGTGGTGGTATGTGCCGTCGCCCAGATTGGCGAACATGTGCTTGCGCTTGCTGAAGGGCGCCTGGCCGATCCAGGGCACGCCCTCGCCGCCCATCTGCGTCCACGAGGTGGTCGAGCGGTCCATCCACGTCACCATGCCGTGGCAGCCGATGCCGGCCATGGCGATGGAGCCTTCCGGCACGCGCGTGCTGGTGTTGTGCGGGCAACCGGGGCAAAACCATGGCAGGCGGTCGGTGCTGCGGCTGTCGCCCTGCGCGGCGGACTGCTGCTGCCTGGCCTCGATTGCCATCAGGCGCATGTCCATGCGGGCGGCCACATCGGGCGGCACGCCAAGAAGTTTCAGGCGCTGGGCGATGGCCTGCGCCACCAGCGCCGGCGACAGGTCGGCCTTGGCGCGCAGCAGCCAACTGTCGGCGGGCCTGCCGTGGCTCCATTCGCCGCCGACGCCTTCCGTGTGGCCGTATTTGCCGAACACGGCGGGGCGATTCTGCGGCGGGCAGTGGTACAGCTCATCCTTGAGTTGCTGCTCGATGATGGGCCGCTTTTCTTCGACCACCAGGATTTCGCGCAGGCCGTGGGCAAACCCGCGCACGCTGGCCGGCTCCAATGGCCACACCACGCTGACTTTGTGCACCCGGATGCCGAGCGCACGGCAGACCGTGTCATCCAGACCGAGGTCGAGCAGCGCCTGGCGCGTGTCGCCATAGGCCTTGCCGCTGGCAATGATTCCCAGCCGGTCGTTCTGGCTCGCCACCACGTCGTGGTTCAGGCGGTTCGCCCGCACATAGGCCAGCGCAGCCGGCCACTTGAACTCCATCATGCGCGCCTCCGCCCCCAGCGGGTCGTCGGGCCACCGGATATGGATGCCGCCCTCGGGCATGGCGCAGTCTTCCGGCAGGACGATGCGGACACGGTCTGCGCCGGTCAGCACCGATGCGCCCGACTCCACCACTTCCTGCACCGTCTTCATGCCGGCCCACAGTCCGCTGAAGCGGCTCATGGCGAAGGCATGCACGCCAAGGTCGAGAATGTCCTGCACGTTGGCGGGAAAGAACACCGGCAGTCCGCATGCCATGAACGTATGGTCGCTTTGGTGCGCCAGCGTGCTGCTCTTGGACACATGGTCGTCGCCAGCCACGGCGATCACGCCGCCCAGCGGCGCGGTGCCGGCCAGGTTGGCGTGCTTGAGCGCATCGCCGCTGCGATCCACGCCCGGTCCCTTGCCGTACCAGATGCCGAACACGCCGTCGTACTTCTTGCTGGCCGCATCGAACTCCAGTTGTTGCGACCCCCACACGGCGGTGACGCCGAGTTCCTCATTGACGCCGGGCTTGAAGACCACATGGTGGTTGGCCAGATGCTCGCTCGCCTGCCACAGCGCCAGGTCATAGCCGCCCAGCGGCGATCCGCGATAGCCGGAAATGAACGCGGCGGTGTGGTGGCCGGCGTTCGCATCGCGCATCCGTTGCAGCATGGGCAGCCGCACGAGGGCCTGCACGCCGCTCATGAACGCGCGCCCGGTGGCAAGGGTGTAGCGGTCGTCGAGGGTCGCTGTCTCGATAGCTTGGCGATGCAGTGGGGAAACCGGTGCGTTCATGGGGATGTCTCGCTGGCCATGTCTCGTATGGATGGGACGCTCAGGCGGGAAAAGCCAGTTGCCGACTCGTTCCGAGCGCGCGCAATTGATGCACCAGGCGCTCGGGCAGTTCGATGCCCATCCGTTGCGCCCGCTGCTCCTGTTCGGCAGCGCGCTGCCCCGGCAGGCGCGCGTGTGCGCCGCCGCAAGCGCGGTAGTGGTCGATCCACTGGCGCATGTAGTCGTCCCGCAGGGGCTGTGGCGCGAACGCCTGCGGCCTGAGCATCCAGATGAATGCGCTTTGCCGGCCCACGGCGCCTGAAGTCGGCACCTGCTGCCACTGCGGCGCAAACGACGCGGCGCTGGCCGCCAGTGCGCCGGCCAGGCACTCGACCACCATCGCGATGCCGATGCCCTTGTGCCCCCCCATCGGCAGCAGCGCGCCGGCCAGCGCCGCCTGGGGATCGGTGGTCGGGCACCCTTGGGAATCGAGAGCCCAGCCAGCGGGAATGTCGCGCCCCTCGCGCTCGGCCACCAGCACATGCCCGCGCGCCGCCACGCTGCAGGCGATGTCGAAGACGATAGGCGACCCGCCCGGCGCAGGACAGCCGAACGCGATCGGGTTATGCCCGATCGCTGCGCCGGTGAAGCCCTCCATCGCGAGCAGCGGCGGCGTGCGTTGTCCGACCAGGCACATCGCGCCGGCTTCGGCGGCAAGCAGCGCGTAGACACCGAGCGCGCCCATGTGGCCGCAGGACTGGATGGCCACCAGCACGCTGGCGCTGCGCTCGAGCCCCTGCAACGCGAGCCGCACGGCGCGGGCGCCGGCGATCTGGCCCATCGCGCCGTCGGCATCGAGCACGACCCCGCCGGGAAACTCGCGCTGGCGCAAGCGCGCGCTCGGGTTGAAATCCTGGGCCAGCAGGCGCTCGACATACGATGGCAGGCGCGCCATGCCGTGGGTCGCGTAGCCGCGCAGTTCGCTGCGCACCAGCAGTTGCGCCGCCTGCAGCGCATCCTCGGCCGGGACCTGGCACGACGCCAGGATTTGGGCGCTCCAGTCCGTCAAGGTCGCGATGGAATGGTTCGTCATGGCGGGCCATCGACCTGAGGACCCTGGCGCACGATCACCAGCCGCTCGGAAAAGGGGCCTGCGCAGACGCGCTGGTAGTACAGCGGCTTGTCCCTGAGCGTGTAGCCGCGCAGTTCCATCAGAAAGCCCGGCTTTTCCGGGTCCAGACCGAGCGCGCGGACCGCAACCGCCGTGGGCGGCGCAAAGCGGATCCATTGATCCACCCGCAGCGTGGGCAGGGCCAGCCGATGCAGCAGGAGTTCGCGCAGATTGCTTTCCAGTTCCTGGCGCTCCACGCCGCCGAGTTTGTCGAAATCTTCCTCGCGCAGCCAAAATTCGCTGCTGAGGTCGAACTTTCCGCCGATGTTGATCGTGCGATCGACGCGCACGAACGCCTGGCCTTCCAGAAAATCTGACCAGGGCCCCTTGCGCTTCATGCGCTTGACGCCATGGGCGTGGACGTAGGACGTGAGCGGATGGCCTTGCTCGTCGAGAAAGCGCAGGTGCCGCACGTCGGCCGGGGCCACCTTGTGCCCGGAGATGAAAGTCCCGCGCCCATGCTCGCGGCGGATGAGCCCGACGTGGGCCAGCCGCGCCAGCGCCTTTTGCATGGTGCCCACGCTCACCCGGTGCTGCACGGCGAGCTCTTCCTCGGACGGCAGGCGATGGCCCTCGCGCAATGCGCCCGATTCGATGGCTTCGATGATGGCGTTGGAGATGCGCTCGAGCTTGGTCATGCCGGCACACTCAGAGGCTGCGTTCGAACCGGCTGACGGCCGTTTCGCGGATGTTCAGGATCTCGCTGCTGATGCGGGTGCCTGAGCCGACCTCGGCCACGTAGTCGTAGAGCTGGTCGCCCAGGTCCGCAATTTTGGCCGAGGACTCGAAGATCGCACTGACATCGAAATCGATGTTGTCGCGCATCGAATGCACGGTGTTGACGTTGCCGCAGATCTTGATCGTTGGCGCCACCATGTTGCCGATCGGGTTGCCGACGCCGGTGCCAAAGCAGATCAGTTGGCAGCCGCCGGCGGCAAGGCCCGTCAGGTTCTCGACCGCGCCCGAGGGCGCATCCATGAAGTGCAGCCCCTTGCGCGCCGGCGCCTGGCCATAGCTCAGCACGCCCACGAGCGGGCTTTTGCCCGCCTTGGCCAATGCGCCCAGCGCCTTCTCCTCGACGGTGCTAAGCCCGCCGCGCTTGTTGTCGGGCGCGGGCTGCGAGTCGCGCATATCGACGCCGCGCGCCACCGCCATGGCTTCCATGCCCTGCACGGCATTCAGGAACGCCTGCCTGACCGTGGCGTCCACCGCGCGGGCTGCGAACAGATGCTCGGCGCCGATGAACTCGGAGGTTTCCGAGATGATGACCGTCCCGCCGGCATCGATCAGCCGGTCGGCGGCACGCCCGATCGTCGGGTTGCAGCTCAGGCCGGACGTGGTGTCCGACCCTCCGCACTCGACGCCCATGACCAGGTCCGACATCGGACAGGGCTGGCGCCTCATTTGCGAAGCCTGCCGCACCATGCGCGCCGCAAGGCGCGTTCCCTGCGCCACGCACTCGATCGTGCCATTGGGCTGCAGGTGCACGACCTCCACCGGCTTGCCCGCCGGACGGATGCGGCGCGCCACTTCTTCCGTGGACGATTCTTCGAGACCCACCAGCAGAACGCCTGCGATGTTCGGATTGCGCCCCAGTCCCGCCAGCGAATCGAGAGCGAACTCGAGATCGGCGCCGAACTGGCCGCGCACGAACGACGTGGTGACGGCAAGGGTTGCGTCCACGGCTTGCGCAATCGCGCGCGTCGCCGGATTGCAGTTGTCCATCACAGAGATGACGGCGATCCCGTTGCGCACGCCGGCGGGACCGTGTCCGCGCCGAAAGCCGAGAAATGTCTTGCTCATGGCCGAACTTCCTGGCGTTCCTGCCGGTCGCCGCGGGCACGCGCCGAATCGACGTTGTGCACATGGGCGTGCTCTCCCGCAGCGATGGCCCGCGTGGCACGGCCAATGACCTGCCCGTACTTGAGCACGTTGGCGCCCAAGGGGATCGGCGCGATGCAGATCTTGTGGCCGAACGCGATGTCTTGCCGCGCGATGACCTGGCCAGCAACCTCGCCTTGCAGTGTGCAGGTCTGGCCGTCCCTGGCGGGGTCGATCAAGGTGGCGACGTTATCGGCCGTGTGCAGGATGATGCCTCTTGGCATGATGTTGAATACTCCTATATAGGATGAGGTAAGCATGGGCACAGCGCCTTCACTCTATGGCAAGTAAACAGAGGAACTTCGTATCGGTACATAGGTGTTTGTCCTATATAGGACTTGTTGACTCGGTCGAATCGGCCGACTACAGTTGCCGCCATCGTCTGAAAGTGAAGTCATGCAGATCCCGGGTCATCTGAACAAGGTCGTCAAGCTGAACCGGCTGCGGGCGCGGCTCGACCCGCTGGATGATTTCGAGCTCTGGTTCTGGGCCACCATGATGTCGGGCACGCATGCCGTCAATGCGGCGCTTCATCGCTGCGGCGTGACCGATCCCGTGGAGGCCTACGCGATGCAACCGGGTGTCTACTTGGTGCCGCAGCCCGACGGCCGCCTGGTGCCGAAGTTCGGCGCGCTCGGCGATGTGCTGCATGTCGGGCGCCCGGTGATCGAGGCCCCGGTTCCCGAGGATGTCGCACAGATGATGCACGCGATGGAGCGCATCGAAGAGCACCGCGATCCGTGCGTGCGCGAGGGCTGCAAGCCGACACCGGAAATCATCGACGCCTGCGCGCAGGCGCACGGGCAATGCATGGCCGTCCTGAACCGCCTCTGCCCTTTGGACCTCTGCCCTTTGGAGTAAGCCATGAAGCCCGAGGACCATGAAGCAGCAGCACGGCGCATCGAGCGCTCCATGCGCAAGTGCGGCCTGGACGAGCATGAAATCCTCATCGAGGCGGCGATGCTCGCCGGCTCACACTGGCTCAATGCCCATCTGCACCGGCTGGGCGCCACGCAGCCCGCGCAAGATGTGGTGCACACCTACCTTCTCGTCGTGAACGAGTTGCGCCGGCTGAGTGTGGCCGACGCGCAGGCGGTCGCGGCCCTCGGCGCCATCGAAGACCTGCGCCCGGCCTATGTGCGGGGCGCGCACGCGGGCGCAAGCGAGGCCGCGCAGCGCGCCCTCTCGCTGCTCGAATCGATACGTGCCCGCGCTCGCGCCGCGTGACGCCGGCAACCTGCAACCCTTGGAGAAATACATGAAAGCAGTCAGAGTCATTGCGCATCCCGATGGCGGGCGCATCGAAGTGCAGGAGATCGCCCGGCCCACGGTCGGGCCTGGCCAGGTGCTCGTGCGCGCACGCGCATCCGGGCTCAACCGCGGCGAGATCACGCAGGCCAGAGACAGGCGCGCCGGCGACCCGATGACGGTCGGCGTGGAATTTGCCGGCGAAGTCGCCGAAGTCGGCAGCGAAGTCACTGCATGGCGCGAGGGCGACCGCGTCATGGGACATGGGCGCGCGTGCCAGGCGCAATTCGTCCTTGCAGATCCGCTGGCCATCATGCCGGTGCCGTCCACCGTCTCCTGGATCGAGGCGGCGTCGTTTCCGAATGCATTCATCACCGCGCACGATGCGGTGATCACCAACGGACAGTTGCAGCCGGGCGAGTCGATCCTCGTCAATGGCGCATCAGGCGGCGTGGCCTGGGCGGCGCTGCAGATCGCTGCGCTTTGGCCGGCCCGTCCCGTGATGGCGATGTCCCGCTCGGCAGAAAAACTGGCGCGCCTGGCGCAGTTCGGCGTCGATGTGGGCATCGATTCGTCGAGCCAGTCGCAGGTCGAGCAGGTGATGTCCGCAACCGGAAAGCGCGGCGTCGATGTCGTGATCGACCAGGTCGGCGCGCCGGTGTTCGAAGCCAACGTGCAGAGCATGGCGGTAGGGGGGCGTTACGTGAACATTGCCAGGCTGGGAGGGCGCAACGCGCAGCTCGACCTCGAACAGCTCTGGCTCAAGCGCCTGAAGCTGATCGGCGTCACCTTCCGCACCCGCTCCGAACAGCAGCGAATCCAGTGTGTGCAGGCCTGCGCGCGCGACATGCTCCCGTTCCTGAAGGACGGCCGCATCCGCTGGGCCATCGACCGCAGTTTTGCGCTGGACGACATCCATGCAGCCCATGCCTACATGATGGAGAGTCGGCATTTCGGCAAGATCGTCCTGACCATCGATTGAACCGTGAGGAGACGAGATGACAAAGCCCAAAGTGACACCGCTGACCGGTTCCATCGGCGCCAGCGTCGAAGGCATCGATCTGAACAAACCTGTCGACGATGCGACATTCGCCGCGCTGCACGACGCCTTCCTCACGCATTGCGTGCTGGTTTACCGTGGCCAGCAGTTGCAGCCTGCAGCCCAGGTCGAATTCGCCCGCTGCTGGGGCACGCCGTTGAACACCAACCCGCTGATCAAGCACATCGAATCGCACCCCGAGATCGTGCAAGTGACCAAAATCCCCAAGGCGACCGCATCGACCGAGGCCTGGCACTACGACTCGCCGTACATACCGGTCCCGCCCAAGATTTCGATCCTTTCGGCCGTGACGGTGCCCCACGGGGGCGACACCATGTGGTGCAACCAGTGCCTGTCTTACGACCGGCTGTCGCCGACGATGAAAGGCGCACTGGAGGGCCTGCGCGTGAAATTCGTCGGCTTGCGCCTGGGCCGCATGATGGGCGCCGATGCGGCCAGCCTGCCGTCGGCCGTGCATCCGCTGGTGCGCACCCATCCGGAGACCGGCCGCAAGGCGCTGTATGTCGGCCACCGCGAAACGGCGCAACTCATCGATGGCATGACGGCCGAGGAAAGCCGCCCGCTGCTCGACTTCCTGTATCAGCATTCGACGAGCCCGGACAACATCTACCGCCACATGTGGCAGCCAGGCGATGTCGTGATGTGGGACAACCGCTGCACCATGCACTACGCCGTTCACGACTATGGCGAAGCCGAGCGGGTGCTCAACCGCATCACCATCGAAGGCGAAACGCCGCAATGAAACGCGACCCGATGGCGCGTGATGGGCGCAGGATGGCGCGCCGCGCGCGCATCCCTGCGCCTGGCCGCGCAGCGCCTGACGCAATGGCTGCGGACAACTGCCGATGACCGCGTCGGCACGCTACGGGCCGTCCGTTCAAGGCATTGAGGCGTCATGGCGTAGCGGCTGGCGCTGAAACCGGACCTCCCCTTCGGGCTGCGCGCCATGCCGCGCGTGCCCGGCGCGGCTGCGCCCCGTGGCCGATCGGCGCCGTCATGCCGGGGGTCGGGGTCGACGATGCGTATGTCCATCGGTGCGCAGGCGTTCAGATGGAAACGGGCCGGCGGCGGCTCAGCGCGGTGTACAGCAGCAGCGCGATGCCCATGCCGATAAACCAACTGTAGTTGGCCAAACCGTGCAGACTGCTGAACACCACGCACGCCATCGGAATCAGCGCAGCCGGAATCAGCGTCCAGACGGCGACCGGGTTGATGCCGTTGCGGTACCAATAGCGGCCGCCGGGGCTGAGCGTGTACAGGTCATCCACATCCACCCGCTGGCGGCGCACCAGGTAGTAGTCGGCGATCAGGATGCCGAACAGCGGGCCGATGCAGGCGCCCAGTATGTCTATCGTGTAGTGGATCACCTCGGGGTTGCCATAGAGGTTCCAGGGTGTGATGAAGATCGACGCCACGGCGGCAATCATGCCGCCCGTGCGCCAACTGATGTGCTGCGGCGCCACGTTGGAGAAGTCGAACGCCGGCGACACGAAGTTGGCGACGATGTTGATGCCGATGGTGGCGACCATGAAAGTCAGCGCGCCCAGCACCACGGCAGTCACGCTGTCGATGCGGGCGACGATGGCCACCGGATCGGTGATCAACTCCTTGAACACCGGCAGCGTTGCCGAGGTGGTGATGACGGTCAGCAGCGCAAAGCCGAGGAAGTTCACCGGCAGGCCC